>JAKOMP010000213.1 GCA_022241785.1 Cyanocohniella sp. LLY | reverse complement strand
GCAATTTTAGATTCTGTTGAAGCCGCAGCTCATTGGGCTGCCAATATGACCTGGAAAGGAATTGCACCCATTGTACATCTGGTTGAAACCACCTATGAAAAAGGAATTAAGGTTCTATCACAAGAGTTAGAACAGTACCAACCCCAATGGCAACGTTCTGAAACATTACCCAAATGGGATATTACTATCGTCCCGGTTTAGTTGGTACTTTATTTTCCTGCTAGTCCCTAAGCATCGTTTTGGACTTCACCGCTTTGGTCAAGGAACCCTATTGGGCGTTTACCGTTGGCTAGTCCTTTCCTTCCTCAGCTTTGTTTTGGCCCATTGGGCTTATTTATCCACTAATACTCAAAATTTACCTGACTGGGGACAAGCCGCACACACTGCCCTTGAGTTTATTTTTCCACAAATTGTTATGTCTTCTTTTTTACTTCACCTTAAACAGATAATTCCTCTCGCACGTAGTTGTGGATTTGACATTCTTATTTCCAGGTGCAAGATCTAAGGTAAGAAAATTTGTCTTAACACTTTGAAAATACAGTGCCTCACACCTAGTTATCAGATTGCGATCGCTTAAAATCAGCTTTTCAATTAAGCAACATCAAGCTACCACAGCCAAAAACAGTAAATATACTAGCTACTAACCAGCTTAGTGTCTCTTATGGTCATAAAAAGCAATGTCCGACCAAAAAACATTGGTATCTACATTGCTACTGACATCTGCCAAAAGGGAAGACACCGCAACATGGTTAGACTTGAGGATCTGACAAAAGGCACGCAAGTACAAGGTATTCTGCCAAACAGTATTGTCACCATCGTTGATGCTCAGTGGCATGGTTCTGATGTTGTAGAATTAACATACAAAGATGCTGGCGGCACGTTAGGGAATGAGTTGGTCTTTCGAGACAGAGAACCTACCCTGGAAATAATCACCTCTGGTGGTGCTTGGAGTTTTACTGCTGATGGGGCTAATTTTCGTCTGGCATCAGAAGCGCACCGTATCCGTTTAGCTTATCTCTTCGACCCCTTGCTAGCTGTTCACACCTCTCTAGTCGAACCTTTACCACACCAAATAACCGCCGTTTACGGGGAAATGTTGACTCGACAACCTCTGCGTTTTCTCTTAGCAGATGATCCAGGTGCAGGTAAAACTATTATGGCGGGTTTGCTGATGCGGGAATTGCTAATCCGAGGTGATTTGCATCGTTGCCTTGTGATTTGTCCCGGTAGTTTAGCCCCACAGTGGCAAGATGAATTGTCGCAAAAGTTTCATTTACGCTTTGAAATTCTCACCAACGATCGCATTGAATCAGCAGTAACCGGAAATGCTTTTGCTGAAATGCCGTTAGTGATTGTGCGACTGGACAAACTCAGCCGTAATCAAGATTTACAAGCAAAACTAGCGCAGACAGACTGGGATTTAGTTGTTTGTGATGAAGCTCATAAAATGTCAGCTTCATTTTTTGGTGGTGAAATTAAAGAGACGAAACGCTACAAACTTGGTAAGTTACTCTCAACTTTAACTAGGCATTTTTTATTAATGTCAGCGACACCACATAACGGCAAAGAGGAAGACTTCCAGTTGTTTATGGCGTTATTGGATGGAGACAGATTTGAAGGACGCTTCCGCGATGGTGTTCACGTAGCAGATACTTCCGACTTGATGCGGCGGTTGGTTAAAGAAGATTTGCTGAAATTTGATGGAAAACCGCTATTTCCAGAACGCCAAGCTAGCACTATAGCCCACATTCCGCACCCGCAACTGTCACACTCCAAAGAAACCGATATATTTAGTACATAAGAACTAATTGCTGGGAGAATTGGCTAGAATTTATTAGAACTAAATAAGAATTATTACTATTAATGTAGATATACAGTTAATAAACTTGGACTTTGTACAAAATTTTGGTTTTTAGGTAATTTTTATGGAAAACTTGGT
>JAKOMP010000033.1 GCA_022241785.1 Cyanocohniella sp. LLY | reverse complement strand
CTTGCTTACCAGGATTAACATGTCCTTGCTCTTGATACTGTTTCAACATTTTTTGCACAAAAGCTTTACCAACACCAAAGTTTACAGCTAACTTTCTAACTGAAATATTTCCTGAATGATAAGCATTGACTACTTTTTCTCTGAGATCGACGGAATATGGTTTCATAATAATAGTTTATCTATTTTACATTATTGTACTTCACGTTACTGGAAAGTGCTGTAAAGGTAGATTTGATGGTGTCGGTCAACATGAAAAGCGGCATTCCCATTCTAGATATTTAGTGCAGGCGCTGGTAGATCCGCGCTTCCTATCTTCTAGAATGGCTGGTACTTTATTTTTTCGCAAGTCCCTTAGGTTTTGCATTACCTTTTCCACATGACATGAAAAGTCAGGGGCGCTCTTACGCTTTGTGGAGTACAAGCTCTATCTCAGTCTTTCCCCCTGCTCCCCTACTTCTTTTGGCCTTGTATATCATCTCTAGAGAATATTTCTGAATCCTCCTAGATTGCTATGATTTCGGTAGCCGTTAGTCAGTATATGAGCAAAACTTGATATGTGGTCTAGTGAAAAACTGCCCCGTTGGCTTAACTTAGGAATTACGTTTCCTGTAATTTTTTTGAATATTTGGCTGATTTTACTGTTGTGTCAATACTTACAGCCAATTCCTAGTGTTGTGCTAACCGCTAGTCTCGCAGCTTTCTTGCTAGACTTCCCGATTGTTTTTTTAGAACAGCGACAAATGACAAGAACTTGGGCGATCGCACTTGTTTTGCTGTTCGCCCTGGCACTTTTAACTGTTATCACTTTCTTCTTAGGGCCTGTAGTATTTCAACAGCTAGTAGAATTTGGCGATCGCCTGCCTGCATGGATTGAAAAAGGCAGAACACAACTACAAAATTTAGAGCATCAAACGATACTAGAAAATTTACCTATTGATTTAAACGGGCTTACGCTTCAGCTAACAAATCAAATCTCAACTACCCTCAGGTCTTTAACTAGTCGCATCATTAATCTTACACTCGACACGATTAATATTGCTGTAAATTTTTCAGTGACGGTGGTGCTAACTATTCTTTTAGTTCTCAATGGCAAAAAACTCTGGGACGGAATATTTGGCTGGTTTCCTGCTGAATGGAATATGCAGATTCAAACATCTTTACAACAAAGTTTTCAAGGATATTTTGCAGGACAAGCAATTATTGCCTTGATTCTCAGTGTAGTTTTATCGCTGACATTTGAAGTTTTGCAAGTCCCTTTTGGCTTACTTTTTGGTTTGGGAATTGGTCTTGCAAGTATTATTCCCTTTGGCGGTACACTCAGTACTATTCTCGTGAGCTTATTACTAGCATCTCAAAATGGTTGGCTAGGAGTCAAAGTGTTAGTAATATCAATCATTATTATTCAAATTAATGATAATGTTGTTGCTCCTCGCTTAATTGGGGGAATTACCGGATTGAATCCAGCTATTGTAGTGATTTCTTTACTCATTGGAGTCAAAATTGGTGGCTTTTTAGGTTTGATTTTAGCCGTTCCCACAGCCAGTTTTATCAAGAGAATAGCTGATACTATATATAGTTCTGTAAGTCCTGTAATTACGGAAGAGGAACTTACCACCAGCCGTTCATGAAAGTAAATTAGTTATTGGTCATTGATGATGAGCTACTCTGTCATCTGACTATATCTTTTGCTCTGTTGATTATGTATCAAATATGTAGAGCGTGTTGTCGTGAATGCACCGTCAACACTTCGGCTAGCCTATGGTATAACACAACGGTCATCAAGCGGAAAGAATATCCACATCACTTTTTGCCTCCCCTGCAAATAATTTATATTTCTGCATATCCCTAAATTTTTTCACCAATTTATATGAGAATTACAGTTAACAATATTTACTTTTTTTATAATTTATGCGCCACTTTTCTAGCTGCTCTATAGAGATAGATTTAGTTACAACATTGACGCTATTTCCTCGCCAATCCACTTCTGAATCTGTGGTGAAAACAGCACATTCTAGTTGTTCTAGTCTGATATCCCAATATTGACTAAATCTACTTTTTAACGTAATAACTTGTTCAAAAACTTTATTTCTATGCTTATTTCTTCTTTTTCTTTCTGTTGCGCCTTTAGCTTCTGTATCAATAAATTTGGTTTCAATTAAAAACAAATTACCGTCAAATGTCAGATAAACAAAATCACATTTGCCTAAATCGGTATAATCGGCAATGGGCGATTTTTCAAATAAAAGCAATTCGCAACATTTAGGAAATAAATCTTTAATATGTAAAAATAAATAAGCTTGTAATAAAAGTTCCTTATCATAAGGAAAAAGAATTACCCCTTCAAAAAATTGTTTAATATCTTCTTGGGTTTGGGGTTGAATTCTTTTACAATACGAAACAAATTTATATAAATCGTTTGCAATCATTCAGTTTTAGCTCCTTATCTTGGCGATCGCCTATGCACTCATAGCATCAAAAGATACTATCTAGCAGGCAAAATCACCAACCGCACAAGTAACTAAAAAAACTATTTAGGTTAATAATTTTCCAGTAATAATACTTATTTTTTAGGCATTAATAAATTATAAACTTCCAATCAGTGGTTTAAGATGAGCCGTAAATCTAGCATTTTGCAAGGCTTGAACTGTGATTCGAGAATCTTGCACACAAAACTGCCAGCCTAAACGCACCAATTTACGGGAATTATCAGACTGTATAATTCCGATCACTGGCATTTTTGCTTTTTCTTTATCACCTGACTGTTCTTGCAAAATTGTTTTTAAACGATGCAGTTCTTCAATATCAGAGGCTTGTTGAGGATTTAGTTCCACCATCACCATTTGCACTGTTTCTACTGGTTCTGCATCTTCAACAATCAGTTGAGTTTGGTCATCACGGCGGTCTACTTTACCCCAAATAATCAATCTCACATCAACTTGCAGTAAAAAACTAATCCGTTCATAAGTTTTAGGAAAAACCACCGCTTCAGTTTGTGTAGTTAAATCTTCTATTTGCAAAATTGCCATAGGATCACCTTTCTTGGTCATCACTTTTTTGACATTATTCAGCATGATGACCACACAAACTTTAGTATCTTCTCTTTGTTCGTTGAGTTGAGAAAGATTAATAGGAGTTAGCAACGATACTGATTGTCTTAAAGCTTTTAATGGATGATCTGACACATAAAAACCCAACAATTCCTTTTCTAGGCGTAATTTTTCCTGGGGAGGAAAATCAATCACCGATTCTGCTTTAGGAACTGCTTCAAAAGCCTTAGTTTTTGCTTGACTATTAGTGTTAGTAAAACCTCCACCTAATAAATCAAACAGATTACCTTGTCCGCTAGCTCTATCTTTAGCGCGGGACTGCGCCCAATCGTATACTAGTTCTAAATCGCGGATTAACTGTTGACGATTCGCTTCAATTTTGTCAAAAGCGCCGCAGTAAATCAGAGATTCTAAAGTCCGACGGTTAACAGCACGTAAATCCACGCGATCGCAAAAATCAGCCAGTGATTTAAACTCATTTCCCTCACTTCTAGCCTCCAGAATACAGGCGATCGCATTTTGTCCCACATTCCGCACCGCCGAAAACCCGAACAAAATCTTACCTGCTGCTGGTGTAAAATCCAGTCCAGAGCGATTGATATCTGGTGGATCGATGGGAATACCCATACTAGTACAGTTGTTAATATATTTCTGTACTTTATCTGTATCACCACTATTAGCAGTTAACAGCGCCGCCATATACTCCAACGGATAATTAGCTTTTAAATAAGCAGTTTGATAAGTAACATATCCGTAAGCAGTGGAATGAGATTTATTAAAACAATTAGAAGCAATCAAATTATTTTTAATAGCAAAATTATGGTCACGCGCCACCCCAATGTCATAGACATTTTCCTGACCCACAGATTTACGAGCAACTATTTTGACCATCGTCCCTAACCTTTATGCTCATTTATAGATTTAATAGTTTAACTTAGTCAGCACAAGAGAGATGAGGAAGTATTTTTATTCTTGTCCCCCACTCCCCATTACCCCTTATCCCCAGAGGGGGCCCCGAGTTCCCTACTCCCTACTCCCCAATACCCAGTACCCTGGAATATGTAATAAAATCAATCACTTGAGTCACAAAGAGAGCAATCATGGCATCCATCCGCGAGCTGCACGAACAGCTAATTCAAAAGGAACGTTCTGCTGTTGAAATTACCCAAGAAGCTTTAGATCGTATTCAAGCATTAGAGCCGAAATTACACAGTTTTCTACATGTAACGGCACAAAAAGCACTAGAACAGGCTCGTGCTGTGGATGCAAAAATCGCTGCTGGCGAAGAAATAGGATTGCTAGCAGGTATTCCCATTGGTGTGAAGGACAATATGTGTACCAAGGGGATTCCCACTACTTGCGCTTCCCGGATTTTGGAAAATTTTGTACCGCCTTATGAATCTACAGTGACACAAAAGTTGCTGGATGCGGGGGCTGTAATTGTGGGTAAAACCAACTTAGATGAGTTCGCGATGGGTAGTTCCACAGAAAATTCTGCCTATCAAGTAACAGCTAACCCTTGGGATACATCACGGGTTCCTGGTGGTTCTTCAGGGGGTTCAGCGGCGGCTGTGGCGGCTGAAGAATGTGTAGTATCCCTTGGTTCTGATACTGGTGGTTCCATTCGCCAACCTGCATCTTTTTGCGGTGTGGTAGGGATGAAACCGACTTACGGGTTAGTTTCTCGCTATGGTTTAGTGGCTTACGCTTCATCTTTAGATCAAATTGGCCCATTTGGACGATCAGTAGAAGATACAGCGATATTATTGAAGGCGATCGCAGGTTATGATCCTCAAGACTCTACCAGCCTCAAAGTGGAAATCCCTGATTATGTTAGTAGCCTAAAACCGGACTTGAAAGCTAGAGCCAAGCTGCGTATTGGGGTAATTAAAGAAACTTTTGGAGAAGGTTTAGACTCTATTGTCGAGCAAGCTGTCACCAAAGCCATAGATCAATTACAAAGTTTAGGTGCAGAGATTCATATCATCTCCTGTCCCAACTTTCGCTATGGCGTACCTAGCTACTACATCATCGCCCCATCAGAAGCATCAGCTAACCTTGCTCGTTACGATGGTGTTAAATATGGGTTACGTGCTGAGGATGCAGATAATTTGTTATCGATGTATACTCGCACCCGTTCCACGGGTTTTGGTGCAGAAGTTAAACGCCGGATTATGATTGGTACCTACGCCCTTTCTGCTGGCTATTACGATGCCTATTATTTGAAAGCACAAAAAGTCCGCACCTTGATTAAACAAGATTTTGAAAGAGCATTTAAGACAGTCGATGTATTAGTTTGTCCCACTGCTCCCACTACAGCGTTCAAAGCCGGGGAAAAAGTTACTGATCCCTTGAGTATGTATTTAAATGACTTAATGACTATTCCAGTAAATCTTGCAGGTTTACCGGGTATCAGTGTACCTTGTGGTTTTGATGACCAAGGGCTACCCATTGGATTGCAACTCATTGGCAAAGTCTTACGAGAAGACCAACTACTCCAGGTAGCTTATGCCTATGAGCAATCAACTAAGTGGCATTTAGAACAGCCGCAAATATCTTAAGAGTAGGGAGTAGGGAGTAGGGAATAGGGAGTAGGGGAGAAAATTGACAAAAATTTTCCTCATCCCCCCTCATCCCCAGGGCTGTTTCATTCGCTGCTATTTGATATTTGTCAAGAGGATAATCTCACGCAAAGGCGCAAAGGCGCAAAAAAAAAACACTTATTTCGGATTGAAGGCGCAAAAATTTCTTGCCAAAATTGTCAGATTGTCTCAATTTTAATTTTTTTKACCCTTGCAATTTTAACCATTTTAGGGAACGAAACAGCCCTGCCCTCATCCCCTAATTAACGTCAGTTCGGGTTAAGGACTAAATATCTTGTCCGTTAAAAAACTTGTCATTGCGATCGCAGGGAAGCAATCCCACAACCCTTGTGTATCGCTAAAGCGTAAAAGCCCTGACGGGCATGGCTGCGCTTACCACGTATCGCTGCGAAAGCTCCGCGAAGGTTATACTCGCGGCGGACAGATTGTAAATATTTATCTGAACTAATGACAGAATCAAGGTTTCAGATTATCCCGAACTGAGGTTAATTACTGTTGAGCATAAGTTTCCGTCGTGAAGGTAACTTCCTTAATATCACCGTCATCCCCGAAAGGTTTTGCTGGTTGCTGATTCACAGAAATTAATACAGCACCGGCATTACCAGAGCGTACAGTCAATTTTTCTTTTGCTGTCCAAGTTCTCTGCGCTCCCTTGTTTAAATTCCCCATAAATTCAGTCTTATCATCTACAGTTACTTGTAACCATGATTTACCTTGAAGTTCTAAACTAACTTCCACATTTGTTTTGGCTGGCCTTTGGGGAGGAGCTATAAGCAACGGTGTGGTTTCGGGAGTTGATACTGAGTTCTGTATCTGAGCCAAGGGTTCATCTGTAGGCGTTACAGGTGCTGTTGTTGCTGCTTGAGTGGGAACTGAGTTTTGTTTTTTCGCTATAAATTCTGTGATTACTTTTGAATTGAGTACATAAATCCCTCCGACAGCAGCAAGTGCTAATAAGAGAACGTAGGGGACAAAATTAGGTATGTATTTGGTTGTTGTTTTGTCTAAATTTTGACTATTATTATAAGTAGCGTATGGAGGAAAATCGTTAATTGTAAAAGTATGAGCTAAAGTCGCACCGTCTAATCCTACCGCATCCCCATAGCGACGGATAAATCCTTGAACATATACAGGTTCAGGCAGTTCTTCAAATTGACCTGCATCTAAGGCTTTCAAGAGACATAATTGAATATTTGTGCGCGCAGCTATTTCTTCTATACGTATGGATCTGTCTTGTCTGACTTGGCGTAAATATTGAGTTATTTCCTGTAATTGCTCTTGTTGAGCTTTATTTGCGAGCTTCACAGTCTTCTCCTCTAAGGGCTAAATTTTGACTTTACATAAGCAATCTTACTTACGTGTAGTCAAGATTTGTACTATTCACAATATTGAGATAATTTTATAGGGAAAATACCGACTTCGCTTGCTTTATAAAGAGTTCTTTTTGATAAATATTTGTTAAAGTATAAATCCTAGTGCATGAATATAAAAAAACTGCAATTTTCAATGCAATTGTGTTTTAAGTTGCTACTTATGGTAAAGGTAGTTGCACTTACCGCCTACCTTGCCATTTGTATGTTTCTGGTTGTTAAACAGCCGCGGTTCATCTTCTTTCCCTCTAGTGTTATTGAAAAGACACCAGAGTTTTTTAATCTGCCATATGAGGAAGTATGGTTACCTGTACCAGTTAGTTCAGGTAAGGTGGAACTAGTTCATGGTTGGTGGCTCAAAGCCCAGCAGCCAGATGCGAAAGTCTTGTTGTATCTGCACGGTAACGGCATCAATATTGGTGCAAACATTAGTCATGCCAAGAGGTTTCATCAACTGGGATTTTCGGTACTACTGATTGATTATCGCGGGTATGGTCGCAGTGAAGGGATGTTTCCCAATGAAAAGCGGGTTTATGAAGATGCGGTTGTAGCGTGGAATTACTTGACACAAGAGAAACAGATTTTACCAAGTAGAATTTTTCTTTACGGTCATTCTCTGGGTGGTGCAATAGCCATTGATTTGGCAGTCAAACATCCAGAAGCTGCGGGATTAATTGTGGAAAGCTCGTTTACCTCTATCCGGGATATAGTGGCTTATAGAAACTTGTTTCGGATTTTCCCTGTAAATTTACTTCTCAACCAACGATTTGAATCTATTAAAAAAGTACCACTGTTAAAAATGCCAGCTTTATTCATTCACGGTACTGCCGACACTACTGTGCCATCTTTTATGAGCCAACAACTATATAGCGCTGCTCCTGAACCGAAAAAACTATTTTTGGTTCCAGCCGCAGACCATAATGATACAGCTGTAGTCGCTGGTGTGGAATATCTGCAATGGGTGAAGTCTTTTGTTCAACAGGTAAAAGCTCATAGTTACTAAGGAACAGAAATTAAATAATTCCCGTAGGTTGGGGAGCCACTGCATTGCGTGGCTTTTCTGGTTTTCTTGGGTTTCACTTCTTTCAACCCAACCTCCCAAGGAAAATGTTAGCGATGGAACTCATTTTCATAATTAAGGTCTTGAGTACCTAGCAGTTTGTCCCACAACGTGAAATACAAGCCGTAGTGGACGGTGTACTGGCGATGATGTATTGAGTGATGTGTCGGGCCGATGAACCACTTTCCGAGCCAGAGCCAGTGGCTCTTGAATGACGAGGGAAATAGCTCGAATCCCAGATGATTAAACACTGCCCATATGGTCATGGTCATCAGCGCGGCAACTAAAGTAATGAAATGGAGTGGCACTAGGAAGACTACACCTACAAAGAAGAGTGCCTGTATAATCGCCTCTGGCGGATCAAACGCGAAGGAACTCCAAGGTGTGGGATCTATTGAAGAGTGGTGTCCAAAATGTATCCATCTGAAAAGCAAGCGGTTGTGAAAGATCCGATGAATAAAGTAAAAGTATGTATCCTGAAGAATAAGCAGCGCCACAAAACTGACTGCTAAATACCACAGTCCATACTCACGTAAGTCAGTGTACAAGAGCGTTACTCCCAAATCGTATTCTGAGATGATCAGCGCAGCACAAAGAGCAAAAATCACCGCAGAGAGAATTGATAGTTCGATATCCTTCCAAATCAACCGACTCACCGGCGGCTTTAAACGCAAACTCCGTTTGGCAAGAGACTTTCCGAGAACCAAATAGAAGAGCAAGTACGCTCCCCCTGCAATCAGAAAGTATCGGGCAAAAATAATCCCGAAAAACACAAACGAATATAAGCAAAATGAGTGGTTCGTCAATTTAACGTTTTCTCCTTCGGATAAACCAATATTCGATGGCGAATGACTTGACCACTATTACAATCCGGCGTAAATAGGGATACCATTCTCAATAAGTGAATAGCCTATTCTATAAGGCTTTTGAAGGCTAGTTACTACAAGTCGGCATAGCTGACGACAGTCGCCACTCTACGAGAAGCTCTACGGGTGCGCCAGTTCCTTGATGCCGGGGAACCCGTCCACCGGACTGGCTCCTTTTGACTTCCAAGGCAGCGGTACTAGCCATATCTATATCTTACGTATCAAGTCTATATTGAAACCGAGGCGCATTTGCCGCAAACCAAGATTTTAGAAATTCAGTGAATTTTTATTAGTTCAGTATATTTACTGTTTTTAGAAAAATAACGTATAAAAGATGCTAAAACATCCGGATATAGCAGCAAAGAAAACGACAAATTATAAAGATTTAACCATTTTTGCCTGAATACCGGGAGCGACTGACATCATGACTATGACACCTGTGTATTTATTAACTATTCCAGGAAATCACAGTATTAAAATTCCTCAAGATGAATTGCGATCGCTCTTAGGTGAGATTGAAACTGAACTTCATAGCAGTAAAGTTTATCAGCAGGCGATCGCTACAGTACAAAAGTTGCTGGGGTCTTCAGCAAAACAAGCCAAGATTTTGTTTAAAGCTGTGGGTAGAGAGGCCATTGGTTTAGCCTTCCAGCAATTTGCACAACATCAAAAATTTACAGAACATCAACAAAATATAGACCATACAGATACTGATAGTCTTTCACCAAATGTAAAATTAGCCAAGACTAGTGACGAATTAAGTATTAAAGGAGACAATGAAAATAGCAGTATAAATGCTACTCAAACAAAGGTATCATCTACAACTACTGTCAATCAAATCAGCAACACAGAAATCGACTTTCCAGGTAAAACACTGATGCAATGGTTCAAGCCCAACAAAACACTCTCTAAAACCGAAATAGCCAAGGAAACGGCAGCCGAACAGCGCTTAACCACTATGTGCCAAATCGGTCAGCAACTTAGGCAAGCTCGTGAATCTCAAAGCCTTTCTTTAAAACAACTAAATATATATACTCACATACCAATTCATCAGATGGAAGCCATAGAAAATGGCAACTTAGAATCATTGCCAGAAGATACCTTGGTACGTGGATTTATTCGAGTTATGGGGAACTCCTTGGGACTAAATGGCACTAATCTAGCCGCTTCTTTACCAATACCTAATATGGCAACATCAGTCATCCCATCTTGGCATCATTCCCAAAAAACTACCGGAAGATTGGGAATAGAAGTAAGTCCTCTGCATTTGTATTTCGGCTATACAGCCCTTGTCGCTGGAGCAGTAGGAGGATTATCTTTGATATCTCAACCAGCTGATACTGGTAGGGCCCTGAATCCGGAGATGATGAATCCCCCGTCTGCGTCTACTCCTCAATCACCCCCTGAGTCTGAAGTAACTGTGAAACCGGGGTTACAGTCTAGTAATTTTGGCATCAATGTGGGATCAGGTATTGCCCCGCCAGAGGCTTTTTAAGCTCAATTCGTCATTAATGTGAGTATCATAGACTACACCCTACCTCTAACCCCACTAGCATTGAGTAATGCGTAAATAGTGCAGTTTTAAAGTGGGGTTAGTTCACTACCTGACTACCATGACTGCGGGGGTCATCTTGACTGTTAGCTGGTGCAACTGGGGCGGAAAATTTGGAAACTTGCCCGCTAGTTTGGGCATAGGGTAAGGATGAACCAGCAACTAAAGCGTCTAAGTTACTAGCCATGACTGTGTGGGGCTGATCACCGATGGCCTGTGCTATGCTTTCTCCGTTGTTATCTAAAAATACAAAATGAGGAATACCATCTACACGGTATTTCAACATCTCTGGTAGCCATTTGGTATTATCTACATTCAACATGACAAAGTTAACCTTGTCAGTATATTCCTGTTCTAGTTGGGCGATATCTGGGGCCATTTTTTGGCAAACAGTACACCAATTAGCATAAAATTCTACGATTGAGGGTTTGCCGTTGTTAATAGCGACTTCTAGGGGTGTAGATGCTTGATCTAAGTCTGCCAGAGAGGCCGAATTTGTCTCAGTTCGCAGTCCCAAGACTAAAGCTACACTAAGAGCGATCGCCACTATGGCAATTAAGAAATTTCTCACACGCGCCCCAGTTGTAGTTTCTGGCTTGGCAGAAGAATTAATAGATGATTCTGTAGTCATAACAAATTTATTAAAACTTATTAAGCACGGTCATTATTTTAGTGTACCTCTTTCTCCTGTGCGCCCTCTGGAGTTGTTTGTACGCTACAACAGAACAAACCCTCTGCGAAACCTGTGAAAAAACGAGTCACTCTGACGTTTCCTAAACGCGCCATTCAAATGCCAGTCACTTACGTACTGGCAAAGGAATTTAATGTAGCGGCAAATATTATCCGCGCCCAAGTGGCCCCTAACCAAATAGGCAAACTGGTGGTGGAACTATCAGGAGACATTGATCAGTTAGATGCAGCCATTGAGTGGATGCGATCGCGTCATGTCAGTGTTTCCCATAACTTAGGTGAAATTGCTATCGATGAAGATATCTGTGTTCATTGTGGCTTATGTACTGGGGTTTGCCCCACAGAAGCCTTGAGTCTGCACCCAGAAACATATAAATTGACATTCACGCGATCGCGCTGCATCGTCTGTGAACAATGTATTCCTACATGTCCTGTGCAAGCGATTTCCACAAATCTTTAAATTACCAATTAAAACTGATAAGAAACTCCCAAAGATATAACTGGATAAATACTATATCCCTTTAGATCCTTCTCCAATTCCTTGGTTTCTATGGCGAGGTCTTGCAATATTTGATTTCGCAAAGCTACATTGTTGATATTCGGTGTTAAATTTACTTGGGGTGAGCCAGCAAACATTACACCTAAATTAGCCGAAAATCCCCAGCGTTGACCTTTTTTAAATGGATTTCCCCAACCAATACCAATATACGGTGCAACTTGATTAGGTAAGGAAACCTTGCCCTTCACAGACTCAATATCAGCCGTAGTATAAGAGTTATTATTGTAGACAAATACCTGATTATTTTTAATTTTGGCGTTTCCTGTGACTTTTGTATTATGAAATACTATACCTCCGGTCATGCGAAAACCAGAGTTATTAAATGGATGATAATCTAATACAGTCGAAACATTGAGAAGATTTAATTTAGCTTCGTAAGTAACTGCATTTTCTCGTCTTTGATAGTTGCCGACATCAATGGCACCAGTGTTTAAACCTACTCTAGCATTGAGGTTAGGTGTGACCGATTTTATTACTGATGCGCCCAAACCCAAAGTACTTACTTCCGGAGTGACAGCCCAACCATGATTTTGTTGTGGTGTTTCAGGACTTACAATAGTTTGTTCAACTATTTCTGGTTGTGAAGCTGGTTCAGAAAGTTGATGACAACGAGTATTGAAGGGATAGTCTGTACATAATTTATCTAAGTCAATGATGTTATTGACAAGTTGGTAATCCAAAAACAAATCATCTTGAGTTTGTAAATCAGCAGTATTAGCCGTTACTGGCTGAATCATCAAATCCGAAACCAAACTAGTAGCAATTAATCCAATTACTGATAAACTGAAACGACATCTATTCATTAGTCAACTAAATTCATACCAAGTAGACCACATTATATAAGTTATGTTTCTTTATTCTTTTGTGGGTATGACAGTTTACAGACTTGTATTTTGGTTTTCTTATCTCAATTTAACTTACTACTATATCAGGAATTTAAAGTCTCTCTCCTTTTAGGAGAGAGATTTAGAGAGAGGTTTTCCAGATACCGTGAAAAGTTAGTTACTCGATAGAGGTGGGTATTTCACTAGAAAAGCATAATCTTTATAGGAGGATTAACCAAACCAATGAGACGGTTCACAACCTGTTTGAACTGTTTCACAAAGACGAAGGCTAATCCAATCTGACTTTTCTTGCATGATAGAGCAAATACCTTGATGAATTAAATTTTGCAGGTGTATTTGCTGTCCTAAAGGACTGCGGGGTAACTTGTGACTTAATAAGCTTGCTTCTGGTAAATCTGGCAGATAAATTTGTTCTTCAGATACAGCTTTATAAATGCGGGGTATACGGTTGAGAACAAAAGTAATTAACTCTTGGCGTAAGTCAGAAATTGCAAAAGCTTGTTGATAGTGATATGGATATGTATCCAAGACACTTTCAATCTCTCCTAGGACTGATTGGTGGGTTAAATTAACAAGTGTTTTCATAGTTTTTTAACTCCTCTTTTATGTGGTCAGTAATTTATGCAAAGAGCAAAACCCTAGCAGCTTGAATTGAAAACTATTGAGAAATTATCCAAGTATATATCCTCCAAAAATAAATCTAACTTTTTTTTTCAGAGAATATTCAGCAGTCTAGATCTGACGACTTTAATTAAAGTTGCTACTCAATAAGAACATGAATACTAAAAACAGTATTCAATCTACTGGTGCAGCACTGATGTGTTATGTCTATGATTTTAATTATTTATTTTAATTTTTTGTTTTTGGCTAAAAATGCAACAAAACGCATCATAACTTAGCAGGGAGCAATTTCAGGTTTAAATTAAATAATGTTAAATATGGCATAGTGGCACTATATTATCTATTTACATTATTTATTAATTATCGGCATAATTTTTACTATATTTCAGAATCATAGCTATTTATGTCTTGATGCTCCGGATCATCAAAACTAAGTGGAATCTTACTTCACTAAAGGGCTACTAAACTTGACTTATCTTGTTCACGGGCTGCAACTACTAGAACTAAACATAATGCAGCCACAGCTTTTTGCCATTCTTGCCTGATTACCTCATCTTCCACACCTGCAAACATTCCTATCAACCGAGGAACAGCAGCTTCTAAAGCCATACGGGGAACTGGACGGTGTAATTGAACCAAATGGGTGAGACTTTCCTGATTATTCACAAAATCAACCACCCATTTTGTTGTGTGGTCTGGGCTATCGGGAACCCGCTTAATATCTAACTCGTTTTTTAACCAATGGTAAAAAGACGGTAATTCCTTAGCTAAAATGGCACCGGCTGTAGGTAAAGTTTCCCTCAGCAAATTAATATCTAAGCTATTTATTTTTTTTTGCAACTCAGGTGAATTAAGAAACTCAGTTAGTGGTTTTGAGAAGATAGCTTCTAATTGAACTGGAGAAATATCTAAGTGTTGAGTGAAACCAGTTTGATGTTTCTGTACTTGCAGTCCTGCTGTTGCACAAGCTGCAATCCAGTTAGCTGCTGAAAGTGGTGTGGAATTAACTCGAATTACTCTGGCTAAATCGGCGCGAATTTCTTCTTCTTTGTCAGCAGCTAATAATTCATGGGAGAGAAACTTACCTCCGGGTTTAAGTCGATGATGAATTTCCGTCAACAGCTTGGTTTTTCCTGCTGGGGGCTGCATTGTGAGAATAGCTTCAGCTAAAACATAATCAAACTTCTCTGGTATTGCATCCAGATGAAAAATATCGCCTTCAATGATTTCAACTTGATTTGCTAATCCAGCTGTGCGGACGTTTTCTCGCGCCCGAACTACACTATCAGGATTTTTTTCTACCCCTACTACTTTGACATGGTAGCGTTGAGCCAGGGCTATTGCACTGTATCCAAAGCTAGAAGCTAATTCTAAAACTGTTTCACCAGGCTGAAAATTAGCCCATTGGCATAATTGTTCTGTAGCTATTCGTCCACCGGGACGCAGATATTTTTTACCTGCGGCGGCTAAAACTTGATGTCCGGAAGCCGTTGGGAAATTGAGGATAGTGTTGGTCATCTCTGTGACCCTCTGAACTGGTTATATCCTCAATTTGCCAGAAATTAATGATGCTGTCTCTGAGGTAGCTCAAAGAAGGAAATTAAGTTTTACATTTTGCTCCTTGGGGAGTAGCATCTGGGTAGAACGTAACTATAGCCTTTTGTCTCCGCACAAAAACTTTGGGAAAAGTTGTTCCAGTATCCTGGTCGCGGACATTGAAAATACACGCTCCCTCAGAATTTCCTTGGAGCTTAAAGATTTTGGTAGCATCTAAAAGCATTTCTTGAGCATTACTGAGGTAGCTGTAACCTTTAATGACATCTGTGATTGTGCGGTTTCCTTGTTGAATAACTACACCCATTGTATAAATTACACCAGGGACAACTTCCTCTCGCCTTTGATTATTTGGTAAGCGTCCGCCAATTCCCTCATTTTGTAACTGTAAATATCTGCCGTAAAAATGCAAGCCGCCAATATCATTAGCGCTCTTGATTTCTCCACAAAAAATATGTTCAAAGCCGCGATTTTTAAACCAAATATCGGTTAAATCTTCTAAAAATTCGGTTTTATTCTTGCGTCCTGGACGTAGTTCACCGCCGTTATCTGTCTGAAGCCTCTGTAATACATCTGGGTAAGAGGACAACAACTGTTTAAATTTATTGGTGGTGACTCTTGTTCCTATAGGGCCGCAGATTGTGAGGACAGCTTGGTCAAAAGAATTTAGTAGAGGTGGGGGTGGTGTAATGTCTAATTTTTGCCCTCTGGGGAATCCTACAGGAACAGGGTTGCTGACATTATCGAAAAATGGCAGAAGTTTAGCTGCTGGCTGAGACTGTGCTGGTGCAGTATTTTGCATTCCTAGCAAGCCAGCTAAGACTAATAAAGTTATTCGACTCGCTATGCGTCGAGATAGCTTTTTTGCAGGTTGGAGTTGTATTTCTGGCATACAGAATATGTATTTATACTTAGTGATAAATCAATTGAGTTTAAGGGGAATACTCAAGATATGAGTTAAGTCTTTTATACTCCAACCCTGATGAAAATTGTAGAAGAAACTCGTACCCGATTGCGGTTACAGCACAGACCAGTCAATAAATGGTTAAGTGGGGCGTGTCTTTTTATTGGCTGCGGGGGTTTTTTAATTTACTGTATATTTTTTGAGTTTGCGTCCGCTAGATTAACTTGCGATCGCGGAGCGCGTATTTTAGGCGATCGCTCTCTACCTGATCAACTAAACTGTGAATTGAGGCGTTCTAGTTTGTTGGGATAAATTCTTTTTTGAATGTTAGAGGCTAGAATTAAATTCATTGAATTGATAAATACTCTGTAAATTATTTATCATGGAATAGATATATTGACTGTTATGGGCGGGCGAGGACACCCACCCTACAATCATTATTTTTATACAGGTTTATTCAGTACTACCTGGAAACTAGCAATTTTCCAAGGCTGGATAGTTAAAGTTTGTGGTTGAGATGAGGAACGTTCTAATAAATCTACTGTATCGCTTAAACTCATCTCTAAATCACTTTGCAAAGATAACTCGGCTGTTTCTCCGTGACATTCATAACAACGTAAAATTAACTTCTGAGGATTATCTTCTGCTGGCTTTAAGGCCATTAAAATTAAATTTTCAGCGGCTAAATCGAGAAAACTTACACCTTGAGAAGCGCTGATGCTGGAATTTTGAGTGTTGAATGAATTTACTATCACTTGTAACGGGATATTTAATTCATAACCACGTCTGACTGTATGGGCTGATTCCCAGCTACCAGCATGAGGATACAAAGCATAGGTAAATTCATGAAAGCCTCGGTCAGTTTCTGGGTCTGGCCAATGCGGACTGCGTAGTAATGTTAAGCGTAATTGATTGGGTTGACTGTCATAACCGTATTTACAATCATTCAGCAAACTCACACCGTAAGTTTCCCCAGTTAAGTCGGCCCAACGTAACGCCGGGACTTCCCATTTGGCTTTTTCTGTGGGTGTCTGCGGTTGGGTGGGGCGACGAATTGCGCCGCAGGGAATTTCATATGTAGCAAAATCTGCTTCTACGTTTAAAGGAAAAGCCGCTTTCACCATTACCTGATTTTCTTGCCAATCAACAGTTGTTTTAATTTTGAGAATAGCAGACCCTTGTTCTAGAATATAATCTTGGCAAAATTCTGATTGACCAATTGTTCGCACCACACGCACACGACTACGCAATTCTCCTAGTTCTAGATGAGAAATCGTTGAAAGTTTAGCTGGTGGTAAAGGATGTTGGGCATAATTGGGGTCAATATTCCACGCATCCCAATATTGACCGCTATCTTGAAAAGCTTGTAGTTGATTTCCTCGACCGTTGAGAACTTCACGCTGATGGAGTTTATCAAAAACACTGGCTAAATCACCTGTTTGTTCGTCAACCGTAACTCGCAAATACTCGTTTTCTAAAACATAATTTTCTTGTGGTTGTTCAGCAGATTGTAAGTTAGGTTTACCGGGACATAACCAAAAGACACGATAACCACAAGCCGGAATATCATTGGCGAGAAAGGAGACTGATAGGCTGGGTATTTCGCCACTAAAACAGCTTTGAGAGAGTACCTCATTTCCCTCTAGGTCATAAATTTGCCCAAATTTGACATCTGGGAAAACAATTTCTACTACCTCAGAACGTCCCCAATTAAGAGCATTAAAAACGAAGATGGCTTGAGCTTCAGGGTGGGGTGGTGGCGGTAAAATAGCTTGTGATGCGATCGCCCGCAATGATTGTTGTAATATCTTAGTTCCTACTTGTTCCACTTGCTGCCACTCTGGTAGGGCATCTTGATAAACTTGGGTAATGGAAGAACCAGGTAAAATATCATGAAACTGGTTAAATAATACCTGCTTCCAAGCGGTTTCTATTTCGGCTTGGGGATATGACACATCACAGCATACTGTGGCTAAAGTCGCAAATAATTCAGCTTGATACAACAAATCTTCACAACGCCGATTCCACTGCTTTTGGTCTGCGTGGGTGGTGTAGCAACCGCGATGAAATTCTAGGTATAGTTCGTCATTCCAGGTGGGGAATGGGGAATGGGTTTTGATTTGTTGGAGATATTTTTCTGAAGTAGTAAATTCTAAATCTGGGAAGAGGGGGGATTTTTGCCAGCGTTGGGCAGTTTCTAACATATCACGGGTAGGGCCGCCGCCGTGGTCACCGACACCGGGAAGCCAAAGTGCGTCTTGTAAGCTGGTTTGGGTTTGCCATTCACATAGATATGATGCCATTTTCACCGGGTCAACACTTTCACCAATGAGTGCAGACATCACACTAAAAATTTCGCTACCATCAGGCGATCGCCACCAAAAAGCCCCATAATCAAACTTAGTGGTGTCATTCCAGCGCAACTTCTGAGTCACAAAAAACTCAATCCCCGCATTTACCAAAAACTGCGGTAAAGTCGCACAAAATCCAAAAGTATCCGGTAACCAAGCCACAGTAGACAACTTACCGAACTTTTCTAATACATAACGCTGTCCATACAACAACTGTCTAACTATCGACTCACCAGAAATCAAATTCAATTCTGGTTCCACCCACAAACCGCCCACAACTTCCCAACATCCAGCCGCCACCGCATCTTGAATAGCCCCAAACAAATCAGGACGGTGTTCTTCCACCCAAGCATAAAGCGCCGGCGTAGAGTGACAAAAAATCAACTCCGAAAAATCTGCTTGTA
Organism: Cyanocohniella sp. LLY; assembly: GCA_022241785.1. Taxonomy (GTDB): domain Bacteria; phylum Cyanobacteriota; class Cyanobacteriia; order Cyanobacteriales; family Nostocaceae; genus Cyanocohniella. Next base: position 37,213 of record JAKOMP010000033.1, on the reverse strand, counting down.
ACTTCAACACCGACTCAAAAGTATTTTGCGCCGCCCGCCAAGTCTCACTCACAGGCCAAAGCCATGCTAAATCTAAATGAGCATGACCCACTAAATATATCTTCCCCTTCTCCTTACCCCACCCACAAGCAGCCAAAAAATCCGACTCAATCAACCTTTCCCTTAAAGCCAAAAACGACCCCACCCAGTCATCTTTCTCTGTGTCCTCCGCGCCTTTGTGGTTAGTTACCTCAGCCAACTCAGCCAACTTCTGTGGCGCCAACCTTTCCACACAAAGTTGTACCACCGCCAACTCATCAGCCACAAAACCCGGAGTTATCCCATCATCAGACTCAAAAACCAAGAGCGATCGCACTAAAGCACCATTATCATGCCCAGGACTCACCAACCGCAAAGCCACAATAAATTCTTCACCAGGAGTCACCCCTGAACTCAAAAGCACTCGCGGCCAACAATCAAATAAATCACCCTCCAGCACTAACTCCCCATTCACATAAATCTCAGCCGCATCAGCCCACCAACCCAAAGCTAACCGCAAAGACAACCCAGCTAACGGATACCCCTGTAAATCTGAGGGAACTACCACTGTTTGCACCAGCCAAAGGACTTTTTTCCCGCCTGTCCAAGCAATATGTTCTTTAGCATTTAACTGGGCTATTGGCCAATTAGCAAAATTAGATACATTAATTTCAGTAATATTCAGGTGAGATTCCTGGTATAGCCAAGTAGACTGTATATTAACTTGACAACAAGAGCGCAATTGCTCAATCACGTCCGAGATCAATTTAGTCTGAGATTTCCATATGGGAAGGGTCATAATTTTCGCTAAGATAAGGTCACTGACGATAATAAACAGTTTGTCGTTATTATTGTTTGGCGGGAGTCTCTTACCAATTGGGGATTTAAGATTTTGGATTAAAATTCCTTACCAAAAGGCTATTTGAGGAATTTTAAACCTTATTATCTATACAAACTTGGTATCAAAACTAAACCAGACTCAAACTCACAAATCACCACCATGTCCTTTGGTTCCTCTGGCCGTTATCAAAGCAGACTCTTTAACTTTGTCCACCAGCAATCTCGGCGGTTGACATCACAGTGGGATCACACCTTGCGCCATGTGCAAGTTGCTACTAAGTGGGGTGTACAAGTATTACTTTATCCCTTGTACTTACTTTTGCATTCAGCCGCATCAGATGGCAAAATACTGGGGACTCAAGAACCAGCATCCAGACCGCAGTTACAACCAAATGATACCGACTTCCCAGGGGAAACTCCTCCACCTGCTGATACCCCTATTCAGCAAGTACTAAAAGCAGTACAAAGCTTACCATCGGAGTTAGATACTACTAACACCCAAATCTCTGCACCTCTGAAATTTTTGGGTTCTTTGTGGGGGAAATTGGTTCCTCATCCTGCAACTAAGTCCAATTCTCCACTATCTTTAACAACTGTAAATAACGAATCAGCCAATCTCAAATGCCATTTACTATTGGTACGAGGAATTGCCACAAACTTGGTAAATCGTAATTTGGTACTTGTTAGTACCGATAACGAAATTTTAGATATTTTGACACCCCAGCAGCAGGCTAAATTAGAAGCCAGGATTATTAGCGAAATTGGTAATTATTGGCATTTTTGGCAGTTAAGTGCAAATAAACAAGCAGCGGAATTACTACCAGAAATTCAGCGAATTTTGGCAAAGCTGACTGGTAATACTTCAGCTAAAATTACCCAACTTTCTGAGGGGATACCACCTACCGACAAGTTATTAGCCTTCTTGGATGCATCTATTGCCAAGTTAGAAACCAATGCTGTATTACCTGCACAACAGCGTAGTCAGGAACTTGTTCGCATTGCTCAATTACAGCTAGATATATTCCTTTATGGTAAAGCACAAGTAGCCGCTAGAGGAGATATGGCGGTAACTGCTGAAGGTTTAGAAACTCACACACTAAATTTTCAGGCTTTAATTGAAGCGGCGCTTAATTACTTTTTTGGTGAGAATAAAGGTCAAAAAATTGAGCCAAAATATAGTAATAATTATTCACCAGGAAAAAGATTATCTGCTAAAAATCGCTTCCAGGTTTTACCCGCAACAAACCCATCTCAACAGGAAGTTTTAGCGGTAGATCCTTGGTTGAATTGGAGTGATTTGTTTGGTAAGGTTGATACTGTTACTGAGCGGCCAGTTACATCTAAACCAAATCCTGTCAACGTTTCTAGTTCAACCCAACAATTGAATAGTAGCCAGCCAAAAACTAAAACTAGTTTATTACCAAAGAAAAAAGTAAACCACAATCTCACCACGAATCAACCAACATCTGGAAAACTCAATAAAGCTCGTACTTCCCAAGCCATAACGAAGAGTCACAAAAATACCCAAATTGAAACCCAGCCAGACTGGATAGATGTAGAAGCAACTTTTATAGGTTATGATAAACATCCTTTAGAGCAACTTCTAGAATGGCTTGATCATGCTATTCTGTGGCTAGAAGAAATAGTGGCGAAAATTTTTCAGGCATTACAAAGGTTATGGCGGGGTAGGTGAGATTAAAGTTGCTCACATTTAATTTACCTGGCACAAATTAGCAAAATACTGACTATAATTAATTTTTACGTTTCAAACTAGGCAGTTTGAAGCTTTAATTATTCAGTGTTATTGGTGGTTTTTTGCGTGAAAATTATTGTTTACTGTAAATACTTCAATTTTAAAAATCCACTAGATAAACCCAAACTGGAAACATTTGTGGTCAATTTACCGCAAATTCCCAAGGTAGGGGAAACAATTATTGTCGAGAGAATTTCCCCCCAAAAAGAGTTTGTAATTATTTTTGAATACGTTGTCACAGCAGTGCAGTTTAATGCTTCTAGAGAATCGACTGATGCAGCCGATGCTCAAGTAAGTGCATCTTTGAACCACTGTTGGGAGGGAACTTCCAATTTGAAAATTAATAATTTTTTGGAAAAATAAGTAATTACCACAACATATGATTGAGGAAATTACGTAACAGCTTTGGCCCTTTTGGTTCTTGATAGTTAGTAGGTAATAAATTCAGCATGGCATTTTGCAATGTTTCCAAAGCTGTATCTACTTCCTGTCGCTTGACTCTGGAAGTTTGAGAAAAATATAATGGCTCCCCAAAGCACACAGTTAACTCTTTGCCTAAATAAAGATCATAAGTGCCTGTTAAGGTGACTGGTACTATGGGGACACCAGCTCGCAAGGCATAAATTACAGTTCCTCGCTTTAAGGGGAGATACAACTTACCCTCAGCAGTTCCCAAGCGTCCTTCAGGAAACACCACCAGTCCATCACCTTGAGACAAAATACCCTGGACAATGCGGTCTATTTGTCGTAGCGTCTGGATATCTCCACCTGTATGTACTGTTTCCTCAACTACTTTAGCCAGTTCAACAAGGTCATTTCGTCCGGCTTTAGCTGCTTCGATGACAGCTACTTCTTCTTTCCAGATTCGTTCTAAAGGAATGACACCTCCCACTAAACGCAGAATCTGACGCTTCCACCACTTGTTATAAAGGGTACGCGCGTCACCAAGGACATAATAGTGGGGATGAATGGGGAGTTCTCCCAGCAGCAGCAACGGATCAATGTGGTGGAGATGGTTGACAGCGAGGATGGCTGGTTTTTCTGGTATTCTGTCGAGGTGTTCGACTCGTACCCGAAACACTGCATGAATGAGCGATCGCAATACACAACGACGCACCATAGCATGAACTCTGGTTTCTGGATGACCTTGACTCATGGCTTCCAGACGTTGGAGAACTTCTGCGATTGTCTGGCGAACAGCGCGATCGCTAGCCGCAGCTACACCTTCTTGCACTCGCTTAATCATGGCAGATGTCAAGTCAGCAGCATCAACATGGGAAGTCACCTCATCAGTTTGATCTTCCCGATTAGGTTCGTGAGAAGAACTTTTGATAACACCCTCTTTGAATTCATGAACAGATCATAATTCTTGATTACACATTCTGTACTAACCTCCAGTTAGAAATACAGCATATTTGGTGTTGATGAGGTACATAATGGCAGGCAAGACTTGTACTGAGCAGTTCGGCAAGCTCACTGTAACACTTGTCGTACAGCCCTGAAGGGCATAGCTGCGCTTACCGCGTAGCGTCTCGTAGAGAAGTATGCCTACCCTACAAGATTTACAATATGTAAGTCTGTATTTCATTTATTTGCAACACGCTGTATGAAACTGCTGCTAACCCCAGAATTTTCTATAATTTTTTAGTACATGAGGATTTTGATATGTCGCCCTGGATTAGTCTCATAACTGCTCTTACATTGCTTCTATACTTGGTTATTACTATTAATGTTGGTCGAGCCAGAGCCAAATACAAGGTGAAACCTCCCCAAATGTCAGGAAACCCTGACTTTGAAAGAGTGGTGCGCGTTCAACAAAATACCCTAGAGCAAATGGTTTTTTTCCTACCTGCTTTATGGTTATTCTCTTTTTATATCAGCCCATTGTGGGGCGCAGGTATTGGTGCAATTTGGCTTTTGGGACGCATTGCCTATGCGTGGGGTTATTATCAAGCCGCTGAAAAACGAGCCATTGGCTTTGCCATTGGTTCTATTAGCAGTATGGTGCTACTTTTAGGTTCCCTTGTAGGCATCATTCTCTCTTTGGTGCAGCCCTAATCATTGGCAAGGGATTAACAAATACCAAAATGTCCCTAATTATTTTGTGGAATGGGTGTTTTCACCCCTCCCATAATAAAATCAGGACAGTTAAAACCTTCGACATTATGATGCTAAAGAGCAGAATAAATTTTTATAGCAAAAACCATGCTCATATAAATAAATTAAGTAATATGAAAAACTCACTGCAAATATCACTAGAATAACAGGAATTGTAGTATTTGTATCTATTTTTCGTTTCTTAAATATTTCCCACACAGACATTAAAATCATCAAAGGCCAGAAGATAATTGTCATTAAACACATAATCAATGAAAGAAATTTATCTTCTGGAGTAGAAGCATGATGACGCAGAGAAAATCTGAGCCAGTTACTGAAAAAATAGCAGGTCATCAATAAGTAACTAATACTGAAAGTTAATTGCATTTGATTCATCGTCAATCCTCCTTAACAGTGATTGCATGATTTATTAAAGATACTATAATGAAGGTTGATAAAATCTAGATATATGCAACACGAATTTTACTGAAAACTCCTGTAATTTCAGTTTAATATTCTTTGAATAAAATAAATATTATGCGAAGCCAGAAAAATGGCAAGTTAATTTAACTCACTTTAATTCATGCTGGTAGTAATTGTCCTTGGGGGTGTCACCCCCAGTCACCAGCGCGGATCAAGTAGTGAGTCCTCTTTAACATCTGTGCTTGTCACCCGTTAAGGTTCGCCGCATATCCTAAAAAATCTATACCCGCACAACTTAGAGCCTATTTCTTTTTTCAATTAGTCTTGAGAATGATGCTGAGGAAATAAGTAGGCGATCGCAGCACCACCAGATACAGTTAGTGCACTTACCAATAATGTAGCTAAAAGAAAAGTAGCCATATGGGGATTGGGGAACTCGTGGCCCCCTCTGGGGATAAGGAGCAATGGAGATTGGGCAGAAAAAAGATTCCATTACTTTTAAACTAGCAATTGCATATGACACCCGTGCATAGTGGTTGTGACAATCGTTTGTAAAAAACTAGCCCCTAGCCCCCATTGGTGATAAGTTAAGCCTGTAAGTCTTTTGTCAACAGGCTTTGAGAGAATTTTTGAAAAAAAACTGGTCAGACCTTCGTCATTGGTGACAAGTTAAGGCAACAGCAGCAGCAAAAGGAAGATAATTTAAGTCTTTAAAATCTGTAGTTTTGGCTGGTGCAGTACATCGGCTATCTGGCACAGCTGACCGAAACTGCTCCTTCGGATTGGAAATTGTTGTTTGAAAATCTACAGGCGGAATTGAACCAATGGACTCAACTAACGGCGGAGCAATTGAAGGCGGAGGCCTGCTCGAAAAATGGCATAAATTAACTGAGTACAAGTTGACGAGCAATTGTTTGATGATACCATCGACGGAATAATAAAGTTGGCTTATCTGTAGGTACATGGCATTCTTCAGCCATTGTTGGGATTTCTCCCAATTGAGATTCAACTACTACTCGGTCTTCTACCAAAGGTTTAATAAATTCTTGGGCGGCAAATTGTTGAATTTGAGTATCCATTCCTTCCCCCATTTGTAGAATTATCGTGCATTGGGTTTGATGTTCATTGATCGGCACAGCAAAGAAGTGTTCTCGCTTGACCGGAAAACCCATATCATCAAACTTGACCACGACTAAATTCGGTTGATGCCACTCTAAAGCGAAAGTAGGCGGTACATTCTCATAGGGTGTCAAGACTTCAATGCGAGCACAGTCATCTCTAACCTGAAACTTGAGAACTTCACCACGCTCCAGGGCTGATTGTGCAATTTGACCAAACGATTCACGATGCACAAATGGCAGATGAACAAAATCTAAGTTAGCCTCGATCACCCTTGTCCAATGCGTATTCCAGATTTCTCGGTGAATGTAATAGGCTGTGTTTGGTAATTTCAAGCTGTGAGGAATTTGCACAGCAGAAGGCTCACCTTCCCCTGTAAAAACCCAAACACAACCTGCAATGACTTGACTGGGAAAACTGCTCACAGCCAAACCAGATAAATTAATCTTGTTGACATCGTTAAAGGGAACATGAACACAGGCTCCGTCGCCATTGAATTGCCAACCGTGATAGGGGCATTCGAGACAGCCAGAGGGAGTAACACGTCCCAAAGAAAGAGCAACACTCCGATGAGAACAGCGATCACGCAATGCCCGAATTTCACCGGACTGTGTACGAAACAACACAATTTGTTCTCCTGCCAACGTAACTGATACAGGACTCTCACCTAGTTCACTGACGGGCAATACAGGTGTCCAGTAATTTGGCAACATTTCAAACATGGTAAGTTTTCTCCTTCAAAACTTGAGTAGCGACTATCTAATTTTAGTTAGTCATAATGAGAAAAAATTAAAGCTTCAATGCCCCTTCCAGCAACAACGCGACCATATCTGCCACTAATGCTTCATCCGTTTTGCTCCCATATCGCTTAAAAGTATAGAGAGCTTCGATTGCTACTAGAAACGTGCCACCAATAAATCCAGGATCAGATTGCAACGAAGGAGACAACTGCTCCCGACTCTGGGCAAACAACTCTTCCAATGGAGCAAAGTAGCAACGATATATTGCTAATTCCAATTGTGCCGAACTTTCAGGGGACAACTCCGGCAAGTCCGTCAGGATCATCCGACCTCCATTTAAAGGGGGTTGCTGAATTAGCCAAGTACCAATATGCTGCAAACGCGCCTTCAGGGTGGGAGGAGCCTCTGTTAGCAACTGCTCGAGGCGAACACGCCGTTGTTCCAGGTGCCACAACATCACCTCTACATATAGTTCCTCCTTTCCTTGGGGAAAGTGGTAATACAAAGAGGCTTGCTTTATTCCAAGATGTTCAGCGATGTGCTTGAGGGTTACTGCTGTATACCCGCGAGATGCAAACAACTGCTCGGCAGCATCCAGTACCGTTTTTCTGGATGAGGATTGATTGCTTTTTTTTATCATTTGACTAACTTAAATTAGGTAGGTAAGATTGTCAAGGACAATTAGGAAAAATTAGTGACATTAACTTATTCAGAAAACACGGGTTGACACTCTCCGGTCTAAAGACACGGAGATTCTACTTTCACCCTAGCTACTTGCTCAACCAGGGTTTCCCCAAATAGAGTAGAGGTTGCTGCTCCTAGCCCCTAACCTCTATGCCAAAGGCAAGAAAAAACGAAACGTACTACCAATACCCAGTTCACTTTCTACATAAATTTGACCACCTTGCAACTCGACTAAACGGCGGGTGATAGTTAAACCGATACCCGTACCACCAGAATGCCGATCGCGTGATTGGTCAGCCCGCCAAAAGCGTTCAAATACATGATGTAAGTCTTCTGAGGCAATGCCAATGCCTGTATCTATCACAGCAATCCAAAGTTGATTGGCTTCAGTCCAAACACGAATTGTAATTTTGCCTTCGGTAGTATAGCGTACTGCATTACCTAGTAAATTTATTAATACTTGTTCTGTGCGGTCAATATCTGCCAATACCAGTGGCAATGGGGATGGACATTCCCAACACATCACCGGGCCATCTTCTAGTAGCTGGTCACTAAATTTCTCTACCAAGGACTCTAATAAAGGAAACAAATTCACAGGCTGGATATTAATTGGCAGATAACCTGCTTCTGCCTTTGAGAGTTCTTGCAAATCGTTAACTAAGCGTTCTAAGCGCCTAGTTTCTTTAGCCAGTGTGCGATAAATCTCTGGAGACGGTTCCATTTCGCCATCGGCTAGTTCCTCTAAGTAACCGCGAACCACTGTCAACGGTGTCCTTAATTCATGGGTCATATCGCCAATCAATTCTCGCCGCCGTGCTTCCACACCTTCTAAACTCGCCGCCATCTGATTGAAACTAGCTCCCAAACGATGCAATTCCGGAATATCAGACAAAGGTAACCGCGCTTCGAGTTGACCTGCGGCAAACTTTTGGGTGATTTGTTCCATCTCTGTCAACCGCAACATAATTCGTTTAGATACCCAGTAACTCAATCCTCCCGCCGCCGTACTACCTACTAAAACCGACCAAACAGTACCTCGCCGCCAAGCAGTTTCAAATCCTTGCACCAATTCACGCCGGATATGAATTAATCTCACACCCCGACTTTCTAGCGTTTCCAAGTGCAGTACAAAAAAGCGGGGAGATGAAACTTTGCTGATGATTACAAGACTAAATAAGCCCACTATCATCACCACTAGGTGGGATACAAAGAGGCGTGATGCCAAAGGCAAGGATTTTGCCCAATGCCAGCCCATCTTGATTATCCTCACGCTATAGGGGAATCTTCAAATTTATAACCTACTCCAACCACAGTTTTAATAAAAGTGGGACTAGCCGGATCTGGCTCAACTTTTTTTCGCAATCGGGCTACATGAGTGTCAACTACCCGCTCATCACCAAAAAAATTGTCACCCCAAAGTTTGTCAATTAGCTGAGTGCGGTTCCACACTCGACCAGGATTGCTGACAAAGGTACTTAATAAGTTAAATTCTAAAGTAGTTAAGTCTAAAATTTCTGCTGGTTGGGCATTCATCTGACGGCTGGCAGTGCGTTGGTCTACATCTACTATAAAGTGTTGAGTTCGATTCACATGGTGCTGTCCTCCTTGGCGGAGACTACGCCGTAATAAGGCCCGCACCCTAGCAACTAATTCTCTGGGGCTAAAAGGCTTAACCATGTAATCATCAGCACCAGTAGACAAGCCAATCACGCGATCAATTTCCTCACCCTTGGCTGTCAGCATTAAAATATATGGATCTTTAACACCGGGTTGCTGGCGAATCCTGGCACAAACTTCCAATCCATCCAACCCAGGAATCATTAAATCTAAAATGATTAAATCTGGTGGTTGTTCTTTAAACATCCGCAAAGCATTGACACCATCGCGGCTGATGCGACAGAAAAATCCTTCTTTATCTAGTGAATGTTGAATCAACTGAGCAATTTCTGGTTCATCCTCAACAATCAAAATATCCATCGCAATTAGGATTCAATAAAAATACGCAGAGTTCCCCAGTTTGCTATTCTACTCCATTACCTTGGTTTGGGTAGGGTAGTAATTCGATGGATTTGTCATGGGGATTTAAGAATGCAACAGATGGATTTACAGAACCTAGACTGAGGAGCAGTTCCCAATCTAAAATCCCAAATGGTATTACAGCTTGGAATTAGACAGCGCCCGATAACTATAGCCGAGATGGGAATCCTTTTGGATGTACTTTTTAATACCATCAAGGTCAACAAATTCATCAGCGACATCAATCAAACTATCGCTAGTTGTCTCGCGCAAACTCACTACTTCAACACGTGAACCTGTACTAGTTACAGCGTTGACAGCATAAGCTAAGTCTCTATCTCCACTGACTAAGATTGCCGTATCGTAGTAAGGAGCCAAGGTGATCATATCCACAGCAATCTCTACATTCAAATTGTGTTTTTTGGTGTGATCTGATAGTTGAGCCTCCTTAATGACTACACGATAACCATTGCGGCGCATCCAAAATAGAAAACCCTGTTGCTTTTCATTAGTACGTGGACGGTTAGGAGTCGGCCGTGAAGTATCGACAATAGTGTAAAAGAAAGCGCGCAATAACCGTGAACCCGCAGTTAAATGACAAAGTAATTTGAGATAGTCGATTTCAATGCCAAGTTGTAAAGCGGTATTAAAGAGGCTGACACCATCAATAAAAATAGCTACTCGACCCCGATTTTCATCTTTGATGACAGAAGTTTTTGATATAGTAGGCTCCCTTTTTTTGGGACTTTCACATTTCACACCATTTTTTATTGGGCTTTTTCCTGGTAAATGGGGTTCCTCCTCAGGACGCTTATAGACATTTTTTGGTTTGGTAAAATTAGTGATGCTCATTGACTCCTCTAGATTTTAAATCTGGAAATGCTTTCGGGTAAATTGGCAAAACATCGACTGGGCTATCAGCCTAGCCGCAAACAGTATTTAGTCATTGAGCGTCAATTCACTCAAATCATGGTAATTGTGGAGATTCCAAAATTTAACGCCCCAGCAGGTGCTAACTCTTCTCAGGGCAGGTTTTACGAGATATTCCCTTTGCCTACAGTTATGCTGCTCCTTATCTACCTCTACTGCATATTGACTAGTTACAGGATGCAAAAACTTGAGTGCAAGCAGCTTCCCAGCGGCGTAGAGGTAATAGTGAGCCGTCGGCAGTTATTTTTATTGTACATCTCTATTTAAAAAAGCTTCATTAAGGCAATCTTTGTATATTGACTTAGCGATATTGAGATGAATAATTAAAACTAAATACTTGACATAAACCTATTGTCTATGCATGTTTGATTAGTTTAAAGAGGATACTATATTTCAATTTAAATGAATGTATCAAGCATTATTTACGTTAGCATTTATAAGATTTTCATGATTAAAATGCCAATTTTGTTTTGATATTATCAACAGACTTTAATATATAGTTATAACCATTTACATGGGATACAGATTTATTGATATTCATCTGTGATTAATTACTTTTTGGATGTATGTCAATGAATTGAAGAAGGCTATATATTCACAATCTTGAGTCAAAATAAGTCTGAAATATTAAAATTTAAAATTTTCCCAAAATTGCTGTACATACATCAAATAAGCAAAAAAAAAGACCCCCAGTTAGCCTATAGCTGAGGGATTCTGCAAGTCGGTATTGTCGCACAAAGATATTCGCGAATTTCACCATACCAACCTGGTGATGAGCAAATGTGCCAAATTGCCAAATTGGGTAGATAGGGAGATGGGGGATGCTTCATTAACTGAAAGCACGTTTAAGATCTAAGTAAAGGACTCTTTTGTAGCTTAGTGCATGAAACGCATCGTCTTGATTGCTGGATTTGAATCTTTCAATGCTGACTTGTATCGCCAAGCAGCTGCTGTGGCTAACTCGCGCTGTCCTGATTTGGATATTCGGGTGTTTAGCGATCGCAATATTACCACTCAGCGCCACGAAGTAGAAACCGCCCTAGATGGTGCTGACGTGTTTTTCGGCAGCTTAATATTTGATTATGACCAAGTTTTGTGGCTGCGCGATCGCATTGCCCAAATCCCCATCCGGCTAGTGTTCGAGTCAGCCTTGGAATTGATGAGTTTAACCAAGTTGGGTGATTTTGCCATTGGCGACAAACCCAAGGGAATGCCCAAACCCGTGAAATTCATTCTCGATAAATTCAGCAACGGACGCGAAGAAGATAAACTTGCTGGTTACATTAGTTTCCTCAAAGTCGGCCCCAAACTCCTAAAATTTGTCCCAGTGCAGAAAGTCCAAGACTTACGCAACTGGTTAATTATCTATGGTTACTGGAATGCTGGAGGGTCAGAAAACGTTGCGGCTTTATTTTGGACACTAGCAGAAAAATATTTAGATTTAAAAGTCGGTGAAATTCCCCCACCCCTGGAAACCCCCAATATGGGATTACTTCATCCCGACTATCAAGGCTTTTTTGAATCACCCCGTCAATATTTGGATTGGTATCAAAAGAGGGAACAGGGAAACTTCTCCTCATCCCCCCACTCCCCACTCCCTACTCCCCACTCCCCAACCATCGGGATTTTACTTTACCGTAAGCACGTCATCACCAAGCAACCATATATACCCCAACTCATTCGCCGTTTTGAGGAAGCAGGTTTAATTCCTTTACCCATATTTATTAACGGTGTCGAGGGACATGTCGCAGTCCGGGACTGGATGACTACTGAATATGAAAATCAGCAACGCCAACTAGGTAATACAGAAACTCCTTCACTGTCTCCAGAAGCTGTTAAAGTAGATGCGATCGTTTCCACCATTGGCTTTCCTTTAGTGGGTGGCCCGGCTGGTTCTATGGAAGCAGGCCGCCAAGTGGATGTAGCAAAAGGCATCCTCTCGGCGAAAAATGTTCCTTATATTGTCGCTGCACCATTATTAATTCAAGATATTTATTCCTGGACACGTCAAGGTATTAGCGGATTACAAAGTGTTGTATTGTATGCTTTACCCGAATTAGATGGGGCGATTGATGCTGTTCCTCTGGGTGGTTTGGTAGGAGAAAAAATATATTTAGTTCCCGAACGAGTACAGCGCTTAATTGGCAGGTTGCACAGTTGGATTGCTTTAAGGCAAAAAGCTGCATCACAACGCAAGATAGCCATTATTTTATATGGGTTCCCCCCTGGTTATGGTGCTGTAGGTACAGCCGCATTATTAAATGTCCCCCGCAGTTTATTAAAGTTTCTCAATGCCCTCAAAGACCAAGGTTATGATGTTGGCGAATTACCAGAAGATGGCGAAGAATTAATTCGCTGGGTCAAAGCCGCCGATGAGAAAATAGAAACCACTTCCTCCCCACTCCCGACTCCCGACTCCCCACTCCCCAATACAGTCAACGCCCGCACTCTAGAAAAATGGTTGGGATATCTGCGAACATCCCGCATTGAAAAACAATGGAAGTCTTTAACGGGAACTGGGATTAAAACCTACGGTGATGAGTTCCAAATTGGTGGTGTGCAGTTAGGTAATGTTTGGATTGGTGTACAACCACCTTTGGGGTTACAAGGCGACCCGATGCGGTTAATGTTTGAACGGGATTTAACGCCTCATCCCCAATATGCTGCTTTTTATAAATGGTTACAAAATGAGTTGCAAGCTGATGCTGTGGTTCATTTTGGGATGCATGGGACGGTGGAATGGTTACCGGGTTCTCCTTTGGGAAATACGGGTTATTCTTGGTCGGATATTTTGTTGGGTGATTTGCCTAATCTATATATATATGCGGCGAATAATCCTTCTGAGTCGATGTTGGCGAAGCGTCGCGGTTATGGGGTGTTGATTTCTCACAATGTCCCGCCTTATGGTCGTGCTGGTTTGTATAAGGAGTTAATTTCTTTGCGGGATTTAATTGCTGAGTATCGAGAAGATCCGCAAAAGAATTATGTGTTGAAGGAAGTTATTTGTAAGAAGGTTGTTGATACTGGTTTGGATGCTGATTGTCCGTTGGCTGAGGCTAAACGTTTAGGTATTGCTTTTAGTCCGGAAAATGTGCGGATGTTTAGTGGTCATGTTTTTGATGGTTATTTGCTAAAGTTGTACGAGTATTTGCAGGTGTTGGAAAATCGGTTGTTTTCTTCTGGGTTGCATGTTTTGGGGGAAGCGCCGAATGAGGAGGAGTTGGCGGGGTATTTGGAGGCTTATTTTGGGGAGGAGAACGAACCACAGAGGCGCGGAGAACACGGAGAGGAGGAAAGGCTAGTTACTGATTTGTTGATGCAATCGACGGATGAGTTAACTAATTTGTTACGGGGTTTGAATGGGGAGTATATTCCGCCTGCTCCTGGGGGTGATTTGTTGCGGGATGGTGCTGGGGTGTTGCCTACGGGGAGGAATATTCATGCTTTAGATCCTTATAGGATGCCTTCTGCTGCGGCTTATGAACGGGGTAGGGAGATTGGGGAGAAGATTATTGCCCAGCATTTACAGGAACATGGAACTTATCCGGAAACTGTGGCGGTGATGTTATGGGGTTTGGATGCGATTAAAACTAAGGGTGAGTCTCTGGGGATTCTTTTGGAGTTGGTGGGGGCGGAACCTGTGAAGGAGGGTACTGGCCGTATTGTGCGTTATGAGTTGAAGCCTTTGGCTGAGGTGGGACATCCCCGCATTGATATTTTGGGTAATTTGTCGGGAATTTTCCGGGATAGTTTTGTGAATATTATTGAGTTGTTGGATGATTTGTTTCAACGGGCGGCGACTGCTGATGAACCGGAGGAGCAGAATTTTATTAAAAAACATGCTTTAGCTTTGGAAGCGCAAGGTGTGGAAAATACTTCTGCAAGATTGTTTTCTAATCCGGCTGGTGATTTTGGTTCTTTGGTAAATGACCAGGTGGTTGATGGTAATTGGGAATCTGGGGAGGAGTTGGGTAATACTTGGCAAGGTCGTAATGTGTTTAGCTATGGTAGACAAGATAAAGGTCAAGCTAGACCAGAGGTTTTGAATACGTTATTAAAAACAAGCGATCGCATTGTCCAAGAAATCGATTCGGTAGAATATGGTTTAACTGATATTCAGGAATATTACGCCAATACTGGTGGGTTGAAAAAAGCCGCAGAAAAGCAACGTGGTAAGAAAGTTACTACTAGTTTTGTGGAAAGTTTCTCGAAGGACACCACACCCCGCAATTTAGATGATTTGTTGCGTATGGAGTACCGCAGCAAGTTAGTTAATCCCAAATGGGCGCAAGCTATGGCTAATCAAGGTTCTGGTGGTGCATTTGAAATTTCCCAACGGATGACGGCGTTAATTGGTTGGGGTGGTACTGCCGATTTTCAAGATAATTGGGTTTATGACCAAGCCGCAGATACTTATGCTTTAGATGCTGAAATGGCGGAAAAGTTACGTCAGGCTAATCCTGAAGCGTTCCGTAATATTGTCGGCAGAATGTTAGAGGCGCATGGGCGGGGTTTATGGCAAGCTGATACAGAGAAGTTAGATAAGTTACGTCAATTATATGATTTGACTGATGAAGAATTGGAAGG
The DNA here is from genome assembly GCA_022241785.1 of Cyanocohniella sp. LLY. Lineage (GTDB taxonomy): Bacteria > Cyanobacteriota > Cyanobacteriia > Cyanobacteriales > Nostocaceae > Cyanocohniella. The sequence continues at coordinate 22,006 of JAKOMP010000033.1, read as the reverse complement.
CGTGAGTGTTTAATTTGTGTATGTGCATTTGAAAACCGGAGGCGATAAGCCCGGAGAGCATGGTTACGTTTGTAGTGAGGACTTCAGTCCTCTCTATCTCTTGTAGTCATCGTTATGCTACGCGGACGTAGCTTCCAAGCTCTTCCAATCTATGCACAAAACAGGATTAAAGTCCGGACTCCGAGCTAATTGCAAACACGACATCTTCATAAAGCTCTGCCATTGTGATGTTAAAATTCACACTATTTAAGCGAAATGACTCTTCTTTTTCTGTGTAGAATTGCAAAACCCATAGACCTTGATCATTACGACGAAAACAGTCGATTCGCTGACGTTTTGTGTTAATTAAAACATACTCCTTTAAGCTTTCTAATATCTGATAATCGGCAAATTTATCGCCCCTATCAAAAGCTTCAGTAGAATCAGATAAAACTTCAACAATCAAACAAGGAAATCTTTTATAAGTCGGTGTTTCTTGATCTCTTTGATCGCAAGTTACCATGACATCGGGATAGTAGAATCGATTCAGTGATTCAATGCGGGCTTTCATATCCGCAATATAAACACGACAGCCTGAACCGCGGACATGATTACGGAGAAGCGCAAACAGGTTTCCTGCAATAGTCACATGAGGATCTGTAGCTCCCGCCATTGCGTAGATATAGCCATTAATGTATTCGTGTTTGATGGCACTCTGTTCTTCCATCTGTAGGTATTCTTCAGGGGTGATATAGCTTTCCGGAGAAGCAACCATATTTCAACCTTCCAGGGTGAGTGTACGCGGATTTAATTTCTAGATTAGCTTTTATAGAAAAAAAGTGAATTGAAGCATTTCATACCACAGCTAGAAGCCGAAGCTTACATGGTTGCTTATCATACAAATGCACAAAAGGAAATGTACCTCTATATACCCGTAATATAGGATAACGGTTGTTGAGGAAAGAACAATGAGGTCATGACCTGCTAGATTTGGAAAATTGGTCATGCATGATTTGCTAGAAACTGTTTTAAACGGTGATGAAAAGACTACACTGCATCAATTGATTGATGAATTAAGTGCCTCTGGTAAACGCTATTTCCTGAGAAATGAGATTCTCCAGGCGTTTTTAGACTACTGTCACCAATCTCATCAGCCTGCTTACTTTTATCACTCTTCTTCTATTGGACAACTGATTCACTACACCCATGAACTGATTTTGGCAGAGGATAGCACTTGGTTTGTTGTCCGACCCAGGATTGCTAGCCAAGAAGTATGGCGACTGAAATCAGATTTGACTGGATTTGATTTGATGACATCACAGTCATTATTAGAGGTAAGCGATCGCCTGGTCAACCGCTACCAACCCCACATTCTAGAAATTGACCTGCAACCGTTTTACCAAAGTTCTCCCTCCATCCGTGACCCCAGAAACATTGGTCAAGGCCTAGCCTTTCTCAATCGTTATCTGTGCAATCAACTATTAACGGACACCGATTATTGGCTAGAAGTGATATTTCAAGCATTATATCGCCTGACCTATGATGAAAAACCTCTATTAATAAGCGATCGCATTCCTTCGGGTCTACACTTAACTAAACAAATTAAGCAAGCCCTGAAATTATTGCATCAGCTTCATCCTGATGAACCCTACAAAAATTTTCGTGGGGAATTGCAAGAACTCGGCTTTGAACCAGGGTGGGGGAATACAGCAGGGCGCGTCCGGGAAACTCTAGAATTGCTGACACGACTAATTGATAGTCCTCAACCTGCTATTTTAGAAGCCTTTGTAGCCCGTATCCCTGCTATTTTTCGTGTCGCCCTCGTCTCCATACATGGTTGGGTGGCTCAACAAGATGTTTTGGGACGAGATGAAACTTTAGGTCAAGTAATTTATGTCCTCGAACAAGCCCGCAGCTTAGAAAATAAATTACAAGCAGAAATCAAACTCGCTGGTCTTGATTTATTAGGTATTCAACCCCATGTAATTATTCTCACCAGGCTGATTCCTAACTGTGAAGGTACAGATTGTAATTTGAAACTTGAAAAAGTTCAAAATACAGAAAATGCTTGGATATTACGCGTTCCCTTTGGAGAATTTAATCCAGAAATTACCAATAATTGGATTTCTAAGTTTGAGATTTGGCCTTATTTAGAAACATTTGCCTCAGATGCTGAAACAGAATTAATAGCTCAATTTCAAGGTCGCCCTAATCTGATTATTGGCAACTACAGTGATGGGAATTTAGTAGCATCTTTACTATCTCGTAGTTTGAAGGTCACCCAATGTAATATTGCTCATTCTCTGGAAAAACCTAAATATTTATTTAGTAATTTATATTGGCAAGACCTAGAGGAACAATATCATTTTTCCGCCCAATTCACCGCTGATTTAATCAGCATGAATACCGCTGACTTTATTATTACTTCGTCCTATCAGGAAATTGTGGGGACACCAGACACTATGGGGCAATACGAGTCCTACAAGTGTTTTACTCTGCCTCAGTTGTATCATGTAGTTGATGGCATTGATTTGTTTAGTCCTAAATTCAACATGATACCTCCAGGAGTAGACGAAGACAATTTCTTTCCCTACACCCAAAACCGAGATGCTAACCTGCGTCAACAAGTTTATGACCTACTTTTTCACTGTGAAGACTCCCAAATATTAGGTCACTTAGAAAATCCTCATAAACAACCAATCTTTGCCATTACTCCCATCACTTCCATCAAAAATCTCACTGGATTGGCTGAATGTTTTGGTAAAAGTCAGGCGTTGCAAGAGCGTTGTAACTTAATTTTGATTACTAGTAAATTGCATCCAGAAGCAGCCGCAAATCCTGAAGAAGCTAGAGAAATCGCAAAACTGCACAACATAATAGATCAATATCATCTTCATGGTCACGTTCGCTGGTTGGGGATGCGCCTTCCTACTAGCAACATTGGCGAAGCTTACCGAGTCATTGCCGATGCTCAAGGAATTTATGTCCACTTTGCCCATTTTGAAGCATTCGGACGGAGTATTTTAGAAGCGATGATTTCCGGTTTACCAACTTTTGCTACTAAATTTGGCGGTGCTTTGGAAATTATTGCCGATGAGGAAAATAAATTTCATCTTAACCCCACAAATTTAGAAGATGCAGCTAATAAAATTTTAGACTTCTTCCATCAATGTGATAGTCATCCCGAATATTGGCGGGAAGTTTCTGAGACAATGAGCCAGCGTATTCGGAATAAATACAATTGGCAGTTACATACTAGTCAACTGTTATTGCTGGCGAAAATGTTTAGTTTTTGGAATTTTGCTGCACCAGAAAATAATGAAGCCAGGGATCGCTATATGGAAACTTTATTTCATCTAATTTATAAACCCAGAGCCGAAAAAATCCTAGAACAGCATATGCATTACTCTGTTGGGAAATTGGGGATGAGTAATTAAGCATTAGGTAGCAAAATAAATTCAGTTTCTAGCTCTTAACCGCTCATCTCTAGTACTTATTTTCAGGCAACATATCATGGATACCAAAGCCTCTACTCACCACTTTATTTATACAGACTGGAGATTAATTGAAACCCAGTTTGACCCCAATCAATCGCACGCCAGAGAAACCATTTTTACCATTGGTAATGGTTATTTGGGAACACGGGGTAGTTTTGAGGAAGGCTATCCTCGTTCGTTACCTGCTACTTTCATCCACGGTGTTTACGATGATGTGCCTGTAGTTTACACAGAACTAGCCAACTGTCCTGACTGGTTACCGTTGGTATTAATGATCAATGGCGATCGCTTCCGGCTCGATCAAGGTGAGATATTAGAGTATGAGCGTCAGCTTGATGTGCGTTACGGGATTCTCAGCCGTTTTTTGCGCTGGCGCAGTCCCACGGGCAAAACTATAGATATCCATTGGGAACGCTTTGCTAGTCTGGCAGATGAGCATGTGTTAGGGCAACGCTGTCAGTTAACCCCTGTGGATTTTGATGGCTTAATTGAAGTACAGGCTAGTATTAATGGCTACCCAGAAAATCAGGGTTTTAATCACTGGGAAGATCTAGACCAAGGTAAAACCGACCAAGGAATTTGGCTGCACAGCCGCACTCGTGGTTCTCATATAGATATTGGTATGGGAGCTAAAATGACAATTGTGGGGGTTGATTCTTCTCTGCAAGTCAGTACTGTACCCGGCTACCCTACCTTGAGTGCAACTTTTTTGGCGACAGCCCAACAAACTGTGACGGTGGAAAAGTGGGTAACAGTTTTTACTTCACAGGATGTTGAGACACCAGTATTAGCAGCTAAGGAAAAACTCGCCCACCTACTTGACTATAAGACTCTACTTCATGCCCATAAACAGGCTTGGGATGAGGCGTGGGAAAATAGTGACATTGTAATTGAGGGAGATATGACAGCTGCTTTTGCTGTCCGTTACAATCTTTTTCAATTACTAATTGCGGCCTCTAGACATGATGAGAAGGTGAGCATTCCCGCTAAAACTCTTTCGGGTTTTGGTTATCGCGGTCATGTTTTTTGGGATACAGAAATTTTTATTCTGCCCTTTTTTACTTTTACCCAACCGGCTTTAGCTCGCAATTTGCTGAGTTACCGCTACCATACCTTAGATGGAGCTAGACGCAAAGCATCTCACTATGGTTATCAGGGGGCAATGTTTGCCTGGGAAAGTGCAGTTACAGGCGATGAAGTTACGCCACGTTGGGCGCTTCCTAATGATTTTTATGGTGAAGACATACGGATATGGTGTCGTGATCACGAAATTCACATTAGTGCAGATATTGCCTATGCTGTTTGGTACTACTGGGAAGCTACTGGTGATGATGAGTGGATGCGTGATTATGGTGCAGAGATTATTTTAGATACTGCGGTATTCTGGGCTAGCCGAGTAGAGTTCAACTCGCAACAAGACCGTTATGAAATTCGTGGGGTAATTGGCGCAGATGAATATCATGAGTTTGTCCACAACAACACCTTTACTAACCGCATAGTGCAATGGCATTTAGAAAAAGCCCTGATAGTTGATGATTGGTTAAGTCACACCTTCCCAGAACGAACCACACAATTAGCGGAAAAACTACAACTTAATACCGAAGTGCGATCGCACTGGCAAGATATCATCAATAAAATCTGGATTCCCTACGACCCATCAACCGGATTAATTGAGCAGTTTGAAGGATTTTTTCAGTTAGAAGATATTAACTTGGCAGATTACGAACCTCGCCAAAAATCGATGCAAGCTATCTTGGGTATTGAAGGCGCCAATAAACGGCAGGTTCTCAAACAGCCAGATGTATTGATGCTGTTATATTTAATGCGAGAATCAGCAGATTTTCCTTACAATCAAAAAGCATTACAGGCTAATTGGGATTACTATGCACCCCGCACTGATATTACTTACGGTTCATCTTTGGGGCCAGCAATTCATGCCATTCTTGCCTCAGATTTGGGTAAATCAGCAAGAGCCTATGAAAGATTTATGCAAGCCGCTATGGTGGATCTCGAAGATACTCGCGGTAACACTGCCGATGGTATTCATGGCGCTAGTGCTGGTGGCATTTGGCAGGCGGTAATTTTGGGGTTTGGTGGTATCCAGTTCACAGATAACGGCCCCATAGCCAACCCCCATCTACCTCCAGGTTGGACACGCCTCAAGTTTAAACTGCACTGGCGCGGTAAATGGCACGAATTTGATTTACGTCCCCAACAAATATCCCCCAATATCCGGGGAGTGATTTTTGATCTAGATGGAGTATTAACTGATACAGCAGAATACCATTATCTAGCCTGGCAAAAGCTCGCAGATGAAGAAGGTCTACCTTTTAATCGGGAAGCTAATGAACCGTTGCGAGGCATATCTCGCCGGGCTTCCTTGATGCTGATCATTAAAGATATAGAATACTCAGAAGCCGAAATTCAGGAAATGTTAGAGCGTAAAAACCGCTACTACGTAGAAATGATTCAAAACATCACACCCCAGGATTTATTACCAGGTGCGATCGCTTTATTAAAGGAACTGCGGCAAAGTGGAATTAAGACGGCTATTGGTTCGGCCAGTAAAAATGCCCACATGGTTTTAGAGCGATTGGAGATTATTGATTTAGTAGATGCGATCGCAGATGGTTATAGTGTCAAGCAACCTAAGCCAGCACCCGATTTATTTCTGTATGCTGCCAAGCAGCTAAAACTGCCCCCAGAGCAATGTATGGTGATTGAAGATGCCGCCGCTGGTGTTGAAGCTGCGTTAGCGGCTAGTATGTGGACAGTAGGTTTAGGCCCCACTGAGCGCATAGGTGCAGCTCATATTGTTTTGCCCAACCTAGCAAATATCAAGTGGGCAGATCTGCAAGCTCAGTTGAGTGATGTTACTCAGCAAAACATTGCCCATTAATAGCGCTATAAATCTGCAAATTAGATCATTTCTTCACAAGTTCCTCAAATTCTTGTCGTACATTTAACTTACATCTTGCACCAGGCGACTGGAAGTCACGGCTACTACACAGGTAAAACCTTGATTTTCCGTGCTTTCCGCCCAGGACGTTCGGCGAAGCTACTTCGACAAGGCTCAGTACAAGTCAGTCGAGCCGCGGACTTAGTTTGTATAGCCGCGTAAAGCCCTAAAGGGCATAGCTCCGCTTACCGCGTAGCGTGCCGGAGGCATCTTTATAATCGCCCGGGCTAGGTGCTTTTAAGTAAACCATTTTATGTCTATTCCTAGAATAGCACTGCAAAAAATGCAATCAATAATAAATATTTTTCAGCAGTTAATTAATTACATCTCAGAAGCAGTTAATAAAATTTTTAGCCCTAGAGATGATGATTATCCAGAAACAGGAGTACAACCTTTTGAGGGAGATCCATCTGATAAAAAGCACCATTAAAAGGTCTTTGTTAGTTGGGTAATAATTCACATGTGCTGGATTTTCAGTGAATTGGCGACTTTATCTATTACTGAAAAGGTTAGTACAATGACTGTAGTCAGGAAGATTAATCATGAGTTAGCGATCGCGGGCCAAATTACACCACAACAATTCCAATTAATTGCTGATGATGGTTATAAGTCTGTAATTAATCTTCGTTCGCCAGATGAAACAGACTTACTCGATCATGAACAAGAAAAAATGGAATTTTTCGGATTAACATATATTAATTATCCGACAAAAGTTGAAGAAATTACCCATCAAGCTGCCTTTGAGATATTTCAGATAATTAAAGAACTGCCGAAACCCATGCTTATACATTGTGATAATGCCATTCGGTCAGCAGCTATCGTATTTTTATATATTGCTAACAAACAAGGAATTGATTTTGAAGCAGCATGGCAAAGGGCGATAGATTTAGGTTTGCTAGAGTTTAAATAAGTGAAGTAATTTCAATTTAAATTAGCTTTTTCGGATAAGTTATATTACTTGCTTTGTTTATTGAAAAGAGGAGGTTAATCGGCATATTCCAGAAGTAGCTAATCCCAGTTTGATAGCATCTGATTGGTTTGGGTAGTCCCACCGGATTCCTGTAACTTCTGAGAAAGCCATACTAGAACATCATCAACATCCGTAACTTGCTCTCCTGGAGGTGTCACAGGACGATTTACCATGACTACTTTGAGTCCCAATTCCCGTGCTGCCACAATTTTGGCATAGGTAGCATCACCACCGCTATTTTTGCTAACGATAGTATCAATGTTGTGGTGAATCAAAATTTCCCGCTCATTATGCAAGTAAAAAGGCCCGCGATCGCACAAAATTATCCCCGGTGGTACTAAGGCATTTGCTTGCGGAGGGTCAATCATTCGCATCACAAACCAAATTTCTTGCAGGTGAGTAAAAGCCGGAATTTCTTGCCTACCAATAGTTAAAAATACCCGGTTTGCCTGATTTACTAAAGCTGCGGCTGCGGCTTGAATATCTTCCACTTCGATCCAGCGATCGCCACTTACCTTTTCCCAAGGTTGGCGAATCAATTTCAACCGGGGTACATTAGCTTCTGTGGCGGCTTCTGCTGCATTCCAAGCAATTTGATTAGCAAAGGGGTGGGTAGCATCAATCAACAAATCAATTTTCATTTGCCGGAGATACTTAGCTAGTCCAGCTACACCACCAAAACCCCCAATTCGCCAATCACCCAAGGGAACTGATGGTTCACGGGTACGACCAGCTAAAGAAGTAATTGCCTCAATTCCTGGCATCGTCGCTACTTTAGCAGCTAATTCTGTAGCATCACTGGTTCCACCCAGAATTAAAACACGCATTACCATAGTTTTCTCTGGGGTTGTTTTTCTGGGTACAGTTTTCTATTATCTAGAATGGGGGAATTTTCGCTAAAATTCCTTTCTTCAGTGGTTCTGGTCTTTCTGACCAAGGTAATAAACCATCAGGTTTAGCGTAATATTGACTGGCACAGTCTAATACAGCAGATGCACTGCCATCAACGGCTAAATCACCAAATAAATATGTTAATTTGCCATTACTAGCAAAGGCGACAACACAAGAACGATTACAAGCACTCATACATTCAACTTCTTGAATGGGGAATTTATCTCGTAATTCCCAATTTTGTGCTAAATCTTGAAGATTCTTGAGTAATTTTTCACCCCCGCTTTCACCTAGACGTTTTCCATTTTCCCAAACGCTAGCGCAGGTTTTGCAAACAAATAAAGTATGGGTGGCTACACCCAAAGAATTAGTATTGGCAGTATGAGCAGCAGTCATCTGTACCTCGCAGATGTGTAGAATTTATCAGTATACTTACTTCGGCGGGCGTTCTGACTGGGAAACTCAAAAGATGTTTGATCTTTTGCTTTACCTTCACAGTTGCGGGACAGTGCCGGATTTACACCGATCTTTCCCCTTTACCTCTAGTAGCTGACCCCCACTAGAACCGAATCTGTTATCTATCTTAACACTAATACCAACAGCGCTCTCAGTACAGGCGATATTTTTCGTAGTATTAAAAACTAGTAAAAAATAAAATTACTTAAGCCAAAATTAAAGCCACATCTTTGGCAAAGTAAGTCAAAATTAAATCTGCACCCGCTCTTTTCATACTAGTTAAAGTTTCCAAAATTATCTTTTTTTCATCAATCCAACCCATGCGTGCAGCGGCTTTAATCATGGCATATTCACCACTAACGTTATAGGCTGCCACAGGTAGGTGTGTGGCGTTGCGGACTTGATAAATGATATCGAGGTAAGCTAAAGCAGGTTTTACCATGACAATATCTGCTCCCTCAGCAATATCTAATTCCACTTCTTTTAAAGCTTCTTTGGCATTAGCCGCATCCATTTGGTAAGTCTTTTTATCACCAAATTTCGGAGCCGAATCTAAGGCATCGCGGAACGGGCCATAATAAGCAGAAGCGTATTTAGCAGAGTATGCCAAAATTCCCACATCAACATAGCCTTCTGCATCCAACGCTCGACGAATAGCGCCGACTCTGCCATCCATCATGTCGGAAGGTGCGACGAAATTTGCCCCAGCCGCTGCTTGGGACATAGCCATTTTCACCAACACTTCCACGGTGGGATCATTCAAAATAGTACCCTTATCATCGATTAAACCATCGTGACCATGAGTAGTGAAGGGATCAAGCGCCACATCAGTCATGACAATCATGTCTGGAACTGATTTTTTAATAGCTTTGACAGTCCGCTGGACTAAACCATCTGGGTTGTAGCTTTCTGTAGCATGATCATTTTTGAGTTGTTCGGGAATTACCGGAAACAGAGCGATCGCCTTAATTCCTAAATCCGCAACTTGCTGAACTTCGTTTAACAATAAATCGAGGGAATAGCGATAGCAATCAGGCATAGAAGCAATTTCAACTTTTTTACCCTCACCTTCAGTGACAAACATCGGATAAATCAAGTCGTTGACACTGAGAATTGTTTCCCGCACCATGCGCCGTAAAGTTTCTGTCCGGCGTAGACGACGAGGGCGGTAACGCAGGATATCGGTTGCAACTGAAGGATTTATAGAGGTCATACTCAATGCTGAATGATATTGATTATCATTATTTTTGCATAAAATCGATAGCTCACAATATCCTAATTGCCAATGGAGCAGTATTTTTTCCAGGACGAAGCTATCCAGCGATGCGGTTGAAATTTTCCCAAACACCAAAAAATATCGAACAAGGAATTGAAATTCTCGGTCGTCTGCTCAAGAAATATCTAACTCCTAGTTTGAGAAGCTGTAATTTTAAGTTGTAAAAATTAGCCCCTAAAAAGAAATATTCTTTCAGTTTCTAGGCTATTAAAAATAAATAGGACTTACGCACTCGTCATGAAAATAAAGGCTTTGAGATTGCTTCCCTACGGTCGCAATGACGAAAATACGTGGTTGGTTACGTAAGTCCTGATAAACTTACATGCTTTAAATTCTCAAAATCTATAACCCACACCGCCTTGTACAGAAATAGCGGCACCGCCACCACCTCCACGATAGGCATCAAAAGCAATAATGGCGTTACCAAAAATCACAGTATTACTATTGGGGACAATGTAATCGATACCTGGTTGTAAAGCAAAACTGATTTTATTTCCCACCGGAGAAGAATTATCTCTATCACCACCAGCCAAAACTAAACCAGCGCCCAAGTAAGCATCAGTTTGCCAATTTATCGGGACATCGTAAGAAACCGTGGGTACAATAGCTGTATTTCTGCCAACCAAAGCTTGAGCGCGGAAAGAGAGAGGAGATTCTAAAAGCTTATAACGAGCCGCTACAACTCCACCGACTTGAACCCCATCAGTAAGACCAACAGTTGGCCCGACACCAACATAGCTACCGTAAGCGACTTGAGCCTGTGCTGGTTGAAAGTTCATAGCCAAACTCAAGACTGAGCCAGCTGTCAAAAACGAAACCAAACATAGAATATGTTTCATTGCCACACGCCTCACACCATCTTGAAGTTAACGGTTCGTTTGAATACTTATATTATCGCTATTACTGATAAATAAGTAATGGGTAATGGCAAGGAAATTATTGAAGGGCTGTAGAGGGGAAGAAGCAGGGACAGCAATCCCCATTACTCTAGCCTCTAGCCTCTAGCCTCTAGCCCCTACTCTACGGACAACGGGGATGAATCCCGCCTTGAGTACAGATGTAAGCTAATTGCCTAGTATCTAAATTTTTGGCTTGAGAAAAATCAACTCCTCTGACAACAGCAGATATTGAGCCGATCTCTGGCATTTGCACAAATTGATCTTCTGGGTTTTGTCTAGCAGGAGCAATAATTGCTCCTTGAAAATCAGCACCTGCGACATTGGCCCCGCGTAAATCAACAAAACTCAGGTCAGCATTTTGTAAGTTGCTATTTTCCAATCTCGCGGAGCGTAATACAGCGCCAGTTAAACGAGTTGCACTCAGGTTGGCATTACTAAGATTTGCCCTATCTAAGTAAGCTCCAGATAAATCGGCTCCTCGCCAATCAGTACTAGTTAAATTGGCATAAGATAATTGTGTACCGATGGCGATCGCCCGAGTTAAACGAGCAGCGGACAAATTCGCTTCGTTGAATTTTGCATCACCTAAATCAGCGCCAGTTAAGCTGGCATTTTCTAAAACTGCACTCCGAAAATCAGCCCCTACTAGCTGGGTGCTGCTGAGATCGGTGCCAATTAGTCGCGCATGGGATAAGTTGGCCCTATTGAGGGTAGCGCGGCTTAAATCGCTCCGATTCATGACGACTCGACTGAGATTAGCATCAGTAAAGTTGGCTTGTTTCATTTGAGCTTGGCTCAAATCAGCTATTTCATCATCATAGGTATCCCACCGTCCATCTGCACCAGCACCCCGGAAGCGACTGTTCTTAAAGCTGGCTTGGTTAAGGTTGGCTGACTTGAAGTTAACTCCCGACAAATCAACGTTGTCTAAAACCAAGTTAAAAAAGGAAGTCCCTGGGGTACCACTTTGACCTAATTGGATGCGACTGAGATCCAGTCCTGCGGTTTGACCACTGTGAACGCTGAGAATTTTGTTAATTGTCTGCTGGTTCATGTGTAATCGCTGTTGTCGCAATTCCCTCTCTGGGGATGGATTGCTACCCACAGAATCTAGTTCACCTGCTAAAAACTGATTTTTGTTGTTTAATTCGGGGATGGCTTTGGGGCCGACACTTGTTAACGCTTGTTGAATTGTATTGATGAGGATGGGGTTAGTTTCTTTAACCAGAAGATCCGTCAGAAATTGGATGGATTGGGTGTCATTGAGACTACCCATAGCCAGAATTAAACCTTGACGTTCCTCGGTGGTAGCGCCAGAACTGGGACTTAATTTTTCTACGAATGCGAGAAACTTTTGGCTATTAATTTGCTTGACTTCTCGGCGGGTCTGCTGTGTTTGGATATAAACTTGGGTAGCAACCAAAGTCCCCAGCACAGCAATCATACTGCTCAGAGCTACAGCAAACAGCGTCAGGCTGGGATTTTGCCGCATTCGTCGCCACAGGTTCGGGGTATTTGTAGTTTCCCCTGTGAGCATGGCCATAGATACTGGGTTTAATTGCTCTGGCTGCTGTTCACCCTCAGCATTAGCTGTAGTTGGCGATGGTAAAGCCTGACTGGCATCTATAGTATAAGTACCTGCCAACCAATCATGGAGTGCGCGACGACCCCGACGTGATGGCAAAGCTATTCCTTCCCCCAAAACCATCAAGACAGCCAAAAATGTGAATAGTCCTAAATTGGGAAAAGCAAAGCTGTAGCGCCAAAGAATGTAGGCAATGGAAACAGGTACAGTCCAGCGACCAATTCCTTCCCGCGCCACAGCAGCAGCTAAACCGGGAGACTGGCCTTGCTCGTTGACCACTCGGACACCAAACTTGCGCTTGGGAATAGTACTCCCTGATTTAGCTAATAAGTATAATTGCCACCATGAAAGCGTTACAGGTGCTAATAAAGCGATGAGCCACAAAAAATTCGTCGGGGCGGCGACGTTGCGAATGCTGTGAGTCACAGGTAATGCTAAAGGTCGGGCGATCGCTCTTTCTGTGACTACTAGCACTGGATGCAGCGGCACTCGATTGACATCGCTTCTGGAATTGGCATATACACCTAGTCCAAAGGGAACTAACCCACTGACCACCACCAGTGTAATTTCTGTTGCCCAAGCAGCAAGACGCCTGGTATTTAAGGGCAATGAATGGGCTGTTTCCGGTTCTTTTGGCTGGCTAGATTGACTAGTCTTTCTCCTCACAATTGGGGTCGCCATTGCATAATTCCTTTGTATTTATTTTTACCTTGCTCTCGGCACAGTTAAAATAGACTATTGCTTATTTTGAAAGTTACCAGATACAAAAAATTTGTATCCAAGATACACTAAGAAACCTATTAGTGCCAGACTAACTACAGAAGTAACTAGTTTCAGCACTGTTTGTAGCATCGCTAGGCCCAATAGCGCCCCCACTCCAGCCACTATCAGTTTGGTTGTGCCAGACAAGTTAGTAAACCAAAGCCGCAGTTTTACGAAATGCGATTTAACATTGAGAAAATCAGACTGCGATGTTTGGGTTTTTTCTGGTTGTTGACCCACGTTTAAGGATTTAGAGTTGATTTCTGACTCTAAGTTTTGCAGGCGACGTTGCAAGTCTTCTTCGGGTTGAGGATTCATTTTTTTATCCTTCATACTAAAACATTAGTTCATCAATAAATCTACCAAATCCGGTTGGGGGAGGTTGGGAGATGGGGAACTCGGGGCCCCTCTGGGGATAAGCGGAAAAACTTCCTAGCCTCTAGTCCCCAATGACTAATTACTGAGGAACATAGGCAAATTGTTATCGTCTTTTATATCAGACTATTTATTTATATATTGCTTTCAAAATAGTCAGGAGCATAAATAATTATGAATAAGCTAAGGCTACTTACGGTTGTTCCTATGGCTTTGGCAATGACTTTGGCACTTACTGAGGCTAATTTGGCCAAAGTCCCACGGCTCCAAATTAATCCCAAGTTACCTTCAGATCCACTAGTTTTAAATGGCACATCTGGTGGGACAGTTTCTAGTAGTTGTGGCAACATTGCTCAAGAACCTAATCACATCATTGAGTTAACCAAGCCACAGCCTTACTTACGATTAACAGTTGACGGTCCTGGACAGCCAACACTGCTAATTAATGGGCCTGGAGGACGTTTCTGTGTGTTAGCCGATGATTACTCTGGTAGTAAACCGGAATTATCTGGTTATTGGCAGGAAGGAGAATATTCACTACATGTGGGTAATTTATTGCAACAGCAGCATAACTATACCCTCTCGATTTCACAACACAAAAAACCGCCGAAGTAACCCTCTCTTGTCACGCCGCGAACCACAGGTTTTGCTGCAATTGTCGGGTTGTATCGGTGAGTTAGACGTATGTCACGTGTGCAATGGCAGTATGAGATTGTGACTTGTAAAATGTAAACAGCAAAAGATTCTCTATTCTTATGACTGTCAAAATCCAGGCTGAAAAAGATAAATTACAGGGAAGCACTAATAAACAAACAGAAAACGAAAAAGTTCTATGCTCTCATTGTCAGCGCACCGCTACAAACGGTATTAAATGTAAAGGGATTTGTGTGGCTGATAATGACTATTAAAGTATGAATTGTATCGCTCCTGAATATTGTAATTTGCATTAAGGAGCAAGTTTTCATCACCCAAAGTATTACCTGTACAGAGAGAAATGTGGACTGGAGAACATACTGGACTGACATAGCTAATTTTGTGCATTAGCAAATGTCCCCATAATCGGCGGTTGCTTGCATCTAAATTAATACACTGCTTTATGCATGTCAGTCCACTACAAAAATTTAAAAGGCTAAGTTATGAGTAAAAACATTAGCCCCTAGCCTTTAGAGATGAAAAAATTACTAGTTTTTAGCATGTCTATAATCAGCATCCCACCAACAGCGGGGTAAACTTTCTCCCGAAGGAAAAACTAAATTTTCCTTTTTAAAGGAATCAGGTTCTTGTTCTTCTTCTCCTTCTTGCTCTTGTGCATGGACAATATGATTATTAGGGTCAATTAATTCTTGAAGATCCAGAATTTTGACGAGATCACCACTGTCTTTAATTTGTAAAAACATATAATTAGCCTCACTAAGTTTACACCAAAAAATTCCGCAAATTACACAATAACTTGCCTACGTATTAGCTCTTAAATATTAACTGAATTAGATTGTTCGACTAGTTTCTTAAACCGCAGATATGCTTGTTCTGGTGTTAGCGGTTCAGATTCTTGTTCGTTAGGAATGTAGTATTGCCTACTATCAGGAAAATGACGCACCAGAAAACTAGGTATCAAACCCAACTTTAAAGCCTTTTTTCCAAGTTCTTCTGCTGTTTCTGCCAAAGAATACTCATCATGAAAACTAGATGTATTCATGTCCCTCACCTCCTGAAAGAGGATTGCTTAAATAGCAAATTATGGACAATCAAAGCCCAAAAATTACATTTCTCGTTGGTATTTCTCTAAAATATCTACTAAATTTACTTGACATTGCAGTGGGAGTAAATCGATTAAGGGGAGTTCTCCTCTACCACCGCCAATTTTCACGGGGATGGATTGTAAAACTGCTATAACTCGGTCTTCATTAACTGTATTAGCCGTAATTAAGGGATATAGTTTTTCCGCAACAACAGTATGCAGTTTGGCATCAGATAAGTGTAAATGCCATTTAGCAATATCCATATAAACGCCTTCGCCAATTTCCGATGCTAGGGCTTCCAGTAATTCTGTGGTATTAGTCATAGCCATAAAAATCACCTTATATCAACTAAATAGTGAGAACTCTCAAGATATTTAGCATTATCGCGCAATTATTCAATTGGATTCTACTACCACAGGTTACAACGCCCCAGCCGCAACAGTCCATCTTCAGGTGGATTTTGGTGGAGTTTCAGAGTAGTTAGCGATCGCACTAATATAAATCAGATGCACCAACAAGACTACTGCCCAACTGGCCGTCAACCAAGGTAGCCACTCCCAGGTAGTTGCTTTCAAGGTATGGACAAACCATAAACCGGAATTAATTGCCGAAGCAGCTGCTACATGCACAGCAAAATTCATCCGGTCGTCTAACTTGCGGAAATCTGGGTCTTTGCGATCGGGTTTGCGAGGCCAACGAGGAGGCATAAGGATTTTTTACGGACTTGAACACAGTAGCAACACAGCCACAAGCTGTGTATTTACTTATTTTAAGGTTTTTGGGGGCCTATGGTGACAACTCACTAAAAATTACGTAACTTGCAAGCCAATAAAATCTAAATTGATGTTTGTTCTCCTGCAAACTAGAATATCTGAAATTTATTAACCAACGCCAATCTAGCAAAAAAAAGCTACTAAATGAAAAATATTGCTTCATCAACCAATTGGGTGACCTTTCAATTTCCTTCTGTTAAAAATGATTCATCTTTTTGATAGAGGGAGTTAATGAATCCACTAGTGAATATGTAAATAACCAACCGTTAGAGGTGGATCAAGATGGCTAAAGCTAACCCAGTGGAAATCCAAAAGCACTTGAAAGGGGTTGATTATCCTGCTGATAAGCAAACCCTAATTAAGCACGCTAAAAAACAAGGGGCTGACCGCGAATTACTCTCAATTTTAGAGCAATTACCCGAAAATAAGGAGTACGATAACCCCACAGATCTGAACAAAGCTATAGGGAATATTGTCTAGTTTATGCTTCTGGCGGCAAATAGTCTCCTGATTTTCCGCCAGTTTTACTAATTAATTGAATCGATTCAATTTTAATGGACTTTTCTAATGCTTTTGCCATATCGTATAGCGTCAAAGCTGCAACAGAAACGGCAGTTAAAGCTTCCATTTCTACACCTGTTTCCGCTTTGGTTTTGACTGTGGCATGAATCTCATAACCGGGAAGTTGCGGATCTGGTGTCACTTCAACTGTAATTTTTTGTAGTGGCAAAGGATGACACAAAGGAATTAAATTAGCTGTTTGTTTGGCTGCCATAATTCCCGCTATCCTCGCAGTTGCCAAAACATCGCCTTTGGGAGCATTGCCGGCTTGAATAGCTGCAAAGGTTGCAGGCAGCATTCTCACTTTAGCAGCAGCGATCGCCTGACGGACAGTGGGCGCTTTACCAGACACATCCACCATTTGGGCTTCGCCTTGATTATCTAAGTGAGTTAAGTCAGTAGAATTAAATAAAAAATTGTCTTGCATTATTTTGTGAGTCCGTGCTAAGATAATTTTCTTGTAAGGGTCAAGGGCGTGTAGCTCAGTGGACTAGAGCACGTGGCTACGGACCACGGTGTCGGGGGTTCGAATCCCTCCTCGCCCGTTGAAGAAGAAGGCAAGGTAGAAAATGTTCTATTCTGCCTTCTTTTTTGCTTAAATCTTGTCTACTTTGAGAACTGTAGTTTGCCGTCCAGATGATGAGATTGCTGCTTGAGGTCGCAATGACAAAAACTCCACTTTTCACCATGAACGAAGTTTAGTTACTATTGTCGAACGAATAGGAATCTTCAGCACGGCCTAAAGCAAAGTCCAGGGAATGGCGGAGGTCATGACTGGATAAGGTCAGAAAAATGATTAATGCCAGAAAAGTTAAGCCAGCACTAGAAGCAAACATATTGCGATAACCTACTTGGGCGGCCACGGAACCGAGAATCGGCCCAGCGATGGCAATGCCAATATCCAAGCCTACCAAAGAAACGCCGAAAATCCGCCCGCGTTCGTGGGGTCGGGCGCGGTCTGTCATCATAACTGCCATCATAGGAATTGCTGTCCCGGAAGCAGCGCCTTGAATAAAGGCTGATATTAAGAACACAGCAACGCTGTTGGCTTGCCATATCCCTACCATTGCTAAAGTGTAGGCAATCAAGCTCAGAGTAATAAACAAACCCCGTCCATAGACATCAGAAGCCCGACCGATAAATAACCTGACATTAAAACTAGCGATCGCAGCTACTGTGTAAAATAACCCTGGATTTAAATCGACATTAGTGGATTTGATAAATAACGGCACAAAGGTATGCAAAGTCCCTAAAACCACACCAATCAACAACATGACCACAGCAGGAATCCGCACACGGGGCGTAAATAGTAGTTGCCAAAATTGATTTTCAGATTTGCCAGTCTCTGATATCTCATGCACAGTGGGATTAACAATAGGCACTATACATAATAAACCGGCAAAACCCAAAGCCGCCGATAAGAGAAATAAAGGAGTGTAACCAGCCCCAGCTTGTACATATCCCCCCAAGGCTGGCCCAATAGCCACACCCAAAGGATTAACTAAACTCATGTAGCCAATGACTTCACCGCGATTTTGCACTGGGGCTAAATCTCCCACCAATGCCATAAAAGCTGTACCAAAAGCCGCAATACTCAGCCCATGAAAGGCACGCAACACCATTAATGGTACCAGCGATGTCGCTAGCAAATAACCCAGAGGTGCGATCGCTACGGCTGCCATCCCAATTAGGAGGACAATTTTTCGCCCCCGTCTGTCTGCTAAATTGCTACACCAAGGGCGAAACAGCAACATCCCAACAGCAAAACTGCCCATGACAATACCAATTTGTTGACTGGTAGCGCCGATCTCCTCAATGTACAAAGGTAAGGTGGGCAATAACGAGGCAATACTAGACCAGAATAATAAACCTGCCGTAAATAATACCAGCAGGTTACGTCGCAATTCAGCGTCTAATGTGTGAAGAACTTTCAAAACAGATATCAGTTTATTGTGGATGTATTTCTCACATTGTTACGTTACTTAACATTTTGCGCTACTACTTCCCGCACCCGATAGATGGGGCGGCCTTGAGATTCATGGTAAGTACGCATCAGTAATTCAGCCAATAAACCAAAGCAAAACAACTGTACGCCGGTCACTAACAGTAGAACCGCCAAAATCAACAACGGACGATTACCGATGGTTTCACCCAAAGCTAACTTGAGAAAAGTCAAGTAAATACCAATCAATGTACCTGTAACTATGGAACCTAAACCCAACAACCCAAAAACGTGCATTGGGCGGGTGAGGAACTTCTTCATAAAGTAAATAGTTAACAAATCCATCATCACGCGGAACGTCCGCCAAATGCCATACTTACTGCGACCAAACCGCCGTGCATGGTGACGCACAGGAACTTCGGTGATTCTCGCCCCTTCAATGAAAGCCAAAGCTGGTAAAAAGCGGTGCAGTTCTCCATAGAGATTCATATCCGCCACAACTTCCGCCCGATAAGCCTTGAGAGAACAACCGTAATCATGCAGCTTTACCTCAGTCACCTTCCCAATCAACCAATTGGCAACTTTAGAAGGAATTAACCGCGACACCACAGCGTCTTGACGTTTATGTCGCCAACCACTGACCAAATCGTAACCCTCTGCCAACTTAGCCAATAACATGGGAATATCAGCCGGGTCATTTTGTAAGTCAGCATCCAAAGTAACGATCGCCTGACCAATGGCATAATTAAACCCAGCCGACATCGCCGCAGTTTGACCGTAATTCCGCCGCAACAGCACCGCCTTTAAATCAGGACGAATTTGCGCCTGTTCCTTAAGATACTCGGCCGAACCATCGGTAGAACCATCATCCACACAAATGATTTCATAACTAAAATTACCACCAACACTAGAAGCGATCGCCTCCAACAAAAGTGGTAAACTTTCCACCTCATCACGCACCGGTACCACCACCGAAACATCCGGGACAATCACCGAAATTGCCCCATTATCCTCATTCAACTTCCCGGAAATTACTCCACCCCTCATATTCCTCTGTGTCCTCTCTAAGAGACGCTGCGCGAACAGCGTCTCTGTGGTTGATAACTCTGCAAAACCCTACCAGCACCTCGCAGCTGCTGATAGTATGACTTACTCACACCATCTCCCTGTTCCGAGAGAATATCAATGCCTATGCCATTACGTCCTTGTTCTTTTCCAGAACTATGGATGTAAGAATTATCACCCAAATATAGCCCCACATGAGTAGCTTTTTGAGGAGTGCCAAAAAATACCAAATCGCCTGGTGCTAATTCAGCCATAGTAATTTTCTGGGTAAAAGCTTCTTGCTGATAAGCATCCCTGGGTAACCAAACACCCATTGAAACAAACGCTGCTTGCATTAACCCCGAACAGTCGTAATTTGGCCCCACCGTACCACCCCAAAGGTAATAATTAGACTGTTGCATCGCCCTTTGGGTAAAAGCAATCACATCTGGGATGCCTTTTTTAATCTCAGACTCAGAAAATGATTTAGCCTGATAAAGTACAGTAGCAGGTTGTAAGATACCCAAATCAACAAAAGATACCCACCCTGGATAATCATCCTCACACAAACACACCTCAACCGCCGATTCCTGATGATTTGATGTGATCCGCAAATGTCGCCCAGCAGCAGCTTGAGTTGCCAAACGCGTACATTCAGGAGAATCATATAAATTCAGGTCAGCGATACAGTGGTATTCTGCCGATGTCCAATTTAGGATTTGGGATTCTGGATTAGAGAGCATTCTGCAATGATTTTCTTTCAAAAAGACGAACAACTCGAAAACCTTGGTAATGGCATTTTAGAGGCCACGTGGGCAACATTTCCCACCTTAGCCCGTAACCAAGTCGCTTTAACTTGGATTGTTTATGATCCGCCAGTACCAGTAAACACTGGTGGTGCGTTGACACCTGATGCTTTTTGGAACCATACCGTACG
This sequence comes from Cyanocohniella sp. LLY, assembly GCA_022241785.1. Classification (GTDB taxonomy): domain Bacteria; phylum Cyanobacteriota; class Cyanobacteriia; order Cyanobacteriales; family Nostocaceae; genus Cyanocohniella. The sequence continues at coordinate 1,361 of JAKOMP010000033.1, read as the reverse complement.
TGGTTTTACGTATCGTGGCGTTGAACGAATTTATCCTGCAAGTGTAGTTAAACTATTTTATTTGGTAGCAGTCAACGAATGGCTAGAAAAAGGCATGAGCAACAATTCTCAGGAATTGACACGAGCCTTGCGGGATATGATTGTTGATTCTAGCAATGATGCTACCAGTTTAATTGTCGATATTCTTAGTGGCACGACTTCGGGGCCAGAGTTACCCACCGGGCCCTTTGAAACCTGGAAATATCAGCGTCACATTGTTAACCGCTATTACCAAACTTTGGGCTGGGAAGAAATGCAGACAATTAACGTCTGTCAAAAAACTTGGGGTGATGGCCCTTATGGGCGGGAACGGGCATTTTATGGAGAAATGTTAGAAAATCGCAACATGGTCACCACCAATGCCATCGCGAGATTACTGCATAGTATCGTTGGTGGAGTGGCAGTTTCTAGTGGGCGATCGCAAGCCATGATGACGTTACTCAAACGCAGTATCAATCCTGATGATTTACCCACAGATGTAGAAGAAGATCAAGTTACAGGTTTCTTTGGTGGTGGACTTCCCCAAGATGCTCAACTTTGGTCAAAAGCAGGTTGGACAAGTCAAGTGCGTCATGATGCCGCGTATATTGAATTACCGGATCAGCGTCCTTACATTTTAGTAGTATTTACTGAAGGTAAAGCCAACGCCAAAAGCCGAGAAATTTTACCATTTATCTCTCAGCGATTTGTAGAAGCAATTAGTAGTTTGTAGGTAAATCACGTTTAATGTGAATTACAGCGCACTTTAGATGAATAAGCTACACAAGGGCGGGCGAGGACACCCACCCTACAATCCTTATTACTTTTCCCAGTTAGTTTTATCCCCAAATTCTTTGTAGAGCAGGCATCTTGCCTGCTAATGGGGATAATCATAAAGTTAGGTTTTCTAGTGTCTCTTAGGCCATCTCTTTGGCCTGCTTGATGAGGCTGGAGTCTCCTGTCTCTTGTCCTTGTGTGTACAGCACTAACGGCAAGCTGGCGGAGATTATCAGGGTTTCATACATTTCCTGTTTAGCTTTTGCGTTTCGTGATATGAAGAAAGTGTCTTCAGCGAGGGCGGCGTTCAGGTTTTGCAGTAGTTCTTCTTGCTGTGCTTCGCTGAGTTCTTCGCCATTGGACAGGACATAGCGACTGGTAAGGGACTTGCGAAAAAATAAAGTACCAGCCATTCTAGAAGATAGGAAGCGCGGATCTACCAGCGCCTGCACTAAATATCTAGAATGGGAATGCCGCTTTTCATGTTGACCGACACCATCAAATCTACCTTTAAAGATGCAGCGCAGAAACTGACGGGCAATCGCAAACGAGACTTCATGGCAAAA
>JAKOMP010000212.1 GCA_022241785.1 Cyanocohniella sp. LLY | reverse complement strand
GAGCTACTTCAAAAAATGAGATGCTCCCATTGTTATCTGAGTCCAATCAATTCCGCTTGATTCAAGAAACTCCCAATAAAGCTTGAGGTTTCTAGCATAAGCTTTTATGGTGTTTGGCGAGTAATTTTTATTTTCCAGGTAGTGTAGATAATCATAGATTGGAATTATAGAGGAGTAATCCTCATTAAGTACCACCCAGACTTCTTTTCCTTCTGTCGTTATTCCCTTCTTTATGTGTATCAATTGTGAAAAAACCCGCTTTCATGTTGGGTGATCGCGTGATGTTTCGCTCTCATGATCATGCGACAAACCAGCGACTCGTTTGGGGGATTCGTCTACTCAATGGGTCTTGGTTTTATGTTGTGGAATTGAGTTCACCTGTTTTAACCCAAACACCAGACAAGGTGAACCGATTTTCATTTGTCAACGAGCAGGATTTAGTGCGGGTAATTTCATAAGTTTGCACACTGTGTAGTTTCTACAAGGAAATGAACATGAATTTTTCACTCAACCAAAATGCTTTAATCGAGTCTCCTTCATTGAGAACGTCTGCAATTTCCAATTTGAATAATACACGCGCCCAAGAAGTTCTCAGCAAAGCAAAAGCAATAGTATTCGCTGTATGGAAGGGAGATGGCTGGGCTACAGTTGAGCAATTAGCAAAATACTTCCAATGTTCTATACAAGGCATTAAGCATATCTACGAAAGAAATAGTCAAGAATTTCGGACTAACGAAACCAAAAAACTGACTGGGAAAGAATTGTCTGATGCTCGCTCCAAGTTGGAGCTACCATCCCGAACATCCCAAGCTAGGGTGTTTTCACCTTTAGGCACACTCAGAGTCGCAATGCTACTGACGGAATCTGAGGTTGCTGGCCAAGTAAGAACCATCATTTTAGATTTGGTTGCAGCTGTACCAACCATCACACCCGAATCCCCTCCCCCTACACCAGCACTTCCCCTACCTGAGCAGCGATTGCATACGTTGGTTGAGTCCATGAAGACTTTAGCCGAATTGACAGGAGGTAGACTCAACCCGTACACCGAACAGCATTTCAAAGACTTCGCCGCTAATCTTCTGGCAGAACATAATCGAAAAGCCCTCACCGGCTCTCAAGAAAAATGGCTGGGTGTGGTCAACTTTGCAGAAATGGAACTGGGAAAGAAAGTTCCTCTCAGTGGCCCACACTATCGGGGGCATTTAGGAACTTGGGTTCGCACTTTTTACCCACAGTTGGGCGACCGCCAAGAAACGCGGATAGTTCAAGGGACTCAGCAAAAAATCTATGTGTACGCCTGTCATGACCCAATTGTTGCTGCGGGGCTGACCAAAGCTGTTGAAGAATTTTTTGCACACCCGAACCCATCTGCTGCACTCAAGAAAGCGGGAGCATTTTCTGACAACAAGCGAAAATTGCTGGTAACAAATTAAACACGATCAATGTGACATCGAGATAATTTGTTGAGCAGTTTTTAAGCACCACTAATAAAAATCCAAAGCGGCATGAGTACCAGTGCCGCTCCATTTTCATGCGTAAAAATTGGAGGGGATATGAATCCGATTGAGAGAAATTGTCTAGAAAATCAGCATTTAGAAGAATGGTTAGCCAGTGCCGTTGACCCCGAAATTATTGCCTTAAATGTGGTTTCCCTTTCAGGCACAGAGGCTTACGAATATCTGTTGTATGCTTTGCCCCAAACCGCCCGTCGCAACGACTTAAGATTACGAGATGGATACTTGAGAAGATACGCTCACATTAATAGTGGAATGGCACTAAGATATCGGCAAATCCAATGTTCATAAGGCTTTTGGGTGTGGGGTGTAGGGTGTGGGGTGTAGTGGCGTAAAGCCCTAACGGGCATAGCTGCGCTTACCGCGTCAGCGTTGCGTAGCAAAGAAGTTTATTAATGTTCGCACTTGTTTTTAATTTTCTTGATTTTTTCCCTATACCCGACACCC
>JAKOMP010000211.1 GCA_022241785.1 Cyanocohniella sp. LLY | reverse complement strand
AATTCCTGCAAGATTTGTGAGCTTTTCTTTTGACGTATCTTCGTACAATATTTTAGAGATCGCCTGAATATGTTCTTGAAGAGCTTGCTTTTGTTCTGGGGTCATCGGTAAGTAAATACACTCGTCTTACTTATCCTGACTGATTTTCGCCTTCTTTGCAAAAAACTGGGATGCTCCCAGTTAAGCATTTATCTAAATCAATTGCTTTTTCTTCATCAATAGGGATATAACGTAATGAATTGCTACGCTCAGGAATGTTAGTTATTGCATCGGCTAACTGTAACCCTGATTTTAAAGGAAACTGAAAATTAAAATAACCGTGGCAAGAAAGATGTAACCATTGAGAATTACAGAAATTTTCATTAATTAGGTGTTGTGCTAATGCTGTCTTTGTAGCTTGGTGATGTTTGAGAATTTGATGGGGTTGAAAGTCTGTCGCAATGGTTTCGACTTCGATATCTGTAAAGGCTAAATCATTACTGGGGTTTTGAATGGCAAACAAGTGACTAAATTGATTTAACAGTGAGTCATCTAATTTTTTAGCTCTAAGTTGAGCAAACCGCAATAGTTGACTACTAGGCGTATAACTCACACCACCAGGAAATTTATCAGTTAAATACTCTGGTTTAGGACAGCCGTTAGTGCTTAGGGGGATGGCGTGGAAAGGGACAAGGTGTAAATAACGATGGGGAATGAGAATTAACTTTTTGCAATGAGGGGGAACGAGTTCAGCTATTTGATTGAGGTGGAGGATTTGATTTAGTTGAGTGAGTTGATCATTTAGCTGATATCGCCAACGTTGTTTATTTTCGCCGTAATGCTGGAGGTAATCATTAGTCCAATTTTCTAGATTTTTTAAGTCTTTTTGATCAGAATGCCAGGTGATTGGCTGGTGGTTATCGCGGGTGATGATGAAAGTGCGAAAACAATCAGTAAATATATACCATTGGATGATGGCAGTTTCGTTGTCTAAAAAACTTTCAATTTCTGTAAAGCTAATGTTGTGATCAACTAGGGGGGAAGAAATATTTGCCGGGGTTGTTGATGTGGCTTTGCTTAAAAGTTCGACTAAATAGCGGGTTTTGCTGCGTTCAATATATTCGATGGCTTCGGTATTTCTTTCTAATGCTAGGCAAACTTCCACTATGCGTCTGTAAAGCTTATTCCATTCTTCTGCTTGTTTACGCTTGGCTTCTTCACCAGAAAGAATTTCTCCCCGCAGAGATTCGACTGTTTCTATTGCCTGCGAAAAAGTATTGTAGGCTAAACCAAATTGTTGTTCATCTTGGTATAAGCTGCCAATATTGAACAAAGTCTCTGCATGGTTTTGGGGAAAGGCGCTTTTGGTTCTAACTTCCAGAGCCTTGGTATAAGCAGCGATGGCCTGTTCGATATTCTCTGCCCTCTCTCCTGTGATTCTGTCAGAGTAAGCCGCACCCAGATTATTTTGCGTCATAGCCCAATCTTGGGGAAAGGCGCTTTTGGTATATACTTCCAGAGCCTTGGTATAAGCAGCGATGGCCTGTTCGATATTCTCTGCCCTCTTTCCTGTGATTCTGTCAGAGTAAGCATTCCCCAGATTATTTTGCGTCATAGCCCAATCTTGGGGAAAGGCGCTTTTGGTTCTAACTTCCAGAGCCTTGGTATAAGCAGCGATGGCCTGTTCGATATTCTCTGCCCTCTCTCCTGTGATTCTGTCAGAGTAAGCATTCCCCAGATTATTTTGCGTCATAGCCCAATCTTGGGGAAAGGCGCTTTTGGTATATACTTCCAGAGCCTTGGTATAAGCAGCGATGGCCTGTTCGATATTCTCTGCCCTYTCTCCTGTGATTCTGTTACGGTAAGCCGCACCCAGATTATTTTGCGTCATAGCCCAATCTTGGGGAAAGGCGCTTTTGGTATATACTTCCAGAGCCTTGGTATAAGCAGCGATGGCCTGTTCGATATTCTCTGCCCTCTTTCCTGTGATTCTGT
>JAKOMP010000032.1 GCA_022241785.1 Cyanocohniella sp. LLY | reverse complement strand
AGAGTATCGGTACCATCGTTAGATGGTTCGGCGAAATAGTCGGCTATTTTGACGGCAGAACTACGAGTGGTACTGTAGAAGGAATTAATAATAAACTTAAGTTAATTAAAAGGCTTGGATATGGCTTTCGTAACTTTAGTAATTTTCGATTACGCAGTTTATTAAACTGGCATTTTACTATTAATTCTCCATAAAAGTAACCGAAGAACCGAAAAACTATTACCTCATTACCTATTAGTAAGAATGTACAAGGAACTAACAATTAGGCAATCTTTGCAATGGAGTCAACGTTTGCTTGGCTTGTATGCTGTTATTGCCCTGCAAACAGGCAGTAGTACTGCCGCACCAGTGGCAAGACTAAATAATTGGCGCTTTAACCCAGAGGCTGTGCGACTAGAATTTACCCTCTCAGCAGGTACAACTCCCCAATACTTCTATCTCCCCGAACCACCTCGTTTAGTGGTGGATTTGCCAGATACCAAGTTAGGCTATGTGCCTACAACACAAAATTATGTGGGAGCAATTCAAAGGATTCGTGTAGCCCAATTAAATGAGACTGTAACTCGAATTGTTTTGGATTTGGCTGTCGGTAACTTTATAGATACCAACAAAGTACAACTGCAACCAGTTTCCCAACAAAACCCCACGCGCTGGGTGTTACGTCCTACGATTACTAAATATACTCTCCCTACACAACCGGAAAATTTTCCGTCCTTACCTAATAATTTAACCCCAAATCTGGGCTACCCTACCAGTAACTATCTCCAGTTACCCAGTACCTTATCTCCCATAAACAATAATTCCCAGCAACCTTTTGTCACTGTACCACCCCTGATTCCTAACAACCCCTTTCAAGTACCCGGTTCTATTCTGCCTCCAGCCACTTTCCCTAATCAACCCGGTAATTTTAATAACATTCCTCCTGGAACAACTCCTGATTTTCCCATTCCCACAACCCCCAACTCTCTACTCGATGAACCTCGTGTAGAAGTAATTGAGTTTGGTCAACCCCTTCCCAAACCCAACTGATACAAATGCGCGTATCTTCAGCCTAACCCTCACTTTTTGGGGAATGGGGAAAATTTTTTTCACTTACATTTTTGAATGCAACTTAGTATCCATTGTCGTCATACATTACCAAGTAAAAACACTAACCCCTAGCTTCTCACTAAAATCTGTCTGTTTCTTGGGGTTGGGAAACTGCACCTGGTTGAGACGTGAAGAAGTTTTGAGCTGCTTCATTTTGGTAAATACATCTAATATCAGGATTTTCGCTGTCCAAGCTACCTGTAAAGCCAAAAGTATTTAAACGATTTCGACATTCTCTAACTTGGCTAGATGACACAAGCTTGCGTTGCTCTAAAATTGCCCAGTTATTTTGGCGCAGGACACAGCCAGGACGCATATTTGGTTGAGCAACGTAGACATTAAATGGATTGAGAGTGACAAACAATCTAGCATCCATCACCATTGCACTAGCGCCAAACTGCACACAAATCTCAGGGTTTGGGGCTTTAGTATCAATGAATTCACGAGAAGCCACATTTGATGGAGTTAAAGTAGTTGTGGAGCTAAAAGCAATGCCAATGCCAATTCCTAAAACCAGCACCCCAGCCAAAATAGCGATGGTAGAGATGTTAAATAAAGAAGATTGGATAGCAGGAGGCTTAGAATTAGTAGCCGATCTACCAGTAGATTTACGTCTCATTTTCGCTTGATCACCTTCACGCTTGGGAAAGTTGGGAGTAGTCTACATTAGTCTCCCTTTTACAGTATGCCGATTCTTAGGTGTAGTTGTCTGTAAAATGGGCGATCGCACCTCGAGTAAGTTTTAGCAGTGGCGATCGCCCAAATTTTCACTGATTAAACAGCTTGATAACTAGCAGAGTAAGTATCTTTGAGAGGTTGCCAACGGAAAGCGCGATCGCCTCCCCTCTCAACTACTACTTTTACTCGTGGTTCTAAGCTGGGCAAAGTTGTTAAGTACTCAACTTCTTGATCAGAAAGAATATGCCCTTCAATGATCCACAACACCAAACCCTTAGACTTTGGTGGCAGTTGTTCTAGGTTGTAGTTGACAATCGGTGGTAGATAATACACATACCCTACCGCTGCACCACTCCCAGTACTTTTTTTACCCAAGTGAGGTGGTCTGACTCCATGAACTCCTGTGAGATAGGCCGCTACGTCGCCCAGTCCCCTGGCAGTAATATGAAGATTAACATAGCCAGCTGCACGCAGTCGGCGCCGATATCGACCTTCAAAACCCCCTTCTAGCGGAACATAAACTCCAAGAGAGCCAAATTTTTCCAGATCGCGAATTAAACCGTTGCCAGTGGTAATTAGTGCCATAAAGTTTTCGTCCTAGCCCACTTAGATATCTCTATTATTCACCTGAACCCACATTAGGTTAAAGTATCGCCGACAGAAACCCCATTTTTCTTAAAAGTACCGTGCCAACAATACTAGCCCCTGTGAAAAATTTATCGACAAAACCAGGTATATGATTTATGATGTTAGATTGTGACCTATGAGCAACTTAGCCAGCCATTTCTCTGCTATTTTTAGATAGCATATTAACCACAGCCAGTAAATCACTTTTTCATGAAATTTATTTGGCTCAAAGTTATCAGAGACTGGTAAACTAGAAAAGCCTTAAGGTTAAATAAAGAGTTGATTGGCTCGATAACCACAGCCAACAAACAACTCCGGGCTACATTCATTCCGGTAGCCTTGAAAAATCAGGCGAAATCTTAGACTATAGTTTAAGGTAATTGTGTTGAGTGTTACAAACTGAGCAGCCATGTTGGTTTCAGTCTTAGTTAAAGGATACTGAGCGGCTAGAAGTCGCTTAAGTCCCACAAAAGCACGGCAGTAGCATCAGGTTGGAGAACCCAGCCACAGCACTGCCTCCGGAAAGTGCCTAAGCAATTGCTTGGACGAAAGCATTGCTGCACAAAGTGCAAAGCTCTAAAGCATTGCCCTAATTCCAGAAGTTATTTTTTCCCATTGGGAAGAGTCTTTTGGCTGTTTTGGTGAACAAGTGAATGAAAGTAAACGGATTCACCAAACAGTAAGGACACAGCTTTTTGTGTACCCGTAAAAGTGGAACAGCGTCAGCTGCTCCCAACCCAAAGGTTCGTCCAACCTTAATCAACACCTATCAAGGTGTTTTCCAGAGTCCGATGACAACGCCAGCAAGTATATAAGGAGAACCAGTAACTGTGTCTGTAGGTATTCTCGGCACCAAGCTGGGCATGACCCAAGTTTTTGACGAAGCAGGAGTATCGATTCCTGTAACCATCGTTCAAGCAGGTCCATGCACTGTAACACAAATTAAAACGAAGCAGACCGACGGTTACGCCGCCATCCAAGTTGGTTATGGTGACGTTAAACCTAAGGCGCTCAATAGACCTCTGCTGGGACACTTAGCCAAATCATCTGCTCCAGCATTACGACATCTGAATGAGTATCACACAGAGAATCCTAGTGATTATTCTCTAGGACAAGAAATTAAGGCAGATATTTTTAGTGCAGGTCAAATTGTAGATGTAGTAGGTACCAGTATCGGTAGAGGTTTTGCGGGCAACCAAAAGCGCAACAACTTTGGTCGTGGGCCTATGTCACATGGTTCCAAAAACCACAGAGCGCCCGGTTCTATCGGTGCTGGTACAACACCAGGACGCGTCTATCCAGGCAAACGGATGGCAGGACGTTTAGGTGGGAAGCGCGTGACAATTAGCAAGTTGACTGTAGTGCGAGTAGACCCGGAACGCAACTTATTGCTAATTAAAGGAGCCATTCCTGGTAAACCAGGGTCCTTAGTCAATATTCTGCCTGCAAAGCGAGTTGGGAAGTAGTCATTAGTCATGTAAGTCATTAGCTGACAACGAACAACACAAATTAAGACAAATGACAACCAACAACTAATAAAGGATAAAAGACAAAGGACAAAAAAATGGTTGAAAGTGTAGTTAAAAATTGGCAAGGAGAGCAAGTTGGTGAGACGACTTTTGAGTTGAAAGTTGCCAAAGAATCAACAGCATCTCACATCGTGCATCGAGCCTTGGTAAGACAAATGACCAATGCTCGTCAAGGAACCGCTAGCACAAAAACTCGTGCTGAAGTCAGAGGCGGTGGACGTAAACCTTGGCGACAAAAAGGTACTGGTCGCGCTCGTGCAGGTTCTATTCGTTCACCCCTATGGCGTGGTGGTGGTGTGATCTTTGGGCCAAAACCCAGAGACTTCAACTTGAAATTAAACCGTAAAGAACGGCGTTTAGCATTGCGAACTGCCCTTGTTAGTCGCGCCGACGATTTAATTATCGTAGAAGAATTTAACAACGAACTATCCCGCCCCAAAACCAAAGAATTAGTGTCAGCACTAACTCGCTGGGGAGCAACACCAGAAATTAAGTCACTGTTAATTTTGCCGGCGATTGTAGATACAGATAACGTTTATTTGTCAGCCCGCAATATTGAAAATTTAAAAGTCATTGCAGCCGACCAGCTAAATGTCTATGATTTGCTGCACGCTGACAAGATTGTCATCACGGCATCAGCCCTAGAAAAGATCAAGGAGGTCTACAGTGCCTAAGTTTGACCCCCGTAACCTTGCTGACTTAGTGCGTCGCCCAATAGTCACTGAGAAGGCGACCATCCTCATGGAGCAAAACAAATATACTTTTGAAGTAGCTCCCAAGGCCAGCAAGCCACAAATTAAGGCGGCACTTGAAGACTTGTTTCAAGTCAAAATTGTCAAAATTAATACCATGATGCCACCGCGCAAACAGCGTCGTGTCGGCAAATTTATTGGTTACAAGCCCCAATACAAGCGAGCTATCATCACTGTAGCCCCTGGGGATGTAGACAAAATTAGACAAGTTCTATTCCCAGAGGTATAAAAATATGGGTACTCGTTCTTATCGCCCTTATACCCCCAGTACGCGTCAAGTTACCGTCTCTGACTTTGCCGAAATTACCAAATCAAAGCCAGAAAAGTCGCTAACAGTATACGTACACCGTCCCAAAGGTCGTAACAACCAAGGTCGGATTACTAGCCGTCGTCGGGGTGGCGGTCACAAACAACTTTACCGGATCATTGATTTTAAACGTGATAAGCGCAACATTCCAGCCCAAGTCACAGCAGTTGAATATGATCCTAATCGCAACGCTCGCATAGCTCTGTTGTTATATGAAGATGGCGAAAAGCGTTACATTCTTCATCCCAATGGATTGAAAGTGGGGACAACCGTAATTGCCGGGGCTGACGCTCCTTTTGAAGATGGTAATGCTTTGCCCCTCTCCAACATTCCTTTGGGTACTGCTGTTCACAACGTCGAACTCACACCTGATAAGGGCGGACAAATAGTTCGTGCTGCTGGTGCTAGCGCTCAGGTTGTAGCCAAAGAAGGTAAGTATGTAACACTCAAGTTACCTTCAGGAGAAGTCCGGATGATTCGCCGGGAATGCTACGCCACCATTGGACAAGTCGGGAACACTGACGCCAGAAACTTGAGTGCAGGTAAAGCTGGGAGAAACCGTTGGAAAGGTCGCCGTCCCAAGGTTAGGGGTAGTGTGATGAACCCTGTGGATCACCCACATGGCGGTGGTGAAGGTAGAGCGCCTATCGGTAGACCAGGGCCTGTAACACCTTGGGGTAAACCTACCTTGGGTGCCAAGACACGCAAACCCAAAAAAGCTAGTAGCAAATTGATTGTGCGTCGTCGCCGTAAATCTTCTAAACGTGGACGTGGTGGTCGTCAGTCATAGAATTTTAGATTTTCAATTTGGGATTTTAAATTAGGTTTACTGATAAAATCCCAAATTTGTCAGCCTAATTGCTCAAAATCCGAAATTATTCATCCACAATCCAAAATCGAACTATGGGTCGTTCTCTAAAAAAAGGTCCTTTCGTGGCCGATCACTTGCTCAGCAAAATCGAAAAGCTGAACGCGAAAAACGAAAAACAAGTTATTAAAACTTGGTCGAGAGCATCAACAATCTTGCCCTTGATGATAGGTCATACCATAGCTGTGCATAACGGGCGCCAACACGTTCCCGTATTTGTCAACGAGCAAATGGTAGGGCATAAGTTGGGAGAATTTGCCCCAACACGTACCTACAGAGGTCATGGTAAAAGTGACAAAAAAGCAGGGAGATAGTTATTAGTTATTGGTCTTTAGCTAATGACTAATGACTCAAGGAGAAAATTATGGCAACTGATACTACTGAAGTGAAGGCGATCGCTCGTTTTATACGCATTTCTCCCTACAAAGTGCGTCGTGTCCTCGACCAAATCCGGGGACGTTCCTACCGGGAAGCACTAATTGTCCTGGAATTCATGCCTTATAGAGCCTGTGATCCAATATTGAAACTGCTGAGAAGCGCCGCTGCTAACGCCGAGCATAACGCTGGTTTAAACCGGGCAACCCTGGTGATTACTCAAGCTTATGCCGATCAAGGCCCAGTCCTAAAACGGTTTCAACCAAGGGCGCAAGGCCGAGCTTACCAAATTCGCAAACCCACGTGTCACATCACTTTAGCTGTAGCGGCTGGTGCAGATGCTGAATAATTACCAGGCAAAAAAATTGCGTAAAGATCAGAAATTTTAGAGGAAGCATTTGTGGGACAGAAGATTCATCCAGTTGGTTTTCGTCTGGGTATTACACAAGAGCATCAATCCCGTTGGTTTGCTATTCCCGAACGTTATCCAGAACTTCTCCAAGAAGACTACAAACTCCGTCAGTACATAGAGAAAAAGTTAGGTAGACTGGCGCAAAACAACGCTGGTATTTCCGAAGTGCGAATTGAGCGCAAAGCCGACCAAATAGACTTAGAAGTACACACAGCTAGACCTGGTGTAGTGGTAGGTCGCGGTGGACAAGGCATTGAATCACTGCGTAACGGACTACAAGAACTTTTGGGTAGCAATCGGCAAATCCGCATTAACGTTGTTGAAGTGCAAAAAGTTGATGCTGATGCCTACTTGATTGGTGAATACATTGCTCAACAATTAGAACGTCGTGTTTCGTTTCGGCGGGTAGTACGGCAAGCCATTCAGCGCGCTCAACGTGCTGGTGTCCAAGGCATTAAAATTCAAGTCAGTGGTCGCCTCAACGGGGCAGAAATTGCCCGGACAGAGTGGACTCGCGAAGGTAGAGTACCTTTACATACCTTACGAGCTGACATTGACTACGCTTACTGCACAGCCAAAACAATTTACGGGATTCTAGGAATCAAAGTATGGGTGTTCAAGGGAGAAATTATCCCTGGACAAGAGGAAACTCCCTCGGCACCGAATACACGCGATCGCGAACCTCGTCGCCGTCAACAACAGCGCCGTCGTCAGCAATTTGAAGACCGATCTAATGAAGGATAGGGGCTAGAGGCTAGAGGCTAGAGGCTAGAAAATACTAGACCCCAGTCTTTAATCCCTAATTCCTCATCCCTAATCCCTAATCCCTAGTACCTAGTCATGTTAAGTCCTAGAAGAACTAAATTCCGCAAACAACAACGCGGACGAATGGAAGGTCTAGCCCACCGTGGCTGTAACATTAATTTTGGTGATTTTGCGCTCCAAGCTCAAGAACCAGCCTGGATTACCTCTCGGCAAATTGAAGCCTCCCGGCGAGCAATGACCCGTTATATTCGTCGGGGTGGTAAAATCTGGATTCGGATTTTCCCCGATAAACCTGTAACCATGCGTCCGGCTGAAACCCGGATGGGTTCTGGTAAAGGTTCACCAGAGTTTTGGGTAGCCGTTGTTAAGCCAGGACGCATTATGTTTGAAATCGCTGGCGTTACTGAAGAAATCGCCCGTGAAGCTATGCGGCTAGCTTCCAATAAGCTACCGATTAAAACCAAGTTTATTGTGCGTCCTCAACCACAGGAGCAGGAGTAGGTTATGCCTCTTCCCAAAATTTCAGAAGCTAGAGAATTAAGTGACGATAAACTGGCTGAGGAAATTATCGCTGTCAAAAAACAACTGTTTCAGTTGCGCTTACAAAAAGCTACAAGACAACTAGATAAACCTCACCAATTCCGCCACGCCCGACATCGCCTAGCCCAATTGCTGACCGTAGAATCAGAACGCAAACGGGCAACAAGTCAACCGACTACAGAAGAGCAATAGGAGATTATGGCAATCAAAGAACGAGTCGGCTTGGTAGTGAGCGACAAAATGCAAAAAACGGTGGTAGTCGCTGTGGAAAACCGCGCTCCTCATCCCAAGTATGGCAAGATTATAGTTCAAACCCGACGCTACAAAGCTCACGATGAAGAAAGTAAATGCAAAGTGGGCGATCGCGTGCGGATTCAAGAAACTAGACCTTTGAGTAAAACCAAACGCTGGCAAGTCAAAGAAATCTTGAACACCAAAGCGACAACTTAATAGTTGTATAACAACTAACAACTCCAAAAGGGAGACCAATTGTGATTCAACCCCAGACTTTCCTGAATGTCGCAGATAATAGCGGTGCCAAAAAACTCATGTGCATCCGTGTATTAGGTGGTGGCAATAGACGTTATGGTTTCATCGGCGACAAAATTATTGCTGTTGTCAAAGATGCTATTCCCAACATGGCTGTGAAAAAATCCGATGTCGTCGAGGCAGTAATTGTCCGCACCCGTCATAACATCCGCCGGGATAGTGGTATGACCATTCGCTTTGACGATAACGCAGCTGTGATCATCAACAAAGATGGTAATCCCAGAGGTACACGGGTTTTTGGCCCAGTTGCCCGGGAATTACGCGATAAAAACTTCACCAAAATTGTTTCTCTGGCTCCGGAGGTGCTGTAATGGCAAACCGCAAGGAAAAGCCTAAAGTATTCTACAAAATGCACGTCAAAACTGGTGATACCGTGCAAGTCATTGCTGGCAAAGACAAAGGTAAAGTTGGCGAAGTGGTCCAAGCACTACCCCAACTAAGTAAAGTCATTGTCAAAGGTGTCAACATTAAGACTAAACACATGAAACCCCAACAAGAAGGGGAATCAGGCCGGATTGTCACCCAGGAAGCTCCTATTCATAGCTCCAATGTGATGCTCTACTCCACCAAGCAAAACGTCACCAGTCGTGTTTGCTATACCTTCACCGCAGAAGGCAAAAAGGTGAGAAAACTGAAAAAAACGGGCGAAGTTCTCGATAGCTAAGAATTTACCCAACTTGAGATTTTAGATGAAAAATTTTAAATCTAAAATCCCTCATATCATCTTCCCTGACCAAGACCAGGGATAAGGACAAACAACTATGGCGACAACAAGACTCAAAACCTTATACCAAGAGACAATTGTCCCCAAACTGACGAGTCAGTTTGAATACACTAACGTTCATCAAGTACCGAAGTTAGTCAAAATCACTATTAACCGAGGTTTGGGGGAAGCGGCTCAAAATGCTAAGGCGCTAGAAGCGTCTTTAAATGAAATTGCGCTGATTACTGGTCAAAAACCAGTGGTGACGCGAGCGAAAAAGGCGATCGCCGGCTTTAAAATTCGTCAGGGTATGCCTGTTGGCATCATGGTGACCCTCAGAAGTGAGCGGATGTATGCTTTTCTCGACCGACTGGTTAGCTTATCATTACCCAGAATTAGAGACTTTCGCGGCATTAGTCCTAAAAGTTTTGACGGTCGCGGAAACTATACTCTGGGTGTGAGAGAACAGCTAATTTTTCCAGAAGTCGAGTACGACAGTATCGACCAAATCCGTGGTCTGGATATTTCTATCATCACTACAGCGAAAACCGACGAAGAAGGCCGCGCCTTACTTAAAGAAATGGGAATGCCTTTTCGCGATCAATAAGTTCATCTAAAGAGGGAACGATGGCGGCTAACGACACAGTTGCAGATATGCTGACGCGCATCCGCAATGCCAACCTGGCAAGGCATCAAACTACAAACGTGCCAGCCACAAAAATGACTCGTAGTATTGCAAAAGTACTACAAGAGGAAGGCTTTATTGCTGAATTTTCCGAAGCAGAAGCAGGGGTAAAACGTAACCTAGTGATTTCCCTGAAATACAAAGGTAAAAATCGTCAACCCTTAATTACTGCCTTGAAGCGAGTGAGTAAACCTGGTTTGCGCGTTTACTCCAACAGAAAAGAATTACCAAGGGTACTAGGTGGTATCGGCATTGCCATTATTTCTACCTCCAGTGGCATCATGACTGACCGTGAAGCACGGCGTCAAAGCTTGGGTGGTGAAGTGCTTTGCTATGTTTGGTAGTCATTTAGTCATTTGTCATAATTAAGCGACAAAAGACAAACGACAAATAACAAAGGACAAAAGGTCATGTCTCGTATTGGTAAACGTCCAATTACAATTCCTGCCAAAGTGCAAGTGACAATTGATGGCACAAAGGTAGTAGTGAAAGGCCCTAAAGGCGAACTTTCACGTAGTCTACCTGCCAATGTCATTGTCTCCCAAGAAGGAGAAATCCTCCAGGTAACTCGTCGGGATGAAACTCGTGTTTCTCGACAAATGCACGGTTTGAGCCGCACCTTGGTCGCCAATATGGTCGAGGGAGTTTCTCAAGGCTTTCAACGTCGTTTGGAAATCCAAGGCGTGGGTTACCGGGCGCAAGTTCAAGGGCGAAATCTAGTTTTGAACATGGGTTTCAGCCACCAAGTGCAAATTGTTCCCCCAGAAGGTGTGCAATTTGCCGTGGAAAATAACACTAACGTCATCGTTACTGGCTACGACAAAGAAATAGTAGGCAACACAGCAGCCAAAATTCGTGCCGTGCGTCCACCAGAACCCTACAAAGGTAAAGGTATTCGCTATGCCGGTGAAGTGGTCAGACGCAAAGCTGGTAAGACTGGTAAGAGTGGTAAGAAGTAAACATGAAACTTACTCGTAGAGAATCAAAACAGCGTCGCCATCGACGCGTTCGTGGTAAAGTCATCGGTTCTACAGAACGTCCCCGTTTAGCCGTATTTCGTTCCAACGAACATATTTATGCTCAGGTAATTGATGACACTCAGCATTGCACCTTAGTAGCAGCCTCAACAGTAGAACCAGATTTGAAATCTAATTTATCTACAGGTGCTACCTGTGAAGCATCAGCACATGTTGGCAAGTTGATCGCAGTGCGATTGCTAGAGAAAGGAATCACCAAAGTAGTTTTTGATCGCGGTGGTAACTTATATCATGGTCGTGTCAAAGCCTTAGCTGATGCAGCACGCGAAGCTGGTTTAGATTTCTAAAGTCATTAGTCATTAGCCCTTCGGCTACGCTCAGGGTAAATCATTGGTCATTAGTCATTGGCTAAAGACAAAAGACAAAAGACAAAAGACAACTGACTAATAGAGAGCATTTGATTATGGCAACAGGTCGTCGTAAAGCGAACCGCACAAAGAAAGAAGAAACTAACTGGCAAGAGCGTGTCATCCAAATCCGCCGGGTGAGTAAGGTCGTCAAGGGAGGTAAAAAACTTAGCTTCCGAGCGATTGTCGTCGTCGGCAATGAACGCGGTCAAGTTGGTGTAGGAGTAGGCAAAGCCTCAGATGTCATTGGTGCTGTGAAAAAAGGCGTAGCCGATGGCAAAAAACATCTGATTGATATCCCCATGACCAAATCCAACTCCATCCCCCATCCCATTGATGGTGTCGGTGGTGGTGCTAAGGTCATGATGCGCCCAGCTGCTCCTGGTACTGGGGTAATTGCCGGTGGTGCTGTGCGGACTGTGTTGGAATTGGCAGGGGTGCGTAACATCTTAGCCAAGCAACTCGGCTCCAATAACCCACTTAACAACGCTAGAGCCGCAGTGAATGCCTTATCTACACTACGTACTCTTTCGGAAGTAGCTGAAGATCGGGGTATTCCCATTGAAAAACTCTACATCTAGTAGAGTCGCCCTATCAGAGCTTTTGTGTAAACAAATACTAATTACATCATGAGACTCAACGATGTTAAGCCCCAAAAAGGCTCCAAAAAACGCCGCCGCCGTGTAGCTAGGGGTATCTCTGCTGGTCAAGGTGCTAGCGCTGGTTTAGGTATGAGAGGTCAAAAATCTCGTTCTGGTAGTGGTACTAGACCGGGTTTTGAAGGGGGTCAACAACCATTGTACCGTCGTGTACCTAAGCTTAAGGGCTTTCCGGTGGTGAATCGGAAAATTTACACTACGATTAATGTAGATAAGCTAGCCTCTCTTCCTGCCAATACAGAAGTAACTTTGGATTCCTTGAAAAAGGCAGGTATACTTACTGCTTCTAAGGGCCCATTGAAAATTTTGGGCAACGGAGAATTGAATGTATCGCTCAAGGTACAAGCGGCAGCTTTCACAGGACAAGCTAGGAGTAAAATTGAGGCAGCTGGTGGCAGTTGCGAAGTCTTAGAGTGAGAACAAAAGTGCACTTTGCAAACTAGCTGCCAATGCCTGGTTCACAGTAAAGGTAGCATTCTATGATCAGTCGAGAAAAAGCCCCAACGGCTCAAGAAACTTTTATGCAGATGGCACAAGCAGCCGGACTGAGAGGTAGGCTGCTTGTCACCGTCGGTATTTTAATTTTGGTTCGCCTAGGCATCTTTTTGCCCGTACCAGGACTTGATAGAGCAAGGTTTGCCGAAGCAATATCGGGTAATAATGCCGTCTTCGGTTTGTTGGATATATTCTCTGGGCGCGGACTTTCCACTTTGGGAATTTTTGCTTTAGGGATTTTGCCCTTTATTAATGCGTCCATTATTATCCAATTGCTAACTGCGGCAATTCCATCTTTAGAAAATTTACAAAAAAATGAAGGCGAAGCGGGAAGGCGGAAAATTTCGCAAATTACCCGCTACGTAACTGTGGTTTGGGCAACTATTCAAAGTGTGGCTTTCTCGGCATTTTTCCTACAACAATTTGCTTTAAATCCAGGTTTAATATTTGTAGCTGAAACAGCGATCGCTCTGACTGCTGGTTCCATGTTTGTCATGTGGGCATCAGAACTAATTACAGAGCGGGGTATCGGCAATGGAGCATCCTTACTGATTTTTGTCAACATTGTCGCTTCATTACCAAAAGCCTTGGGCGACACCATTGACTTGGTACAAGTGGGTGGCAGAGAAATCGTTGGCCGCGTGATTGTCTTAGTCTTGGTCTTCTTGGCAACAATTGTAGGTATTGTTTTTGTTCAAGAAGGAATCCGTCGTATCCCGATTATTTCCGCGCGTCGCCAAGTAGGTCGTCGAGTATTGGCAGAGCAACGCAGTTATTTACCCCTGCGGCTCAATTCCGGTGGTGTCATGCCGATTATTTTTGCAGCGGCCATTCTGAGTCTGCCATTGTTAATCGCTAACTTCACCCGCAATCCGGAAATAGCAAATATAGTCAACACTTATCTTAGTCCTGGAGGATCTGGGGCTTGGGTTTATGCTCTTGTCTACTTAGTTTCCATCATTTTCTTTAGTTACTTCTATTCTTCATTGATTGTCAATCCAGTGGATGTGGCGCAGAACCTGAAGAAAATGGGATCTAGCATTCCGGGGATTCGTCCAGGTAAGGCGACAAGCGAGTATCTAGAGCGCGTCATTAATCGACTAACGTTTTTGGGCGCGATCTTTTTGGGCTTTGTGGCTATTATCCCCACTGCCGTTGAAAGTGCTTTAGGTGTACCAACATTTAGAGGCTTGGGTGCTACTTCTTTACTAATTTTAGTAGGTGTGGCTATCGACACAGCAAAACAAGTCCAAACTTACGTTATCTCTCAGCGCTATGAAGGAATGGTGAAACAATAGTGACAGTGACGCGATTAATCTTCTTGGGACCACCTGGAGCTGGTAAAGGAACTCAAGCTCAAACCTTAGCTGCACATTTAAATATTCCCCATATTTCTACAGGGGAAATATTAAGAAAAGCGATGCAAGAGCAAACTCCTTTGGGAATTAAAGCTCAAAGTTATGTAAATAGCGGCGATTTAGTCCCCGACCAGTTAGTTCAGGACTTAGTGCAGGAGCGTTTGCATCAACCAGATGTTAAATCTGGCTGGATTCTTGATGGTTTTCCCCGTAAAGTAACTCAAGCCGCTTTTTTAGAAAAATTGCTGGCAGAACTTCATCAGAGTGACGAAAGGGTAGTTAACTTGGATGCTCCAGACGATGTTGTCGTAGCACGTTTACTAGCTAGAGGACGAAAAGATGATACCGAAGAGGTAATTCGTCATCGTCTAGAAGTTTACCGGGCTGACACTGCACCTTTAATTGATTATTACGGCGATCGCCAAAAACTTTTGACGATTAACGGTGATCAATCCCCAGAAGAAGTCACTGATGAACTGCAAAAAATCATAGCTGACTAGGTAGAGCAATGGGAGTAGACAATTTACTACTTACTACTCCCCCTCCAGGGTAATGCCTCAGTCACGGCAAGACCGTGCTGATTCACTACTCTCCCTCATAGCAAAATGCAAGTCAATTTTAGCTAAGATATATTAATAAACTGTTGATATATTTCTTAATTTGTGTTTTTTTGCAGATGAAGTGCTGCAACTGACTAAATAGGAGATTGTTGAGTTGAGGAAAAAACAAATTGTCTAAGCAAGATTTGATTGAAATGGAAGGCACTGTTACAGAGTCCTTGCCCAATGCGATGTTTCGCGTTGACTTGGACAATGGATTCAATGTCTTAGCACACATTTCTGGTAAGATTCGCCGTAATTACATCAAGATTTTACCTGGCGATCGCGTCAAGGTAGAGTTGACTCCTTACGACCTGACAAAAGGCAGAATTACTTATAGACTGCGGAAGAAATAGTCATATGTAGAGAATATTACCATAAAACCTTTTTTTTGGGGTCTACCCAATTAGTTAACTGAATTATTTTCCCTAAAAATGCTATAATTTACTATTTGGAGTCAATTAGAAAAGGCATGAAAGTCCGAGCCTCAGTCAAAAAAATTTGTGAAAAGTGTAACGTGATCCGCCGTCGCGGTCGCGTGATGGTGATTTGCGTCAATCCCAAACACAAACAACGTCAAGGATAGCACTCTGGCACATTTGAGAGTGAGGTGCAACACAGAGTGATTACCATCAAACGCTACCAAGGCGATTAATCACACTTTTCTAACAGCAACTGCGATAACAATAGGGAGAAATTCATTGTGGCACGTATTTCCGGAGTAGACCTTCCACGCGATAAGCGTGTAGAAATTGGTCTGACTTATATTTACGGAATTGGGTTAACAAGGTCGCTGGAAATTTTAGCAGCTACAGGTGTCAACCCAGATACCCGCGTTAAAGATTTAAGTGATGCTGACGTAGCAGCGCTGCGCGGCGAAATAGAAAGCAACTACCAAGTGGAAGGTGATTTACGGCGCTTAGAAGCCATGAACATCAAACGCTTGGTTGACATTGGTTGCTACCGAGGTCGTCGTCACCGCATGGGCTTACCAGTCAGAGGTCAAAGAACCCGTACTAATGCTAGAACCCGTCGTGGTAGAAGGCAGACAGTGGCTGGTAAGAAGAAAGCTCCAGGCAAATAAACTTTCAATGCTTGCTCTGGCAGGCAAGTTTAACCTTAAATTCACTAAACAAATATGGCGAGACAACCAACTAAAAAAGGCGGGAGCAAAAAGCAGAAGCGGAACGTCCCCAACGGAATGGCCTACATCCAGTCTACTTTCAACAATAGCATTGTCACTATTACCGATCAAAATGGTGATGTGATTTCCTGGGCTAGTGCAGGTTCTAGCGGTTTTAAAGGAGCCAAAAAGGGAACTCCCTTTGCTGCACAAACCGCTGCTGAAAGTGCAGCCCGTCGGGCCATGGATCAAGGAATGCGCCAAATTGAGGTCATGGTAAGTGGCCCTGGTGCAGGTAGAGAAACCGCTATTCGCGCCCTCCAAGGAGCCGGACTGGAAATTACACTGATTCGGGATATTACCCCGATTCCTCACAATGGTTGCCGTCCACCCAAGCGCCGCCGAGTCTAGATGCAACCTATTAAGTGTTTGGTCTCCAAACTGTTTCTGATAACTTGAGCGACTAGAAGCCAGTCAGCTCTTCCTGTCGGGAGGGCTGGTAAACTTCAGACAACCCAAATTAAATAAATGATATTTGCTCCTAAATAGCGATATCAAACCATCCTGCCATTAAATCCTGGCAGTTTAATCTACCTAGAGAAACCTAGGAAAACAAAAGTAAATTCGGGAGGCAATTGATTTGCCTGCTAGCAGCACCTTAAAAAAGGGAGGCTAATCCGTGGCGCAGTTTCAAATTGAATGTGTAGAGTCTAATACTGAGGAAAGTCGGAGCCATTACAGTAAATTTGTTCTCGAACCTCTAGAGCGTGGTCAAGGAACAACAGTGGGCAACGCGCTGCGGCGGGTTTTACTGTCGAATCTAGAAGGAACAGCAGTTACAGCAGTCAGAATTGCCGGCGTCTCACACGAGTTCGCTACAGTTCCCGGCGTGCGAGAAGATGTGCTAGAAATCCTCATGAAAATGAAGGAAGTCATCCTCAGAAGCTATTCTTCTCAAGCCCAGATTGGCAGATTACTTGTGAATGGGCCAGCAACGGTCACCGTGGCACACTTTGATTTACCCAGTGAAGTCGAAGTAATAGATCCCACCCAGTATGTAGCCACCCTCGCCGAGGGAGGTAAGCTGGAAATGGAATTTCGGATTGAGAAAGGCAAAGGCTATCGCACCGTAGAGCGGGGACGTGAGGAAGCTACTTCTTTAGACTTCCTGCAAATCGACTCCGTGTTTATGCCAGTGCGAAAAGTTAATTATAGTGTCGAAGAAGCCCGTGGAGATGGCTCAATTACCAAAGACAGACTACTGTTAGAAGTTTGGACAAATGGTAGTATCTCCCCCCAAGAAGCACTATCTTCAGCCGCTGGTATTCTAGTAGAGCTATTTAATCCGTTAAAAGATATCTCACTGGAACCAACAGACACCGGTGCTGATATCCCAGACGACCCCACTGCCCAAATTCCCATTGAAGAGTTGCAACTTTCTGTGCGGGCTTACAACTGTCTCAAACGCGCACAAGTTAACTCTGTAGCTGACTTGTTGGATTTTACCCAAGAAGACTTGTTAGAAATTAAAAACTTTGGTCAAAAGTCAGCAGAAGAGGTAGTTGAAGCTTTACAGCGCCGCTTAGGTATTACTTTGCCCCAAGAAAGAGGCTCTAAACACCCATAGGCCAATTTTTACTAAATTCATAGTGCATTATTATGCGTCACCGTTGTCGAGTAAAAAAACTCAGTAAACCAGCTGACCAGCGCCGTGCCCTGTTACGCGCGCTCACCACCGAAGTGATCCGTCATGGACGGATTACTACTACTTTAATCAGAGCTAAAGTAGTGCGGAGTGAAGTGGATAAAATGATCACTTTAGCCAAAAATGGCTCCTTATCAGCACGTCGGCAAGCTTTAGGCTATATCTACGACAAGCAACTGGTTCATGCTTTATTTGAGCAAGCACCCAACCGATATGGTAATCGCCAAGGTGGTTATACCCGCATTCTACATACCGTCCCTCGTCGGGGAGATAATGCGGAAATGGCCATAATTGAACTGGTATAGTCATAATTTTAGATTTGGGATTTTAAATTTTGGATTAAATCTGAAATTGGAAATCTAAAATCGAGTTGTATGTTAGAAAGCCACCAGCCGACCCAAACCCATCGAGTAGCCCTAGTAATTCAATACTTGGGCACTCATTTTCATGGCTGGCAACGGCAAAAGCAACATCGTACAGTTCAAGAAGAAATAGAAACAGCCATCGCCACGGTGCTTGGTTATCATGTGACTTTACATGGTGCCGGTCGCACCGATTCTGGAGTCCATGCTGCTGCTCAAGTAGCCCATTTTGAAGCCACAGGTTTGATACCACCTCACAAGTGGGCAGCAATCCTTAACAGCTATCTGCCTGAAGATATACTAATAAAGGCTTCGGCTAATGTCGATCACCACTGGCACGCACGTTTTAGTGCAGCTTATCGACGGTATCGCTACACCATATACACTGAAGATCGACCGAACTTGTTCGTTAGACCCTTTAGTTGGCATTATTATTATGCACCCCTGGATGAATGCTTAATCCAAGCTGCCCTAACACCCCTGATGGGGAGGCATCATTTGGCTGCATTTCACCGTGCAGGGTCAAAGCGATCGCATTCTTGGGTAGAGGTGCAAGCAGCAGAATGTCATCGCAGTGGGCCGTTTCTTCATATTGAAATTCAGGCAAATGGATTTTTATATGGCATGGTACGGCTGTTAGTAGGAATGCTAGTACAAGTAGGCTCGGGCCAGCGTTCACTTGCCAGCTTCACCGAACTCTGGAAAGAACAACGTCGGGAAGAAGTCAAACACGCCGCCCCTCCCCAGGGCTTGTGTTTATTAAGAGTTGGCTATCCAGACTTTCCCTTTCCCCTAGAGATTTGGTATGAAACCCTGCCAAAGTTGGTTTTTCCGCCGATTATTCCCAGGGAATACCCCCAACTAGATACCGTTGATCTCATTTCCACACCAGCAAGTAAAATAAAACCCCAATGAGTAAAACATACCTTCCTCCTCAAGCATCCCTTGAGCGTGAGTGGTACGTAGTAGATGCCACAGATAAACGCCTCGGCCGCCTCGCAACTGAAATCGCCATGATTCTCAGAGGCAAAAAGAAAGCCGAATATACTCCTCACATGGATACAGGTGACTTTGTTATCGTTGTCAATGCTGAAAAAGTAGCAGTAACAGGCAAAAAACGCAGTCAAAAACTTTACCGTCGCCATTCCGGCCGTCCTGGCGGGATGAAAACAGAAACTTTTGCCAAACTGCAACAACGCCTACCAGAAAGGATATTAGAACACGCCGTCAAAGGAATGCTACCGAAAAATAGCCTCGGTAAGCAGTTGTTCACCAAATTAAAAGTCTACGCTGGGCCTACACATCCCCACGACGCACAAAAACCCAAAGAACTCAACATTAATACAATTCCTGGAGCAGAAAATTAATGGTAGTAGCAGAAGCAAATAGCGGTCGCGCCGTGTACTGGGGTACAGGCCGCCGTAAATCCGCCGTAGCACGGGTCAGATTGGTTCCCGGTGAAGGTAAGTTGACTGTCAACGGTAAGGATGGAGAATTGTACTTTCAATTCAACGCCAACTACCTAGGAGTCATTAGAAATCCTCTAGAAACTCTAGGATTGGAAAACGAATACGACATTTTAGTCAAAGCTGAAGGCGGCGGCTTAACCGGACAAGCTGATTCTATTCGTTTGGGAGTGGCTCGCGCATTGTGTCAACTAGACCCAGAAAACCGTCCACCTTTGAAAATCGAGGGCTACCTAACTCGCGATCCTCGTGCCAAAGAACGGAAAAAATATGGTTTGCACAAAGCCCGGAAAGCTCCTCAGTACTCCAAGCGTTAAAAATTGGTCATGGGAATATTGGGTATGGGGTATGGAGAAAATTCTTCCCTAGTCCCCAGTCCCTAGTCCCTCTTCACACCTGAAAGTTATAATTGATATAGATTCACGACAAAAAACATGGCTAAATCTGATATTCATCCCCAGTGGTATCCAGACGCTAAAGTTTACTGTAACGGTCAAGTTGTTATGACTGTTGGCTCTACCAAGCCGGAATTACACGTAGACGTATGGTCTGGGAATCATCCCTTTTATACTGGTACTCAGAAGCTGATTGACACTGAAGGTCGAGTTGAACGCTTCTTACGTAAATACGGTATGAGCAGCACTCAAGCTACAGACGAAACCCAAGAAAATAAGTAGCGGCTTGGCTCTGCTGTTAACGACGACCCTGCAACTGCTGGGTCGATTGTCATTTTTTGGCGAGCCAATTTGTTATTTTAAGGAGCGATCGCATTCGTCATGGCTGAATCATACTTACTAGATAAACTGAAATCGGTTGAACAAACCTTTAATGAACTAACCCGTCGGCTGGCTGATCCTGATACTGCTAGCAATCCTGATGAGTATCAAAAAATCGCCAAGTCGCGTTCATCTTTGGAAGAGGTAGTAAATACCTACGAAACCTGGAAAACTGCTACCGAAGAATTGACAGGAGCGCGTCAGGTACTCAAAGAGTCTAACAGTGACCCAGAGTTTCAAGAAATGGCAGCTTTGGAAGTAAAAGAATTAGAAGAAAAATTAGAATACCTAGAAGCTCGTTTGAAGGTTTTACTCTTACCCCGCGACCCCAATGATGATAAAAACATCATGTTGGAAATTCGTGCCGGTACTGGTGGTGATGAAGCGAGTATTTGGGCTGGAGATTTACTACGGATGTACTCCCGCTATGCCGAACTCCAGAATTGGAAAGTAAAACTAGTGAGCGAGTCACTAGGTGAAATGGGCGGCTTTAAAGAAGTAATCCTCGAAATTCAAGGTGATAGCGTTTATAGTCAGCTAAAGTTTGAAGCGGGAGTGCATCGCGTGCAGCGTGTACCTGCAACTGAAGCTGGGGGAAGGGTTCACACTTCTACAGCCACAGTAGCGATTATGCCCGAAGTGGATGATGTGGAAATTCACATTGATCCCAAAGATATTGAAATGAGTACAGCGCGTTCTGGTGGTGCTGGTGGACAAAACGTCAACAAAGTGGAAACGGCTGCTGACTTGTTCCACAAACCCACAGGTATCCGCATTTTTTGTACAGAAGAACGTAGCCAGTTGCAAAACAAAGAACGGGCGATGCAAATCCTCCGGGCTAAACTGTACGAAATGAAGTTAAGTGAACAACAAGACGCTGTAACTTCCATGAGGCGATCGCAAGTTGGTACAGGGTCGCGATCGGAAAAAATTCGCACCTACAATTATAAAGATAATCGCGTGACCGACCACCGTCTAGGACAGAATTATTCTCTTAACCCTGTCTTAGAAGGTGATTTAGAAACGGTTATTCAATCTTGTATCTCTCAAGACCAGCAAGAACGTCTGGCAGAGTTAGCTAGTTCTACTACTAACTAACTTGTTGCTGTTAAACTTCCTGGAAAACCGCTTGTGCCTCTGTATATTTTAGCACATATAAGCGGTTTTCTAATGCCGCCTGTAATGCATCTTGTATTTCACTGGGATAATGGTAATACAGAAATTCATACTTGATAACGTAATTTAACCTCTTCCATTCCTTTAAAGTTTGGCAGCAGTAAATTAATTTTTCTACTTCCCTGTGCCAACGCGCAAAAATTCGATAGCTGAAAAAGCTGCTGCACACGTTACCCTTTGTATCCCAATAAGAAATACACACTTGATGCTTGAGGTGGTGGATTTTTTTAACTTGCTTCACGTCATAGCCTTTAACTTTTAAAGCTTCTTTGACTTCTGCGTCGGAAATGTTCCACTGTTCTGGTTTAATCTTATTAGTGGCTATGAGGTTGCGACCTTGACGACGATATTGATTAACTTTACGTGACTTGCGGAACATGATGCACTCTTGAATTGATTGGCAGCAACACTGATAAATTTAGTTGCATAGTTATTTAAAAGTTTAAACTAAAATTGCTACCTTGCAACAATCATTTTAAATTATTAGCAACAACGAACCTTGTCAAGATAAAAGTTAAATTATCAGTTTTGCTGATTAAACTTGTAAATACAGTTGGCTAGCTATATAAGCAGTGAACATCGAAAGCAGAGAAAAACTTGTAGAAATCATCAAACTAGCTCGTGGTTCCATGAGTCAACGAGCTTTTGGCAAACTGATGGGAGTTTCTGCTACAGCTGTTCAGCTATGGGAAAAAGGTGTAAATGTGCCAGATACGGAATATTTGGCGAAAATCGCAGCGAGAGCGGGCTATACACTAGAAGAGTTACTCACCTGCTTGGATGGCAAACCAATACAAGAAACTTCCGATTTAAATTTGATTTTGAGACAAATTAAATATATGCCCTTGAGTCAAGTGGCTCAGATTGTGCAAGCTGCGGCCGAGAGATTAGCAGCTGTGGCGGAAACATCTGGGGATGAGGCAAAGGCGAGTTAATTTGCAACTACTGAGATATGGACGAACCTTGTTTGTATGACCAAGACTTTTATGGCTGGACACAGCAGCAGGCTAAAGCTTTGGAGCTGAGGCGAGTCTTAGAACTAGACTGGCAGCATTTGCAAGAGGAAATTCAAGCATTGGGGCGACAGGAGTATCGGGAATTAGTCAGTCGTCTGAGTGTATTAATTGGTCATCTGTTGAAGTGGGAGTATCAACCCGAACAACGCTCTCGCAGTTGGTTTTTAACTATTCGTGAACAGCGTCGTGCTATCCATCGGCATCTACGACAGAATCCTAGTTTAAAGTCTCGAATAGCAGAAGCCTTGATAGATGGCTTTGAAGCGGGAATAGATTTAGCACTACGAGAAACTAACTTACCATTACGAACTTTTCCAGAGCATTGCCCTTATTTATTTGATGATGTAATGGCAGACAATTTCCTTTGCGATACTCGTCAGGATTGGGAAGGATGATTTTTAGTAACTTAGCTGTAAACTCAGTGTACCTTAGCGCCTCTCTGCGTTAAAAACTTCATCATTATGAAAACAGACAGTATCTTTTATCGCCTATTTCAAGAGTTCCCTAGTATCTTCTTTGAACTGATTGGTAATTCTCCTGAAGAAGCTAATAGCTATCAATTTTCCTCAGTTGAAGTTAAACAAACTTCCTTCAGACTTGATGGTGTTTTTCTACCTATACAAACAGTAGAAAACCCAATTTATTTTGTGGAAGTGCAATTTCAAGCCGATGGTGAAATTTATTCCCGATTGTTTGCGGAAGTATGTTTGTACCTCCGACAAAATCAACCCCAAAATGATTGGGGTGCTGTGGTGCTATACCCAACCAGGAGTATAGATACAGGTAGTATTAAACATTACCGTGAGTTCTTCACAAGTCAGCGAGTTAGGCGGATTTATCTGGATGAATTAGGTGAATATACGTCGCTACCAATCGGTATAGCTACCATACAGTTAATCATTGCCACAAAAGATACTGCGAACTGACAAGTCAGCGCTTGCGCTATCGCCTACGGTCGAAACTTAATCGACAGAACCAAACAAGAAATCAACTCACAACAACAACAGCAGCAATTATTACAATTAATTGAGACGATCTTAGTTTACAAACTGCCGCAAATGAGCAGAAAGGAAATAGAAGCAATGTTTGAATTAAGCGAGTTGAAGCAAACCAGAGTGTATTAAGAAGCCTTGGAAGAAGGTGAACGTAAAGCCAAGTTAAAGTCAATACCGCGATTGTTGACATTTGGATTAAGTGTCGAGCAAATAGCCGAGGCTTTAGATTTAAGTGTAGAAGAAGTAAAACAAGCTACACAACAACAACAACCTGCGACTAGCGAGTGAAAGTGCGAAAAAACAGAATATTGAGTTAATTTTTGTTAATATTGGAGACGGTGTTAGTACTCCGTCCTTCACAACCCATCCCCTACCTGAGAGAAACTTGATGCTGCGACTAGAACATATCAGTAAAATTTATCCCACAGGCGAGGTGCTCAAAGATATCAACTGGGAAGTCAAACCAGGCGATCGTATTGGCTTAGTCGGTGTTAATGGTGCGGGAAAATCTACCCAGCTAAAAATTATCACTGGGGAAATTGAACCTACCGCCGGTGAAATCATTCGTCCTGCTAGTTTGCACATAGCCTACCTCAACCAAGAGTTTGAAGTAGATCCCGGCCGCACAGTGAGAGAAGAATTTTGGAATGTATTCTCAGAAGCTAATCAAGTACAGATATCTCTAGCGCAAGTACAGCGCGACATGGAAACGGCGACACCAGAAGAACTAGATAAACTGATTGATAAGTTAGATCGCTTGCAGCGTCAGTTTGAAGCCTTGGATGGTTACGGCTTAGACGCACGTATTGGCAAAATTTTACCAGAAATGGGCTTTGATGCCGAAGATGGCGATCGCCTGGTGAGTGGTTTCTCTGGTGGTTGGCAAATGCGGATGAGTTTGGGTAAAATCCTCTTGCAAAAACCCGACTTGTTGCTACTAGACGAACCTACGAACCACTTGGATTTAGAAACCATTGAGTGGCTAGAAAATTACCTCAAAGGCTTGAATACACCAATGGTAATTGTCTCCCATGACCGGGAGTTCCTTGACCGCCTCTGCACGCAAATCGTGGAAACTGAACGTGGTGTTTCTACTACCTACTTGGGTAACTATTCAGCATACCTGGAACAAAAAGCTGAAAATCAACTAGCACAACTGAGCGCCTACGAACGCCAGCAGAAAGAATTAGATAAACAGCAAACATTTGTTGACCGATTTCGCGCCAGTGCGACTCGCAGTACCCAGGCGAAAAGCCGGGAAAAACAACTAGAAAAAGTTGAGCGCATTGAAGCCCCCATAGCAGGGATGAAAACTCTGCACTTCCGCTTTCCTCCTGCACCCCGCAGCGGTCGAGAAGTAGTAGAGATTAAAGATTTAACTCATATCTACGATGATAAAATCTTATTCTTGGAAACAAGTCTCTTAATTGAAAGAGGCGATCGCATTGCTTTTCTTGGCCCCAACGGTGCGGGTAAATCTACGCTTTTACGCGTAATTATGGGTATGGAACCACCCACAGAAGGCAGTGTACAATTAGGCGATCACAATGTGATTCCCGGCTACTTTGAGCAAAATCAAGCCGAAGCTTTGGATTTAAAGAAAACAGTCATGGAAACTATCCATGATGAAGTCCCTGACTGGACAAACGAAGAAGTCCGTAGGCTTTTAGGACGGTTTTTGTTCACAGGGGATACAGTATTTAAGCCAGTAGGTGCATTAAGTGGAGGAGAAAAAGCTCGTTTAGCATTGGCGAAAATGCTATTACGTCCAGCTAATCTCCTGATTTTAGATGAGCCGACAAACCACTTAGATATTCCAGCCAAAGAAATGTTGGAAGAATCTTTACAGAACTATGATGGCACAGCGATTGTAGTTTCTCACGACCGTTATTTTATCTCTCAAGTAGCCAACAAAATCGTAGAAATCCGCGACGGTGAATTTCGTGTCTACTTAGGAGATTATCATTACTACCTGGATAAAATTGCTGAAGAAAAAGAACAAGCTAAGTTAGCTGCAATAGCTGCCGAAAAAGCCGCGAAAAAAGCTGCTAAAGCTGCCAAGTCTTCTGGCAAAGGCAAATGATAGAACTGCTCAGTAGTGGCCGTAAAAGGTCACTACTAAACTAATGGCTTATTGAGACAAGACAAGAATACACATAACAGTTATTAACATAGAAGATTAAGTTAATCAGCAGAAATTCACTTGCACTGGTGATTAGCAGTGGTATCATTCGGGTATTACAAAAAGTAAAGGGCAATTTCACTATGACCAAAGCACCTGTTGCTCCTGTGGTGCTAGTCATTTTAGACGGGTGGGGCTACTGCGAGGAGAAGCGAGGCAACGCTATTATCGCTGCTAAAACTCCAATCGTGGAAAGCTTATGGACAGCTTACCCGCACACCCTCATTAGCACATCAGGAAAAGCCGTAGGGTTGCCAGAAGGTCAAATGGGTAACTCGGAAGTTGGTCATTTGAACATTGGCGCTGGGCGAGTGGTACCCCAAGAATTGGTACGCATCTCGGATGCAGTCGAAGACGGTTCCATCCTCAATAACCCAGCACTTGTCAAAATTTGTCAGCAAGTTCGCTCTGGTAATGGCAAGTTGCATTTAGTTGGGCTTTGTTCTGAAGGTGGAGTACACTCCCATCTCACCCATCTATTTGGACTACTGGACTTAGCCAAAGAACAACGAATTTCCGAAGTTTGTATTCACGCGATCACCGATGGTCGTGATACTGCCCCAACTGAGGGTGTAAAAGCCATCAAGCTGTTGCAGGATCGCATAGACAAAATAGGCGTTGGGCGTATAGTTACCCTAAGCGGTCGTTATTACGCAATGGATCGCGATCAACGTTGGGATCGAGTCCAAAAAGCCTACGATGTCATGACCACAGATAATGCGATTGATAGTCGCAATGCTGTGGAAGTCTTAAAAGCATCTTACGCCGAAAACGTGAAAGATGAGTTTGTCAATCCAGTCCGCATTGCCCCTGGCGCTATAGAACCAGGGGACGGAGTGATATTCTTTAACTTCCGCCCTGATCGCTCCAGACAATTGACTCATGCTTTTGTCAGTCCCAAATTTACAGGCTTTGCCAGAGAACAGATTCAGCCACTTTCCTTTGCTACTTTTACTCAGTACGATTCAGAACTACCTGTAAATGTAGCCTTTGAGCCGCAGAATCTGAGTAATATTTTAGGTGAAGTGATTGCTAATAATGGTTTACAGCAGTTTCGTACCGCTGAAACCGAAAAATACGCCCACGTCACCTATTTCTTTAATGGGGGACTAGAGGAACCTTTTGTTGGGGAAGACAGAGAACTTGTTAGTAGTCCGATGGTGGCGACTTACGACAAAGCCCCAGCGATGTCAGCAGAAGCAGTTACAGATGTGGCGATCGCCGCCGTTAAAAAAGGCATCTATTCCCTCATAGTGATTAACTATGCTAACCCAGACATGGTAGGGCATACTGGACAAATAGAAGCCACAATTACAGGGATTGAAACAGTGGATCGCTGTTTAGGTCGCCTACTCACCAGTATTAGCAAAGCCGGAGGTACAGCACTGATTACTGCCGACCACGGTAATGCAGAGTATATGCTAGATGAAGAAGGTAATCCCTGGACAGCTCACACGACTAATCCAGTTCCCTTCATCCTAGTGGAAGGAGAAAAAATCACTATCCCTGGACATGGTACCAATGTCGAACTACGAAGCGATGGCAGACTAGCCGATATTGCTCCCACCATTCTAGAGATTTTACAGCTACCCCAACCGTCAGAAATGACCGGGCGATCGCTGTTGGAACCAGCAGGATATGACGTGCAACGCAATCGGACTCCGGTGCAAGCTGGGATGTAAAAAAAAGTTGGGAGTAAAGAGTGTTATCACTTTTAACTCCTGACTTCTCACTTGTGTGTTTGAAAACTTGTTATAAATGAGATTGTTACCATGACAGCTACTAATATTGTTCAAGGCATTTGGGCGCTTTCCGCCATCGGTTTAATTATTTTGGTACTGCTACACAGCCCTAAAGGTGATGGTATTGGTGCCATTGGTGGACAAGCCCAGTTATTTAGCAGCACCAAAAGTGCAGAAGACACCTTAAACCGAGTTACATGGGCATTGACAGTGATTTTTATGGGATTAACAGTAGTTCTCAGTGCCGGTTGGCTATCTTAGTCAAAATAGGGAAATAGGAATATGGGCAACAAAACTCAATACCCAAGACCTAAGACCCCCAAAAATTTAATAACACAACGATTACTAGCAGTTCTTGCCTTAATTATGAGCATAGAACTGCTAATTATTTTTACTCATTTTCCATCTCATGCTGTAATACAAAACACACAAATCGCACCCCATCCCCTCCCGACTAAACTGGCGCAATGGCAAGATCACACCAATAGTGGTGACTACTTTTCCCAAATAGAAAAAACACAAGTGGGTTATTTAGTCTGGTCAAAATTTCCAGTGCAAATTTACGTGGAACCACCGCCAGTGGTTGGTAATATCCAGGCTCAAGCATGGGTTAATAGTGTTTTACAGACTGTGCAAGAGTGGAGTATTTATTTGCCTTTGGTGGTAGTGGAACAGCCAGATATAGCTGATATTACGATTCTGCGAAAAGCACCACCGCTGCAATTTTCCCGTGGTGAGATTCCCCGCGCGCGTTCTGCCCAAGCTACTTATGAGTTATACACAAGCCAGAATATTTTGTCTCATCGCTTCACCATTCTCTTAAGTCCTAGCCAAACAGGTGTGTATCTGCAAGCAGCCGCCCGCCACGAACTCGGTCATGCTTTAGGAATTTGGGGTCATAGTTTGTCACCCACAGATGCTTTATACTTTTCCCAAGTTCCTAACCCACCGCCTATTTCTCCTAGAGATATCAATACTCTCAAGCAGGTTTATGAACAGCCGACTAATTTGGGATGGTCTTTCAAGAAAGTATATAACTAGCTAGGCGATCGCTGAAGGGTGTCCTATGGCCACCCTCATGTTTGAGAATATCTTTTAGTGCGAGGGGAATTTCCTAAAATGAGATTTTCCTCCCTCAATATCACACCCGAAGACTTTGAACCGGATTAGTATGCTTGCTATTGTCCATTGAGTTGAGAAATTAATGCTTGTCGCAATTCCCTAGGAAGCAAGACGCGATTTACCCCATGTACTACACCATTGCTTGCTTGAATGTCTGGTTGTACTACACTACCGTCATTCACAATGACTCGATCTGGATCTACACGAATAGAAACGCCACCACCCAAGGTACTTACAGGCCCAGTACTTAATTGAGCAGATGTTACCGATCCGGGAACTACATGATAGGCAAGAACTTGTTGTAACAAACTTCTATTTTCTGGTTGCAACAGAAATTCTAATGCACCATCTGGCAGATCAGCAAAGGCTTCGTTAGTAGGGGCAAAAACAGTATAAGGCCCTGATCCTGATAATGTGTCAGCGAGCCCAGCCTCTTGTACAGCTTGTGCCAAGGTACTGAAAGATTCGTTGCTAGCTGCCAACTCCACAATGTTTGCATTAGCAGATGTGCCAGTGGTTGTAGTTGCAGCTCCTGGGGATGGACTGCTGTGATTATCAGCGATCGCGGGAAGGTTAGAGAAGACGCTGATTCCCAAAAGTCCTGTTAAGATGGCTAAACCTTTAACTACGCGAGTATTAAGAAATGTATTCATGATTGCTAGTAAATTCTTAAGAAATGTGAACTTACTTAAACTTTAGCAATCATTCACTGATCCAAACCTCTACTTTAAGAGTTAAGGTATATCCGCCATAAGTGCTAGTTATAAGGGTAAAAGATTATTTTTAACGATAAATAAAGCAAATTTTCTATGAAATGCCTGTAAATGAATATTCATAATTGCAATTTTTCTTAACTTTTAGCAGGAATATACATTAAGATTAGTCGTCACATTTGCAAGTTGTTGATAAACTGTGGAGTGGGCAGGGCCCACCTTAATTACTAAACGCGACGCAGATTTAGTAGTTCTTCAGGAGAAGCCAGCATATCAATCGCTACGAAGAAAATTTTACCTTGGGGATTGATTAAGAACCGCCAAGCAATGTTCATACCTACAGTTACACCGAACCAAGGAGTTTGGACAACACCTGTAATTTTAAGTTGCTTAGAGCCATCGGGCTGATCTTCACAGATACCCTGCTTGGGCATCATGTTCAGTCCTTGTGCTTCTGAACGCATGTATTTAGCGATCGCTTCATGACCAACAATTGGTTTCTGGAATGGTGGTTGCAGCGCGCCATCGGGAGTAAATAAACTGATAGCTTTATCAAAATCGTCTGCATTCATGGCTTCAATGTAACTCAGTACAGCAGGTTCTGTGATGCCATCAATCTTGACTGAGGAAATAGATGGAGCAGTACGTTGGAATTCTGGTTCTGCAACGGCTTTGGGATAGCTGCTGGGGCCAAGCTCAGAAGTATCGAATCCCATGTTGACGACAGTGTTACGTAGCACTGTAATTTGCTGACCTGGGTCAAGTTTTTTGGTTGCTTCTAATACAACTTGCACACCAGGAGACATTTGATAACCACTAGGAATGGGAGTAACCACACCCTGCTTCATCAACTCCCCTAACTCGTACCAAAAAGCTAACTTGGTATTTACACTGAAAAATCCATAAGAACGGCTAATGGGAGCATCGGCGCGTCTAGCAAGGTCTCGCATGACTTCGGTTTGCTCTTCGGAAGACATTTGCTTAATTTGGGTGAGCAAACTTTCTGCTAGTTGCAAACGGGCAGCTCCAGGTGCCGCGGGAGTAATTGTTTTTCCCATTTCTGTGTAGGCGTACCAAAGATAAGCTAATTGGTCATCAACACCAAGTTGATCAAACAAAGCTATGGTTGCGGGAATCGGGCTAGGAACCTGAGTGTTAGAGAAAATATTTTGAGCGGACTCGATAGTTAAAGCCATAATCTGAATTTCCCAAATATTGTTTACTAATTAGCTGCTTTCAAAATTCCTACAAAGAACCTGAAAACTGAGACTTCATTGATCCAAAACTTTTAGTGCCAACGGTAACACCAAAGCAACTCAAAGCTGTTTGTGAAGATTAGGTTTTTTCACACTCAACTCAGTTTAGGAGCTACCTAATTTGTACTTTACAACACTATAGGTTTAGATTTTATGTAAAGGAGTGTAACAATAAACCTTAACTTTTGTAAAGTTATTTTACAAAATCATGACATATTTGGTTACATACAACATGCCACACACTCTCGTGATCAATATTTTGAAAACATTATGGTGGGTAACAGATCTAGCCTATCCTATTTAATACATCAGCTAACCATCAGCTAACTTAATCAATACTATAAGAATCCGGTTTGATTCCTGAAAT
Organism: Cyanocohniella sp. LLY; assembly: GCA_022241785.1. Taxonomy (GTDB): domain Bacteria; phylum Cyanobacteriota; class Cyanobacteriia; order Cyanobacteriales; family Nostocaceae; genus Cyanocohniella. The sequence goes on along the minus strand of JAKOMP010000032.1, from coordinate 25,476 downwards.
TATTTGCGTAGGCTGGGAGTGGGGAGTAGGAAAGAAGATTTTTTGAGTATACAGAATTTTTTCAATAATTAAATAGGAGTCCTATATTAGCTTGTGTTTAGGCTCTGCGACTAAGAGGGACGGGCCACCCTGCTAAAACTTCGCGGTATAATTCTTCTAATAGAGTAATATTTTTACTGAGGGTATAGCGTTCTAAGACACGCTGTCTGGCTTTTTGCCCCAGCAGAGTTGTTAATTCGGGATGGTCTTGGAACAGTGGTAAGAGGGTTCTTAATTGCGATCGCACTGTTTTAGTATTGAGGACTATACCTGCTCCTTGCTCTAATACTTCGCCATCTGCTCCCACATCTGTGGCTAAACAAGCTATTCCCGATGACATTGCTTCTAATAAAGATAGAGATAATCCCTCTACCAATGAAGGTAAAATAAATACATCTGCTCCCCGTAAAATTTCGATGCGGCGGCTCTCATCGGCAATAAATCCCAACCAGAAAATACCAGATTCTGAGCCATAAAATGTTTCCAAGGAAGACTTTAAAACACCATCCCCCACAACTAGTAATTTGCTACCAGCCCTCATTTGGGACTGCTTCCAAGCACGTAATAGAGGTTCGACATTCTTTTCTGATGCTATCCGACCTTGATAAACAAACAAACGTTCAGCTTGGAATTCTGCTTTGACTGTAGAATTTCCTGGGGAATACTTGACTGTATCGACTCCATTGGGAATTACAGCGATTTTTTTTTCGCGCACACCCATACGTGCTAATAATTCTCGCTGAATTTGGGAAAAGACAATTACGCGATCGTAGTTACTCAAAAAAGGGGCGTATAGTTGATAAGCTAAAAGCTGTGTGCCGGATATAAATTTTGCCCCCTTACCCGCAAAAGGTGTGTGAAAAGTGGCAATTAACGGCAAATTTAATTGTTCACAAATTTCTGGCAGAACAAAATCTAGAGGAGATAAAGTTAGGGAAGCATGGACTATATCGGGCTTAATTTCCCTGAGAGACTCAGTTAATAGCTTAGTCGCTTTAAACGTGGGAATTGTATAAACCTGGGATTTATAAATGAAGGGTAAAGATACTTCTTGGAAATTTGGCCAATTGTCAGGTGCAGATTCTTCTTGAGCGAAGTGGAGAAAGCTGACTTGGTGCCCCCGGTCTAGCAAAGCATTTGTAATTTCTCTACTGTAGGTGACATTGCCACAAAAGGGTGATTTCTTTCCAATCCAGGCTATACGCATTCTTTATTAGCTATCAGAAAAGCGGGTTTGATATATCAGTTTTGTATTGCTTAGTTGCTTAATCTTTTCTCTTGTTTTGTTTGGCATATTAAAGTTAGCCATTTATTGGTTAATTAACCAATGTTTCTTATTATTAAGTTAAGCTCATTTTATAAATTTGCCTTATAGTTAATGCTTATGAAATTTTTAAAAGATATAATTTAATAAAAAATCAGCTTTGCCCATATCAAATCGATACTCAGCAAATCTAAGCTATGTTTTCACTGAATTTAGTCTAGCACGAAAGCCAAAAATTTTATTAAACTATTCAGACTCCTATTTGATTGTTGTTGGTTTAGCCTGGGCTATGCGCTAAGAAACTCAGTCATCCATATCCCTTTTTTGTGTTTTATATTTGTGTTTCCTACCTCTATGAGTAAATCACTATAGTGATATTTAAAAGTATGAGAACCATAGTTCCTGGAAGTCTGAAAAACTACTGTTGGTAGTTATACCAAGTTAATATACCTCCAGAAAAGACAATCACAGCTAACGCCATAAAAACTGCTTGTAGTCCCATAAAGGTTTCGGCTAAACCAGCTAATGCCAAGGGTAAAGAAAGGGCAATATTAATGACATTATTTTGCAACCCAAAAACTTTACCACGCATTTCTGGTGGTGTTTCTGTTTGGATAGCTGTCTGCATGGGAATACCAATTAGCGCCCCAAACATACCTAGCAAAGCCACTAACATCAGAACTATCCATAACTGTGTTGTGAATACAGATAAACCAGTTAAAGATCCTGCCATGCCGAAACAACCCCAGAGACTCAGTTTGCTATAGGAGAAACTCTGTCCAAATTGTCCCAGAATAGTGGCACCCGTAGCAATTCCCACACCACCAGCTGCTAGTAAAAAGCCAAACTGTGATGCTTTGAGGTTAGGAATTATTTCTGCCATCCGCACAGCTAAAACAGTTAAGGCGGCGAAGACAGAAAACAAAATAGTCAGTTGGAGTAAAGCATTGCGGACATGATGATTGGCTTTGAGGTAAGAGAAACCATCGCACAAGTCAGAGAATACGTGGGGGAATTCTTTATCGGGAGCATGGGGTTTTTCCTTAGTCGCCAAGAGTAATAAAATGAAACCAGCGATCGCATAACTACCACCGACTAAAAGTTCCTTACCTAAACCACCACTACCACCGACTTGCAGCCACAGCGTATCGGCAATGGCTAACAGTGGTTCCCCAATGGCAAATCCCACAATCACCGATGCCATCATCGTTGTCGTATACAGAGAATTAGCTGAAAGTAAATGCTGTTCTTCCACCACCAAAGGAATTGCGGTTTGTTCTGCTGGTGCAAAAAACTGTGTCAGTGTGGAAACCAAAAAAGTCACACCCAAAATAATGATAAAGCCCACAGGTAATATGCCGATGGGTTGCCAATCATGCGTTAACCACAACAAGAAGGGAATTGACAAAACCAGGATGCCGCGCCAAGCGTTAGTGGCTACAAGTACAGTCTTTTTTGACCAACGATCTACAAACACACCAGCCACGGAACCAAACAGTACGGCGGGAATAGTAAAGGCCATCATTAAAGCTGATACCCAACCGCTAATGCTTTGATTAGTCCCTTGAAACTGAGAATTAATCAAGGCAATCATCAGCACTAAATATACTTTATCTGCCAGTTGACAAAAAACTTGCCCACCCCAAAGAGCCAGGAAATTAGGATTTTTGAGTACAGGTAAAAACCCCTGACTTTCGACTTTCACTGTTGCTGTTTCATTACCACAACTAGAGCCATCTAAGTTTGCTGGTTGTTTTTCTGGGGTAGTGCTAATTGGTAAACTGTGTTCGTGGCCATTGGTTTCATCAGTAGTTAACTCATTTGCAGTTTTAGATGACCAATCTTCATCATTTTCAGTCAATTCTTGCGGTTGCTTTTCTTCGCTATTAATATGATTTTTTGTAGATTTAGGAACAGCACTCAAGTGATTCTTGAATGTGGGTTCTGATGCCCTCTTCTGTTTTTTAGCGTGGCTGGGGGATAAAGGTAGGATTTTTCTATCCAAGTCAGACGGTTGCATCATGTTTAGTAGCAAAATAAGAATCGATCAAACTAGCAGAGCGAATAGGGCGACCTAAATGATATTGAGCATATTGGCGCAAAATTTGCTCGACAGATAACCAGCCATAATTGCTGGCGGCATCTACTTGCATTATCTCTGGTTGTGACAGATGTTGGAGCATAGATAGTTCTGTAGCATCCAAGCGACAAGAAATTACGGGGATGTCTTGTTGATGAACAACTGTGCGGTAGCCTGGTTGGGGATGATGATCTGATGAAATGAGGTTGGGCTTTTGCCGATCTTTTCGCAAATTTTCCCAAGCCTGTAAGCAGACTGTACCACCAGCAGGTACACTAAATCCTACTCGCCAGTTGGGGTCTGTAAAGTCTGGCATTAACGAGTTCTCAGTCAGACAACAGACTTGGACTTGGGGTGTTAGTCCGGCTAAAGCTAAAAAATGAAACACTCCATGAGCCAATTGAGCATAAATACTTGATGTATCAGTTTGGGGTAATGCTTCCAACCGCCGAAGATGTTCATTGAGTAACTCATAAAGTTCTTCTTGGGGTTGTTCACTCAAAGCCTGACACAGCACTATTTCTGCTAAATATTGCCCAGCGGCCAACTTCCCTAAATCTTTAGCTAGACCGGGATAAGTTTTTAAAGTTTGTGCTTGAGTAATTTTATCAAGCGATCGCCCCTTGGCAATCAGTAGCTCATTCACTACAAACATCCCACTCCTGCCACCTAGGCTTGAGTTTTGCTTGCGGGCCCCCGGTGCAACGGCTCTAATTAAACCGAACTCTCTTGTCAAAATTGTGACTATCCTGTCCGATTCTCCTAGTACCTGGGCTTTAAGATTAATTCCAGTTGCTTTATAGGTTCTACTCATTTAGTTATTAGTCGTTAGTCATTGGTCATTGGTTATTAAGTCAGGACAAATCATCCATGACAAAAGACAAAAACGAATGACTATTCACTATTCACCTTTTTCCAGGTTATCGCGCTGGCGGATCAAATCGATACTCCGAGAGGTACCTAATCTAGACGCACCAGCTAAAATTAGCTCTAAGGCTTGATTGTAGGTGCGGATTCCCCCGGAGGCTTTAATTCCTACCCTGTCCTTTGCTACTTCCTTTAATAGCTGCACATCTGCCACAGTAGCGCCACCATTCCAACCTGTACTGGTTTTTAAGAATGCCGCCCCTGCTTCCATAGATATTTCCGCAGCGAGTTTCTTCTCCGCATCTGTCAGCAGGTTAGTTTCCAAAATTACTTTGACTGTTTTTCCGGTTTCTTCACAAATTTCGGCAATCTCGCGGTGAACGGCATCAGTTTTGCCAGATTTTAACCAACCTAAGTTGATCACCACATCCAACTCAGTAGCTCCGTTTTCCACAGCTTCTTGAGCCTCATACAGCTTGACTGCTGAAGTTGTGGCTCCAATAGGAAAGCCGATAACAGTGCAAATTTCAGGCTTCTTGCCATGAAGGAGTTCTGCTGCTTGCTTCACATAAGATGGGTGAAGACAAACCGCTGCAAAATTAAATCTGTCTACTTGTTGACACCATTCCTCAACCTGCTCTGGAGTAGCCGTTGGCATCAGCAGGGAGTGATCTATAAATGGCGCAATATCAATATTTGAATAGTCTGCTGCCATCTTGTCTTTGGTCAGTGATGGATTATTAAACTTTATAAAAAATTAAGACATTTCTTATATATATATTAAAACACATTTATTACGCCTTTAGCTGGAAAACAATACCGATAGGCTCAGATCCCCAAAATTTTCAAATTGGGGATCTTTGAGGATTGCTATAGGTATCGCTGAATTATTATGAGTATTTTAAATAGAGGCTACTACTGCCTATTTGCAAAGAAATTCAAAATACTTTGAGCCAATGCCTTGGATGCCAAATAAGGTACACCATTACCAATAGTTTTAAACATATTAGTCAGTGACATATCCTCTGGAAGTACGAAATTTGCAGGTAAAGATTGGATAGCTAAGGCTTCTGCAACAGAAATTCGCCGAACTTTATATGGATGTAAATGTACTTCATTATTACCATAGCAAGCCGTTGGCGAATAACGCCATCTATGCAGACGTTTGAAGGATTTTTTAGTATCATCTCCTTCATCAACAACAGCAAATTTGGCAATACCTGCTCTTGGTTTAAAATAATGTTGAGCATTAGGATGATTCAACACGTTATTTTTGATAAACCAGTATTCAACTGTTAATTCTTGAGGTATGCCCTCCGGGCAAGGTAGCAAAGAATTTGCTTTAAACGGTTCGCTTTTACACCAAGGATAAGCAAAAACTTTTTCTTGAGGATATAAAATATTATTTTCCCAATTAAAATAGTCTTTAGTTATTAGCTGATTTTTAATTAAACTATCTCGGAAACCGACGACAATAATTCTTTCTCTATTTTGCGGTACACCGTATTCAATAGCATTAATTAAGCGTTCTGTTAATATATAGCCTGTTTGGATTAATTTTTGCTTTAGTGATTCAAAAAATAATCTGTGTTTTTTCGTTTGCCATAAACCTTTAACATTTTCAAATAAAAAGAAATCTGGCAAATTAGAACAAATTAATTCAATATATGCAGCCGAAAGTTGGCCATTATCTCCTAAATGTCCTTTATTTTTTCCTCCAAAAGAAAAATCAGGACAGGGAGGCCCACCAATAAAGCCCACAATATTGTGAAATTTACGGCAATCTTTGACTAATTCATGTAGACGTTGTGCTTCTACTCCTGCAATAAGTTTACTTACGTCTGCTGCTTCCCCGTCATAGTATCCATATTCTGGCTGAGGTAATTTCAGCACTTCCCGCGAATAACGGTATGCTGCCATAAATGGTTTAAATATTTCATTGACATAGACAATATTAAAGCCGCTAGTTTCAAATCCTAAATCGAGGAAGCCTGAGCCAGCAAAAAATGAGAAAATAGCAGGGCGATCGCTCATTCACAAACTGAATAAATTAGTAGAATCATCTTAAATTATGGCAGATGCAATTTAAAAATTATTCTCACGCAAAGCCGCCAAGACGCTAAGAAAAATTTTGCGCCTTTGCTCGCTAGTTGCTACAAGTCAGGGAAGTCGGCCAACTTACTGGCTGGCCTTTGGGCGAAATTATCCCACAACTTCAGACTGCGCCTCTGGTGATAAATGCTTCACACCTTGCTTGACAAAACCTTGTAAAAAGCCAATTTGCTGGTTTTGCTGAAAGACGTTTTGCAAAGTTTGCCGCAATTTTTCCAAATTCAAAGGATTTCCCGAATCTAGCGCTACTTCCTGCTGCTCGAAATATTCAACTAAACTTAACCCTGCTACCCTGGTGAGATAAGCAGCACTTACACCTTGTACGACACCACCCGCAACGAAGGTGACAGTATTACTTTTGAGAACAGTACTAATAGCTTTTGTAGACAGTTCTACTAAACCCAACTTCAGCATCAAACTTCCCATTGTTCCAGCTACAGTTTGCGCTTGTTCTAGGGAAAACTTCTGCTGATAGATATTACCTAAATCCATAACCATCTGAGCATTAATTGCCGCAGTTGCCAGAATATCTAGTGCTGGTACTGGGTTTGCAAAGGCCGCAGCCGCAGTTATCCATTGATATTGTTCAATAATTGGGGTGCTGCGATCGCGTCTGGTTCCATTCAAGAAACTTTTTGCTTCGGCTTTCAACAGCTTGGCTTTTCTGGTGGTAGTTGTCCACACCAGTTGTTGTCCTTGCTGCGCTAAAACTGCACTCAATTGCTGTATTAACTGCTGAATATCTGCTTCTGGTTGTTCCATCCACTCTTGTACAGCACCATCAGCTTCATGCTTGCGGACTTTGATGGGAATGGGAGAGGACGCAGTTGCAACTACATTTTCCTGCATTCGCTGTTTTAATGACAGCAGGATACTAGCACGTTCATCTGCTAAATACTGGTCTTGTTTGTTGAAAACTAAAATAGCAGGCTGACTGGCTGCCTTTAACTGCTGTAAAATTTGAAATTCTGAGTCTGTCAAATCACCGTTTGTCAGGAACAGCACAAAATCAGATTGTTGGACTTCTGCTAAAACAGCTACATCTGAGTTTTCACCCGCTTCTCTAAATAAAGGGGGTGTTTCCCATAAGCTGACTTTTCGCTGGGTTTCTTGCCAAGTGCTAGACTCTAGTACTTGAATTAAAGTGCTTTTACCTACAGATTTACCACCAGTTACAGCTACTTTAATTTCTTGCCTGTCTAACTCTAGCCGCAATTGGGCAACTTGTTCTCGTAGCGTCTTTAAGGCTGTATGGTTTTCTGCTTCTTGTGCTAATTGGTTAATTACGGCTTCAGTTTTAGCGATCGCACTTTCCACCGTTTCTCGATCTACAACAATACCATCTAGCTGTTCTAAACTATTTTTCGGGCGATTTTTCTGAAATAACCACAAACCACCGCCCACAGCCAAAGCACTAAATAAACCAAACTCACTCAACTGCACTAAGGAATCATGCCAGCTTTGTAATATCCACAGGGAAAAGGATAGTCCCAATCCTCCCACTAAAATCGGTCGTCGCAACTTCACAACCATTTTTCTCCGCGCTTTTTGTCAGGTTTCTCTTTCAGAATAGATCAAAATTCTGCTTCTCCATGTTTGACAGGCGAACAGACACACTTTTCTTCACCTATTTCTTTATCGGAAGCTGGCAATATTAACTCCCAAGCTTCACGATATTGTGCAGAACGAGGTTTACGCTGTCGTTTGTTAGTTTCGACAAGGTGTACCTCGCTACCATAATCTATGAACACATTTACTGGGAAGATATAAAACAAGTCAAGTTTTTCTATATATACCAGAGCAAAATCAAAGTCTGATTGCTTGTATGCTGCTCGGATCATTATCCGCCGATTTGTTTTGGTGCGGCGGTTATCTACAACATAATTACCAGAAGGCTCATCTAACCAAGCGTACTTAACTTGAATTTTTACGAAGTTCCCTTCTACATCAAATACTAAATCGTAAGGTAGCCGATCACCTACAGGTTTTAAAACTCCCCAACAACGCTTTAGGGCATGAAAAACAGCAGCCTGTTCTGCTATGTCTCCTTTCAGCTTTGTGTCCATCTGCTCACAGCTAATTATCGGCATAAAACAAAACCCTGGAAACTTTTAATTTCACAGGGTTCTATTTTGTCTTTCATTTGGTGGCGGGAAGTGGATTTGAACCACTGACCTTCGGGTTATGCTTACCAACTACAGTTTTCACTGCCCGGATATTCCGGTTTGTGGTCTGGACTGTCCCTTCACCCTCGTCTTTTTAATCACGTTAGGGTGCCTGCCTTCCAGTCTCTACACCTTCTCCATTTCTGGAGCTTGGTTCGGGATTACCGCGCTAGTGGCTTCCCCGAGTTTGACAGGTAATCATACGCAAGTTTCTTCGCGTACCGCCCATTTTAAGAATAACTAATAAGCGCTTAGTGCTTCTTAAACTTCGAGCCCGACGAGCTACCAGACTGCTCTATCCCGCGTCGCTTCTTGACCTCTATAGTATAACCACAAAGTCAGAAGTTTGGCAACTATAAAAGCGATAATTCTCCAACTACCTCTAAACGCTTGTATTTACCCAGTGTCATGAACTTCTCTGAGAGGCTTTCGGCGGCGCTGGGACTAATCCAACCCATCTGCTGAAGCAAGTGGATAGCTACGGCATATTTGGCCCGTTTGGCTCCATCGATGACTTTAATGGTCAATCCCATGCCTTCGCCCAATCTGCCAATACATTGCACTCCTTCGGCACCAGATTTACTTACTAGTTCTCCAGGAGCTAAACGCATCAGTTCTGTATCAAACTCCCCTTCTCCAGCCACCATTGCTGGATGATGAGTCATAGCACGGACAATGCGTTCCATATCCACATTGCTACTAGAAGCTAGCAGTGCATACAAAGAAGCCATTTGACTGATTTGCATGAGATAAGTGGGTGCGCCGCAGTCGTCGTGGGCGCTGAGAAATTCCTCGGCAGGCATCCGCAGTAATTCTGCTACTTTACCCAAAATTAACTGCTGTATGGGGTGCTTGCGTTCTAGGTAGTTATTTAAAGGCCAACGGCGTTGCTGACATACGGCTAACATTCCCGCATGTTTACCAGAGCAATTGTATTCTAATGGGCTTTTTTTACCTTGAGGAATCGGACATTGGAGTGCGGAGGGGTCAAGATCGGCGCGCCAAAGAATATTAAATGCCTGTCTTACCTGTTCTATTGTGCCTTTGTGGGAACTGGTAATGATGGCTAAGTCGCGATCGCTCAGATTATAGCGCTCCAGTGTGCCTGTGGTGGTGACTGCGAGTGCCTGAAATGGTTTGAGTGCGGAACGGACAAATGCTGCTGTTTCCGAGTTCCCGGCCACGGATAGAACCCGCCCCCGTTCGTCGCAGACAACAGCTTGGACGAGGTGCCTGGATTCTATAATTCCTTCCCGCAACAACCGGACTTCCAGGGCTGTGGCTTGAGTGCGTTTTCCCATTGTCATGGGTTAATATTTATTACCTTTTTTTTATTAATTAGCCCCTAGTCATTGGTAATTAGTGATTAACTCCTAATTTCCAATGACTAATGACGATTTACGACAAATGCCAAACTATAGTACCAATAAGAAACATTCCCGCCAAGCCAGCGAAGGTAAATTGTAACCGCTGGAGGATCGGCTTGATTTCGTATGTCACAATCAGGCGATCGCGTGTTATGACTTCTTGCGGCTTAGTCCAAGTTTGTCCGTCGTACCAGCCTGACTCTTCATAAAATACAGTCGGATTGTAGAGGCGATCGCGTACATAAAGCCAGCCCAAGAACAACCGCACTAGTACTAACACCACACCTACACTCGCCCCGGCTGCACCACAGAGGATGAAATGGACAAGCTGCTTTTGTGGGTGAAAACTGGCTGCTGCTACGGGTCCTGCTACTAGCCACGATAAACTCCAAATCCAAATTATTTTTGTGATGTAATCTCGTCCATCTAAGATGCAATCACAAAATAGCCAGGACGTTTTTAACTCTTCGTATTCATTGAGCGGTTGTTGGTCTGTAGGAACTGGGCAATTGGAAACCGAAGACCTGATCATGTTGGCTTACCCTCACCGTCATCAACATTTGGTAGGGAAATACGTTCTGCATGAACCCAGAACGCTTCTAAATTATAAAACTCCCTTTCAGTTGGCATCATGATATGAACGATGACTTCGCCATAATCTAGTAGTACCCAACTACCTTCGGCTTTTCCTTCTGTCCTTAAGGGACGCCGTTGCCAATCAGTCTCTAACTTATCTTCTACTGCTATGGCGATCGCCCTAACTTGCACCCTAGAATAGCCAGTCATCATCACAAAATAGTCTGCCAGATAAGATACATCTGCTACCCTTAGCACTACTATCTCACCCGCTTTGCGGTCTAATGCAGCTTCGGCGATGCTTAGAGCTAAATTTCCACTCACGTCTTTAGTTTCAGCCTCTAGGCTTCTGAGTGTATTCGTGATCTCTGAAACAGATTGTAATGGGAAATTTCCTTGGAAATAATCAGACATTAAACCTCAGGTGCTGTATCCCTTTTGTGACAATTTTTTCCAATTCCATACACTTACAATCAAAAAATTGCCTAGCAAGTGTATATGTTGGTTTTTTTGAATACTAACAAAAAAACAGATGTCTATGGGGTTAGTGCAATAATTAGCTGGTGGGATATTGATTTTATAAAACCGTGGTGTAGGCTATTTCGCTGACATCAGTCAAGTACCATAACAGAAAGCAGGAATAGGCTTGGAAGTCCCTTGATGTCTGGGTTTCATGAGCCATTTTTGTCCTCAGCTACCTGGCAACTGCCATAACTGTTCACCCTATATTTTAAGTATAATTACAGTTTAGTCAAACAGATTCGTCCTAAATCATAATAATATTTATTGATATACCTACCTGTTAGCCACAATCTAACCAGCTATCAGGGTAGCCATATAAAAAATGGCTGCCATAGCAGCCTGTAATAATTTTATAGTTAGGTTTTTCTCCTACGCTCAATCCCTATATTTTGTCTATGACATAGACTGAGGGATTAGTTTGTCATTGCTTAGTAATTTTGAAAATTCGCCATACATACTACCATTTTCACTGAGAAATTTTCCGGCTACACTTACATTAAGACTTTATTTGTTGTGACTTTAAACACTTAGTTATTATCCTTCTTGCTTTGATATGACTGGAGATTCAACTATTTGTCTCTCTGTAGTCACTGAGTAGAATAACTCCTCATAATGATTTAAAGCTTGCTCAAAAGCGTAATGCTCAACAGCGTATTGACGACTGTGATAACCTAAATTTTTGAGTTTTTCTGGGTGCTGGTACAATTCTAAAATCGCACTTGCCAAAGCTTGGGGATCTTCTGGAGGCACAATCACTCCCCCACCACTTTGTCTAACAGCTTTGGCCGCTGTGCCATTTTTGGGTACAGATGCAACCAATGCTCGACCACTGGCAAGTAGTACCTGAATTTTAGATGGCATATTGAAGGAGATCACATTTTTCTTCTGCACTACCAAACCCACATCTGCTGCTGCCAACATTTGAGGTAAACGTTCTCGTGGTTGAAACGGTAGTAGCAAAACGTTATCTGCACCGCAGTCTAAACAATATTGCTGCAATCTTTGCAAGCCTTTTGCTTCACCCGCAATCACAATCACAATGTCTTGAATATGGCGCAACTGAGAAGCAGCTTTTACAACAGTTTCTAAGCCTTGGGTCAGAGCTATATTGCCCGAATATAATACGACAAACTTGTCTTTAAGGTTATGCTCTGCACGAAAAAGGTTGTTTTCTTTAGGGTAAGGACGAATAAAATTTACATCAACCCAGTTAGGAATTTGCTTGATTTTTTGGGAATCTACACCTTTGGATAACAAATTTTCCACAAATCCATCAGCTATAACACTGATTTTCGTAGCTGTGTGGTAAGCGAATTTTTCTAATGCAGCAAATACCTTGATGAGTAATTTATTTTTCAGTAATCCAACATGAACTGCCGCTTCTGGCAATATATCTTGAAGATTTAACACTACAGGACAAGCTCGCAACCATCCTAAAAGTGCAGCCGGGACACAAACAGGTAGTGATGGTGATGTTGAAAGAATAACATCAGGACGCCAACCCAGCAGGGCAGGAAAAAAGCTGGTAACAACAAAACTAGCATCCAATAATACTCTATCTAATAGATTAGGTTGGGGACGAATCCAAACATAACTGCGTTGGATTTGCACCCCATTTTTATATTCATTTAAATACCATTTACCTCGATAAGCCTCATAAATTTGACGTTCAGGATAGTTTGGCATAGCCGTGATGACGCGCACTTCATGTCCACGTTTGACGAGTCCCTCTGCTAATTCCGTCATTAGTGGAGCTATACCAATAGGTTCTGGATAGTAGTTGTAGGAGTAAATTAAAATCCGCATAACAAATTAGTCAGAAGACCCCTGGTTGGTGTGGGTAAGGAAAATATTGATCGAATATTGCTGTTTTTGACTCAGAAGCACCTGTATTTAATTGTCCCTATAAAATCTAGCTAATGGCAGGGTATTTCGTTGAAGATTCGGTAAATTTTATGATTTGCTACTTAATCGGTACTTTGTATACTTTTTTTGCTGTGGTTGTTTATATGAGGATGTACAACATGGTATTTGATCTGGGTAAGATGACTATAGTGCTTAGTTATATCTGAATTGAAAATCAGTAATTAACGAATTTAGTAAATAGTACATAAACATAGATTATAGAAATAATCAGTTTTTTTGCACTTGGGTTTTGAACCAGTAAAACTTATGTACAGTTAATACAAGTATAGGTATCTAGTTAAATTTGGCAACCATTTACACTAGTTAAATTTAATTTGGTAGCAATTTACACTAAAGTATTTTGTAGCTGGTTATTTCTATTACAGACTATCTTTGGTGCAGATTAGTTTCGTGGACTAGCAACGAAAAACCATAATTGAGGGAGCAGATGCTAATGGTGCTGGACTAAAAACCTCTCTAAACACGGATTTTTGAGAGATTTTATACGCTCAATTTAACGAAATTTATGAAGATTTTGTAAAGAAAGAATTTTGTCTGTTTAATCCTAGTATGAATTGGTGAAGTAGCAGACTAAGCAATGTGACACATACAAAATTGGCAGTGAAATTTATAAATCGGGAAATTTAGTGAAATAAACAACTTAGAGAATTTGCGATAAAAACTTCTGCGTCCGTGCTTCTTTGGGGTTGGTGAAAAAAGTTTCCGGTGTAGCTGACTCGATGAGAGAACCACTATCCATAAGAATTACTCGGTCAGCCACTTCACGGGCAAATCCAACTTCATGGGTAACTACTACCATCGTCATCCCATCGTTAGCTAGGCTTCGCATCACATCTAATACTTCTCTGACCATCTCTGGATCTAATGCTGAAGTGGGTTCATCGAATAGCATCACCTTTGGTTGCATAGCTAAAGCACGGGCGATGGCTACCCGTTGTTGCTGTCCACCAGATAACTGTCCCGGATATTTTTGCGCTTGTTCTAAAATACCCACTCTCTCTAGGAGTTGCATAGCTAATTCTTCAGCTTTTGGCTTGGGTAAGCGCCGCACCCAAATAGGAGCCAAAGTAATGTTTTGCAATACCGTTAAATGGGGAAATAAATTAAATTGTTGAAAAACCATCCCTACTTCTCGCCGAATAATTTCAATATTTTGCAAGTCATGGCTGAGGGTCACACCGTCAATGATAATTTTTCCTTGTTGGTATACTTCTAACGCGTTAAATGTGCGGATAAAGGTCGATTTACCCGAACCCGAAGGGCCCATCAAAACCACTACTTCGCCACGATTGACATGTAAACTTACGCCCTGGAGAGCATGAAATTTGCCGTACCATTTGTGAACATCTTCAGCAATAATTATTGGTTGTAACTCTGACATGGGTTGTATTTAGTAATATTTCTCTATTGACCAAATTGTCTTTCTAAGAGCCTAGAAGCTAACGACATCAAGTAACAAAATATCCAGTAAATTAATCCAATAAATAAATAAACTTCTGCATAGCGTCCAAGAAATTGGGGCTGGGCCAAAATAGAACGGGCAATTCCCGTAAGTTCTACCAATCCCACCAAAGACAAAAGGGAAGTGTCTTTAAATAAGCCAATAAACTGACCAACGATCGCCGGAATAACTGCACGTAAAGCTTGGGGTAAAATAATCAACATCACCACTAATGGTGTACTGAGTCCCAATGCATTTGCAGCTTCAACTTGTCCGCGGGGGATCGCCTGGAGTCCGCCACGCACGTTTTCTGCCATATAAGCAGCACTAAATAATACCAGCCCAGCTACTCCTCGCAATAACCGATCTAAACGCAAGTCTGTGGGTAGAAATAATGGCAACATTACTTGCGCTAAAAACAAAATCCCAATTAGCGGTAATCCTCTGACAATTTCAATATAGAAAATGCAAAACCAACGAACTAAAGGCAAATGACTGGTGCGTCCTAAAGCTAGTAAAACGCCAATGGGAAAGGAAAGCACTATACTGACTGTTGCCATGAGTAAGGTAAGTAATAAACCGTTCCAGAGGTTGGTAGATACAGGTTGCAAGCCAAATCCTCCGCCCAGTAGCCACAGGATGACGGGAAATGACAATAACCATGCTAGAGAAAGCCAAGGCGTGATTACTTGATTAAATCTGCTTCCCAACCAACAACCTGCAACTAACAAAACGGCAATTAATAGTAACCACAGGCGGGATGTCAAAGCCCCGGGAACAATAACTAACAAGAGTCCCAGAATCAAGGTATATCCAGCAACCAAAGGCTTTTTCAATAGTTGTTGACCAAAGAATACACCACCAGTGATGGCACTGAAAGTAGAAGCGATCGCTAGTACAATCCAAGCTCGCCAATATAAGGCTTGGGGAAACCTACCAACTAAAAATAAATGTAAATTAGCCCAAATTACTGTCCATTGTGCTTGAGTAATTGCCCAATTCAGTAATCCCCACACCATCCAAAACAACAGTCCTAAGCAAATAACAGTTAACAAGCTGTTATACCAGCTACTAAAGAGGTTTTTACGTAACCAAGTCAATTTAGTCATTAGTCATTGCTTCCCACTCCCTACTCCCTGCTCCCTACTCATTTGATCTGCACTTGGCGGTTGAATAAGTTCATAATTACGGAAATAGTCAAACTCAATGTGAGATATGTAAGTATAATTAGCAACATTATTTCCACTGCTCTGCCTGTTTGATTAAAGGTAGTGGAGGCAACAAAATAAACATCAGGGTAGCCAATGGCGATCGCTAAACTTGAATTTTTGGTTAAATTCAAATACTGGCTTGTCAGTGGGGGAATAATCACTCGCAAGGCTTGGGGGAATATTACCAGTCGCATGACTAATCCTGGTTTTAATCCAAGCGATCGCGCTGCTTCCCATTGCCCTTTTGGTACTGCTTGAATCCCACCTCGGACAATTTCGGCAATAAAAGCACCTGTAAAAAAGGTTAATCCTAGTAATAAGGTGGAAAATTCTGGAGATAGGGTAAACCAAGGCAGTTCTATTCCATCTTGGCTAAGTCCCACAAATCCCCAGAGTGACATTTTATTTTCTCTTTGAGGAAAACTCAGAAAGACAGCAAAGTACCAAAACAATAATTGCAGTAGTAAGGGTGTATTCCGAAAAATTTCTACGTAAACCATAGCCATATTTCGTACTAACCAGTTATCTGATAAGCGAGCGATCCCCGCACTTATGCCCACAATTGTGGTGAAGAAAATTCCCACAACTGCTACTCGCAATGAGTTAATTAAGCCTACCCACAAAGCGTGACTGTAGGTATCAGTCGGTGCGTAGGAAATTACGGTTTCACCAATATCAAAAGATGCTTGCTGTCTGAGAAAATTAAATCCCAACTGAATGCCCAATTGCTGCAAATTGCGGTGAAGATTTCCCCACAGTATTGCTACTACAACAGCGGCTAAAATTAAGACAATTAATTGTCCAGCAATCAGTCTAAATCGCCGATGGCGCCATAGTGATAATTTAGGATTAATCATAATTTTTCCCCTAGTTGGTTTCTACCGGAATGGGGGAGCAAACAGTAATCCACCTTGTGTCCAGAGTTGATTTTGATTACGCGCTAAATTGAGTGGGGTTTTTGGCCCGAGATTGCGCTCGTAAATTTCCGCGTAATTACCCACGTGCTTAATGATTCTGGCAGCAAAATCGTTGGTAAAGCCGAGTGTCTCTCCCAGATTGCCTTCGGTTCCTAAAAAGCGTCTGATGTCTGGGTCATCACTATTGGCAAATTGCTGTATATTTTGGGAAGTAATGCCCAATTCTTCGGCTTTGATAAAGGAATAAACCACCCACTTCACAGCATCACCCCACCGAGCATCTCCTTTAGCTACTGCTGGTGCTAGTGGTTCTGAAGATATCACTTCATCTAAAATCACGTTATTTTCTGGTTGGGGTAACTTGGTGCGTCGAGAAACTAAGGCCGAGCGATCGGCTGTGATCGCATCACATCTTCCTTGAGCATAGGTGGCAAAAGTAATGTTAACGTCTTCAAAAACAATGGGTTTGTAGGTAATGCCTCGTTTCCGCATTTGGTCGGTTAGGTTTTGCTCAGTAGTCGTACCAGTTTGGACACAAATTGCTCTGTCTTGTAGGTCTTTCAGGGATTTAATGCCGCTATTTTGACTAACCATGATGGCTTGACCATCATAAAAAATTACAGGTGCAAATTCTAACCCAACTGAGGTGGCACGGCTGAGTGTCCAGGTGGTATTGCGGCTGAGTATGTCTACTTCTCCAGTTTGCAAGGCTGTAAATCGCTCTGTAGTACTGAGATTGCGAAATTCTACAGCGTCTGGGTTGTCAAACAAGGCAGCTGCTATACCTCGACAAATATCTACGTCGATACCACTGTATTTACCATCAGTTTCTACAAAGCTAAACCCTGGAACTTCACCGCTGACACCACAAATTAATTGACCACGGCTTTTAACTGCATCCCAACGACTTCTGCCTTGTGTTGCAGTGTCAGATGTAGCAACTGTATTTCCTGTTTGTCCTGATTCTCCACCACAAGCAGTGGTAATTAATATTAAAGATGCCGCTAGGATTAAAGCTAGTTTCTGCATAAACTTCCAGAGTATTGGCTGAAAAAAAGTATTGATGACTACAATAATTGAATAAAACCGTAGATATTCGTAATATAAAACTTTTTTGTTACTTATACTTTATTTTCTTTGGTAAAATCCGCAGTATTTGTGATGTTTGAAAATAAAGTAACCTGTAAACTATCAAATGTATCCAGGAAGACACAAGATGATTTGTTAATTGAGATAGGCATCCGGTTTGATTTTCTTAAAGATATGTGGCGACAGCGTAATGTACCATTGACAATGGTTTAGTGCATCACGGATTTCACATTAACGCATCCTACAATATCTGAAAATTTATGAGCAGGTATAGGAGTGTTACTCTAACAAAAAAATTATTATTTAAGATTATTCATCTAAAATTATCCAATTCCAATTGGTGTTAAAGGATAAACATAAATGGGAAATTAAAGATGGTTTTTATTTTTTCAATATGATGAATAATTAATTTATTCTATTGCCAAATGATCTGCATAAAATATTTATGATTTTCTGATATTTTAACGACAATAAATATTGAAAATTTGGGACTACACCACGATGCTAATTTCAGGAAATCTGGATAAATCCAGCAAATACGCTCAACTATGGCACAAAAAGTTATTGCATACTTCTAAATGAGGAGAAGTAGCTACACCAACCTAAACACCTGACGTTAGCAGGTTAGACTAGTTTTGGTAATAGCCGCTCCACCGTTCTTTATGAGGCTTTTATGGGAGCTAATCTCAAACAAATTGCCAATTACTTAGACAAACTAGGTTGGGACTACCGTTTTGATGATGAAGAAGACCGGATTATCACAGGCGTGGAAGCTGATAATCTAGAAGATTTTCTCATAGTTGTCCAACTGGATGAAGAAGGCAAATTTTTTCGGGTGTTTGCGCCACAAGTTTTAGCAGGAGTGCAAAATCATCCTTACAAAGGGATTATCCTCCAGACGATGCTGGCCATTTCTTGGGAAACCAAAATGCTGCAATGGGAGTATGACCCGGCTGATGGTGAAATTCGTGCCATTATTGAGTTCCCGTTAGAAGACTCGATTCTTACAGAAAGACAATTTCATCGTTGTCTGAGGGGATTAATTCAGATTGTTGATAACATAGCCATACCTCGGCTCAAAGAAGTCATGGTAACTGGACAAGATCCGGGGAATTTAGAGCTTGGAGAAAGAATGTTACTGAGTATCCAAGAAGAAGCTCCTGGATTACTAGAGATTCTCGAAAAAGCTATGGAAGCTAGAAAAAAGCGGGGAAGCTTTCCCAGCGAGTGAGGCGAATCATCACTTAAATAGCTATACTCCAAAGTGATACCCTGACTATATACTGAAGTTTTCTAGGGCTGGATTTTATGACATCCTACGCAACCTCCTTTGCCAAGGCGGAAATGAGTGAACTCCGGCGGTTAAAAGGCTTACTACCGCCAGAATTGCAGAGCTGGGTCACGGTTGAAAGTACCACCGAGGTCAATCCACCCCTGATCCGCTGCGAAGAAATTGGTAAAGACCAGGTAGAAGTTCAAATAGACCTGGTGAAATGGGATGCTTTGGCGATGGATCAGCGCAATCTGCTTTTTTGGCATGAAGTCGCCCGCATTCAAAATGATTCTATTCCCAAAGATGGTTGGGAAATGGCAGCATTGGCTATTGGTTTAGGCGGTGCTGTCGGCGAATTGTGGGTACAAGATGGATTGTTACTGGTGTTAGCCTTGGCGCTGTGTGGTGTCTCAGGCTGGCGATTGTATCAAAAGAATAATGGCGAAAAGCAAATTAGAGAATTGCTCGATGCTGACGAGAAAGCGATCGCTCTAGCAACTCGTTTTGGTTATAGTCTCGCTAATGCCTACAAGAGTCTTGGTAGCGCCTTAAAAACCCTAATCGATAGCACTCCTAGCAAGCGTCAACGGTCTCGATATGAAGCCAGACTTTCGGCTCTCAAACGCAGTGCTAACAAAGCAAAAGCTAAATCTAGGACTACAGATGAGGCTGGACTGTAGAACACAGACAATGGGTTGGGTGGGCAATACCCACCCCAAAAAATATTTAATTAATCTTTAATCTGGGATTGCTGTTTGAGCCACAAGGCGCTTAATCCCAACAAAAGTATTCCCGCACTGGTCGTTGGTTCTGGAACCTTGGTTGATGGCACAAAACCTGCCAATTGATCGGCACTAGCTCTAAAAGAGTAAAGATAAGTAGGGATCAAAGTTGCTCCATTGGCACAAGGTTGATTAAGAGCTACTTGAGCGCCATCTGTACAGACATTAAATTGCTCACCACTACCAGTTTGCGTGACGCTAAAGTCATTATCTGTACCCACAATAATTGCGTAGGAACCGTCAGCCAGTTGGGGGCCAATTACTAGACCTTCCATTTTTTCACCTATCAATTCTCCATTGCTTGTGAGCAAGTCAGCAATATCAAAAAATAGCGCCTTACTTACAGGTGTGACACTACCAGGTAAGTCATTGAAACCAGCCAAGCTGATAGCACCGACATCTGTTGCACCTGTGAGATCAATTTTGTACACCCGTTTAGTACCCACAGGCGGCTGTTCACCTATGATATCGGCTACACCAAATCCGCGATTATCTCGCTCTAGGACTAAAAATTCGGTGTCATTTAAGGCTGTGATGGCACTAATACCAATGTTTCGCCCTTGGGCATTAGGCCCAAAGGGATCTTCGGGAACACGAGGATTAATATCTGCCAAACTTTCTAGCTGATAGATGTATTGCGCCGTACTTTCACCAGTTTTTGTATCAAATTCTACCAATCTCAAATTAGGACTACGCCGCCCGTCTGGGTCACCTTCATCAACCAGAGGGTCTTGCATCATGGCGAATAATTTACTGCCATCTGGGCTTAAAGTTACCCCTTCATAGCCCCGATTATCTTGACGACCGCTGGTAATGGTGGGAAATCCATCGGTGAAGTTAACTGTACCATCAGCTTCTCTAGGAAGGAGATTATCGGGAGTAGCAAAGGCTCTAATAAAAGCCCCAGTAGAATTGAACTCGTAGACAGAAGGCCCATATTCATCAGCAACGTAGAAATTGCCATTGGGAGCGATGGCAAATCCTTCGGGGTCAAAGCTCAAACCCAGATTGCTGGCATTACCGCTGAGGATTGTAGGATTCAATCCGTTAAAGTTTTCACCATTCTTGGTAAACAGAATAGTGTCTAGGAGATTGAAATTATTGATGGCGCCTGTGTTGGGATCAACATCCAGGGAGAATTTTTGCACTCGCGTATCGTAAGAGATAATGCCGCCACCAGGGCCGCGATCTCCTACACCATAGTACAAATTACTGTAGCGATCGTAGTAGAGATCCGAGATAAAACCTAAGCGGTTGATATTGGCACCGGAAATGTCAGTATCTAATAAATCGATACTTTCACCAGGAATGGTGAGGCTATTAACAAAGGAAACAGCATGGGCAGAGTTTACAGTCCCCGTAAGACTAACTACGGTTGTCATGAGTGAAATACCTAATCCGGAAATCCAACGCCTGGCTGAAATCATGTACAATCCCCAAAAATACTGATTTTTATCAGCTTCAGGCTTCCCAATTAACAAAAGATTAATCAAAGATTAAAGTAAAAATTTGATGAAATTCAATTGTTACTTGATGATAACTGTCCTGCTTTTAAAGTTGATGTAGCATTTTATGGGTTTGAGGTACGACCCGGACATTGGGGATCAACTGCTTCATTAAAGCTTGCCATATCAAAACTTGATCTGGTGTAGGTGCAAGAATAGGTGTAGCTGTAAGTTGATCAGCAGCAGCCAGAGGTGTGACAGGTTGTAAAAATACCGGAATATCGGGACTCACATCGGCTACTACAGCCGCAGCACGTTGCAATTCAGTCGAGTCTGTATCTTGAGAAATAATGATTTTCACAAAAATATCTAAATGTGAATTGAGACATAATTGTAAAAATTGTCCATGTTCTGACCAATAACTTTCGCCGCTGACACTAGGTAATTTTAAATCCATGCCTACAGAGTCGAGGTAGGGTAAAATCATGGTCAACTGTTCTGGGCGATGTCCACCAGTTTCTAAGTATATAGGTAGATTTGTCAGCGATCGCAGTTGCGGCAAAAATTCCTTTAAGAAAGCTGCATGAAGGAGGGGTTCGCCACCAGTTAAGCTAATGCTATCGTGTAGACAAGGTAGATTTTGCCGTTCAACCCATTCAATTAAGATGGGTAGTGGGACAGGATTCGAGTGGATTTCAAAGTCGCGTAAACCGGGCGATCGCTCTATCCGACAAGTAGCGGGTGCATTCCAAGTGTGGGCACTATCGCAAAAGTGGCAGCGCAAATCGCAGAAAGCAAAGCGAATAAAAATTTGACGTGTCCCGACATTTAGTCCTTCCCCTTGAATAGCAGAAAAGACCTCTATCAGGCGTGCGGTAGGTTTAACTTTAGTTTTAGCAGTCATGGGATAGTAGCAACGCGATCGCGCTGCGTCGGTACAAAAGCAGGGATGTATTTTTTACTTCTTGTTATATTGTGAATCGTCACGGGCAATCTCTACTCTTATCTTCATTCACTAACTATTTAGTCTTTATGCCTACTGATTTAAGATGAGGTTAGGTAAATTGCTAGGACAAAATCATTTTTGGCAGCTTAAATTTATATGGCAACGAAAGTGCAGAGCTTCATGACTAGCCAACCCACACAGGTAGACTTTCCAGTTACTTCCTTAACGGAAACAGTAATAGTGCAGGTGCCAGCGCGATTAAGCGTGCTTGAGGCAGTAGTCTTTAAGCAGACCTGCCAAAATTTAACTCAAGAAAATACACCTCCCAAACAAATCATTATTGATTTTCACCACACTGCTTTTATGGATAGCAGTGGTTTAGGTGCCCTGGTTAGTAATTACAAACATGCCCAGGAAAAAGGAATTGCCTTGACTTTGCGGAATGTCACACCTCCGGTCATGGCAGTGCTAAACCTCACAGGATTAGATCAAGTTTTTACCATTGAATCTAGTAGTGAAACCCTGCCAATAGAATCTCAAGACCTCACAGAAACCCCAAAAACTAATGCTCGTAAAGCCGAGCAACTACCCACCACTCATCCTTCTGTGGCATCTTGGATGAAACGGTTAATAGACATTGTGGGCGCACTCGTCGGTTTGGTAATTACAGGATTTTTATTTATTCCCATTGTAGTTGCTATTCAAAGCGATGATCCCGGCCCAATTTTCTTTGGTCAAATCCGCTGTGGTTGGATGGGGAAACGTTTTAAGATTTGGAAATTCCGCTCCATGTGTGTGGATGCTGAAGCGAAGAAAGCCTCAGTTAAAAACCAAGTCCAAGGAGCATTTTTCAAGAACGAAAATGATCCTAGAGTAACGAGTGTAGGTCGATTTTTACGGCGCACCAGCTTGGATGAATTGCCGCAATTTTGGAATGTACTCAAAGGAGATATGAGCTTAGTGGGTACTAGACCACCCACGCCTGACGAAGTAGAACGCTATGAAGTACCAGAATGGCAGCGCTTAGATGTTAAACCGGGTATGACTGGTGAATGGCAAGTCAATGGTCGGTCTAAGGTACGCAGTTTTGAGGATGTCATTCGTCTAGATTTGGAGTATCAAAAAAATTGGAGTTTACTATACGATTTGAAATTAATTTTCAAAACTGTAACTATTTTGTTTCGTAAAAATAGTGGTGCTGTTTAGCTAATTACCTTAGTTTCTAATTTGTTGGTAACTTACAATTTAATCTTATCTTTTGCTATGCCCAGGCTTTTTGTGAGCTTGGGTATCGCTTATTTTAGCTAGCGATCGCCTACACTGAATTACATAAAAATATTCATGAGTCTTCTAATAAGTCCTTGGGAGGATGCCAACCAGCCAGCACCCAATAACTGCGAACTTCCAAAGCGTCTGGATCATCACTCAAATGTAGAGTTACAACTGTTGCTCTACCACTGGGTGTTTTGCCAACAATACACAAACCATCTTCAGTCCAGTAAAAATGTTCAGACCAAATTTGGTTACGAGGGTTAAACAGCTTTACTATCTCACCCGTTTCTGGATCAACTCCTGTAGTTTTATTGCTTTTGGAAGCATTACACAGCGGACAGGCTAACCATAAATTTGATTCATCATTACTTCCACCTTTTGAGATTATGTCGTTTACAACGTCTACAACGTTTACTAGATAATCTCTCTACGTTGTTGTCATTTTCTACAACGTTATTCATTCACCATACTCCTCTATTGTCTTTTCAACAATCGACCTAGCAGAGTAGTAATTCCCGGTAGCCCTGGAATGTTCTTAGCAGCAGTTAAGCGCCTTACCACCTTCTAGATCGGTTTTAATTGTCTGCTACAGCATCAAATCCTCCCTTTCTGGATTTGTGCTTTCAGGTTGGCGCTCTTGCTTTAACGTGGTTTCACGATGGTTTTGAGAATTTGCTTGTAACCGCCATTGTAATTGATCTAAAATTTCGCTTTCATCTTATTTAACTCTATTAGAAAGTCGGTTAAAACTTAGTTTCCAGTTAGCTAGAGACACCTTAGTAGGCATAGAATCTAATATACAACATCTAAAACTTGCGATTCTAACTTTTTTAATACTGCTGATAAATATTGAAGCTCATCGCTGTCTTTTCGATAGTTATTTTTAAGTTACTTACAATAATCTAAAACTATTCGGAATTAAATAGGCTAGCAAATAGCCACTTCATAATTAACCAAATATGTATTTATACGGAGTTTATTAGTTAGTGCAAACTACCTTCTAATCTAATTATTTTTATATAAAACTCATTTTTAAGTACATATACTGTTATTTAGCTAAATTTTATCTAGTTATCATGTAGCCAATTAAACTAATAAGTTAAGTCGAGTTTAAAAACTAAACTCCAGCATCAAAAAACCTTAGCTACAAACTAGCCATAGGTAGGGCGGCTCATTGTGAGCCGCGACTTTTAGCTGGGCTGATGCAAACTGCGTTAAAGCTTTTAAACTATGATTTAAAAAGGACAGAGATGGCTAAAAACGAGCGAGAGACAGAGAATATTGTCCGAGACAAATTACGTGAACTTGGCTACTACAGTGCGGATAATTTAATTCAAGTTGAAGAGCAGAAAAGCAATATTGAATCCATCAAAAAACTTTTGAAATCTGGCAGTAAGTCAGGTAAAGGTGGTAGTGGATATCTTGAGGGGAGACAAAATGGTCTAGAATGCTTATATTACAAAGAGTGTAGCAGTGTAGCAATTTGTGGTAAAAGAAAAAGAGCATTYATTCTCAACAAGCTCTATTTAATGATAATGTTACCAGAATTCTACGAAACAAACCTCAGGCGGGAATTGGGACGTGCAGAATATTTATTACAGAGCAGAAAGTGTACTTTTGTTTGCGTATAAAAAAAGATGCCTTTATAGGAAGAGAACCGGAAATCTGGCTGCAATTAAGAGATTCAGGTTTAGCACCTGGTCTTTCCTTCTTTTACCAAGGTATTAAATACACAAAATCCCCAGGTTTTGTTAGCTTTAATCTTGCAGGTAAATGGAAACGTAAACGCTTTGGAGTCGCGCCGGAAGAGGGCTGGTTTATTCTTACTAATTTAGATGATTTAGACTCAGCTATCAAAGCTTATAAACAACGTTTTGATATTGAAGARATGTTCCGCGATTTTAAGAGTGGAGGCTATAATTTGGAAGAAACTAATGTATCCGGGCAACGGTTAATTTCTTTAATATTGTTAATATCACTTGCCTATACGGCTGCAACTATATCTGGTCAGAAARTTAAACATAAAGGTGTCCAAAAATATGTCGGTCGAATTAAAGAATTCTGGCTCTTCAGTACTTATTATGCTAAACTAACAATTGAAATGCCAGTTTAACAAGCATCTAATTCGGAAGTTTTCAAAGTTTCTAAATCCATAAGCCGAGCGTTTAATCAGCTTGAGTTT
>JAKOMP010000031.1 GCA_022241785.1 Cyanocohniella sp. LLY | reverse complement strand
AGGGCTTGTTGCCGTTTTATAATGAAAGGATGCAAAAGCTTACCATCACCCGACCTGACGATTGGCATCTGCATCTGCGCGACGGTGCAGCACTGAAAGCGGTTCTGCCCTACACGGTGCGTCAGTTTGCCCGCGCGATCATCATGCCGAACTTGAAGCCCCCTATCCRCTCGGTGGCAGATGCGGCAGCCTATCGCGATCGCATCCTCGCCGCCATTCCAGAGGGACAACAGTTTGAGCCATTGATGACGCTCTACCTCACCGACAACACCARCCCCGACGACATTCTCCGGGCGAAAGAATCCCAGTTTATCAAAGCGGTCAAGTACTACCCAGYCGGTGCAACGACCAACTCAGACTCCGGTGTTACCGATATTCGCAAGTGCGATCGCGTCTTTGAAGCGATGCAGCAGGTGGACATGCCGTTATTACTGCACGGGGAAGTGACTGATAACGATGTTGATACGTTTGATCGCGAGAAGGTGTTTATCGAACGACATTTAATTCCCCTCAAGCAGCGATTTCCCCACCTGCGGGTGGTGCTTGAGCATATCACCACCTCCGATGCGGTGCAGTATGTCCTGTCTGCCAACACCATCGCGGCCACAATTACGCCACAACATTTGTTGTTTAACCGTAATGCCATGTTCAAAGGCGGCCTTCGCCCCCATTTTTATTGCCTGCCCATTTTGAAACGGGAGGAGCATCGTCAGGCTTTGTTGCAAGCGGCAACATCGCTTAATCCGAAGTTTTTTCTAGGTACCGATAGCGCTCCCCATACCCGCACCAGCAAAGAAAGTTCCTGTGGCTGCGCGGGATGCTTTTCAGCTCTGCACGCCCTTGAGTTGTATGCCGAAGCATTTGACAGCGTGAAAGCCCTGGATAAACTGGAGGCGTTCGCTAGCTTCTATGGCCCAGATTTTTATCAACTGCCGCGTAATACCGAGCGAATTACCTTGTCCAAAACGAGTTGGCGCGTTCCTGATGAAGTTCCATTTATGGAATCTGGGCTTGTACCTTTGGGGGCGGGGCAGGAAATGACATGGCAACTGGTGTAAACTACCCAAATAATGCTAAAAAACTCAAAAACCCCCAGGAAAGGTGTATTGTCTCTAATCAACTTCCAGTCACATCCAATTAAAACTTATGACTAGAGCGATAAATCGACAGTTTCGGTTGGCTGCTCGTCCAGTTGGCGACATTAAAGAAAGCGATTTTGAGTACCGAGAAGAGCTAATTCCCAGCCCCAAAGATGATGAAGTGCTGGTACGTACTATATATCTGTCACTAGATCCTACCAATCGGCTCTGGATGAGCGATATCGATCAGTATATGCCTCCTGTGGAAATTGGGGAAGTTATGCGTGGCGGTATTATAGGTGTCGTTGAAGAGTCCAAAAATCCCAATTTTAAAAAGGGAGATTTGGTTTCTGGGATGCTAGGTTGGCAAGATTACGCCATCGCCCTTGGAAACAGTGGCTTTTCAATCATGCGATTACCTGATCCTCTGCCTTGTCCACTCAACGCATTTACCGGACCATTGGGAGCTACTGGTTTGACAGCTTATTTTGGGCTATTGGATATAGGACAGCCAAAAGTGGGAGAAACTGTGGTCGTTTCAGCCGCATCCGGAGCAGTTGGTTCCATTGTTGGACAAATTGCCAAGATCAAGGGTTGTCGGGTCGTTGGTATCACTGGCAGTGATGAAAAGTGCCGTTGGCTTACAGAAGAACTTGGTTTTGATGCAGCAATTAACTATAAAACTGGAGATTTAGAAAAAGCATTAGCTCAAGCTTGTCCCAATGGAATCGATGTGTATTTTGACAATGTTGGCGGAATTATCCTTGATACCGTGCTAACCAAAATTAATCTGCACGCACGCTTGGTTTTATGCGGTTTAATCTCAACTTATAATGCTTCAAAGCCTGTTCCTGGTCCATATAATTACAGCCAAATTCTCATGAAACGCGCTCTCGTCCAGGGATTTATTATCTTGGATTATATTCCCCGATTTCATGAAGCGATAGCGGAGATTGGAAAGTGGCTCAACCAGGGGAAAATTAAATATGCTCTTGAGATTGTCGAAGGCTTGGAAAATGCACCCAAGGCGATCCTAAAACTTTTCGACGGCAACAAAAAGGGAAAACTGATTATTAAAGTTTCAGATGAACCTGCATAAAAAATTTACCATAGGACACCCTAACTGTCTAATTGGTGTTGTTTACAGGTAAGCTGAAAAAACACCTAACAGCAGCCATTCCGCCGTGATAATAAAGTTACCTCGCCACCGCCCACAAAGAAATTTCCCGGATGCCAAACGAATAATTGTGAAATGTGAACTAAATTCGTGTATCCATTGCCACACAACATTAGTTAATCTTCCATCTTGGCATATGCGGAAAACAATTCAAACTCTAGAGGGAGCAGTGTTTGTGGCTGGCAAGGGGAAAAATGTGCGAACGCTCAATGTGAATATTTTGGTCAACACTATTTAGCTTATGGTGTACTAAAGCACAGCTTGCCTAAAAGTACTTATGGTTTAGATGTACTGGCATTTAGGCTACCAGCAACTATCAGCGATAGGTTCGATACTACGTAGTTTACCATGTCGAGAAATTGACACAGATTATTTATCTCTGTTGTCGGTTTGGATTGACCAGGCTTTAAGTAACAGTCATTCGGTAGCATCAGATTTGTCAGAGGCGCACCAATGGTTGCAACGAATTGCCGAATGTTTACACTATCCTGAACACACCAGTCCTAGCACAGATAATGTAACTGATATTACACAAACTGCAAAATTACCTTTAACAAGTTTTCAAGTTCAGCGGGAGATGGAAGAGTTATTACAGCAGTTTGTGCCTGACCCTCAACAACATCCTGCACAGTTTACCTTGAAGAAAAAGTTACAAAAACTGTGGCATAAATACGGTACTAACTTGTTGCACTGCTATGATATCCCTGGCTTGCCACCAGATAATCTCAAAATCGAGTCTTTATTTAGCCATCAGCGTCGCCATCAACGTCGAATTAGTGGGCGCAAATCCACTGCCGAATTGCGTGATTTTGGCCAATATCAAGTTCTCTTTCTTGCCGACAGCGAACAACACTTACTTGAACAAATTCAGCAAGTACCTATAACTGAGTATAAAAAATCAAAAACTAAAAATAAAGCTAGTGCAGCAATTTCCTCTGGTTTTGCAACTTTACCCAATGGTATGGCTTTTAAAGATTCGGCTTTGATTTCTTCTACACTCACACCACGAATTTGAGCATTTTGTAACACTAAGCTTTCTGCACTTCAGTAGCAGTAAGTCCAGCAAAAATGGCATTAAGACAGACAAATACTACAAAAGCTTTTAGGTGCTAAAAACTTTGATTTATGGTTTAGCTCTGAGGTCAGAAATGAAACCAATCCTTGATGATTTAATCAATACAGCGAGGTTTTGGGTTAATGCTTCTCTCTACAATCGTATCTTATCAATTATTGGAGAATAATTGGTGTTTACCTATTTGCCAAATATTGATACATCTGCCAACGTGCATCTACTTCGGCTTGTGCTTGTTGTAAAAGCTGTTTAGCTAACTCTGGCTTACTCTTAGTCAGCATTTTGAAGCGATTTTCTTGATATATTGATTGCTCTACTGATTGCGTAGGCATTCGCATATCCAATTGTAGGGGATTTTTCCCTTGTTGCTGCAACTCTGGATTATGGCGATACAGTAACCAGCGTCCTGATTCTACCAGTGATTTTTGATGGTTCATGCCTGTGGTCATGTTGATGCCGTGGGCGATGCAATGGCTGTAAGCAATAATCAATGATGGGCCATCAAAAGCCTCTGCTTCCAAAAAGGCTTTCAGGGTATGTTCATCTTTTGCACCTAAAGCTACACTCGCTACGTAAACGTTACCGTAGGTCATGGCAATTAAGCCTAAATCTTTTTTCGGTGCAGGTTTACCACTAGCCGCAAATTTGGCTACGGCTGCTTTGGGTGTGGCTTTGGATGATTGACCGCCAGTATTGGAATATACTTCTGTATCCATCACCAAAATATTCACATTGCGTCCACTGGCTATAACATGGTCGATACCACCAAAGTCGATATCATAAGCCCAGCCGTCACCACCGACAATCCAGACGCTTTTTCTTACCAAGTAGTCAGCAAGGGATTTGAGATTTTGGATTTTGGATTTGAGTTCAGGGTCAGAAGTTGTAATTTGCTCTAACTCATGTTTTAGTAATGCCACCCTTTCCCGTTGTTCCCAAATATCAGCCTCACTTTTTTGTTCAGCACTGAGGATAGATTTTACTAACTCCTCAGAAATTTCCCTACTCCCTACTCCCGTTCGACTACGCTCACGGCAAGCCCACTCCCTACTCCCTTCTAACAGTTCCGCCGCAAACTCAGCTTGTTTATCCAACGACAACCTAAAGCCAAAACCAAACTCGGCGTTATCTTCAAATAAACTATTAGACCATGCAGGGCCGCGTCCTTCGGCGTTGGTTGTCCAAGGAGTAGTAGGAAGGTTTCCACCATATATAGAAGAACAACCTGTTGCATTGGCAATTACCGCGCGATCGCCAAACAATTGGGTTAATAATTTTAAATAGGGTGTCTCTCCACAACCTGCACAAGCACCGGAAAATTCAAATAATGGTTCTTGCAGTTGTTGTTGGCGAATTTGGTTGAGTTTTAGATGTCTACGGTCAGGATTGGGCAAATTCAAAAAGAAATCCCAGTTTTTACGTTCTTGTTCCCGCAAAGGTATCTGCTGCGCCATGTTAATGGCTTTCTGCAACGGTTCAGCTTTATTTTTGGCAGGGCAAATATCTACACAGATGGCGCATCCTGTACAATCTTCTGGAGCAACTTGAATAGTGAATTTTTGATTGTGAAAACTTTTATCTTTGGCATCAACTGATTTAAAGCTAGTCGGTGCATTAATTAACTCATCAGGTTGATAAGCCTTGGCGCGGATAGCACTGTGGGGACACACCATCACACACTTACCACACTGAACGCAGACATGTGGTTCCCATACAGGTATCTCCTCAGCAACGTTGCGTTTTTCCCATTTAGCTGTACCTGTAGGAAATGTGCCATCAGCTGGTAATGCACTCACAGGTAAATCATCACCATGCCAAACCATGATTTCACCGAGGACATCCCGGACAAATTCTGGCGCATTTTCTAGGGGAGTGGGGAGTGGGCTTGCCGTGAGCGTAGTCGAATGGGAGTTGGGAGTGGGGGAAGAAAAATGGGGAATATCGACTTTTTGTAAGTTAATTAGGGTGTTGTCTACTGCTTGCAAGTTCTTCTGGACGACTTCTGTTCCTTTTTTACCGTAAGTCTTTTCAATGGCTTTTTTAATTTTGGTAATTGCTTCTGCTTGGGGTAAGACTCCTGCTAAGGCAAAGAAGCATACTTGCATAATTGTATTGATGCGACCACCCATGCCGCTTTCACGGGCTACTTGGTTGGCGTTGATGACGTAGAATTTGAGTTGTTTGTCTATAATTTGTTGCTGTACTTTCTGGGGTAGATATTCCCAGACGGTATCGGCATCATAGGGACTATTCAGCAGTAAAGTTGCCCCATTGATAGCAGCTTTTAAGACATCTATGCGTTCCAAAAAGCCCCAGTGATGACAACCAATAAAGTTGGCTTTGTCAATTAAGTAAGTGGAACGAATTGGTTGGGGGCCAAAGCGTAGGTGAGAAACGGTGATGGAACCAGATTTCTTGGAATCGTAGACGAAGTAGCCTTGGGCGTAATTTTCGGTTTCTTCGCCAATAATCTTAATAGAGTTTTTATTAGCACCCACTGTGCCATCGGAACCTAAGCCATAGAACATTGCCCGCACAACGTTGTCGGGTTCGGTGGAAAAATTAGCGTCAAAGCTAAGAGATGTATAAGTTACGTCGTCATTAATACCCACAGTAAAGTGATTTTTCGGTTGTGGTTGGGCAAGATTATCAAAAATTGCCTTCACCATTGCTGGGGTAAATTCCTTAGAGGACAAACCATAACGCCCCCCGATGACTTTAGGCAATCTTAAATTTCCCCCTATCCCCCCATCTCCCCATCTCCCCATCTCCCCACCTTCATAGATGGCTGCGACTACATCTAAATACAACGGTTCGCCGGCGCTACCTGGTTCTTTGGTGCGATCAAGGACTGCTATTTCCTGTACAGTGTTGGGTAAGACTGCAAGAAATTGTTGCACGTCAAAGGGGCGATAGAGTCGTACTTTTACTACTCCGACTTTTTCCCCTTGGGTATTGAGGTAATCTACAGTTTCGTGGAGTGTTTCACACCCGGAACCCATGAGAACAATCACGCGATCGGCATCACTCGCGCCGTGGTATTCGTAGATTTGGTAATGTCTCCCAGTAAGTTCACCAAATTCATCCATGAGGCGTTGGACAATGGCGGGAGTAGCGCTGTAATAAGGGTTAGCACCTTCACGGGCTTGGAAATAGACATCAGGGTTTTGGGCTGTACCCCGTAATATAGGGCGGTCTGGGGTGAGGGCGCGGGCGCGATGGGCTAATATTAAATCTTCGTTGATGAGCGATCGCAATTGATCATCTGATAATAACTTGACTTTTTGCACCTCATGTGATGTCCGAAAGCCGTCAAAGAAGTGCATAAAGGATACACGCGTTTCTAAGGTTGCAGCCTGGGCAATCAAAGCAAAATCTTGGCTTTCTTGGACTGAGGCGGAACACAATAAAGCAAACCCTGTGGCGCGGGATGCCATGACATCGCTATGGTCACCGAAAATTGATAAAGCGTGGGTAGCTAGGGAACGAGCCGCCACATGCACCACAGCACTAGTCAGTTCACCAGCGATTTTGTAGAGGTTGGGAATCATCAACAATAGTCCCTGGGAAGCCGTGAAAGTAGTACTCAAAGAACCTGTTTGTAATGCCCCATGCACCGCACCAGCCGCGCCGCCTTCGCTTTGCATCTGCACAACACTGGGAATAGTATTCCAGAGATTGGGACGATTGTCGGCTGACCAAGCATCTGCCCATTCACCCATTGCTGAAGAGGGGGTAATAGGATAAATGGCAATGACTTCGTTTAATTTGTAAGCAACACGGGCAACAGCTTCATTCCCGTCAATGGTTGCAAAGGTTTTTTGCATGATACTTTTCCTGTCTCTGTTTGTGGCGATCGCTTCGGGCGGGCGCTTTGCGCCATCACTTCTTTTTTAACTGAATGAAGAGAATTTGTAACCTGAATAATTAGAAATTGCCAGCGTTAGTAAATTAGTTGTTTGAAAGAATATTTAATTACGTTGTAGCCAATTTTTTCAATTTTATCTTCTGCTAGATATTCTGATCTATTTAATATTAATTATGTACTCATAATTTATCAGCTTTTATTGGTGAGGGTTTGAGATGATTTTTTCTAGTTGATGGGGTGCAGGTGCGGGAAATTTTTAAACGCAGAAGTTTTCCGCTAATATCTTACTTGGGAAGGGGTTATCAGTTATGACCAAAAAGCAGGGCTAGAGCGAGATCGCCAGATCCTAAGTTTATATATGGGTTCTGCTTCCCCGGCTCTCATCGCTGACGGCCTAACTCGTAATATGCCATCTGCTAGATTCGGAAAAATTACTGAGTTAAGAAAATGACGAATATATCTATAAATCTGAAAAATGAAAGTTGGTATTCAAAAGACCACAGAAATCCTTGAGGAAACTCATCAATCCGAGTCTAAGCAGGGGCTGAAGAACGAAGCTTGTCGTTCAAAATTCTTGATTCATCCTCACTTCACCTCAAAAGTTTGTCTTTTTTTACATGGTTTTACAGCAGGCCCTTACCAGTTCGGGCCACTTGGTCAAGCCTTTTTCAATGCCGGATACAACGTTTTAGTACCCTTGCAACCTGGTCATGGACTAGCAGGTAACTGGAATCGCCAAAATCCTCAGCCACTACCAACAGATATTCGGACTTATCAAGAATTTGTGATCAAGTGGTTGCAGATTGCCAAAAATTTAGGTGAACACGTCGTAGTCGGTGGTTTATCGACTGGTGGAACTTTAGCTGCTTGGTTAGCTTTAGAACATCCCCAAGAGATTGAACGCACTTTATTGTTTACACCTTATTTGGGGAGTCGTTATTTATTAGTGGATTGGCTAATCAAAATTTTACCAATTTACTTTGAATGGTTCAACAAAGATGCATCAGGAAATTTTGGCTATGAGGGTTTTCGCATTCCAGCATTAAAAATATTTTTAGAATTAGGAGAAGAAGTTTTTCAACAGGCTAAAACCTGTGATGTTGCACCTACATTAATTGTCTGTAGCGAAGGTGATAGTGTTGTTAACCTGTCTAAACAGCAAACTTTTTTCAAAATGCTGCTCAATCGGCAACCAAAATCTTGGTATTACTGCTTTGATGATTCGCTAGAAATCGAACACCGGATGATGACAAAAATGGAAGACAATGACTATGAAGAATTAGTTATTACCATTGCCCAAGCATTTGTGGAAAGTAATTTAACCTGGGCAGAATTTCAGCAGATAGTTACCCGGTTAGGTCAGAAAGAGGCGTATGAGCAAATTCAGCAAGAGTTTAATATTGATGGTCAAGCTTCTCAACGGTTATCAGCAATGATGAGTCCGCGCATTGGTTGTGATCATCTCAAGTGCATCAATCCGTCTAAGTAATTAAGAATGACAGATTTTATCTAGGTTTCTAGTTTTGCATCTGTTAACTTCTTTAAATCATCCAAACTGGTAGAGGATTGGGTTGATCAACACCTATTTCGATTTGCCATCATACTTGGCTTTCTTGAGTTTACCAAAGTATAATTGAATGCAGCTAACCAGCCTTTATACTTAGCTTGGATTGATTATGACTTTTCGAGATGCAGAAATTGAATCTGAACTCCAACGGATGAAGAGCGAATTACAATATTCTAGGAATAATTCTCAACCTCACAATTTGGCAAGTGTGACACAAGAACTAAATAACCTCGTGGGAATGGGAAATGTTAAAGATGAAGTAAATACTTTAATCAACTTCCTGAAAGTTCAAAAAATGCGTCAGGAACAGGGACTAAATAAAGTTAATGTTTCCCTACATTCTGTATTTTGTGGACCTCCTGGAACTGGGAAAACTACAGTTGCTCGTTTGATGGGGAAAATATATAAAGAATTGGGCATTCTTGAGCAAGGACATCTCATTGAAACTGATAGATCCGGTTTAGTAGCAGGGTATGTTGGACAAACTGCATTGAAAGTAAATGAAGTGGTTAATTCGGCATTAGATGGGGTATTGTTTATTGATGAAGCCTACGCTTTAGCACCAGAAGGTTCGGGAAAAGATTTTGGACAAGAAGCTATAGATATTTTATTGAAAAGAATGGAAGACTATAGAGATAGGTTAGTCGTTATTGTGGCTGGTTATAGTGAAGAAATGTCACGTTTTATTAATGCTAACCCTGGTCTACAATCAAGATTTAATAAATATTTTAATTTTGAAGATTATCTGCCCGATGAGTTAGTAAATATTTTTGAAATCATCTGTAAGCAACAACATTTCCGAATAACTGAAAGAGGTAAGGAAAAATTATTAAAAAAATTTACATATTTATATGCTCAAAAAGATAAAAACTTTGGTAATGGTAGGCTCGTAAGAAACCTTTTTGACAAAAGCATCGAAAGACAAGCTAATAGGTTGGTGAAAATAGCTAAAGTTAATAAGGAAATGATGATGACAATCACCTGGGAGGATATAGTTTAAAACTACCAGGACTTACGTAAACAACCACGTATTTTCGTCATTACGACCGTAGGGAAGCAATCTCAAAGCCTTGGTTTTCTTAGCGAGTGCGTAAGTCCTAACTGCATAAACAGACAAATTATGAATTAACAAACATAGGTAAGTCTTATGTGGATAAAAGGGATTGCAATTATTAGTGTTTTTATTATAGTCTGCCTGGGGATTGCTACTATTTATGGTGGTTATCGGTGGCAGTCGGATAGTGATAAATTACGTGCCAAACTAATAAGGGAACGGCAAACAGTTAAGCCCAAAATCTACGATCCAAAAGAAATTGCAGGATTGCCAGCCCCAGTACAGAGATTCTTTCGGACAGTACTCAAAGATGGACAAGCAATGGTGTCTGCGGTCAAATTATCTCAGACAGGAAAGTTTAATATGAGTGAAACTAAAGCCAAGTGGAGTCCATTTACTGCCACCCAACTTGTGATTACTCAACGTCTGGGTTTTGATTGGGATGCACGTATCCAAATGGCTCCAGGACTGAATACATTTGTCCATGATACATATCTATTGGGAGAAGGCAATTTGCAGGCATCATTACTCGGTCTTTTCACTGTTATGAAAACGAGCGTTACGCCTGAATTAAATCAAGGTGAATTATTGCGATTCTTTGCGGAAGCTGCTTGATATCCTACTGCTCTATTACCCAGTCAGGGCGTGCGCTGGGAAGCGATTAATGACACCTCCGCTCGTGGTACTCTGACTGACGGTGTAACAACTGTCTCCCTTGTATTTCGGTTTAATCCTGAAGGGGCTATCGCTACTATTCGGGCTGAAGCTCGTTATCGAATGGATGGCGACAAGCTGACTGCTATGCCCTGGGGCGGAAGGTTTTGGGGATATGCAGTTCGCAATGAGATGCTTATTCCCTTAGAAGGTGAAGTGGGATGGGAGCATCCAGAAGGCACTCGGCTCTATTGGCAAGGAAGAATTGCAGAGATTAACTATGAGTTCGCACAGTGAGCAAGAGCTTTGGGCTATCAAGACGACAGAAACCGCTCTCACAGCCCATTTAGTAATACCAAAATGCATAAGTCAACGAATATGGCGGGACTGTGGTTGATTTGGCATAGAAGATGGACGCGGAGAAATCGGATTTCGCAACAAGAGTAAAGGTAGACTGAGAATACCCAGAATTATCACTACTCCGGTCATAATCCAAACAGGTAAACGGTGAGGTCGATAATCACCGCGTTCAATTTCCCAGAATACCTGATTGTATCGCCATGCGGCTAAGGCGATCGCCACAATCCCAAAAACTACAAACGTAATCCCCAGGTTTTCTGAGTTGAATACGGGATTGACAGAAGGTTCTTGTTGTGTTAGAGCTACATTTAATTGACGCAGAAATAAACCAAAACGTGCGATCGCAAAACCAAAACCAATCAATGAGATGGAAGTACGTAACCAAGCTAAAAATGTCCGCTCGTTGGCTTGATGTTCTCGTTGACGGTCAATTTTGTTAGGTGTGTTATTCATGAGTACTATTTTTATCACGTCAATACCCATGATTGAACACTTTCGGTAGAGATTTTTTTCTCTATGAAAACGAGTTATCTACAACACCTACACGCAAGGCAATTCGCTGTTGCTGCTTGGCATCGTATGGAGTACCTGTATGCATTACTTGGGAATTGTCCCAAAAAACCACATCACCCGCTTGCCAGACATGAGCGTAAATTGGTGTACGCTGCAAAATAATTTGAAATAGTTCATGCCAAAATTGTTTTGCTGCTTCTGGCTTTTCCTCCATACCAACAGGAATTGATGTATCAGATCCCAGATATAATCATTGTTGTCTAGTTACTTTGTGAGTGGATACCACAGGATGCATTTTCATTGGTACATTAGACCCTGCTTTCAGATATCTCGGTGGTAAATGATACATATTCCTTTGGGCCATTGGAGATTAAAAATGAGTATAAGAATATTGAAAATGAGTTTTTAATTTTTCCAATCCAACCGATACAAATATAGATACTAGAGATAAAGCAACAGATATATTGCTAACAGTTCCATCTGTAATGATTGCTAAAGCTGCCAGTGCGATGGCTACACCTATACAAACTTGTTTGAGTTGACTAGTTACCCGATATGCTTGATTACAGGAACTACAAATCAGCGTATGTTGCGAAAATCTGTCTGATTCTTGTATTGAATGATTATCGGCGCAATTTTTTAAAGTCAAATAGCCTTGATAATATGGTAAAGAATCACCAAATTCATCCAACCATTTACGATAACTAATTACCAGTAAATCTGATGTTTTCAGAGGTAAATAGATTTGGTTGAGATTTTGTGGCGATCGCGCAATTTCTGCTTGTTGTCCGATAATTTGTGGTAAATCCTGTTCTAGAACTTTATTTTGGCGAAAATGTTCTAACCAAAGCGGTTTTAACTTCATCTCTAAAGTCCGAAAATTGCGATATCTCCGCAACAAAAGACGGCATTTCCCTTTACCTAGTGGAATTGAATATAAAGCTATGCCTGCATCCCAACCAGGCTGAAAGTTTAATTGATAATGCACTAAATTAGGGGCGATAAAATCTAGATTTTGCCAAACGCCATGAGGATTATTGGCAGGACGCATTTTACCTCTAAACCCCTTAACAGAAAAATCGCTCACTTCCATTGCCAAAGGTTGGGCATGTTGGCGATTACCTTCTGTACCATCATGGCTAATATAAACGTGAGCCGGATCTACAAAATTTTCTATTAAATAGGCTTGGTCATAAGGTAAATCTCTTACATAGTCAATGTGGACAAATTCTGGTAGATCTAAATCAGCAATAGTGGGAATTAATTCAGTCATTGCAGTGTCAGCATTCCCTGTCCACATCCAAATCAAACCTTGACGTTCTATCACCAAAAAAGATTGTACACAAGCATTTACAGGGATAGTAGCATCTGTTGGTAACTGGGGAATATGCAAACATTGACCATCAATACCAAACTGCCAACCATGATAAGAACATTCAATTTTGCCATCAATAATTTGTCCATCAGAAAGTTTTGCAGCACGATGAGGACACCTGTCAGTTAAACAAACAAGTATTCCCTCTTGATTTGTAAATAAAACAAAAGGTTCATCATACAAAGAAAAACCATAAGGGCGATTTTTCGGTAAATCTTGCACAAAGCAAATAGGATACCAACATTGTCGCCAATTAAATTCCTGCTGTTCCTCACGCACTTCCAGAGTATCTGGAGTTTGAGCTTCTAACGTCATAGTATTATTAGGATGCCGCCACCCTAATACTGTCGAACTGTCATAGCTCAATCCATCTTCCCAACAGTAGATGTCATCCTGTCTTCATCAGCCTTACCTCCTGGAGACTCCGGCCATAGCTAGACATAGGTTGGCGGTGAAAGGAAAGGCTACGGTGTACACACAAATGCTATCTGTCATGAAGATTGTTGTAGTGACCCATGCTACAAAGCGGTCTAATATGACCAAGGGTATGACGGTCTACCACTTCTTCTAAGATACAAGGGTGTGTTGTCGCCAAGCGCCGCACCATCAATCCCCATTCTTAAGTTAAAAAATCGTTAAACTTCATTGCGAATTAAAAAGCTAGGTAAAAAAACGTGATAAGTTCTGATGATGTGGAGAAAGAACAAGCATTAAGAGAAGGAGAACACAGTGGTAATGGAATCAAATTTATCAACAGACGCAGTTGTCACAAATGAAGATTTCAGTGAATATGTAGCCCACTTACAACTTCATATGACTCTGCAAGCTCGCAATCTGGTTCCAACCCTGAAACAAACACTAGAAGATAGTCGAGAACAACTGCTTCACCAAACTCAAGCCAATTTGGAGAAGCTAATCTCCCGGCAAGGATTATAAGTAAAGACCAACTTTCATCAAAATTTTATAGAATAAAAGCA
This sequence comes from Cyanocohniella sp. LLY, assembly GCA_022241785.1. Lineage (GTDB taxonomy): Bacteria > Cyanobacteriota > Cyanobacteriia > Cyanobacteriales > Nostocaceae > Cyanocohniella. The sequence continues at coordinate 42,938 of JAKOMP010000031.1, read as the reverse complement.
GATTATTGTCGGGTCAACACGAGGAGTGTACTCAGCAATTCTGCTTTTTTTAGTTTTTTACACATTATATTTAGTATCAAGTTACAAAAATCACCCCTTGGAAACAATAGCCAAGAGCGGAAAGCCGCTAAGATAACTATTGCAGCAATTCCTCTAACCCAGTACGTTAAGGCTAAATGGCAGCCCAAAATAAAATGACTTCATTACTTCCTCGAAACCTCAGCGTTGTCATCCGGCCAGTCCAATACCGGGATCTGGACGGAATTGAGCAAATCACCCAAGACTCATTCGCGGCTCTTTCCCCTAAAGAAGCTGACTTGGCCATCAATCAGATGCAGTGGCTACGTCGTTGGTATGGGTTACTGAAATTTTTGAGTTGGTTTCCTAACCCCCTACAATATCGCTTCTGTGCCTACGTAGCAGAGCAAGGTAGGACACTGTTAGGCATGATTCAAGTATCACCATTTAACCGCACACGCAGTACATGGCGGATTGATCGAGTCATGCTAGACCGGGCCGTCGAGAAGCAAGCAATTGGCTCACAATTGTTACGTCACTGCTTTGAGTCGATTTTAGAAGCTCGGACTTGGTTACTAGAAGTTAATGTTAATGATAAAGATGCCCTAGCGCTGTATCGGCAAAATGGATTTCAGCGTCTAGCAGAAATGACCTACTGGGAAATTGAGCCGGAATTGCTAGCGGAATTGGCCCAAGCTGAACCTGATTTACCCAATCTTTTACCGGTAAGTAATGCCGACGCTCAGTTATTGTATCAACTAGATACGGCATCCATGCCGCCTTTAGTACGTCAAGTCTTTGACCGCAACACACGGGACTTTAAAACCAGTTTATTTGGCGTTTTAACAGATGCTGTCAAGCAGTGGTTAACCAAAACAGAAGCCGTCAGTGGCTACGTGTTTGAACCCCAACGCAAAGCAGCCATTGGTTATTTTCAAGTGCAACTTGACCGCAAAGGCGAAACTCCTCATGTTGCTACGCTCACAGTTCACCCTGCTTATACGTGGCTGTATCCAGAGTTGCTTTCCCAACTAGCGCGGATTGCCCAAGATTTTCCCCAACAAGGGTTACAACTGGCATCCTCTGACTACCAAGCAGAGCGCGAAGAGTATTTAGAGCGCATTGGAGCTAAACGCATAGAACACACCCTAATTATGTCGCGCTCAGTTTGGCACAAGTTACGGGAGTCTAAATTTGTCTCCTTAGAAGGCATTCAGTGGACTGAGGTGCTACAAGGCTTACAACCAGCGCGTAAACCTATCCCAGGGGGGATGTCATGGATAAAACCCAGACAACAGCCATTATCAGAAAGACAAATACCCAGCAAGTCAGAACCACCTATTGCCTTTGGGTGCAACAACGGTCATCTAGAACCATTACCTCTTCCTGAGTCAACCGATACACAGCAGGAGAACTAGTTTGACAACCCCAGAGCAACCAAAGACTTTCATTTCCGCATTGGGATTGGATTTCGGTCGCAAGCGGATTGGTGTAGCAGGGTGCGACGGTACTGGTTTGATTGCTACAGGAATTACCACCGTAGAACGGACATCTTTTGATCGAGATGTGGCGCAAATCCGTCATCTGGTGCATGAGCGTCAGGTGCAAGTCTTGGTGATGGGTTTGCCTTACTCAATGGATGGCTCTATAGGATTCCAAGCGCGTCAAGTGCAAAAGTTTGCTAAAAGGCTAGGAAAGGCTCTCGATTTACCTGTGGAATATGTAGATGAGCGATTAACTTCTTTTCAAGCAGAGCAAATGCTAATAGCAGAAAATCGTTCGCCATCACGTCATAAAGGTTTAATTGACCGTAAGGCAGCATGTTTAATTTTGCAACAATGGCTAGATACTAGGCGAACCAACTCCCACAAATCGGTGGTAGCCTTAGAGTATTGATACCTTTTAACATGATATTCTGAAAGCTAAACCAACACTTGTATCTAGTTCTGAAGCTATTTTTTTGACACTATATTGGTCATGAAGCAGTAAAGAAATTTGTACGGGGCTGGTATTTATAAAGTTTAACACTCCGGCTATGTTCTCCTCTCCATTCCCTGAAGAAAATGATCATGCTCATGCAGGTTCCATCACTTTGTCCGATGAGACAGGGCGCACCCTGGAATGTTATGTTGAACATTCGCTCTCGGTAGATGGACAAGAATATGTTCTACTGCTACCTGTAGACTCTCCTATAGAAATCTTTGCTTGGCAAGGTGAAGAAGAGGAAGAAGAGGCAGTTTTGGTAGATGATGATGCCATTATTAACCAAATTTTTAGCACGGCTCAAGCTGTCTTAGCCGAACAGAATCTTATAGTCAAGAACACAGCCTATGCTCTGACAGTAGCAGGTGATTTACCCGCAGTTGAAGAGTCAGAAGTGTTCACCTTAGAAATCGAAGATGAAGAAGCGGATTTAGAGCCAGAACAATTGCAGTTGCTTGCTATTTTCTATCATGAAGATCAAGAGTACGCAATTTACACCCCCCTCGATCCACTGCTGTTTTTCGCCCGGATATCCGCAACAGGTGAGCCTGTATTACTTTCTCCTGAGGAATTTCGGAAAGTACAGCCACTTTTAGAAGAACATCTGTTTAACGAAGTTGAGTAGATGTAATTCCCATCTAAGTCCTGCGCCTGTAAAACTGAAAACCCGCACTATACCTGGTACTCTGGGTTAGCTGCGGGTGGTTTATAGCGTCTATAATTTTGACAGTTCCCTCTGGAAATTTGACTATGATTTGGAACAAGCTCTTACAGCCTGACTTGATATTAGAAGGTTCAGTGTTGAACCTGTCACCCGCAATTATTCAACAATACGGGCTGAAAGGGCTGGTGCTTGATGTAGATGAAACCTTAGTACCCTTTACAGTGGGAGTCGCTTCGCCAGAACTGCAACAGTGGGTAGCACAAATTCGTACTGGTGTGGAGTTATGTTTGGTCAGTAATAACCTTAGTGAAGCACGGATTGGGGGCATAGCCCGTTCTCTCAACCTGCCTTATTATCTAGGTGCAGCCAAACCATCACGACGCAAAATTAGAGCTGCACTCACATCCATGAATTTACCAGTACAGGAAGTAGGAATGGTAGGCGATCGCCTGTTTACTGATGTCATAGCAGGTAATAGACTAGGTATGTTTACCATTTTAGTAGAACCTATCGTTCATGCTGATACTGCTCTCCGCACTCACCCCATCCGTAATTTTGAAGTTTGGGTATCGGAAATTTTGGGAGCATCCATCACGCCAAAAGAATCAAAAATTCACAAAAGTTGATAAATCGTCAGGAAACTAAATCTAAAGAAATGGTTAAGAAAACTCACTGGTGTAAAAAAATCGGGGATCATAATTATTAATAACATGGGATCACCTAAATAAAGACCCTAGCGTATAATAACTAACAATAAACCCGTAAAGCGTCGCCCCTCACATATAGAGTGGTTGGCGCTTTACAATTTTTAGTGTAAATCAACAATAACCAATGACCCATGACCCATGACCCATGACCAAAACAATTGTCGTCAAAATTGGCACATCTAGCCTGACTCAACCGGAAACCGGACAACTAGCGCTTTCCACCATTGCGACCTTAGTAGAAACATTGTGCTATTTAAGACGGCAAGGCCATCGGGTGATTTTGGTTTCCTCTGGTGCTGTGGGAGTAGGTTGTGCAAGATTGGGATTAACTGAACGTCCTAAGGCGATCGCACTTAAACAGGCAGTAGCAGCAGTGGGACAAGGGCGGTTAATGCGGGTATACGATGATTTATTTACTACCTTGCAACAGCCCATTGCTCAAGTATTATTGACACGTAGCGATTTGGTACAGCGTAGTCGCTATCTCAACATTTACAACACATTTCGGGAACTCTTAGGACTAGGAGTAATTCCCGTGGTCAATGAAAATGATACCGTAGCCGTCGAAGAACTGAAATTTGGCGACAATGACACACTTTCCGCATTAGTAGCCAGCTTAGTAGAAGCAGACTGGCTGTTTTTACTCACCGATGTAGATAAGCTATATTCAGCCGATCCCCGTTCCGTACCCGATGCTCAACCCATATCTTTAGTAACTAGCCTCAAAGAATTAGCAGAATTACAAGTGCAGACAGGCTCTCAAGGTTCTCAATGGGGTACTGGTGGCATGGTAACCAAAATTGCTGCTGCGAGAATTGCCATTGCGGCTGGAGTGCGTACCGTCATTACTCAAGGCAGATTTCCCCATAATATCGAGAAAATAATCCAAGGGGAACCTTTGGGGACTCACTTTCAACCACAGCCAGAGCCAACTTCTGCCCGTAAACGCTGGATAGCGTACGGTTTAGTGCCTACTGGAAAATTATATTTAGATACGGGTGCGATCGCGGCGATCGCCCAGTCAGGAAAATCTTTATTAGCAGCGGGGATTAAGGCAGTAGAAGGGGAATTTGACACCCAAGAAGCAGTACAATTGTGCGACACCCAAGGTAACGAAATTGCCAGAGGACTAGTCAACTACAACAGCGATGAACTACAAAAAATTCGCGGTTGCCATTCTCGAGAAATTGCCGCAATTTTGGGCTATGTAGGTGCAGAAACCGTAATTCACAGAGATAACTTAGTGTTGACTTAAACTTCGTTCTTCATAAAAAGTGGAGTTTTTGTCATGGCGACGCCAGGAAGCAATCTCATAATCTTGACTACAAACTACAGTTTTCAAAGTAGACAAGGTTTAGCTATGGGAATGCTATGATGACAAAGGATGTGCAGTCATAGCATTTTCCTACATTTACAAATGTGAATAATATCTGGAGAGGTGTCCGAGCGGTTCATGGTGACGCACTCGAAATGCGTTTTGGGGCAACCCAACGGGGGTTCGAATCCCCCCCTCTCCGTTTTTACAGCACTTTGCCATTAATGGATTTTCTAAAATATAGCACCTCACCCCCAACCCCGAAGTGCGGTAAGCGGAGCTATGCCGCCCTTGCTTATCGCTTAGTTTATGCGGTAGGCTTTGGGAGTTATTCCTGTAATTTGTCGAAATTGCCTCGTAAAGTGGCTATGACTATCGAAACCGCAAGCCAAAGCGATTTCCACTAAAGACTGGTTTGTGTGTTTCAAGAGTTGCTTTGCCCGTTCAACTCGCTGTTGCAGCAGATATTGGTGGGGCGATAATCCCATCGATTGTTTAAATAAACGGCTGAAATGAGACTGGCTCATCTGTGCTAATTGAGCCAGATCAGCAAGTTTAATATCCTGATCTAAAGCTTCATCAATATAATGTGTGATCTGGAGTAGTTTGTGATTCCCCAATCCCCGGTTGAACTGAGTAATACGGGGGTGAATAGCAGAGTAATCCTGAAGCAAGTTTACTACCAAGGCATTCGCCAATGAATCAATATATAAGCGTCCCAGGCGACCACCCTGGTGTAATTCGGTTTGCAGTAACCGCAAAAGTTGCTCTAGTTGAGGATTGCGAACCTGAAATGCAGGCATTACGTCTACTCGGTTGGGATTTAGTTCGAGAGCCTCTTCAGCAACCTGTTGAAGAAACGATGAGGAAATTTGCACATACAGATAGTGATGATTATCTTCAGCGTAGTAGCTGCTGGGGATGCCAGATGGGGTAATGCAAAGATCACCTTGGCGATACAGGCCGATATGGTGGTAATTACCTACACTCTCATGAGTTCGATGAGGTTGAGTCGTCAGGATCAAAATAATGACGGGATCGACTTCTGCTGGAAACTCCATGCCACCAGATGGCTGCTGATACTCTTCAACAACAACGGACTCCCAGCCTAGATTTTGACTGGAAACAATCGGTAATCTTGGATTCTGGTTGATTGAGGAATGAGAGACTCTCATCAGTGCGTTCACCTCCGGTGGGGCGTAGCCCATCGCCTTTTACAGAACTGAGAGCAGTATTTTGAAAATCTTAGAAGATTTTGATAGTTCAGACCCTTAAGCTTCCCTAATCTGTGATTATAGCCGATTGAATTACAGATTATAACGCTGGAGATTGTCTTGAGCATGACCACCCCAAATACTCGTCAATTGAGCATTCGTACAGAACTCAAAGCATTTGTGCAACTAGCAATTCCCTTAGCCACTGCTCAAGTTGCCCAAATTGCCACAGGATTTGTCGATACCGTGATGATGGGACATTTGGGGCGAGAAAGCCTAGCGGCTGGAGCATTAGCCTCGATTACCTTCTTCTCATTCCTGGTAACGGCAAGTGGCGTGGTGATGGGTGTCAGCCCATTGGTGGCACAAGCCTATGGAGCAGGTAACAAAACTCGTATTGAACAAGTTACTCGACAAGGGTTGTGGCTATCGTTGCTATTGGCAATTCCAATGATGATTGCGATCGCTCATCTCGATATGTTCATGAGTCAGCTGGGGCAAGCTGCAACCACGGTGGAATTAGCAACAGGTTATCTTGATATCATGCTGTGGGGATTGTTTCCTGCTTTGGGCTTCGCCATGTTGCGAGGCGTGGTTTCAGGTTTATCTCAGGCTCGTCCCATTTTGGTAATTGTAATTACAGGAACAGGATTTAATATTTTAGGCAACTATATCCTGGGCTTTGGCAAATTCGGATTGCCCCGATTAGAGTTGGTAGGGCTAGCTTTAGCCAGTACTTTGACGTGGTGGGGAATGTTTGGGGTACTGATTCTTTACCTGTTGAGACACAAACAATTTAAAGCTTATCAATTCTTCTGGTGCTGGCCTCAATTCCAGCCTCAGATACTTTGGCAATTGCTCAAACTAGGGGTGCCAATTGGGGTATTTTCTGCTCTAGAAATTGGTGTGTACACAGCGGTTAGCTACTTGATGGCTACCTGGGGAACGGATGAGTTAGCTGCACACCAAATTGTATTTCAAACGATCAATCTGATCTATATGGTGCCGCTGGGAATGTCATTTGCGGCAACCGCTCGAATTGGTCAGTGGCTTGGGCAGCAAAATATAGCAGGAATCCGACAAGCTGGTTTCATTAGTCTTGCTGTGGGAAGTGCATGGACAGCCATGATTGTGATCGCACTTTTGCTATTTCCTCGACAAATTGTTGGGCTATATATCGATGTTCTTGCACCAGAGAACGCATCTATCGTAGCACTTGCTATTTCCATGATGCAGGTTGGAGCGATCGCGCATCTGTTCGATGGGGTACAAAAAATTGCTTATGGTGCATTGCAAGGGTTACAGGATACTCGTGTGCCGATGTTGCTCAGTTTCCTGTTTTATTGGTGCATTGGTTTAACCAGTGGTTATTGGTTGGCATTTAGATGGAATTTAGGCGGCGTAGGTCTATGGTTAGGGCTAATGATTGCAGTGGCGATGGCAGCAGTAGTCTTTATTTGGCGCTTTCAACAGCTAACCTCCAACCAAACTAGAGCTAAACTATTGAGTTAAAAATTTTCGATATATATAAGACTAAGTAGTGTGTAATTATTATTACTTGTAGTTTATGTATTCATTGGGTGCAAGATATTTAATTTCTTCATAATTGCATTACAAATCATCATAATGATGCATTTTTACATAAAAATTTGATGAATGAGGCCATACAAGATTGTCAATGGCATTAATTTATGAGATTTAAATAGAGATAACAATTAAATTATTAATAGCCATCCATCAAGCTATTCTATAGGTGTCATTGATGGCTGTTTATATTTAATTGAAGTTCATTTATAGTTTAAATAATCCTCATAATAATTGACCTATATTTGAGTAGTTTATTTAATCTAGATTTTATGACGAAAAATGTTGTAGTTCAACAATTGAATTACAACATAAAAACAATGTTTGATAGTCCTCCAAAAATTTTCATTTATTGATATATGGCTCAACTTTATACCCCTAATGATATTGAAAAATTGCAAGCAGATATACCTTATTTAGTTGAAACTTGGAATTGGTTGAGAAACTTCTTGGCTCAATCCCATCCTGACTTAGGGAGAATGGGCACTGTCTGCCCGTACATGCCTAAAGCCTTAAATTTGAATTATATTAGGTTAAAGGTTATTCGTTCCCCAAATATAGATCATCAAGAAGTTTCTGAGATTGTATTAACTTACCTAAATGCATTTTTAGAATTAGAACCAACAGAAAAAGACGAAGCAATTTATAAAACTATAGTACTTATATTTCCTGATATTCCCCATGAAGATGCACCAAGAATTATTGATGTGGTGCAAAAACAACTAAAACCTTTATTTGTTGAATCAGGACTAATGCTAGGAGAGTTTCACAACTATAACGAAACTCCGGGGTTGCACAACTCCGATTTTCGCCCTCTGCGTAGTCCTCTTCCCATGCTAGCCATCCGCTTTATGGTTGAATCGGATCTACCTTTTCTCCAAAACGCGGAAGATCCACTCTATCGCATTAAATATCTGCAAGCTTATTTAAAACGATTTCATCAAAATTTTAAAGACAAGAATAGAATGCAAACTGCTTCTCAAGCTTTAGAATTAGCACATAAACAGATAAAAGGAGACAATTTATTGATGCCTAAAGTCAATCAATGTCCCTTTCATAAAATATATTAATTAAATTTTATTGATATGCAGATACAAGAGAATATAGACTATAAACAAAATATTCAATCCAATGACTTAAGTAATACGAATACGTGTATTCATCAGTTGTTTGAGCAGCAGGTAAAAAGCTCTCCTGATGCAATTGCTGTAGTGTTTGACAATCAGCAATTTACATATAGGCAGTTAAATCAGCAGGCGAACCAATTAGCACATCACTTGCGTATTTTAGGGGTTGGCCCTGAAGTTTTAGTGGGTATCTGTGTAGAGCGTTCCCTAGAAATGGTGATAGGAATATTGGGAATTCTCAAAGCGGGAGGTGCTTATGTACCTCTAGATCCAAGCTATCCTTTAGAACGATTGAGCTTCATTTTAGAGGATACTCAAGCATCGGTATTATTAACCAAAGAAAAATGGCTCGACAGCTTACCACACAAGGGACAAGTGGACGTGGTTTGTCTGGACTCACATTGGCCGCTAATTGCTCAAAATAGCCAAGAAAATCCGATAAATCACACCCACACTGACAACTTAATTTATGTCATTTACACATCTGGTTCCACAGGACAACCAAAAGGTGTAATGATTCCCCACTCGGGGATTTACAATCAACTGTACTGGCGCCAAACGACTTTTAGATTAACAGCCACAGACAAAGTTTTACAGACAATATCTCTGAGCTTTGATCCCTCAGTATGGCAAATCTTCTGGCCACTGTGCTTTGGAGCGCAGTTAGTGATAGCTCATCCCCAAGGACATAAAGACAGTGGTTATTTAGTTCGGGTAATTTGCCAACAGCAAATAACTGTCATGGCTTTAGTACCTTCTATGCTTCAGGTGCTTTTAGAAGAGAAGGGAATCGAAAATTGTCAATCTCTCAGACACGTTACTTGTGGCGGTGAAGCTTTACCAGTTGAACTTGTAGAGCATTTTTTTGACCGTTTGCAACTTGATAATGTTTTATTTAATTGCTACGGCCCCACAGAAGCGTCCATTGATGCTAGTTTCTGGAAATGCCAAAGAGGAACTAATTATGCAATTTCTCCTATTGGTCGTCCTATTACCAATGCAGAAATCTATATTTTGAATGAGGATCTGCAACCTGTAGCCAGTGGAGAAATAGGAGAACTCTATATTAGTGGTATGGGATTGGCCCGGGGTTATCTCAACAACCCAAAACTAACAGCACAGAAGTTTATTCCCCACCCTTGCAATCACGAAAGTAGTGCGCGTCTATATAAAACGGGTGATTTAGGACGTTTCTTACCAGATGGTAACATTGAGTTTCTAGGGCGTATCGACCAGCAACTGAAAATTCGTGGTTTCCGAATTGAACTAGGAGAAATCGAAGCCGTACTCAATCAACATCCAGAATTAAAACAAGCTTTAGTTATTGCTAGAGAAGATATTCCTGATAACAAGCGACTTGTAGCATATCTGGTGGCTAACTCTGAACAAATCCCCAGTCAAAGTGAATTGCATAACTTTGTACGGGATAAACTGCCGGATTATATGATACCTGCGGCCTTCGTCTTTTTGGATGCACTGCCGTTAAATCCCAATGGCAAAGTAGACCGCCGCAATTTACCTGCACCTGAGTCAGTTAGACAAGAGAGAAAAGAAAGTTTTGTAGCTCCTCGTAATCAAGTAGAAGTACAATTGACCGAAATTTGGCAGCAAGTTTTGGGAATTTCATCTGTTGGGGTCAAGGATAATTTTTTTGAGTTGGGGGGAAACTCACTCTTAGCAATGCGGTTATTAGTAGAAATTAACCGTAGATTGGATAAAACTTTGCCCCTAACTACTTTTTTGGCGACCCAGACGGTAGAGCAGTTAGCTAATGTATTAGCGGACGAAGAAACACAACTATCTTGGTCATCTTTAGTACCAATTCAGACTAATGGCAATAAATTTCCGCTATTTTGTGTTCATGCAATTGAAGGTAATGTTCTCTTCTATCGCAGTTTGGTGCAGTATTTAAAGCCAGATCAACCAGTCTATGGACTACAAGCACAGGGGCTTGATGGGCGACAAGTTCCTTGTCTTTCTATAGTTGAAATGGCCTCTCACTATATTCAAGAGATTCGCAAGGTGCAACTTCATGGCCCTTATTTTTTATCCGGCTTTTCCTTTGGGGGTCTGGTAGCTTATGAAATTGCTCAACAACTGTATGCTCAGGGTGAAAAAGTTGCTCTACTGGCTATATTTGATACTCCAGTTTCAATCGCTGGTGATAGTAATCCCGCAAAATTCGGGGAATCAAAGTTTTTCCAGTTAGTTAAAATTTTGAGATGCAAACCAAAAGAGCAGTTAAATTATGTTTGGGAACGGATTAAATGGCATTTAACAGCAGGAAAAGTCAGTATTTTCTATAGGTTTTACCTACGTCACATCAAACGTTCACCTCTTGACCTGCAACTATTGGATGTGATTGTAGCTAACCATCAAGCTGGAAAGAGCTATTTACCATTAGTCTATCCGGGTAAATTGACTTTGTTTCGAGCTAGTCAGCAAGATGTAGATGTGGATATAAATAACGAATTAGGCTGGAAGCCTTTAGCTGCTGGCGGTCTAGAGAGCTATGAAATTTCTGGCTCTCACAAAACTATTATGCACGCACCAAACGTCAGTTTATTAGCTGACAAATTAACTATTGGTTTACAGTAGGGACGGGCAAGAAAAGATACTATATGATTCCTATTTGATTTTTGAACAAATTAAGTGCCAATCGAAAAGGCTTATTCCCTACTCCCCACTCCCTATTCCCTACTCCCAGCCTACGCAAGTCAGTTCAATAATCAAAGCGGATCACTATATATGATTGTGAAGATGCTGAGGTAGAGACTGGCTCAACATCTTGTTTTCAATGACCTCCCAAACTAACTTTTATTACAATGCCCCAGCTGCTGTTTTATCGAGTACGCCTCCACTTAAGTGAGAGGTGATGTTCATTGCTTGCAGTACTGGCAAACCATCAAGTCCAGCGGGGTAGTCAATTACACTAACTGCGCCATTACCTTGGCGGAAATGCCAAAAGTTTTCTGTGGATAAACCTAGAACATGACACAGTAGGGTTTTATTAGTAGCATCGTGAGCAACTATCAATCCGGTTTTGAGTTGATTTGTTAATGCAACTTGTACAATATCTTGCCAAGTGGCAACACTACGTTCCCAAACCTGCTGCAAGTTTTCCCCTTCCGGCATTTGGACGTTTGCTGGTTCTGTGCGCCAACGATGTAACTCTCCGGGAAATTCTTGGTCTATTTCTGTTTCTAATTTACCTTCCCAAAGTCCGTGACTGATTTCTCTTAAACCATCTTGTAATTCTAAATTTATCTGAGGATGATGAGCCAAGATTAGCTCTGCTGTTTCTTTAGGACGCAACATAGAACTACTAACAGCAAAGTCTATGGCTACATCACGCAGAAATTCGCCGGCTGTTTGTGCTTGTTGCTTACCATTGTCGTTGAGAGGAATATCAATTTGACCTTGAAATCTGGTTTGTCGATTCCACTCGGTTTCTCCATGACGTACCAACAACAATCGCACTCCCTGATGATTCGGGCGCAAGGAGGGAAAGGTTTCTCCCATGTGTTGCGTCTGATTCATTGATTCTAGTTGGACTGGTTCACCCAAACCTCCAGCGAAGTTCAGGACGGTGATGCCACAATTCGATTGCTGTAGGCAATGGTAACGGCTGGGGGGAATGCCTAATGCTGTACTAATGAGGGCGCGATTGATGCCGTTATGCCCAACGATGAGAATGGTTTCTCCTGGATGGCTGGATAAAGTTTCTTGCCAAAACTGCTGCGCTTGTTTGTATAAAGCCAGAACAGGAAAATGTTCTCTTGTCCCCTCTGGTTCTTCAACCAGCATCCGCAATTCGTGGGGGTGTTCTTTCCAGGTGCGGTAGTCTTCAGTAAACTTTTGCTTGACATCAGCACTCAGCATTTCCGCCCACAAAGGCAAATCAATTTCCATGAGCTTTTGGGAAACTTGGGGAACAGGAGACTTTCCATAGTGACTGGCTAACTCACTAGAGATAATGTCTGCTGTTTTTTTTGCTCGCTGGAGGGGACTGCTGTAAATCGCAGTAAATAAAATATTGCTGAGGGCTTTGCCTACTTGACTGGCATCATTACAACCTTTTTCCGTTAATTTTGAAACATCGGTACGTCCTTGGATTCGCCGCTCGGTATTATAGCTGCTTTGCCCGTGGCGCACAATGATGACACGTGTCATCTATTTTGCCCTCCTCTATCTAAAGGACTAATTTTACAACGATTGCAGCATACATCTCACGAATATATGAGTCAAAAGAGGCAGGGGAGCAGGGAGCAAGGGGGCAGGGGGAAAGACTGAGATAGAGCTTATAACTCCACAAAGCGTAAGAGCGCCTTGCAAGCGGCGCACTGAGCAGTTCGACCCTTCGGCAAGCTCAGGGCATCGCAGGCTCACTGTATCACTTGCCGAAGTGGGCGGGGCTTTTCTACGAAACGCTCCGCGAACATACCCATGCTTCGCTTCGCTTGTCGCACAGGAGAAGGGCTTGTTCTCCCTGCCCCCTTCCCCTCTGCCCCTCTGCCTCTTCGGCTATCCATTAGTCACATCTTTCTTAACAATCCTAAAACGCTTGTTTTGTAATCTTCTTAAACACTGAGGGGTCAAGCATACTTGACAAATTCGCTCTTTGTATTCTCGCTAAAATTGGCTTTTTATTGAGAATTAAGGACGAAGTAATCAGGGTTAGAAAAAGCGTGAGTGAATACTCTCGTAAATGTTGAGAAAGATCCGGGTAATGGATAGGCCTCTTCGGTGAGAGTCTGGTTGATCATTAAGTTACATTGCTATGTGCATTTTGACAGAAATATTCATCCGTAGGGTTGAATTTAGTTCTTGCCAGGTCATGTAGGCTAAAGTTTTGGGCTAATTATCATTTGAGAACCCGTATCAATCATGTTGCTTCATCATTCAATGTTGTCACTGCTGCTGATTTCTATAACCAGCTATTTAATCCCAACTCAATTTTTGGATAGAGGTTCAGGCAGGTTAGCAACCACAGCCATTAATAATTATGTAGCTGTCAATCAAAAAAATAATATGGCTTTTGACCTTAATTCTTACCAATGGCAAAACCGCCTGTTACTGGTGTTTGCCCCTAATGAAAACAGCCCTGCTTACCAGAAACAAATGCAACTTTTTCAGGGTAAACAAGCTGATTTCCAAGAGCGCGATTTAGTGTTAGTGGAGATATTCACAGAAGGCACAAGTCGCGTAGCAGGGAAAAAGCTGGATGATGGGGATATTACCAAAGTGCGATCGCAGTTCAATGTTGAACCCCAAAAGTTCCAAACTATTCTGGTAGGTAAGGATGGGCAATCAAAGCGCCGTGAAGATAACCCCATTAACCCAGAGGTAATTTTTCAACAAATTGATGCAATGCCGATGCGTCAAAGAGAAATGCAGGGCGATCGCTAGCCAAAAATAGCCTCTTCTCAGGAAGAGATGGATTCCTGATTTAAGATCTCGGTTGTTTCTGTACCTGTAATTATGCCATCGCTATCATTGAATACCGAAAACCCATCCAAGGCATCTTTGAGAAAACCAGCTATGGGTACAGCAATTAACAATCCCAACAACCCGCCAGTGTAAGTGCCTACTAGTAAAGCAGTTAACACCCATATTGGTCTAAGCCCTGTAAATTTACCTAAAAGACGCGGTGCGATCGCCTGGTCAATTAACTGATCAGTGACCACAGCTACAGCTAAAACCTTCACTGCTAGCCAAAAGTTGTGCGACGCGATGATTAAGGTAATTACACCGATACTAACGATATCTCCAAAGGGAATGACGCTAAAAACACCCACTCCCAAACCAAATATTAATCCAAACGGCACTCGGAATAGGAGAAATATCAGCGTGAGCAAAAATCCCATCAACGAAGCCAATGTTACCTGACCAATCAAGTAATTACGGAAATTTTGCTGAAGCGATCGCTGGACTGGTTGAGCAAAATTATCGGGTAATTTTTTAAATAAACCTTCCCAAATTCTCGGCCCATCTAATAACAGGTAAAAAGTCAATACTACTGTAATTAAAATATCGGAAATACTATCAATAGTTTCAATAAAAATACTAAATAATTTATCAGCTAAATTCTCTACTTCATCTGGTAAACGATTTGTAAATTGACTGATAATCTCACTCACATTAACTTGCAATCCGTGGCTAACAGCCCAATTATCTAGCAGTTGCAGTTTTTCCTCACTCGAATGAATCCATTGCGGCAATAATTGTGCCATTTCGTTAATTTGTTGGTAAATAATAGGCAACAAAATTATTCCCAAAGCCGATAATAACGCCAAAGCTGATAGAAAAACTAACGCTACAGCATAACTTCGTTTAACTCCACGTTGCTGAAAAAACAAAGTAGGGTAGTTCAAAATAAAAGCCAACAAAGTTGCCAATATAAAAATTGTCACCAGAGATTGAAAAGATTTAAAAAATTGAAAAGCTAGCCAACCATTTAAAAATACTAAAGGAAACAGGAGTGTCAAAATTAACCATTTAAGTAATTGTTCCAGTGAAATATTCATGATTTATAACAATAAATATCTTTAAAGATCTTGATAATTATCTGCATATACAGCGTTTTGCAAATACATGAAATACAGACTTACATATTGTAAATCTTGTAGGGTGGGCAGCGTTCGACTGAGCGCTCACGCCGAAGTCTTGCCCGCTATTGTGTACCGCATCGCTACGAAATCTGCATATATATAGTATGCAAATACAGGATTTATATAAACCCACCTGTGAAAGTAATTATCTCAAACCAAACTCCAAAATTGTTTAACCTTCGCCTTCCTTAAATGCTAAAAATTGTTCCTGATTAATTCTCCCCGCTTGATAAAGCGTTTCTGTAATTTCCGAAAGAGTAAAAACAGAGTGGCCCCGATAACCATTTTTTAGTAACCTATCTTTTACTCCTTGTTCATGGTCAATCAACACCACAATATCCTCCACCTTTAACCCTGCGGATTGCAACTTTGCTGCACCTTCCATCACACTTTTACCGCTAATGAGAATATCATCAACCACCACCACCGTCTCACCAGGATGAAAATTACCTTCAATTAACCGCCTGGTTCCGTGTGCTTTCACCTCTTTTCGGGGAAAAATCATGGGATAATGCAAACGCAAAGCTAAACCAGTTGCAGTTGGCAAAGAACCGTAAGGAATACCCGCTATTCTATCAAAATTTAGACGCTGCAAAATCTCCTCATAGGCTTTGAGGACTTGATTAAAAACTTGGGGATTGGAAATGATTTTACGTAAATCTATATAATAAGGAAAAGTAGCTCCTGATGCTTGAACAAAGTTGCCAAACATAATGCAACCAACGTCATAAAGTAGCAAAATCAAGTCTTGTTGCGGATGCTGGTTCAAAACACAAACATCAGGTAACCATAGATCACAGCTAGAAGCATCACCGATAATTTTAGTTCTAGACTGATTAATTTCTTCGCGTAAATTCTGGATATTTGGGGATAAATTTGGACTAGCCAACATATCTTGAGGTACAGGAATTAGTAACCCATCATTATTAGCATTTAAACCTGCTTCTAAAATTTGTTTTAGGTTATTTTTTTCAGCCCAAATACTACGTGCCATAATCATCCGTTCAGGTGCGATCGCCCGAATACATGCCAAAACTTCTGGCTTTGTAGTACCTACTTCCAAGCCCAATTGTTCTGGAGTCCCCCAATTTTTTGATTCCTTAACTACCTGCAAATAAAGAGGTAATTCTTTGGTTGGATATTGCTGTAAAGCTTCTGCACCAGGATTAGAAGTACAACATACAATAAATACTGCTTTATCAGGGTAAACTAAAAACGGTGCTACATGATCCTGTCCTGTATAGGGACTAAGTGTAATTGCATCTACTTGCCATTCTGTAAATACAGTGCGCGCAAACACAGTACTTGTATTTAAATCACTATGTTTAGCATCGAGAATAATCGGAATATGATCAGGAATAGCCGCTAAAGTTTTCTGTAATAGTTCTAATCCAGGAATACCTAAAGCTTCATAAAATCCTAAAGTTGGTTTATAAGCACAAACAAAATCAGCGGTTTCCCTAATAATAAACTGCAACCAATTTTCTAAATTAGAGATGATATCCTCAGATGTGTACTGAGCAGATATCATTTCCGGATTTGGGTCAAGTCCGACAAAAAGTAAGCTTTGGTTTTGGGCGATATTATGCTGTAATTTATCAAAAAAGTTCATTGATTTGATTAATTTATGTATTAGTATTTCTTAAATTCCGGCAAACCAGTCATAACCTTGATCTTCCCAGTAGCCTTTAAATGGAGACAAATTACTCACAAGTGAGATTTTAGTCACCCACTTACTTTGTTTATAACCCAGTTTAATAGGCGCAGCTAAACGCAAAGGCGCACCATTATCAATAGGCAAAGGTTCACCATTTTTTTCATAAGCTAATAAAGTCTGAGGATGTAAAACTGAAGCTATATCCCAACTTTCATAATAACCATCAGCCGATTTAAAATAAGCATACTGAACATTAGCTTTAGGTTGAGCAAGGGCAATAATTTCTCTAAGACATACACCACCCCATTGCACAATTGCCGCCCAACCTTCTACACAAACATGACGAATAATCATCGAACTTAAAGGTAAATCATAAATCTGTGCCAGGCTGAGGCTGAGAGGGTTATCGACTTCACCATCGACAATTAAACGATAATTTTCAGGTTCAATAATGGGGGTARCTCTAAAAGTATTAACTATCAAGGCCTCCGGTTCAATTTCACTCAGAGAAAATTCCGGTACAGGCTTTTGGGGATTAAATATTAATTTACCTACTTTACGGTTCAGTGGTTCAGAAAGTTGACCTACCAAATCTTCAAATGCTGGCGTACCACAACCACCCAAAAGCAAACTCACAGTAGATAATCCTGAAACCTGCAAAAATTGACGACGTTTTAGATGAATTAAAGTCATTGAACCGTTCCTATAAACTCGTATTATATTTTTGAAATAAACTTAAAATAAGTTTCTCGGGGTAAAATCCACCCGAAACAACTCTCTTTTTTCTTTTTCTTATTTGCGCCCTTTGCAGTTAGTTCAAAAAAATATTTGATAGCTACACCAAATAACTCTATTTACCAAAACATCGATTCAGTCAACTGAGAACCCCCTGCTTTTCGCCCTAACAAAGAGTGAACAACCACAAACACAATCACCATTGGCACCGAAGAAAAGTGAACAATCCGCAAAGCTTCCCAACTGCCAAACATATCCACAATCCAAGGAAATTGAGCAGGTTTATACATACCTATACCTGTCAACAAAGCCAACAATAAAATAGGAATAATTGCTGTATAAACAATGCGATGCCAAGCATAAATTACCCGGCGAGAATTTTGCGTTTTTTGTAAAGCCTTGAGGTCATTAGCGCCGGCAAACCGATGTCGCCAGCGTCGAGTAACTAAAATGTAAATTCCATACCACACGAGATTCAGCGAGAATAACCACATCGCCGCAAAATGCCAGTGTCTACCCCCCGCTAACCAACCACCTAATGTAAATATGGGTGGAATATGTAAACCTGCACGTCCACCAAAAACAGGGTTAGCATTATAAATTTGTAACCCACTGGTGAGCATGAGAAATAAACTAATAATATTAACGGAGTGGAAAATCTTAGCCCCTATGGCTTGAATATGTAAGTTGCGATTTTTAGTGGGAATAGTTGAAGTCATTGGTTAAATCTACAGTTGACCCATCCTTCTGTTCTTATCCTACGATTTGAGGGAGACAGTGGGAACGTGCTAGGGCAAAGAATTTTTGAGATATCCGCCGCTATGATGCTGTCGAATCAGGAACAAACAAATCGCAAAGCACGCTAAGACAGAAGAATCAAGGGGCTATTTCTCTGCAATCTTGAGTTGTACACTACATTTACACTGATTCAAGAGGTGAGGAAATCTTTGGAAAAATTATTAAGAATATCCAGAATTATTGATACCTGCACGGAAGTCATTGGTCGATTTACCAATTGGCTGGTGCTAGTCATGGTCATACTTGGTGTATGGAATGTTGTAGGACGATACTTAGGCAGGTTTATTGGCATTAACCTGACTTCCAACGCCTACATAGAAGCGCAGTGGTATATTTTTGATTTAATTTTTTTATTGGGTGCAGGCTACACTTTAAAGCACAATGAACACGTCCGTGTTGATGTTTTTTACAATAATTGGCCACCTCGGCGAAAAGCACTTGCAGATTTATTGGGGACAGTATTTTTTCTGATTCCCTTCTGCATTATGGTAATATTTTTTTCTTGGGATACCATCGTGGCTTCATGGCAAATTCGAGAAAC
Organism: Cyanocohniella sp. LLY; assembly: GCA_022241785.1. Classification (GTDB taxonomy): domain Bacteria; phylum Cyanobacteriota; class Cyanobacteriia; order Cyanobacteriales; family Nostocaceae; genus Cyanocohniella. The sequence continues at coordinate 23,984 of JAKOMP010000031.1, read as the reverse complement.
ATCCCCAGACCCTGATGGTTTGCCTCGCTATCCCATTAAAACCATGATTATTGTCGCCTTTGTGTTGTTGATTTTTCAGGGAATTTCTCAAGCAATCAAAAATGTGGCAATTCTTCAAGGCAGACTAGAACCCCAGGAGGAACAACATGACACTGGATTATGAATGGCTGGGGCCAGTGATGTTTGCCGGGGCTTTGGTGCTGCTATCACTTGGATATCCTGTGGCTTTTTCCCTGGGTGGGGTGGCAATTTTATTTGGCATTGTGGGAATTTCCCTCGGTGTATTTGACCCCATATTTCTTACCGCCATGCCCCAGCGAATCTTTGGCATCATGGCAAATTACACTCTTTTAGCGATCCCTTACTTCATATTTATGGGGTCAATGCTGGAGAAATCTGGCATAGCTGAGAGACTATTAGAAACAATGGGGATTTTGTTGGGACGCTTACGTGGCGGACTAGCTTTAGCTGTGGTGTTGGTGGGTGCGTTGTTGGCTGCAACTACAGGTGTGGTAGCAGCTACAGTGGTGGCCATGGGTTTAATTTCCCTGCCGATTATGCTGCGCTATGGATACAACAAACAATTAGCCACTGGTGTGATTGCAGCTTCGGGTACTTTAGGGCAAATTATCCCGCCGAGTGTGGTTTTGGTGGTATTGGGCGATCAATTGGGAATTTCGGTAGGTGATTTGTTTATCGGTTCACTGATTCCCGGTTTGATGATGTCAGGTGCATTTGCTTTACATGTGCTGATAGTGGCATTTTTAAACCCAGATTTAGCACCAGCTTTGCCTGCCGAGGTGCGAGAGATTGGCGGTAAAGCCTTGGGAAGAAGGATAATTCAGGTGATGCTGCCGCCGTTGATCCTGATTTTATTAGTATTAGGGAGTATCTTTTTTGGCTTTGCTACTCCCACAGAAGCCGGTGCTGTCGGTTGTGCTGGTGCGATCGCCTTGGCTGCTGCAAACCGTCAATTAACTTTAGAATCTCTGCGTCAAGTTTGTGATGCCACTTTAAAAATCACTAGCATGGTGATTTTCATTCTGTTGGGTTCCACAGCCTTTAGCTTAGTATTCCGAGGAGTAAATGGTGATCAATTTATGTTCGATGTCCTCGCCAATCTTCCCGGCGGTGAAATAGGCTTTTTGATTGTCAGCATGGCAACGGTATTTATTCTCGGCTTTTTTATCGACTTTTTCGAGATTGCCTTTATAATTGTGCCGTTGTTTGTACCAGTTGCCGAGAAGCTAGGCATTGACTTGATTTGGTATGGTGTGATTTTGGGAGCAAATCTACAAACTTCCTTCCTCACTCCTCCCTTTGGTTTTGCCTTATTTTATCTACGTGGTGTCGCCCCTCCAGAAGTCAGCACATCTGATATTTATCGCGGTGTTATCCCATTTATTTTGCTGCAATTGTTGGTTTTGGTCTTAATTATCGCTTTCCCAGGTATTGTGAGTTTTTTACCTTCATTGGGACGGTGAGGGTTGGGGAGTGGGGAACTCGGGGCCTCCTCTGGGGATAAATACACAATGGCGAGCAAGACTTGTACTGAGCTTGTCGAAGTATGCCCACCCTAAAAGATTTAAAATATATAAGTCTTTCCCCCTGCACCCCTGCACCCTGCCCCCCTACCTCTTCTCCCCCTTAACTAGAGGTAGCGAAATTGGCGTAACTTAATTCATTAACACGGTTCCATTCAACTACTTGTTTACGGAAGCCATTCCATTGTTCGTAAACTTCTTTGAAAGTTGCGTCTTTACTGGCGTTTTCCTCTAAGAAATCGAAAGAGGCTTTTTGAGATGCTTTCATGATTTCTGGGCTGAAGGAAACTAATTTTGTACCGCCAGCGGTTAATCTCGATAGTGCTTGGCCATTTAAGGAATCGTATTCAGTCAGCATATTCATGTTGGCTTCATGAGTCGCTGTCTTGAAAATTTCTTGGTATTCTTTGGGTAATTTGTTCCAAGCGTTACGGTTAACCAATACTTCTAATGTTGGGCCTGGTTCCCACCAACCGGGATAATAGTAATACTGGGCGGCTTTCTGTAAACCAAGTTTCTCATCATCGTAGGGGCCTACCCATTCAGCAGCGTCTATTGCACCCCGATCTAATGCTAAAAATATTTCGCCTCCGGGTAACACTTGCACATTTACCCCCATGCGAGATACGACTTGTCCCCCTAATCCGGGAATCCGCATTTTTAAACCTTGGAGATCAGCTACGGTGTTAATTTCTCTTTTAAACCACCCTCCCATCTGCGCCCCTGTGTTACCAGCCGGAAAGTTAATAATGTTGAAGTCGCTATAGATTTTTTGCATGGCTTCTAGTCCGCCACCGTGATACAGCCAAGCGTTCTGCTGTTGGGCATTTAAGCCGAAGGGTACGGAGGTGGCAAAAGCTAAAGCTAAATTTTTACCGATGTAATAGTAACCAGCTGTGTGTCCGCATTCCACAGTTCCTGCTTGTACGGAGTCCATGACTTGCAATCCTGGAACCAGTTCTCCCGCAGCAAAGGGTGTAATGTTAAAACGCCCGTTGGTCATTTCTCGCACCCGCCTAGCAACTACATCAGCACCGCTAAAAATCCCCAGGGACTTGGGCCAACTAGTTGCCATCCGCCACCTGACATTTGGCATTCCAGTTTGCACATTCGCGGCTGTTTCGGTGCGCGTACAGGAAACTAGAGTGGCCGCAGTTGCAGTGGCGATCGCAGCTGTGTTGAGAATTTCTCGGCGTTTCATAATTTGTGGTTATTTTAATTACTTTTGAAGTTAATAGGGTAATGTATCAGATTTTGTCGTAATTTGTTGAATATCTCCTTGGTTGCTATGTTTTTCTATCCAATCGAGAATCACTTGATTCACTTTTTCGGGGCATTCATCATGGGGACAATGCCCGACATCTTCTAAGTCGAGTAGTTCTAATTTTTCGTTGTACTGAGTAAATCTTTTGGCTAGTATGGGGGGCACAAATCGGTCTTTGCTTCCCCAAATTAACAGCATTGGCACACTTAACTTGGGTAATATTGCCTTGACGCTAGGACTAAAATTAACTGCGATCGCAGCTCTAAATAAAGCACTAAAAGCCCGCGCCGAACCCCGGTCTTGGGGAGGCCCAGCTAAAATGTCTATGAGTTCATCGGTGATGGCTTCGGGATTGGCATAAGCAAGGCCAGCCCAACGACGCAGCACACTAGGTTGGCGCACAAAATTAAATACAGGTTTTAGGATCAACGGCGAAGCAACCATCTTTTTGATTCCTGTAACTATCGGTCGCAAAAAAGGCGGAATAGCTTCTTGTTCTAAAGATGGGTCGGGTAAACTCATCATCACAATGCCATGTACCATTTCTGGATGGGCCGCGGCGATGGCTAAAGAAATCAATGAACCGTTAGAATTGCCGATTAATATGACTGGTTCACCAATAAAAGCTTGCCAAAATTCATATACTTGCTTTGTCCACAGTTCTATGCTGTAATTCACAGGCGCTTTTTCCGAAGCACCAAAACCCAACATATCTAAGGCGTAAACTGTGTGGTGTTCGCCCAATACTTCTAAATTATGTCGCCAATGTCCAATGGAAGCACCAAAACCATGTAGTAAAATCAGTGGCGGTGTTTTTTGGTGATTTTTGCTGGGTCGAAGATAAGTATAACGAGTTTGCCAGCCCCGCCAAACCCAATCTCGTTGATTACCAACTCGCTGTTGCCAGTTTAACGTCGTGGTCACACTATCCTCCGAATTTATCAGCTTATAAGAAACACTATAGACATTTGTTTAGTTTTATTTTTAAATGCAAAGTCACGCAAAGGTTTAAATGGCGCAACTACAACGCATTGCGATCGCACCTGATCAACTACAACAACAGCAAATATCTTTGACACCAGAACAACAACATTATCTAGGGCGGGTGTTACGGTTACGTACAGGCGATCGCTTTATTGCTATGGATGGTCGGGGTACATGGTGGTTGGCGCAATTAGCAGGGGAGCAAGCCCAAGTTTTAGAGTTATTATCTGTAGAAACAGAATTACCTGTATCAATTACACTCATGGTGGCTTTGCCTAAAGGCAGTGGGTTTGATGATATAGTACGTGTCTCTACTGAACTAGGCGTAACTTGTATTGCTCCAGTATTGAGCGATCGCACCTTACTTAATCCCAGTACCCAAAAACTCGAACGTTGGCGACGCATAGCCGCCGAAGCCGCCGAGCAATCAGAGCGGTCTTTTGTCCCCACAATTTTAGAACCAATCACTTTTAGCGCTGCAATTACTGCTAATCAAGGAACTCAGCGATATATCTGTGAAGCTCGCGGCGATTATCCACATTTAAAAAACCTGATTTCTGCTGACAATACAGAGATAATTATTGCGACTGGCCCAGAAGGAGGCTGGACTCAAAGCGAAATTGACAGTGCGATCGCATCTGGATTTCAACCTGTATCCCTTGGTCGTCGTATCCTGCGAGCAGTTACAGCACCAGTAGTAGCATTATCATTAATTTCCGCAACTTGTGAAGTATAAATAAATTATCACTCTTGTGGTATGGGTCAGATGAAAGATGATTGAACAAGTTGCCAGCGCCTTTGAGCGTCAAGATTATCACACGGCTGCTAAATTACTCCAACAGTTGTTAAAAGAATCACCAGAAAACCCCTGGGTACAGTTTTATTTGGGACGACTGCATGAAGTAACGCAAAAGCACCAAAATGCTGAGAAAATTTATCGGCAACTGTTACGAAATACCACCAATACCAAAATTGTTACACAAGCACGTCAGGGGTTGCAGCGGCTACAAGAACTCGCCCAAGAAGAAAGACAAAGAGCCATTGCTAAAGCTACAGCCCAACCAAGTAATAGTGAATTAGGTTTATTAGTCTTAGAACCTCTAACTAATGAACTGAAAACCATAGCTGCGCCAAAATTTGCTCAAATTATGCAGCTAGACCCCTATACAGCCAGGCTAGTGTTACCAAGCCGCGGTTGGAGAGGATATCGCACTGGACAAGTGGGAGAACTCGAATTTTATGGTACACAGCTACAGCAAGCTGGGATACCTTGCTTTTGGACAACAATTGCTGCAATTCAAAAAATTCAAGTTTTTCAAGTTAAATACTTTAGTGAGTCTGACACAGAAGCAACTGTTGTTTGCAGCAACCAAGAAAATCAACTTGGTTCCCTCAGTTTTCAATGGTCAGAAGTTTCAGCACGGGTAGTCGGACTATTACCGATTTTTGAAGAAGTTGTTGATGTCAATGCCCGTCGTCAATTAGAACGTAAAACCCAAACCCAAGACTATGCCCAATTTTGTGATTTACACTTACCTGAAAGAAATTGCATTGTACGACTTTATGATCATGGTTATGAATTTCAGCAAGGTGTAGAAATTACACCCCAAGTTAGCCAAAATACCATCAGAATTAATTGGAATAGCTTACTAAAATGGATAGAACAACATTTATCACAAACTAAAATTTGGTCAGATTTCACACCCTTTGCAGAAACAGTTTTAGATCAAACAGAAATGCTGGGTATCATTCAGCCTCATATTCACCTATTTCGTAGGGAAAAGACTAATTGGGACCCAGCGTTTCATTTATATAGTGGATTGATCTTTTTGACATTCTCCTAAAAATCAGATAGGGAAATTCATTCCCTATGCTTGAGCAAACTTAGCCAGGAGTTTTCACCTGACGTGCCATATCCAAGTAACTACTCATATTGGCACCTGGACGGCGACGACCATTAGAGCCAGTAGCTGAAGGAGCAAGATATTTGGGCGCAAACGTAGTTTCAACTGGTGTCTTGGGAGCTGTGGTTGCTGCTGGCACTTTAGCAGGTTCAGCTTTAGGAGCTTTACCATTCTTTGATGGTTCTTCTTTTTTCGCTTTTGTTGCTTTTGTTGCTTTTGTCGCTTTTGTTGCTGTTGTCGCAGCAGGTGCATCGCTCTTGGCCGATGGTGTGGCAGACGGTGCTGGTTCTGGTGAAGCTACTACAGCTGCTTTTGTCCCATTAGATACTGACGCTGGTTTATCTGCCACCTTAGGAGATGCCTCTTTAGCAGGTTCAGCCTGAGGAGATTTGCCAGCAGATGCTTCATCTAGCTCCAAAAAGTAGCCGTTACTTTTTTTCTTTGGTAACAACCCAGCAATGAAACGTAGGATACCAGCGATTAACTTTTTGATAAAACCGAACATGAGAATTGCTCCTGCCTGTTATATTTGTAAACTTGGCCGTAGTGTCAAAAAATACGGCAGAATATTACATTTTTTTGCACCAAGCTATGCCATGAGAGTGACAAGCTTTATAGGTTTGTACTTAATTAACTAATTAACATTGTAGTAACACTACTGGGCAAATGTTCTCAATCCCTGATTACTAGCCATGATTGCCAGCGCTCGTAACCTTGATACATCGAGAATTAATTATTAAATTTTACTGTAACTAAGGGCAAGATTATGAAAGTCTGCTTAACAAAAATTAATATTTCGTATACTTGAGAGAGCTTTTTCTTTATTGTCCCATTGCCCAGTACCCAGCCCCCAGCCCTCAGTCTCTATCCAGTGGTAGAACTGTCATAGCAAATCTACAGGCGATCGCAGTACTCAGTTACATTTTCTACAGAATTGATGTAGGCAAAATAGGGAGATGAATACCAAAAACCATCAGCGCAACTCGGTTTTATTAATACATGGCATTGAAGACACAGGTGCAGTGTTCAATACAATGGCGGGTTACTTAAGACAGCTAGGTTGGTCTGTGTATACCCTGAATTTATTGCCCAATAATGGTGAGCAAGGTCTTGATGTCTTAGCACAGCAAGTAGCTGATTATATTGTTGCTACTTTTGCCCCAGAAGAACCATTAGATATCATAGGCTTCAGCATGGGGGGAATTGTTAGCCGTTACTATGTGCAACGCTTGGGAGGTATCAACCGTGTACAGCGGTTTATCACTATTGCTTCACCTCATCATGGAACTGTCGTAGCCTATGCTTCCCAGCGCCCTGGCTGTTTGCAAATGCGTCCCAACAGTACATTCATCCAAGATTTAAATTCAGATGCAGTAGTGTTAGAGCAGATAAATTTTACGTCCATATGGACACCTTATGATTTGATGATCGTCCCGGCCAATAGTTCACAAATGCCACTGGGACAAGAGGTAATAGTGCCAGTAGCATTACACTCCTGGATGCTGACAGACTCCAGGAGTTTGGCCGCAGTCACCAACGCTTTGGCAGAGCCGATTAAACCCTATCCCCAATTTGGGTATACTCGTAACTTCCAAAAATCGCCTCTGGGTGGCGGTAATATTTAAATTCCATCAAGTTATAAAAAGGATCTTCTAAAAAGAAAGTGCGATGCTCCAAAGGCAAGCCAATAAAGCGATTTTTCGGTGATTCCCGAAACTGTAGCTGTTTTTGATGTGCTTTTTCTAGTAAATTTTCCCAGTCATGTTCCTGCTGAAAAATGAGTCCAAAATGTCTGGGATATATAGTGCGTTGCGGTGAGAGGATTTCCTTGGTGACGTGAGCTACTAACTGATGACCATAAAGATTAAGAATCAGGGCTTGAGGACTTTCACGTCCAGGAATACAGCCAAGAGCATCGACATAATATGCTTTTGCTTGAGCAATATTGGATATGGGGAAAGCCAGGTGAAATAAAGTTTGGCTCATAGTAGTTGTCCCAGAGACTGGTAGGACGGCGTAAATAATTAAAGGTTTGTAGTGAGTTAGCGCGGTCTTGGGGGTTTCCCCCATGAGCGACTAACGAACTCGAAGAGTGAGGACTTTAGTCCTCAAATAAGGGCTAGAGCCGCTGACTACGAAATGAATTTTAATTATTTTACATTGCTTCACATAGTTTGATTTTTTCTCGCCGACTTACTTAGTAGTTGGCGCTATTTACAAATGTATGACCTTAAACTCTAATTGTGGTCAATTTGCACACAGTTTTATATAAATGCAGCTTATATCCTGGGGACGATATTGGCGTGGAGTGAGGGAAAGAGTTTTTGCGTTGTCTTCCCTGTTTCTTCTGTTCTCTATCCGTAACAGTAATAGAAACTCGGCGTTAGCTGAATTGAGTAGTGGCAAGAATTAAACACCCAAGTTCTAAAATTGGTTATTCTGTTGATATTCTTACCAAACTACCAATAATTCATTGCTGATGTTATCTTTTATTGACTCTGCAAATCCCTGGTTAGTAGCCATAGGATTAAACACGATTTTATTGGGTTTAGTGGGGATTGCTCCCAAACAGCTACTCACCCCAGCCGGTTTATTTCACGCCGGGTTACTTGGAGTCCTCATTTGGGGAACCCTAGGTTGGCAAGGATATGCCATAGTGGTGTTCTATTTTTTAGTTGGTTCTGGAGTAACGCGTATCGGCATGGCACAAAAAGAAGCAGAAGGAATAGCTGAAAAGCGTTCTGGAGCGAGAGGCCCAGAAAATGTCTGGGGTTCAGCTTTAACAGGGGCATTGTGTGCCTTGGGAATAGGCATTCTCAATTTGGGATTACTACCCAGTACCCAGTACCCAGTTTCCCTTCTCCAATCCTTACTGCTGTTAGGCTATGTGGCTAGTTTTAGTACCAAGCTGTCTGACACCACAGCGAGCGAAGTAGGTAAAGCCTACGGTAAAAGTACTTTTTTAATTACTACACTGCAACCAGTACCTCGTGGTACAGAAGGGGCAGTTAGTTTAGAGGGAACTTTAGCTGGGATTTTAGCCTCAATTGCCATCGCCTTGTTAGCTTGGGGTGTGGGTTTGATTGATCTATTAGGAATAGTGTGGTGTGTATTGGCAGCATTTATTGCCACCAATTTAGAAAGTGTAATTGGCGCAACTTTGCAATCTAAATATAACTGGTTAACCAATGAAGTAGTTAATATTTTCAATACACTAATCGGTGCGATCGCAGCTATGCTAATCGCCTTATTGTGGACAATGATCATTCCTGCTATTGCTGCCTAGTTTTCTCCAAAATTTACCAGCGTTTTGACACAACCTGCTGCTGGTGCAGTTGTTGTGTGTCTATGCAATGGTTGAAATTAGGGATTGTCAAAGTTTTAAACTTGCCAATGTATATTTTGTAGTTTATAAAGTTTTACTGTTCCCCATCGGTTGAGTTCATGGAATCTTCATCATTTTTGACCGTTAATGACCAAGCAATTACGATTAACCAAGCAGTAAAATATCTGCAAGCCTCTGGAAAATTAGCACATTTCATGGGTGACATTCTCCGCCAGTACGTCATTGAGCAAGAAATACAAGCACGAGATGACATCCAAATCAGTCCCGCTTTAACAGAACAGACAATTATTGATTTTCGCCTCAAAAATCAACTAACTGACCCCCAAGTGTTTCAGGAATGGTTACAAAAAAATGCTACAGATTATGCCACTTTTTATGAATCAATTGCTTTTGGCTTCAAATTAGAAAAACTAAAAGTTGTGGTGACAGAACCAAAAATCCCAGAATACTTTATTGAGCGGAAGATTTTTTTGGATCGAGTTATAGTCTCTCGCATTGTTGTTGATAATCGTGAACTCGCCGAAGAACTGCAAACTCAAATCGAAGAAGGAGGTAGCTTTGAACAACTAGCTAGAGAATATTCACTAGCAGATGACCGCATGGTAAACGGCATGATGGGGCCAGTAAGCCGAGGAACAATGCCAGATAAATTAAGGGCAGTTGTTGATGTAGCGAACCCCGGACAATTACTCGGGCCAGTAGAAATCGATGGACGTTATGGTTTGTTTCGAGTAGAACAAATTTTGCCCGCGTCTTTAGACGATACTCAACTCAAGCAAGTACTACAAAATGAATTATTTGAAAAATGGCTAGTCGAGAAAATTCAAAAGCTGACGGTCAAATTACAAATGAGCTAAATATTCTGAATAATCCATCTTTACAAGCAAACGCTCTAGAATCAATTCCCTGGAACCAACCGCCTTTATGTTGGCTGACTAACGAGCAAAAATCCCACTTGCAAAGTCAAGCACAGATCCGTCAATATCGTCTTGGGGACAAACTCTGGTCAACTGAAGCAGGCGGTTATCAGTTTTTCATTTTTACTGGTAAAGTCCGTTTGCGAGAAGAAGAAGAAGGCAAACCTTTGGCCGCTTTACAAGCAGGGGATTGGTTTGGCGACTTACATAAAGTGGCTGTGGAGTGTAAAGCCATAGCTGCTAGCAAAGAAGTAGTAGTAGTGTGTTGGGATACAGCACTATGGGCAGAATTTTCTACTCCCCAGATTGAAGAGTTTTGGCTAGGGTGGGAAGGGGACACAGGGGTAAGAACAACAGCAGTGTCCGAGAGTTTACCACCCCAGGCGATGGCACGGAGTGCAGTGCCGCAGGCGATCGCCTACCCTGAGGAATATAAGGAAACATTTTCACCCCACCGCCCCAGCAGTCCACCCCATCAGCCCGTTCTCCCATCTTCCACCTATCCCTTTGTTACCAATTGGAACACAGCCGCTGCGTGTTTAACAATGGTGGCGCAGCATTTAGATCACCCTGTGAAATTGGAATGGGTACAACGTCAATTAAGAGGACAAAACCCCAAAAATCTTGTGGAAGCAGGAGAAAAGTTAGGGTTGGTGTTGCGACGACTGCAAGTTAGTTGGAGTGAGTTACGGCAATTATCATTTCCAGCATTACTACAGTGGCATTCAGATGATTCACCAGTACCTTCTTGGGTGGTGGTCTACGGAGTCAAAGGGTCTAACTTAATTATTGCTAATCCCCTCAACCAAGACCATACTTGCGAAAGCTTACCCCAGGCAGTTGTAGAGGCAGCTTGGGATGGCAGTTTATGGCAAGCCGAACTGGTATCCAAGCAAGAAAAATTTAACCTTGGTTGGTTTACGCCGGCAGTTTGGAAATATCGGGGATTGCTGGGAGAAGTCTTGCTAGCGTCTTTTACGTTGCAGCTTCTCGGCTTGGGAACACCATTAATTACCCAAGTCGTGATTGACAAAGTGATGGTGCAGCAGAGTTTGCCGACTCTTGATGTCATGGCGATCGCACTGTTGTTGATAGCCTTATTTGAGTCAATATTGGGCATCCTGCGATTATTTATCTTTACCCATACAGCCCGCCGCTTGGATTTAAGTTTATCGGCACAGTTGTTTCGCCATTTAATGCGTCTACCCTTAGCTTATTTTGAGTCCAGACGTGTGGGAGACACAGTAGCCAGAGTCCAAGAACTCGAACAAATCCGCCAATTTCTTACAGGTACAGCATTAACTGTAATTTTAGACAGTATTTTTGCTGTGGTGTACCTGGTATTGATGTTTTACTACAACATCCCTCTGACATTTGTAGCTTTGGCAGTATTGCCGTTATTCGCGGCTTTAACCATTATTTCCACGCCCATTCTGCGTAATTGGCTCAATGAAACCTTTAACCGTAATGCCGATAGCCAATCGTTTTTAGTAGAAACCATCACAGGCATTCACTCAGTTAAGGCTCATGCAGCCGAACCAGTAGCCCGCGATCGTTGGGAAGGGTTATTTGCTCGTTTTATTCGTACAAGTTTTAAAGCTTCTACCACTTCTAACATTAGTAGTAATATCGGTAACTTTCTTACCAATTTTTCTTCATTACTAATTCTCTGGTTTGGTGCCAAATTAGTCATCGAACAAAATCTTACCATCGGTCAATTAGTTGCCTTTCAAATGTTATCGGGAAGAGTCACCGGGCCACTATTGCGCCTAGTGCAGTTATGGCAAAATCTGCAACAAGTTCTGTTATCTGTAGACCGCATTGGTGATATTCTCAACATTGCCCCAGAAGCTGAATTAGGCACAGGTTTAGTTTTACCACCACTCAAAGGTCAAGTCTCATTCGAGCAAATCTTCTTCCGCTATCAACCAAACGTTGAACCCGTCCTCAAAGGCATCTCCTTTAATGTAGAACCGGGGCAATTTGTGGGCATTGTTGGACGTAGTGGTTCTGGTAAAAGTACCCTTTCTAAGGTGTTACAACGCCTCTATCAAATTGAATCAGGACGTATTCTCATAGATGGTTTTGATATTAAGAGTGCCGATTTAGCTTCACTCAGACAACAAATAAGTGTAGTTCTCCAGGAAGACTTTTTATTCAACGGTTCCGTCTTGGAAAATATCACTCTTGGGAATCCCGACATTAGTGCAGAACAAGTAGTAGAAGCTGCAAGATTAGCTGTAGCCCATGACTTTATTAGTCAATTGCCCTATGGTTACGAAACCAATGTTGGTGAAAGGGGAACAGCTTTATCTGGTGGACAACGACAACGCATTGCCCTTGCTAGGTTATTTCTTTCCCCAGCGCCGATTTTGGTTTTAGATGAAGCTACCAGTGCTTTAGATAGTGAAACTGAACAGCAGGTATTGCAAAATTTACAAAAAATTTCTGCTAACCGCACTGTTTTCTTAATTGCTCACCGTTTTGCACCCCTCAAACGCGCTGATTTGATTTTGGTGTTGGAACAAGGTGTCATCGCTGAACGCGGTACTCATGCAGAGTTGTTACAACAAAAAGGTTTGTATTGGTCACTATATCAACGGCAGCAAGCAAATATTTAACTGGTTAGGGTCGTCATTTGTCCTAACTTTTCACGGTATCTGGAAAACCTCTCTCTAAATCTCTCTCCTGCGAGGCGAGAGACTTTGAATTCCTGATTTGTCAATCCTATTTCTTGTCCATAAGATAGTTCCAGGGTGTGTCCATCTGGATCTCGCAATAAAGCCCAATACCCAATGGGATATCCAGAATCTTTTTGTTTTTGCAGCAAGACACCTTCTGCTTGTGCTTTTTCACAAAGAGCATCCATGTATTCACGACTTTTACAACCAACACCAAGATGTGCAAAGGGCGAGAGAATGGGTTGCACTAAGTCTGTTTCAATGAGAACAATCACAAAAGGACGAGTGCGAACTGACAAGTCAGCGCTTGCGCTATCGCCAAGCCACACAACAGCGATACCTGTTTCTGCATCAATGCGACGATGAATAACCCGCATTTTGGCATACTTGGAATAAAACTTAATACTTCGATCAACATTTGCAACAGGGAGCGCGATGTGAGTCAGCCCAATATCAGTCATCGCCACCTAATACCTCGCATAATATGAACACTCTTGCTGTGGATAATAGTTCTTTATCAGCACTTATGCAACGGGTTTTTAGCAGTCTAAAATATTTATTGTACTGACAGTTTTTACATATAGCAATCTGATTTGATTAAGAAAAAAAAACTAAAATAAAATACCCTAGTGTATATAAATTGTCTGGCTAAACTTGCCTGGTAAGTAGGGCGCTTTTTGGTCAATATTTCTTAAATTATTTATAAATAATATGTTTTATCTTATGATATTTTGTCAAAAAAGTTGCACTTTATGATTTGATTTCATAGTAATTTTTGGTAAAGGGCGTAAAGTCACTTTTTAAAACCTTGGGGAGGAGGGTTTAACAGTTTGTGCTGCCAAAAAAAATACGCTGATTTGAGGAGTAAAGACTTATGCCCGTTGATGATATTAGGAATAGTTCTCTCACTCATAAAGCGCTAGATTTTACCGCTATTTCCTCAGTAGATACTTTTGCAACTCAGAATGAGTATAGCTTGAGTTTTAGTGGTCGTAGTAGCTTTAACCCAGACAATAATATCACTGCAACTTCTGCGCGGACTGCTAACTATAATTCGACTACTGGTTATGGCTTGATTAATGCCGCCGCAGCCGTGGCTAGAGCCGCGGGGCAGAGTACTTTTGCAGATGTGCCTACTCTTGGGGGCAATAATTGGGGTGCAGACTTAGTGAAAGCGCCAGCAGCCTGGGCGCAGGGATATACAGGTAAGGGTGTTGTGATTGCGGTTTTGGATACGGGAGTTGATTATAACCACGCAGACTTGAAAAATAACATCTGGACTAACCCCGGCGAAATTCCTGGTAATGGCATAGATGATGATGGTAATGGCTATATAGATGATGTCCAGGGCTGGAATTTTATTAACACAAACAATAATGTTTTAGACGGAAACGGTCATGGTACCCACGTAGCTGGTACCATCGCTGGTAACGGCTCTGGTATAACTGGTATTGCCTATGATGCCCAGATTATGCCCGTTAAAGTCCTAGATGATGTTGGCTCAGGTAGCTATAATGCTGTCGCTGATGGCATTTACTATGCTGTGAACAATGGAGCTAATGTGATTAACCTCAGTCTGGGGGGCCTTTTTCCTAACAGCATTCTGGAAACAGCAATTGAATATGCTAGTAATCAAGGTGCAATGGTCGTTATGGCAGCAGGTAATAATGGTTACCCATTCCCTGGATATCCTGCTAGCTATGCCAATAATTGGGGACTGGCGGTAGGAGCAGTAGATAGAAACAATAACATGGCTAACTTCTCTAACCGAGCAGGGATGAATTCGCCATATTATGTGACGGCTCCAGGAGTTAACGTTTACTCTTCAATTCCCGGCAATAAGTATGCTGTTTACAGTGGTACATCTATGGCCACTCCTCACGTTGCAGGTGTAGTTGCTTTAATGCTGAGTGCTAATCCTAACTTGACTAATGCGGAAATCCGACAAATCATCATTGAAACAGCAGGAAATAGTACACCAGTCGCCACCTCTAGCTTGACTGCTAGCACCATCAATATTAGCTCTGTAGTTACTCAGGCGATAGCAGAAATGGTAAGCAAGAGTACATCAACTTCTACCACAAGCTTTGAATTGGCAGTAATACCTGTAATTGAGAGCAATGTAGTCACTTCTAATTTCTCATCAGAAAGCACAAGCTTGCCGACAAATCAGGGAATACCAAGCTTTCGACAAGCGCCGCTAACGCAATTCCGGGACTACGATAGTCCTCTAAGTAGTAACACTACTAGCAACGTTATTGCTTTTGATGATGATAAAAATGAACCCGAAGCTCCTCCAGATTTTACAGATCTCGAACAAATCCTCGGTCAATTTCAGAAACAAATAGATGAGATGATGAGATTTTTTCCTGGCTTCTAATTGATAAAGTAAGGAAAAAGGAACAGAATGGAAAATCTCTGCGAGTCCAATTTTCATGAACAATGTATGTCCTCAGCTACGTGGTAGCCTCCATATAAGTAGTAGAAAGCCAGAGCAAATCTGACTTTCTTCATCACTTTAAAGTATGCGTGTCGGTTAAGAATTACCTAACTGAAAATGCCTCACTAAATCTCCGAGTCACAGGCTCGACAATGAAAGTCAAAACCGACTTTTGACGAGTGACAATTTCACCATTAGCTGTCATCCCTGGAGTAAAGACAACTTCTTGACCCCGCACATTCATTGAGTGTTGACTTAGCTTAATTCTGGCGGGGAAAACTAAACCCAATTCTCTATCGACAGTGGCATTAGGACTAACTTGCACAACTTCACCATCAACAGTGCCAAATTCCTGAAAGGGAAAAGTTGCCATTTTCACCTTTGCCCTCATACCCTGACGAATAAAGCCGATATCTCGGTTAAGGACTTTCACTTCTAGTAATATATCTTCCCCTGCTGGCAAAATTGAGAGTAATTCTTCACCAGCTTGTACTGGGCCCTTAGTGGCTTTAATTTTATAGATTGTCCCGGCGACTGGGGACTTGATAGTTTCCCCGGCTTGCTGTTTTCTTGCCTGTTCTAGTTGACCATTAATATTGGTGAGTTCTTCTTGGCGCCTATTGATCTGGGTTAAAATTTCACTTTGACGTTCCGATACTAAACGCTGTGCTTGTTTGCTAACTCCTTGATAAGCTTGTTCAGCTTGGCGAATTTCTTGGGTTTGGGCCGCAATATCTCTTTCTAGGGATGCTACTCTGTCTTGAGCTTCTGTTAAGCGATTTTGAGCATTGATCACCTCATCTTTGGCCCTGGTGATGTCTGTATTGGCACGATTTAATCTCTCTTGAGCTTCTAGGTAATCCATTCTGGGTAATGCACCAGGAGCAACGAGGGTACGGAGATTTTCTTCTCTTTGTTGAGCGATCGCCACATTGCTTTCAACTTTAGTCACAATACTTTCTGCATTGACTATATTAGCTTGGGCGCTGACAACACTACGTTGAGCATTGACCAAATTTTCTTGTAACCGTTTTTGCCGCTCTTTTGCTTGATTAATAATTGCTACTTGGCGATTGGCTTCTGCTTCCGCCACAGCTTGACGTGCTTGATAATCTGAGAGACGTGATGCTAAAAGTTCATCTTGTAGTGTTGTCCCAGCATCAGTTGTGCCGATGCGTTCTGCTTCTAAACGTTGTAAATCTTCTTGAATCAACTTTGCAGATTGAGCAAGGCGAGTAACATCGGTTTGTCTCAAGTCTGTGTCACGTTGAATTAGCACTTGGTCTTGAGCCACATAATCGCCTTCTTCAACCTTCACATCCAAAATTGCGCCACCACTAAGGGCTGTTACTGGTCGCACTTGTGTAGAAGCGATTAATTCCCCAGGTGCGATCGCTACTTCATCTATTTTAGAGAAATTGGCCCAGGCGATCGCTCCAAATATAACTAAGGTGATTGTTCCTGCTAAAACTCTAGTATATAGCGGTGGTAATTCCTGTACAGCCTTACCTACTTCATAAGATAGTTGATCTTCTGGTCTTGCGAAGCGCTGTTTTGTCTGACGTGCTTGAGCCGCATTGGCAACTAGGGAATTTTTCATAGAATTTTAGATTATCGGGGATTAGGGGCTAGGGACTAGGGACTAGGGGCTAGGGACTAGGGACTAGGGGCTAGGGGCTAGGGACTAGAAATTCTTCTAACCTCTAACCTCTAACCTCTAACCTCTAACCTCTAACCTCTAGCCTCTAGCCTCTAATTCAAACTGCAAGGTATCGGCGCAAAAAACTTTCTAAGGTTTCCAATTGAAAATTAAAAATCTTCTCTAAGTTGGCTATTTCCTCTTTTCTACAGAAAAACTCATTAGACAATAATGTACGATAGGTTCCTAAAGCTTTTTGTCCTTGGGGATTAAATAAACCAAAGACAGTTCGTAACCCATCAACAACTAACAGTGGTGCGTTAATTATTACTGGTTCTTTGTTGAAAATCTGACTAAAAATTTGGGGAATATCCTCACGCAGTAAAATTTCCGGCCCTCCGACTGGTAATATCTGATTGCGCGCGCCTTCTACTGTCACTGAGTCCACCACTATTTTGGCTAAATCGTCTGTACTGACAACGGAAGTACGGTTTTTGGGGTCGCCAATCAGCAGATACAAACCGGTTTCCCGAAACCGTTCTGCTAAAGGCAGTAGGTTAGATGCTAATCCAGATGGGCGTAAAATAGTGTAATTTAAGCCACTAGCTGCTAAATATTGTTCTACTGCTCGTTTGGCTTTGAATGCGGGAGCATCTTCATATCCCCGATCAGCGCCTAATACAGAAATGAAAACAAAGTGCTTGACTCCATTAGCTTTTGCCTGATCAATAAGTTCAATGTTGGCGCGGTAATCCAAGGATAAGGTATCACCGTCAGAACCGTGGGCACTAATAATATACTCGACACCCCGGCAAGCTTTTTGAATATCCTTTTCTTGCCGCAAATCACCGATGAAAATTTCAGATCCTCGGTGTTCTAACTCGCTGTAACGCGATGTGAGGCGGACAAAGGCTCGCACCGATTTTTCTTGTAGGCGTAGGAGTCGCACGACTCTGCGACCAATTCCTCCTGTTGCTCCAGTTACCAGAAACATAAGGATTATGAGTTAAATATTCACTCTACACCCTAATCTAAAATTCGACGATTACTGGTGTATGGTCGCTGGGTTGGGGCAATTTTCTAGGAGAAATATCAATGATGCAGCTTTGAGCGCGATCGTACAAAACTGGCGTGAGATAATGATGGTCAATTCTCCAACCCATATTGCGACGAAAGGCGGCGGCGCGATAATCCCACCAACTGTAGTGTCCACCTTCGGTGGTGAATTTGCGAAAGGCATCGGCAAATCCTAGTTGCAGAATATCTCGTAAGGCTTGGCGTTCGGCTGGGGATGCCATGATGTGATTTTCGGCATTCGCTTTTTCATGAATGTCTTCGGCTGCTAGAGCAATGTTGAAGTCGCCACACATACAAATAGCTGGTTGTGAAATTAACAGGGTTTGCAAGTATTCTCTTAGCACTGTCAGCCAACCCAGCTTAAATTCGTACTTCTCGCTGCCCACTGCTGAACCATTAGGGACATAAAGATTCACAATCCGAATATCATCGAGTACGCCTGTAATTACCCGCTTTTGCATATCCCATTCTGGCTTGATTTCGGGCAAAATTGGCGTAAAACCAGTAGTAACATCATTCAGTGGTTGGCGACTAATTAAGGCTACGCCGTTATAAGCTTTTTGTCCAGAAACATAAACGTGATAGCCCAATTCTACCAAAGGCGATCGCGGAAAATCAGCATCCACAACTTTTGTTTCTTGTAAGCAGAGGACATCAATGGGATTTTCCGTTAACCAAGAGATCACATGTTCTAGACGAGTGCGAATCGAGTTGACATTCCAAGTAGCTATTTTCATAAAAACATCATATTATAGCAAATTCACTTATTTAACAGTGTATAAAGATTAACATAAAATAAATAGCTATTTGTGAATCATGGCTGATAAAAATCAAGCCTCCGCCTTGGCGTAACATCAATGTCAATGATTTTTGAACCCATGAATGAAATGCAATGATTGTAGCATTAGCAAAGCTCTAGACAAATGTAAAACATTGGTGTTATACGTACCTTTAAAAGTGGTTTGCCAATTCATCGTAGTAATATGGATGGTCTAAATTTTTTTGACGATCGCATCGAGAAAATTAGACTCGACAAAAGACAGTCTTCTTTAGGAGAACGGTCAAAACAATATTTTCAGGAAGAAAAGTAAAGAAAAATTTATATAAACTTTTATATATAATTATTTAAAATTTATGTGGCTTGCTCTTTTTTACGCCATCTTTGCTAAGTTAGCTTTACAAAAAAATGATACGACTTCCTATTTTTAGTATTGTCAGCTACAAAATTTAGGAATTTGTTAGTTTAGCTACAAAAAAGACTCAGTAAAGTATGATCCCCAAGGTAGATGCAACTATTGAAACCTGGGCTATATTTAAATAACGTAGCTACTAGCTAGCTATTTCAATTAGTCTAAAAAAGGCATTCTTAGTGGTTGAAGGTACGGTTAACTGAGATGGAACTCTTAAGAGTCAATTGAGGTTAATTTAAATCTCAAAAATAAGTACAAATACTCGTTTTTTATATGAATGATGTCGGTACTTAATTTGAGTAATATCTTGCCGACTAAACCAAACAACTTATGAAGATAGCTCAGGTTGCCCCCTTATGGGAACGAGTTCCGCCTACTTGTTATGGAGGAATTGAGTTAGTAGTGAGTCACTTGACCGATGAATTAGTTCGTCGTGGTCATGAAGTTACTTTATTTGCTTCTGGTGATTCTCAAACATTAGCTCATTTAAAAGCAGTTTATCCGCGGGCATTGCGTTTAGACAAAAATGTCTCGGAATATTCAGTCTATGAAACTCTAGAACTTAACCAAGTTTATCAACAAGCTGCGGAATTCGATATTATTCATTCCCATGTAGGGATGATGGCATTAAGTAGAGCGAGTTTGGTATCAACACCCAGCGTGCATACTCTACACAATGGGTTTACTAAGGATAATCAAAAATTATTTAGTCACCATTACCAGCAAGCATATGTAAGCATTAGTAACGCCCAACGTCAAATCAAATTAAACTACGTTGCCACAGTTTATAACGGTATAGAAACCAGAGATTATTCCTTTATAGACCAACCGCAAGAACCACTGTATTTAGCATTTTTAGGACGCTTTTCACCAGAAAAAGGCCCCCAATATGCCATCGCCATTGCTAAACAGACTGGTTGGCGCTTGAAAATGGCAGGGAAAGTTGATGACAGAGACTCTCGGTTTTTTGCACAAGAGATAGCCCCCCATATTGATGGTCAGCAAATTCAATACCTTGGCGAAATTAACCATACCGAAAAAGCTGAACTTCTGGGCAATGCTGCAATAACTCTTTTTCCTATTGATTGGCAAGAACCTTTTGGCTTAGTAATGATTGAATCAATGGCAACTGGTACGCCAGTAATTGCCATAAATTTAGGTTCTGTTTCGGAGGTAATTGTTCACGGCAAAACAGGTTTTATCTGTCAAAACTATGAAGAAATGGCAAACATGATACCTGCGGCGTTGGAACTGAATCGTCAAGCCTGTCGAGAACATGTAGAAAAAAAATTTAGTGTTAACCCAATGGTTAACAACTATGAAGCTGTTT
The DNA here is from genome assembly GCA_022241785.1 of Cyanocohniella sp. LLY. Taxonomy (GTDB): domain Bacteria; phylum Cyanobacteriota; class Cyanobacteriia; order Cyanobacteriales; family Nostocaceae; genus Cyanocohniella. The sequence continues at coordinate 3,668 of JAKOMP010000031.1, read as the reverse complement.
ACGAACAAATTATTAATAGTCGCATCCACATACATGGTTATAAAGATGCGGCTAAAGTCTGACTTTAATTAACAACTTTTTTGAACGCTTTAAAACAATAACTTTTTCTAAGGAGGACATTAGTATGAGTATGAGAGCCAACACCTGTCCGTGTTGCGGTGATTTCCTCCTGCGTCATGTCCGTTATGGTGAACTGTATTGGTTTTGCCAATCCTGCCGACAAGAAGTGCCGGTGTTAACTGTCAGTCGTTTACCTAAGGTGGAAACTCTTAGTACAGCAGGGGTTCAGACTACTTTGAGGGAGTAGGGAGTAGGGAGTGGGGAGTGGGGAGTGGGGAGTGGGGAATAGGGAGTTGACTTTCCCAGTCTCCATGACTAATGACCAATGACCAATGACTAATACCTGATACAATCGGGTGTAGCTAATTAGTTAGGTCGAAAGCTGTGTTAGCGGCGTTACTTTACGGTAAGGAAAATTTTCGCTTAGAACAGGTAGCTGACCCTTCTCCGGGAGTGGGTGAGGTTGTCATCAAAGTTGGTGCAGCGACCACTTGTGGTACGGATTTGAAAGTCTGGCGGCGTGGTGGTCATGCGAAGATGTTGACACTACCTACTCTGTTTGGTCATGAGGCCGCAGGGCATATTGTGGCTGTGGGTGCAGGTGTGACAGGTTGGCAAGTAGGCGATCGCGTGGTGGCTAATAATTCTGCACCATGCATGAAATGCTTTTTTTGTCAACGAAAAGAGTATTCTTTGTGTCCCAATTTGACATGGAATAATGGTACTTTTGCGGAATACTTGAAGATACCTGCACCGATAGTCCAGCATAATATGTTGCGGGTTGCCGATGAATTGCCATTACAATTGGCAGCCATGACAGAACCTTTGGCTTGTGTATTGCATGGTATAGCCCGTTCTAATATCAAACCCCAAGATAAAGTAGTTGTGTTGGGAGATGGGGCCATTGGATTGATGTTTGTGGCTGTGTTGGCTGATATGGGTGAGGTGTTGCTGTGGGGCGGTAATGACCACAGGTTAGAAATTGGGGAAAAACTCGGTGCAGTCCAAACCTTTAATTATCATCAAACTCCAGATATTCCCGGTGTGGTGAAAGAACTTACTCAAGGATGGGGTGCAGATGTGGTGATAGAAGCTACTGGTGTACCTAGTGTTTGGGAAACTGCGATCGCTTGCGCTCGTCCTGGTGCAACTGTTAATTTATTCGGTGGTTGTCCACGAGATACGACGATTACAGTTAACACAGAGCAATTACATTACAGTGAATTGACTTTAAAAGGTGTGTTTCATAATACACCGAAATATGTGCAGGCGGCATTGGCACTGATCGCTAGTCGTAAAATACCTTGGGAATTACTAATCAGTGAAGAGCGATCGCTACAAGATTTAGAACAGGTATTTTATGATATGAAGGCACGTAAGGTGATTAAGGTAGCCATAACTCCTTAATAATAAAAAATTCAGCTTTAAAAAATTCGGATGAGTCAAACTGCTTTAAACTTAGTTGCCATATCTATTTTTCTCATGACCTTCTCAGTGCTGCTAGGGCCATTAATTCACTTATCCCCAACCATACCAGCACTTGCTACCTTCACGATTTTGGGAATAGCCACTCTCGATAATTTTAGTTTGCAAGGTAAGGGTGGTACTATTTTTCTAGATTGGGTTGCTGGTTTTTCTCCCAAGCACCGCGATCGCATTATCCACCATGAAGCTGGACATTTTCTCACGGCTCACTTGCTAGATATTCCTGTAACTGGCTATACTCTCAGTGCTTGGGAAGCTTGGAAACAGGGACAACCAGGACAAGGTGGTGTGACTTTTGATGATGCTGAATTAGCATCCCAACTAGAAAAAGGGTCAATCAGCGCCCAAATGCTAGATCGCTATTGCACAATGTGGATGGCGGGAATTGTGGCCGAAACTTTAGTTTTTGACACTGCTGAAGGTGGATCTGATGATAAAAGCAAGTTAGTGGGAGTTTTGGCAAGTTTAGGTTTTTCTGAATCAGCTTGTCAACAAAAACAGCGGTTTCATCTCCTCCAAGCCAAAACTTTATTGCAAGAAAATTGGTCTAGTTACGAAGCGTTAGTTAAAGCTATGCAACAACGCGCTTCAGTTACAGATTGTCAGGGTGTTTTGAGTAATCCTAATTGTGATTAACTTCACGATGGAATTGCGTGTAGATACGACACTGAGGGTAAATAATCACGCCCAATAGCTTGATTACGACCAGCAGCTTTTGCTTGTAACAAATATTGATCAGCACGATTTAGTAAGGTGAAACCCTTATCATCATCTTCTGATTGCAGACAAGCAGCACCCAAACTAATAGTAATATTTATAACTACTTTGCTGTTGATTGTAAACGGTTCTTCGCCCACTATGCGGTTAAGACGGTCTGCTACTACCAACGCTTCCTCGCCAGTGGTGTTAGCTAAAACAACCACAAATTCTTCGCCACCATAACGAAAAGGCGTATCTTGAAACCGCAAATTATGCCGTAGACGACTACATAGTAATTGCAAAAGGCGATCGCCTACTAAATGTCCGTAGGTATCGTTAACTTGCTTAAAATAATCTACATCTAAAATAATCAAACTCAAGGGAGTATCGTGAGTACGCGCTTTTTTGATTTGTCTGGGTAACTCCCATTCCAACGCCCGCCGATTATTCATATCTGTTAAGGTATCAGCTAAGGCGATGGTTGACAATAAATCATTTGTCCTTAATAAATCACGGTATTTTTGCGCCTTTCGCACACCAACCATCAATTGAGCTAGTAATAGACATCTACTTGCTGCCATACCTGCAAAGTTACTTTCTGTTATTGTCTCAGGAATATGCCAAATGTAAGCATCAGCCCCTTGTTTCAGTGCAGTAGCAGTCTTATCTAATTCCCAATCCCAGCTATGCTTAGTTCTAGCAGCAAGCAATTGGGGATTATCTTCTAAAAGAATACAGTATATCCAGGATAACTGAGTTTGGCTTTTTAACCAATGGCACAGTTGCACACTGCCATCTAGACTAGCTTGTACAAGTATTACATCTGGCGGCGTAGTTTGAATGCGCGAAACTGCCTGATTGATATCCATGATTACTTCTATATTAAAATCAGTTTCATCAAGGATCTGATCAGGAAATGTTGCGAGAAAGTTATGACTCCCAAAGACCAGAATAGAAATTTTCATTACTGTGCTTTCTGCCCTATTTCAATCTAAAATTTACTGCTTATTTTCCGATTATTAAATATATCGGTATTTATGTCACAGAAGAATTACCCTATATTTGATAGTATTAACGTTAAATAACTAACTATCAATTTTAATCTCCTCTTAATCTCCGTATCCGAAGTAACTCGAGTGATGTCAAGTTCTCATGATTACTGTCTGCTTTTTGATATTTTTTTTAAAACAGTAGAAACACGGAATATTTTTTACAAATTAAAAAGTTTCTGTAAAAATTACATATGTAATTTATAAATACAAAAAAATTAGGGTTCTTCGGTTACTTTTATGGTGATTATGAAAATTAACTGAATTATAAGGGCTATGATTTAAAGACAATAATGCCTACGATTTAGATTTGGCAAGTATTTAAGAGATATTAAGCATTATGTAAAAATACCAAAATTATAATTTATATTATAA
>JAKOMP010000210.1 GCA_022241785.1 Cyanocohniella sp. LLY | reverse complement strand
TAAAACTACTAGATTGGATGTATGATGCTCTTTCATATTTTCCGAAGAGTATCGGTACCATCGTTAGATGGTTCGGCGAAATAGTCGGCTATTTTGACGGCAGAACTACGAGTGGTACTGTAGAAGGAATTAATAATAAACTTAAGTTAATTAAAAGGCTTGGATATGGCTTTCGTAACTTTAGTAATTTTCGATTACGCAGTTTATTAAACTGGCATTTTACTATTAATTCTCCATAAAAGTAACCGAAGAACCATTAATTCTTCTATTCCTTGAAGATATTGGGATATAAGTTCAGCTATTTGCAAGCGTTCAGCTAATTCGTGGAGAATACGGTGAATATCAGTTTTCCATTGTTGGGGTTCATCCCTATAAGGCAATAACCAATTCTGGTTAATCCAGCCTTGCAATGTCTCTAGTCCTTGTCCTGTGCAGGAGTGGAGAGTAATTTGATTTTGCTGAACAACAAAAATATGGGTGTCGCTATTGGTAGTGTAGAAACTGAGGATAGCTGTATGAGGCTGGTCAATTAGCTTTTGAATTTCTGACAAGCTCAGGGGGTTAACTTGAATTTCTCCAGCTAATACGGGATCTTCGCGTCTAATATTTTCCCAAACTTGTTGTTTTTGGGTTTCTAAAGATGCGATCGCTTCATTATAAGCTTCCCAAGCAGCCCGTGTTTCACTACGATTATTTTCAGATTTATGGCTTTGCCGTTCTTGGTCAATTTGTTGTTGCAGTTCTTCATATTGCTGCAATAATTCCTGGATTTTTAGGGGGATTTCTTCGCCTTGGGAGAGGTTGTAGCTTGCCATTAAGTCTACAATCAGTTTGGAACGCGATCGCTCGGAGTATTCAAAGGCTTTTTCTATTTGTCCAGCATTGATGCAGGCTTGCACTATGTTGTGATAAACATTAATGGATTCTTCTAAAATCTCTTGGCGGCGTGATTCAGATTTTACCCAGCTACGGCTAGTTTCTACCGCGTTAATAGCTGCTTCATAGCCTTGGATAGCTTTATTCCACCAGCTATTACAGAAAGCTGTATTACCTAAGTTGCGCCCCGTTATAAAGCAATCAATAGGAAATATGTTGTGTTTATAGACCGTCAAAGCTAACTCAAAAGATTCAATTGCTTTTGTTAAATATCCATGCAAGTTATAGATATGTCCAATATTAATATGAGTTAATGCCCAGTCTTCCGGAAAAGCTTCTTGAGTACGAATTTCTAAAGCCGATTGAAAAGCAGCGATAGCTAGTTCTAGGGTGTTTGCCTGATCCTTTTTAAAACGCTCACCATAGCAAATTCCTAAATTCATTTGTGTCATAGCCCAGCCTATGGGGTCAAATTCTTTAGTAAAAATTTTTAAACTTTTTTGTAAACAAATAATAGCTAACTCCAAATTTTCTAGCCTATTACCGAAAATTCTGTCTAAATAAGTAATCCCTAAGTTGTTTTGAGTAGTTGCCCATTCATTTGGAAAAGCTTCTTTAGTAAAAACTTTGCAAGCTTCTTCAAAAGCAAGTATAGCCAATTCTATATTTTGCTTTTTATTTTCTTGAATACGTTCTAAGTAAGCAAGCCCCAAGTTATTTTTTACATCAGCCCATGCTTGAAGATAATTTATCTGGATAAAAACTTTTGTTGCTGCTTGATAACAGGCAATAGCTATCTCTATATTTTCTGCTTTGTCTCCTTTTATACGATGGCGATAGCTATTTCCTAAATTATTTTGAGTTTCAGCCCACTCCTGAGGAAAAGCTTCTTGAGTAAAAACTTGCAAAGCAGATTTGCACGCAGCTATAGATAATTCTAGATTCTCTACTTTGTTCCGGGAGCATCCCAGTTTTTTGCAAAGAAGGCGAAAATCAGTCAGGATAAGTAAGACGAGTGTATTTACTTACCGATGACCCCAGAACAAAAGCAAGCTCTTCAAGAACATATTCAGGCGATCTCTAAAATATTGTACGAAGATACGTCAAAAGAAAAGCTCACAAATCTTGCAGGAATTGAAGAAGCAGTGCGGAGTCAAATGCAGAAGCATGTCATGCCAGAAGTAGGGGTTTTTTTATCGAAACGGTTACAG
>JAKOMP010000030.1 GCA_022241785.1 Cyanocohniella sp. LLY | reverse complement strand
TCAATTGGTTCTGGGTCGGTTGAATCTGCCGTTAAACAAGTTGACCGTCGAACTAAGATTTCTGGAGCGCAATGGAAGCGCGAAAATGTGCCTCAAGTCCTTGCTCATCGTTGTGCCTACCTCAATGGATTATTATCGGTTTGAGCTACTTCAAAAAATGAGATGCTCCCTACTTCCACCCTGATATATTTATTGATAATTTACCACTCATTTATAATATTGGTGGTATCTGCTCCACATAATGAATGATAGTGAGAGTAAAGTTTTCGGCGCGGATAGAGAATTTTTGACAATATTTTTAAGAAAACGTGAGTTCGACGAATTTTTAAAAACCCCTCTCCAAACCTCTCCCCTGCAAGGATACTGTTGGCAAATTCGTGAAGGGTTACACCCCTCACCCCTAAAACCTTGCTTTTGCGTTGCTTTCCGACCCTGCAATAAATTGCAGGCTAATAGCTGAAGTGCGTTTCAACGCACTGAATTAACATGGATTGGGGATAAGGGGTTAGACCCCCTATTAATTCGCCAACAGTATCAGCGTCGGAGAGGGGTTGGGGAGAGGTTCATCGAACTCACGTATATTTACGCCCTACTTTACTAGTAAACTAACCTATTTTCAGAAAGGTCTACGTACTATGTCTCTTATCCAGTCTACTTTGTCACTCACTCAGGTCTAATTGTTCAAGTTAGCAAAGAAAGCTTGGAGTAATTTATCATCTACTTTTGGCCAGCGAATGGCGGTATCTACAAGTCCATTAAGAGTATTTTGGCAATCAAATTTTAAGCTAGACGTTGCATTGGACTCTGAAGATGTATTGTCTTCAGCCAGCGATATAGCTGAATACAAAGCGTTATCAGCAGAAATTTGGGTATTGCGAAGTAGTTCAGCTTGCCAATCCTCATAGGAAAGTTGTTGCAGTGGGTAGCCCAAAGAGCGGATGCAGTTAATAAATTGGCTCCAAGAAGCAGAATGGGAATTAATGAAATGAAAGGCTTTGCCCAAAGATTCTGGCTGCTGTGACAGGTGGATTAAAGCTTTGGCAAGATAGTCTACAGGTGTAATTTCTACCATGCTGTTCATCTCTGGCGCACTTTTTAGTTGAATGCAGCTTTTGATGAATCTGTACAACATATCATTTGAATTCCAAACACCAGTTTGACTATGCCATGTTATTCTACCAAGCCTGTAGATACTGCAAGGCAAACCGCGATCGCGTGCCATCATGACGATCTTTTCTGCAACCCATTTACTTTGGGTATAGCCTCCAACAAGTCCTTGACTGTGTTCTAGAGGATCATTCTCTTGAACAACCTCTAATTTGAAATATTCATCTGAGGCGAAAACGCTAACAGTAGAAATGAAATGTACAGGCTTGATTTTGATTTGACTAGCTAATCTCAAGACCTCCTCGGTTCCACAAACATTTGCTGCTTTTAACAAAGCGTAAGGATAAACATGATTCACCAAAGCGCCATTATGGTAAATTGAGTCAATTTTAAGAGCCATGAGGTGAAACTGCTCATCACAAAGACCAAAAAGCGGTTGAGATAAATCTCCTAATACTGGAATAATCCGCGAGTTAAAAGATTCTTCCCAAAGTAAATAAGCTTTCAGGTTTTCTTCCAGCTTTTGTTTACCTGCGGTAAAATTAGCAGCACGCACGAGACAATAGATATCTGCTTGAGTTTGTTGTAATAATTCAGCCAGCAAAAAAGCACCAACAAAGCCTGTTGCACCCGTTAGAAAAATGGCCGCAGGTTCACTTATAGGTTGATAAACCAAATTTCCGGGCTTAATTATCTCATCAAGAACAACTTCAGCCTGTAAGTTGAAGGTAGTAATTTTATTTGCAGTGACAGTAGAGCCTGTCCCAGAGGTAAACTCAATAGTCTGAGCAAGTTCAGCTATAGTCGGAGCAGTAAATAAGTGGCGCAACGGTAATTTCATCTGGAAAGTCTCATTTACCTGAGACATCACCCGAATTGTCGTCAGTGAATGACCTCCTAACTCAAAGAAATTATCCAGAACACCCACCTGTTTGAGATGCAATACATCAGCCCAAATATCTGCCAATACCTTCTCTACAGGGGTACGTGGTGCCACAAAACTCACTGCCAACTGGGTATTATCGGCATCAGGAACAGGTAAGGCTTTGCGGTCTATCTTGCCATTGGGAGTTAAAGGTAAAAACTCTAACCTGACAAAAGCAGAGGGTACCATGTACTGTGGTAATTTTTCTTTCAAGAAAATGCGTAAGTCATTGCTAGTTGGTGTTTGCTCCAACTGCGGCACAAAATAAGCTACTAAGCGTTTCTCTCCGGCGATATCTTCTCTCGCCACTACCACATTTTCCCTAACTCCTGGATGCTGACTCAGTATTGCCTCAATTTCCCCTAACTCAATGCGGAAACCTCGGATTTTTATTTGGTTGTCGATGCGCCCCAGGTATTCGATGTTGCCATCTGGTAAATAACGGGCTAAGTCCCCTGTTTTATACAGACACTCGGAATTACAGGATTGGTCTTCTGTTTCCCCCCTGCTCCCTGCTCCCTGCCCCCTGCCTCTACTGAAGGGGTTAGGGATGAATTTTTCTTGTGTTAATTCTGGTCGGTTGAGATAACCGCGTGCTAATCCTGCACCACCGATGTGCAATTCTCCTGGCACACCCACAGGCACTAGTTGCAAATTTTCGTCTAAAATGTAAACTTGTGTATTGGCGATCGCCTTACCAATAGATATTTTCTCATCATCTTCATTGCATTTTGCGTTCGCCTTTGGCGTGGCTTTGCCAATCGTGGCACAGACAGTAGCTTCCGTTGGGCCGTAAGCGTTGAAGAAGTTTCTCCCAGCAGACCATTGTCTGATTAGTTCAGCAGAACAAGCTTCTCCACCTACAATTATTGTTTGCAGTGCCGGAAGCTCCTCCATAGGCATAACTGCTAAAGCCGATGGCGGTAACGTGATACTGGTAATGCAATAATTGCGTAATTGCTCAATTAATGGCTTCCCTGGCAATAGAGAGTCTTTTGTTCCCAGGTACAGCGTTGCACCTGACCCCAGAGCCAATACAATTTCCCAGATAGAAGCATCAAAACTGAAGGAGGCAAACTGGAGAACGCGACTATCAGAATGCAAGCCAAAAGTCTGAATCTGAGCTTTAGTTAAGTTGCATAGTCCCCTATGCTCAATCATGACACCTTTAGGTCTACCTGTAGAACCGGAAGTGTAAATCACATAAACCAAATTAGTTGCTTGTACTTCAGTGATTGGATTATCGTGATTTAACTGAGCAATAAATTCCCAATCAGTATCTAAACACACAACCTGCGTCTGATGCTTTTGTAATTTCTCAACTAATTGCTGTTGGGTTAGCAGCACGGAAACTTCAGAATTTTCAAGCATAAAGCTCAGACGGTCTTGGGGATAGTCAGGGTCAAGTGGCACGTAAGCCCCACCCGCCTTGAGAATACCCAACAGTCCAACAACCATCTCTAAAGAGCGCTCCACACAAATCCCCACCAGCACGTCGGCTCCTACACCCAAAGACCGCAAGTAGTGCGCCAACTGGTTAGCACGACAATTCAATTCGTGGTAGGTCAATTGTTGATTTACTCTGCGAGAAGCCTCGCTGCTCTCGTCTACAAACACCACCGCCACAGCATCGGGTGTACGTTCCACCTGCTCTTCAAATAACTGATGAATACATTTCTCAGAAGGATAATCTACTCCTGTATCATTCCATTCAACTAGTAACTGTTGCTGCTCAGATGCTGTGAGCATTGGTAATTGAGAAATTCGCTCTTGGGGATTCGCCACAATGGCCTCAAGCAGCGTCACAAAATGCCCCATCATCCGTTCGATGGTGCTGCTATCAAACAAGTCAGTGTTGTACTGCCACCACCCCACTAGTCCAGTGGTAGTGTTCTCCATGACTAAAGTCAGATCGAACTTTGTCGTGGAAGTCTCTATTGGCAATTCACTGACACTTAACCCGGTCAACTCCAATTGAGATGCAGGAGTATTCTGGAGAACGAACATCACTTGGAAAAGTGGTGTATGGCTCATGTCTCGTTCTGGTTGCAATGCTTCCACCAACATTTCAAAGGGCAAATCTTGATGTACGTATGCGGATAATGCCATTTCTCTCAGGCGCGGCAGTAATTCGCTAAAGCTGGGGTTTTCTGCCAAATTCGTCCGCATCACCAATGTATTGACAAAAAAGCCAATTAATGATTCTAGCTCAGTGCGATCGCGGTTAGCAATTGGTGTCCCCACCAAAATATCTGTTTGTCCGGTGTAGCGATAAAGCAGGGTATTATATGCCGCCAACAAGGTCATGAACAGGGTACAACCTTGCTGTTGACTCAGTTTTACCAACTTTTGAGTTAGCTCAACAGAAAGTGTAAACTCCAAATGTGCGCCATTGAAAGTCTGCACAGCAGGTCTGGGCCTGTCTGTGGGTAATGGTAAGAATGTGGGTGCGTTTGCCAATTGTTGTTTCCAGTAACCCAATTGGCTCTTTAGTACCTCTCCTTGCAACCATTGTCTTTGCCATAAGGCGAAATCTGCGTACTGAATTGGCAGTGGCAACAAAGGTGACGGTTCACTTTGAGAATAAGCATTGTAAAGCGCTGTTAATTCTTGGACAAACACACTCATTGACCAACCATCACTAACAATGTGGTGCATACACACTGATAACCACTGTTCTGTAGGAGACAGCACCACTAATGTTGCTCTGATTAATGCTTCTGACTCTAAGTCAAAAGGCTCAATTGTTTGTTGTTGCACTAATTTCTGTGCAGCCGTTTTTTGTTCTGTTACGGGTAAATGCTGCAAGTCAACAACAGTAACTGTCCAATTCGTCTGGGTTTGAATTATTTGTAAAGGCTTTCCATCAACAGTAACCAAGTTAGTGCGTAATGCTTCGTGGCGATGAATAATTTCAATTAAGCTTTGTTCTAAGGCAACAACATTAATAGTTCCGACTAAGCGCAAACCAACGGGGATGTTGTATAAGGTACTGTTCGGCTCGAACTGATCTAAAAACCATAAACGCTGTTGAGCATAAGACAGTGGTATTTCTGCATTCTCTGCCCGCCTTAAGATGGGTGGTGCATCAAGTTCTAAGTCTTGTACTGAGCGGAGTCGAAGTACTTGTTGCTGCAAGCGTTGAATATTTGGCGCTAATTGAGCAATTGTTGGTGCAGCAAATAAGCTACGCAATGGTAGTTCTACCTTCAAGTTGGTACGGACGCGGGAAACCAGCTGCGTTGCTAGTAGCGAATGTCCTCCAAGTTCAAAGAAGTTATCATATATACCCACAAGGTCTACTTTCAGCACTTGCGCCCAAATTACTGACAGGATTTCTTCGATTGGGTTACGTGGGGCAACATATTTGTCCGATAATTGGCTTTGTAAATCAGGTGCGGGTAAGGCGCGGCGGTCTAGTTTCCCATTGGGGGTAAGCGGTAGAGCGTCCAAGATGACTATCGCACTTGGCACCATATACTCTGGTAACTTTGACTTCAGGAAGGAACGCAGTTTGCTAACAGAGGGTGTCTGCTCTTTTTGGGGTACAATATAAGCGACTAAGTATTTGTTTCCAGGAATGTCTTCGCGTGCGATCGCACAACATGCCTCTACATCACTATGTTGGCTTAGTACTGCTTCAATTTCACCCAGTTCAATGCGGAAACCCCGAATTTTAACTTGATTGTCTATGCGTCCCAGGTATTCGATGTTTCCATCTGGTAAATAACGGGCTAAATCCCCAGTTTTGTAGAGATGTTCTCCCCCCCTGCTCACGCCAGTTGCTACAACGGAGGGAACCTCCGCAACGCACTGGCTCCCCTGCTCCCCTGCTCCCCTGCTTCTACCAAAAGGGTTGGAAATGAATTTATCTTGTGTTAACTCGCTGCGGTTGAAGTAACCTTGTGCTAAAAGAACACCAGCAATGTACAATTCCCCTGGTACACCAACGGGTACAGGCTGTAAGAACCTGTCTAGGATGTAGATTTGTGTGTTGGCAATGGGACGACCAATAGGAGGTAGTAGCGGCCATGTCTGTACTGAATTATTCAGAGTAAAACTGGTGGCTACATGGCTCTCGGATGGCCCATAGTGATTATGCAATGTACAATCAGTTAGTTTGCTCAACCATCGAGAAATAGCGGGAGTAATCTGCAACTGTTCCCCAGCAGTAATAATTTCCTGCAAATGACTATTAACTAATTCATTAGCAACAGCGACTTCAGCTAGTTGCTGTAAGCCAACAAAGGGTAGAAAGATTCTCTGTATTGCTTTTTCTTGGAGAAAATCTAACAATGCTGGCGCATCGCGGCGTAGTTCCTCCCTAATTAAGAACAATGTGCCTCCAGAACACCAGGTAGTGAAGATTTCTTGGAAGGAGACATCAAAGTTAATCGAAGCAAATTGCAGGGTTTTTGCTCCACAAGAGATTTTTAGATTTTCTGGATGCCACAAGATCAGATTGCAAAGAGCAAGCTGATTCATGGCTATACCCTTAGGTTGACCTGTAGAGCCAGAGGTATAAATAATATAAGCTAAGTGATTCGCTTGTACGTCAGAGATCGGATTATCCTGACTGAATTGGTCAATAAGTCCAGCGTCAGTATCTAAACAAACAAGCTGTGCTTGATTTGGAGGTATTCTGTCAATAAGTCGCTGTTGAGTCAGTAAAATTTTAACTTGAGCATCTTCTAGAATAAAGCTCAAACGCTCTTGTGGATACTCTGGGTCAAGTGGTACATAAGCTCCCCCCGCTTTGAGAATCCCTAGTAATCCTATCACCATCTCTAAAGAACGCTCTACACACAGACCGACCAAGGCATTTGGTTTTACACCCAAAGACCGTAAGTAGTGCGCCAACTGGTTAGCGCGGTAGTTTAATTCATTGTAAGTAAGTTGTTGATTTACTCTGAGAGAAGCCTCGCTGCGCTCGTCTACAAACTCCACCGCTACTGCATTGGGTGTTAGTTTTACCTGCTCCTCAAACAACTGACGAATGCATAAATCTTGTGGATAATCAACTTGAGTATCGTTCCACTCGACAAGTAATTTTTGTTGTTCGGGTTGTGTCAGCAGTGGCAATTGTGAGATTTGCTGTTCTGGGTTAGCAATAATGCCTTCAAGCAATGTCACAAAATGACTCGTCATGCGATCAATAGTACTAGCATCAAACAAGTCAGTGCTGTATTCCCACAACCCTACCAGCCCAGTAGGACTGTTCTCCATGATTAAAGTTAAATCAAACCTGGAAGTTGTCAGTTTTACTGGCAATGAACTGACATTGAGTCCAGTTAAGTCTAATCCAGATGCTGTAGGCGCATTCTGGAGGACAAACATTACTTGGAACAGTGGTGTATGGCTAAGATCCCGTTCTGGTTGTAATGCTTCTACCAGCATTTCAAAGGGCATGTTCTGATAAGCGTATGCCTCCATTGCCACATCACGGACACGACTGAGTAATTCGCTAAAGCTGGGATTTTCTGCCAAGTTAGTCCGCATGACTAAGGTATTGACAAAAAAGCCAATTAGCCCTTCTATCTCGGTGCGATCGCGGTTAGCAATTGGCGAACCCACAAGGATATCTTCTTGCCCGGTGTAGCGATAAAGCAGGGTATTATAAGCCGCTAACAAGGTCATGAACAGGGTACAACCTTGCTGTTGACTCAGTTTGGTTAGTTGTTGAGTTAACTCAACAGACAGGGCAAACTCAAGATATGCACCATTAAAAGTCTGCACAGCAGGTCTGGGTCTGTCTGTGGGTAGTGGTAAGAATATGGGTGCATTTGCCAATTGTTCTTTCCAGTAACTTAATTGGCTGTTGAGTACTTCCCCTTGCAACCATTGTCTTTGCCACAAGGCGAAATCTGCATACTGAATCGGTAGTGGTAACAGAGGTGAAGGTTGACTTTGAGAATAAGCATTGTACAGTGCTTGTAACTCCAGGGCAAATACACCTATTGACCAGCCATCAGAGACAACGTGGTGCATACACACTAATAACCATTGTTCTGTAGGAGACAGCACCACTAATGTCGCTCTGATTAATGCTTCTGACTCTAAGTCAAAAGGCTCAATTGCTTGTTGTTGCACTAATTTCTGTGCAGCTATTTCTTGTTCTTTCCAGGGTAAATGCTGCAAGTCAACAACTGTAACTGTCCAATTCGTTTGAGTTTGAATGATTTGAGTAGCTTGTCCATCAACAGTAACAAAGTTGGTGCGTAATGCTTCGTGACGATGAATAATTTCAATTAAGCTTTGTTCTAAGGCGGCAACATTAAGAGTTCCGACTAAGCGCAAACCAACTGGGATATTGTAGAAAGAACTGTTCGGCTCGAACTGGTCTAAAAACCACAACCGCTGTTGAGCATAAGACAGTGGTAGTTCTGCATTGTTTGCCCGCCTTAAAATGGGTGGTGCAACAATTTCTAAGTCTTGTACTGAGCGGAGTCGAAGTACTTGTTGCTGTAATTGCTGAATCAATTGCGCTAACTCTGCAATTGTTGGCGCAGCAAACAACGAACGTAATGGCAATTCTACTTTCAAGCTGCTACGCACACGGGAGACGAGTTGCGTTGCTAATAGGGAGTGTCCTCCCAAGGTAAAGAAGTTATCATGTCTGCCTACAAGCTCTACTTTTAGGACTTGTTGCCAAATCAGTGCCAGTATTTCTTCTAGAGGTGTACGTGGAGCTACATATTCGTCTCTTGATTCACTACTTGGCTCTGGGGCTGGTAGAGCGCGACGGTCTATTTTGCCGTTGGGTGTTAGGGGTAAAGATTCTAAAATGGCGATCGCACTTGGCACCATGTATTCTGGTAGTTTTTCTTTGAGGAAGCTACGCAGAACGCTTACTGTGGGTGTTATCTGTGGCTGCGGCACTATGTAGGCGACTAGGCGCTTGTCACCAGGAATGTCTTCACGGACGATGACTACAGATGTTTGCACATCACTATGTTGGCTTAGTGCCGCTTCGATTTCTCCCAATTCGATACGAAATCCCCGGATTTTTACTTGGTTGTCGATACGTCCCAGATATTCGATATTGCCATCTGGTAGATAACGAGCCAAATCTCCGGTTTTATAGAGGCGGGGACTGGAGACTGGGGATTGGAGACTGGGGACTGGAGATTTGGCTATTTTTCTCCTCCGCTCCCCTGCTCCTCTTCTCCTCTGCTCCCCTGCTCCCCTGAACGGATTGGCGATGAATTTTTCTTGTGTTAACTCTGGACGGTTGAGGTAGCCTTTTGCTAATCCTACACCACCTATATGTAACTCTCCTGGTACACCTACGGGTACTAGTTGTAAGTTTTGGTCGAGTATATATATCTGAGTATTGGAAATTGGGCGACCAATAGGCACTGTTTTCAAATTGCTCTCTGGTTGACATTCCCAAAAAGTGACATCAATTGCCGCTTCTGTCGGCCCGTAGAGATTATGCAATTGACACCCTAAACAGGTAAAAAAGCGTTCCTGAAGTTCTTTTGGCAATGCTTCGCCACTACAAATCACTCGCTTCAAGCTACTGCAATTTTTTACACTTTCTTCTTCTAGGAAAACCTGGAGCATTGAAGGGACAAAATGCAGTGTAGTAACTTGCTGTTCTAGTATTAGGTTGACCAAGTAACCACTATCTTTATGTCCACCTGGTTGAGCTACAACTAAACGCGCTCCAGTCAATAATGGCCAGAAAAATTCCCAAACGGAGACATCGAAGCTGAAAGGAGTTTTTTGTAAAACGCAGTCTATTTCTGTTAATTGATATGCTTGCTGCATCCACAGGAGGCGATTGCAAATCCCTAGATGCGTATTTATCACTCCTTTAGGCTTTCCGGTGGAACCCGAAGTATAAATTACATAAGCTAAGTTACTAGTTTGCACACCAGTGATGGGATTTTGCTGATTCGATTGGGGAATGATTTCCCAGTCGGTATCTAAGCAAAAAACACGCGCTTGATGTTCAGGTAATTTCTCAACTAGATGCTGTTGGGTAAGTAGCACGGAAACTTGAGCATTTTCCAGCATAAAGCTCAAACGGTCTTGGGGATACTCAGGGTCAAGTGGTACGTAAGCCCCACCCGCCTTGAGAATACCCAAAAGTCCCACCACCATCTCTAAAGAACGCTCCACACATATTCCCACCAGCACGTCGGCGGACACTCCCAAAGACTGTAAATAATGTGCCAACTGGTTAGCACGAGTGTTCAACTCGTGGTAAGTCAATTGTTGATTGTCAAACACCACCGCCACAGCATTCGGTGTACGCTCTACCTGTTCTTCAAATAACTGATGAATACATTTATCCTGGGGATAGTCTACTTGAGTATCATTCCACTCAAGTAATAATTGCTTTTGCTCAAATGCTGTCAAAATTGGTAATTGAGAAATGCGATCGCCAGGATTCGCCACAATTGCCTCAAGCAGTGTCAGAAAATGACCCGTCATCCGTTCGATAGTGCTGCTATCAAACAAATCAGTGTTGTAATCCCACCCTCCCACTAGTCCGGTGCTAGTGTTTTCCATTGATAAGGTAAGATCAAACTTGGCGATCGCACTTTCTATGGACAAGTCACTGACACTTAACCCAGTGAACTCTATTTCAGATTTAGGCGCATTATTAAGAACGAACATCACTTGAAACAGTGGTGTATGGCTGAGATTTCGTTCTGGTTGCAATGCTTCCACTAACATTTCAAAGGGCAAATCTTGATGAGCGTAGGCGGATAATGCCATTTCCCGGATACGTGGGAGTAATTCGTTAAAGCTGGGGTTTTCTGCCAAGTTCGTCCGCATCACCAAAGTATTGACAAAAAAGCCAATTAATGATTCTAGCTCAGTGCGATCGCGCCCAGCAACTGGTGTCCCTACCAAAATATCTTCTTGTGCCGTGTAGCGATAAAGTAAAGTATTATATGCCGCCAACAAGGTCATAAACAAAGTCACCCCTTGCTGTTGACTCAGTTTTACCAACTTTTGAGTTAGCTCAACAGAAAGTGTAAACTCCAGATGTGCGCCATTAAAAGTCTGCACAGCAGGTCTAGGTCTGTCTGTGGGTAGTGGTAAGAACGTGGGTGCATTTGCCAATTGTTCTTTCCAGTAACTTAATTGGCTCTTCAGTACCTCCCCGACTAACCATTGTCTTTGCCATAAAGCGAAATCTGCGTACTGAATCGGCAATGGCAACAAAGGTGACGGTTGACCTTGAGAATAACCATTGTACAGTGCTTGTAACTCCTGGACAAATACACCTATTGACCAACCATCAGAGACAACGTGGTGCATACATACTGATAACCACTGTTCTGTAGGAGACAGCACCACTAATGTCGCTCTGATTAAGGCATCCGAGGCTAAGTCAAAAGGCTCAATTGCTTGTTGTTGGAGTAACTTCTGTGCAGTAGTTTTTTGTTCTGTTAAGGGTAAATGCTGCAAGTCAACAACTATAACTGTCCAATTCGTTTCTGTTTGAATGATTTGAGTAGCTTGCCCATCAACTGTAACAAAGTTAGTACGTAATGCTTCGTGGCGATGAATAATTTCAATTAAGCTTTGTTGTAGCGCGGTAACATTCAGAGTTCCGACTAAACGCAACCCGAAAGCGATGTTGTATGAAGCACTGTTTGGCTCCAACTGGTCTAAAAACCACAAACGCTGTTGAGCATAAGACAGTGGTAAGTTTGCATTCTCTGTCCGCCTTAAGATGGGTGGTGCAGCTAGTTCAAAGTCTTGTTGCTGTAACTGCTGAATCAATGGCGCTAATTGAGCAATTGTTGGTGCAGCAAATAACTCACGTAATGATAGTTCTATTTTGAAGCTAGTGCGGATGCGTGAAACCAGTTGCGTTGCTAGTAGTGAGTGTCCCCCAAGTTCAAAGAAATTCTCATGTATACCCACTTGCTCTACTTTCAAAACTTGCGCCCACAGGAGTGCAAGCATTTCCTCTACGGGTGTACGCGGGGCAACGTATTTTTCTAGGAGTGCGGTGTCTAAGTCTGGTTTTGGCAGGGCGCGACGGTCTACTTTGCCGTTGAGATTTAGGGGTAAGGATTCCAAAATCACAAAAGCACTTGGTATCATGTAATCTGGCAACTTTGCCTTGAGGAATTGACGTATTTCGCCTATCGTCGGTTGACAGTCCTGATGCGTTACGACGTACGCGACTAAACGTTTATCTCCAGGGGTATCTTCGCGGACAATGACACAACATACCTGCACATCGCTGTGTTGGCTCAAGACTGCTTCAATTTCGCCCAACTCAATCCGTAAACCGCGTATTTTTACTTGGTCGTCGATGCGACTGAGGTATTCAATATTGCCATCTGGCAAATAGCGTGCTAAATCCCCAGTTTTATATAATTTTGAATTTTGAATTACCCTCCGGGAAGCCGCTTTCGCGTCTATGAATTTTGAATTGTTAAACGGATTAGGAATAAATTTTTCTTGTGTTAATTCGGTGCGGTTAAGGTATTCCCTAGCTAGACCGTCTCCCCCAACATATAATTCTCCCGGTACACCAACACCTACTGGTTGTAGTTGGGGATCTAATAAATAGATTTGTGTGTTGGAAATTGGCTGCCCGATGGGAATAGTTGTCGCGCCTTCTGGTACATCCTGCACCAAGTACCAGGAACTAAATGTTGTATTCTCTGTTGGCCCATAAACATGGAGGAGTCGCTGCGGCGCACCATTGTTGAGTACTTCTTTAACCCATTTAGGATCGACAGCCTCGCCGCCAAATAGAAGATACCGTAGTGAATTGAAAGCAGAGGGGACTTCTTGAGCAATTTGATTGAATAGGGCAGTTGTCAAGAATAACACACTGATATTTTGCGATCGCATAAAGGCGGCAAAATTTCTGGGCGAAAGTGCCAAATCTTTGCTCACCCCTACCAATCGCGCTCCGTTCAGTAACGCTCCCCAAATTTCAAAGGTAGCAGCATCGAAGGCGTGATTTGAGGCTTGGGCAATTACATCACTAGCAGAAATGTTGATATAGTTGGTTTCTTTGACGAGTCGAACTACACTTCGATGGATAATGCTCACACCTTTGGGTTGACCTGTAGAACCGGAGGTGTACATTACATAAGCTAAGTTATCAGCTTTGACGCTGGTAGTTGGGTTCTGTCGTGTTTGTTGATTGATGATATCCCAGTTTGAGTCTAAGCAAATTACACTAGCTTTGCCGAACGCAAAGCCGTGGTGGAAGCGATCGCCTAATTTATCAACTAATTTTTCTTGAGTCAATATGACTGATAACTGAGTATCTTCAACCATGAAGGTCAATCGCTCTTGAGGATATTCTGGGTTAAGTGGCACATAAGCACCACCCGCCTTGAGAATTCCCAATAGTCCCACAACCATCTCTAAAGAACGCTCCACACATATCCCCACCAGCACATTAGCTTTGACACCCAAAGACTTCAGGTAGTGCGCCAACTGGTTAGCACGGCTGTTCAATTCGCGGTATGTGAGATGTTGATTCTCGTACACAACTGCGACAGCATCGGGTGTTAGTTCTACTTGCTCCTCAAATAATTGATGAATAGATTTATCCTGGGGATAGTTAGATTGGGTATCATTCCATTCAACTAATAGCTGTTGCTGCTCAGATTCTGTTAGTATTGGCAACTGGGAAATTCGTTGCTGAGGATTATTAGCGATCGCCTCAAGCATTGTTCTAAAATGACCGAGCATCCGCCTAATCGTTCCATCTTCAAACCGACTAGTATCGTACATTACCCTCAGCGATAATTGCTCACCAGGGGAAACTAAAACTGCCAGAGGATAATTTGTTTGTTCAATCCACCTAAAATTCGAGAGGGAAAAATCTTTATTGCTTTGTAGAACATCAGCATCAACAGGATAATTCTCAAAAACAACAAGACTCTCAAACAAAGATGTACCCCTGGGAACATCACTCAACCCCTGAATCTCTACCAATGAGCTATAGGAAAATTGCTCAGACTCAATCTGTTGTGCCTGTAAATCCTTCAACAAACCCAGCAATTCAGTCTGCTCGGAGATTTGTACCCGCACTGGCAGAGTATTGATAAATAACCCCACTATTGACTCTACACCAACAAGTTCAGGCGGACGACCAGACACAGTTGCACCAAAAACCACATCTGTTTCTTGGCTATAGCGAGACAGCAACAATCCCCAAGTCGCTTGCACCAAATTACTCGTTGTCAGTTGATGCTGTCTGACAAAAGACATCACTGCTGCTGTCGCTGGCACAGTTAAGTCAATTTGTTGTTCGCTATAGCTCGAATGCTGCTCTACGGACAATGGTTTATCTACAGTCAAAGAAGTTGGTGTAGTAAAACCTTGGAGTTTTTGTCGCCAAAATTTCTCAGCTAAATCTCTATCCTGTTGCTGTAACCAAGCAATATAGTTGCGGTAGCTGATAGTTCCGATGTTAGATAACCTTTTACCCTGAGAAATTGCTTGATAAAACTCCAACAGGTCTTTGAAAACCAAAGGTGATGACCAGCCATCAAGTAATAAATGATGATGACACCAAACAAACTGATAAGTATTTCTATCCAACTGGATTAGATGTAGGCGCATTAATGGCGCTTGCGATATTTGGAAACCCTGTTGTCGCTCCGAATCCAGAAAAGTCTCTAATTGCTGTTGCTGCTTTTGTGCAGATAACTCCCGCCAGTCATAAGTTTCGACCGTCACATTTACCTGTCGATACACTACTTGAACAGGCTGGTTTAAAGACTCCCACAGGAAAGCTGTGCGAAAGACGGGATGCCGAGCTACCACTTGTTGCCAAGCTTGCTCGAAGGTTTTTACATCTAGGTTTCCCGTCAAAATGCAAGTTATCTGCTCAAAATATACGCCTGAGTCTGGAGCATACAAACTTTCAAACAGCATCCCCTCTTGCATAGGAGATAAGGGATAAATATCTTCAATATTTTGGCGGTTAGTTTTGTTAAGTTCTAATTTCATAAATTTTGAAATATCTGATCTAGTTCTAGTTGGTTAAGTTGAATTAATGGGAAATCTGTGGGTGTATAACCTGCATTTTCAGGTGATAAACAATGAGCAATTATATCTTGCAAAGTTTCGACAAATTCTTGGGCAATATTCTCAATCGTTTCCTGTTGATGGATATTGCTGCTGTATGTCCAATCTATTTGCAGTTGTTCGTTGGTAATAATGGCATTAATGTCTAGCAAATAATGGCGCTGACCTTGTAAACTCTCGCTGTTTCCATTAGGTTCATTAGCTATTTGCATCAGAGAAGATGTATTAACAACTTGAGCAAATTGTCCCAAATAATTGAAGCTAATTTCTGCTTGGGGAATTTTCTCTAGTTGGGCGCTAATTTCTGCATCAACATTCAGATAACGCAATAAGCCATAGCCAATGCCTTTATTAGGAATTACACGTAATTGTTCCTTGACAGATTTTAAAGCAGTACCCAAATCATCTATGATTCCCAGTTCCACAACCACTGGAAAAATCGTTGTAAACCAACCAACAGTGCGCGATAAGTCTACACCATCAATGATCTCTTCCCGCCCATGACCTTCTAAGTTGAATAACACTGACTCAGAATTAGTCCATTCGCTCAACACCAGCACTAAGGCAGTTAACAAGACATCGTTTATTTGTGTTTTGTAAGCTTTCGGGACATCTTGTAAAAGTGAAAGGGTTTCAGATTCATCTAATGATACTGTTACTGTCCTAGCCGATGCAGTAGTGTTTACTCCTTGTGCATAGTCTACTGGGAGGGAATCAACTGCATCGTAAGATGTACTCAACCAATAATCTAGTTCTGATTTCAAGACTTCTGATTGGGCATATTCTGTCAGTTGTCGCGCCCAATCTTTGAAGGATGTGGTTTTGGCTGGTAATTGAATGGTTTTGCCTTGACTTAGTTGCTGGTAAGCTGTCTGCAAATCTTCTAACAATATCCGCCAAGAAACACCATCTACTACTAGGTGGTGAATTATTATTAGTAATCGCGCTTTTTTATCAATACCCAGCCAGAAAAATGCTACCTGCACGAGATTTTCTGAAAGATTTAAACTCGCCTGTAATTCATTGGCTGTGGTTTCAATAACAGTTTCTATCTGAGTTTCTGAAACTGTCGATAAGTCAAAACGGGGGATATTAATGTCATCTGTTGGGGCGGCATGAATCTGTTGCCATATTGTCTCTGTTTGGGTGAATCTTAGCCTGAGAGCATCATGATGTTTTAGTAGTTGCTGCCATACTTTCTCTAATCTTTCTAGGTTGAGGTCTGATGGTACTGTGAGGAGAAATGATTGATTGAAGTGATGTTTTTCTGGTAATTTCTGCTCGAAAAACCAGTGTTGAATTGGTGTTAGGGGTAATGTCCCTGTGACTAATCCTTGTTCAATTGAGAGTGCTTTTGTTGTACCTGCGACTGTGGCTAATTGGGCGATGGTTTGATTGGCAAATAGTTGTTTTACGGTCAGTTCTATGCCGGCAACTTTTGCTCTGCTGATGATTTGAATGCTGAGGATAGAATCTCCACCTAGTTCAAAAAAGTTATCATGTATGCCTATTTGCTCTACTCTTAAGACTTGCGCCCAAATTTGGGCTAATTTTTCTTCAATGGGAGTGCGCGGTAGCACTATATCGTTTTCTATTCCTGTACGTGCTTCTGGTTCTGGTAGGGCACGCCGGTCTATTTTACCACTGGGAGTTAGGGGTAGGGATTCTAAGGTGACAAAGGTACTTGGTACCATATAGTCTGGTAGTTTCTCTTGGAGGAAGCTACGCAGTTGGCTGATTGTTGGTGTTATCTGTGGCTGCGGTACTATGTAGGCGACTAGGCGTTTATTTCCGGGAATGTCTTCGCGGACGATGACTACAGATGTTTGCACATCATTGTGTTGGCTTAGTACTGCTTCAATTGCTCCCAACTCGATGCGGAAACCCCGAATTTTTACTTGGTTGTCGATACGTCCCAGGTATTCTATGTTTCCATCTGGTAGATAACGAGCCAAGTCTCCTGTTTTGTACAATTTTGGATTTTGGATTTTGGATTTTGGATTATTAAACGGATTAGGAATAAATTTTTCTTGTGTTAACTCTGGGCGGTTGAGGTATCCTATTGCTAATCCTGCACCACCGATGTGTAGCTCTCCTGGTACACCCACAGGTACTGGTTGTAAGTTTTGGTCGAGTATATAGATTTGCGTGTTGGAAATTGGACGACCAATGGGGACAAGTTGTGGATAAATTTCACGCTGGCAATTCCAGAAAGTTGCATCAATACAAGCCTCTGTTGGGCCGTAGAGATTGTGTAAATTTACATCTAGCTTATTTAACAAGCCTTCTTGCAGAGTAACGGGTAAGACTTCACCGCCACAGAACACGTGTTTGAGGGAGTGACAAGTTTCGATTCCTCCCTGTTCTAAAAGCATTTGCAGTAAAGATGGAACAAGTTGAACAGTAGTTACCTGCTGCTGGGCAATTATCCTTAAGAGATAAGCACTGTCAGTATGACCTCTTGGTTCAGCTATTAATAACTGTCCACCTGCTAACAATGGAGCGTAGAATTCCCAAACTGAGGCATCAAAGCCAAAGGGAGTTTTTTGCAGTACTTTGTCTTTTTGAGTCAGGGGGAATGTTGTTTGCATCCAAAACATATGGTTGCAAAGGTTACTGTGAGATAGTATTACCCCCTTTGGTTGACCAGTAGACCCAGAAGTATAGATCACATAAGCTACATTATTAGCTTGCACCTGGGCAATTGGATTCTCCTGGCTAAATTTAGCGATCGCAACCCAATCTTTATCTAAGTGGACTACACGCGCCTGATGTTCAGGTAATTTCTCAGCTAGATGCTGTTGGGTAAGTAAGACTGAAACTTGAGCATCTTTGAGCATGAAAGTCAGACGGTCTTGGGGATACTTCGGGTCAAGTGGTACGTAAGCTCCACCCGCCTTGAGAATAGCAAGTAATCCCACCACCATCTCTAAAGAACGCTCTACACATATCCCCACCAGCACATCGGCGGACACTCCCAAAGACTGCAAGTAATGCGCCAACTGGTTAGCACGACAATTCAATTCGCGGTATGTCAATTGTTGATTCTCAAACACCACCGCCACAGCATCGGGCGTGCGCTCTACCTGTTCTTCAAATAACTGATGGATACATTTATCCTGGGGATAATCTACTTGAGTATCATTCCACTCCACTAATAATTGCTGTTGCTCAGATGGTGTCAAAATTGGTAATTGGGAAATGCGATCGCCAGGATTAGCAACAATAGCTTCAAGCAATGTCACAAAATGACCAGTCATGCGCTCAATGGTGCTGCTATCAAACAAGTCAGTGTTA
The DNA here is from genome assembly GCA_022241785.1 of Cyanocohniella sp. LLY. Lineage (GTDB taxonomy): Bacteria > Cyanobacteriota > Cyanobacteriia > Cyanobacteriales > Nostocaceae > Cyanocohniella. Next base: position 39,304 of record JAKOMP010000030.1, on the reverse strand, counting down.
TATTCCCATCCTCCCACTAGTCCGGTGCTAGTGTTTTCCATTGATAAAGTTAAATCAAATTTGGCGATCGCACTTTCTATAAGCAACGAACTGACACTTAACCCAGTCAACTCTATTTCAGCTTTGGGCGCATTATTAAGAACGAACATCACCTGAAATAGTGGTGTATGGCTGAGATCCCGTTCTGGCTGCAATGCTTCCACCAACATTTCAAAGGGCAAATCTTGATGCGCGTAGGCAGATATTGCCATTTCTTTCAGGCGTGGGAGTAATTCGTTAAAGGTGGGGTTTTCAGATAAATCAGTCCGCATCACCAAAGTATTGACAAAAAAGCCAATTAACCCTTCTGTCTCGGTGCGATCGCGGTTAGCAATTGGTGTCCCCACCAAAATATCTGTTTGTCCTGTGTAGCGGTAAAGCAGGGTATTATATGCCGCTAACAAGGTCATGAACAGGGTACAACCTTGCTGTTGACTCAGTTTTGTTAGTTGTTGAGTTAGTTCACCAGACAAGGCAAACTCAAGATATGCGCCATTGAAAGTCTGCACAGCAGGTCTAGGTCTGTCTGTGGGTAATGGCAAGAATGTAGGTGCGTTTGCCAATTGTTCTTGCCAGTAACTCAACTGGCTTTGTAGCACCTTTCCTTGCAACCATTGTCTTTGGCATAAGGCAAAATCTGCGTACTGAATCGGCAGTGGTGTTAAAGGTGACGGTTGACCTTGAGAATAAGCATTGTACAGTGCTTGTAACTCCTGTACAAATACACCTATTGACCAACCATCACTGACAACGTGGTGCATACACACTAATAACCACTGTTCTGTGTCGGACAGTATCACCAATGTCGCTCTAATTAATGCTTCATTTGCTAAGTCAAAAGGAAGAAGCGCTTGTTGTTGCACCAGTTTCTGTGCAGCAGTTTTTTGTTCTATTAAGGGTAAATGCTGCAAATCAACAACCGAAACTGTCCAACTCGTTTGTGTTTGAATGATTTGAGCCGCTTGTCCATCAACAGTAACAAAGTTGGTACGTAGTGCTTCATGACGATGAATAATTTCACTTAAGCTTTGTTCTAAGGCGGCAACATTAACAGTTCCGCCTAAACGCAACCCAAAGGGAATATTATATGAGGCACTGTTCGGCTCTAACTGGTCTAAAAACCACAAACGCTGTTGAGCATAAGACAGTGGTATTTCTGCATTGTTTGCCCGCCTTAAGATGGGTGGTGCTGCAAATTCTATATCTTGTTGCTGCAACCGTTGAATGTTTGGCGACAATTGGGCAATTGTTGGTGCTGCAAATAACGAACGTAATGGCAGTTCTACTTTCAAGCTGCTACGCACACGAGAGATAAGTTGCGTTGCTAATAGGGAGTGTCCTCCTAGTTCAAAGAAGTTATCATGTCTGCCTACAAGCTCTACTTTCAGGACTTGTTGCCAAATCAGCGCCAATATTTCTTCAATTGGGGTGTGTGGAGCTACATATTTATCTGATAACTCACTACTGGACTCTGGTGCTGGTAGGGCGCGACGGTCTATTTTGCCGTTGGGGGTTAGGGGTAAAGACTCCAAGATTACTATTGCCGAAGGAACCATGTAGTCTGGTAACTTGGACTTGAGGACGCTACGCAGTTCGCTAATTGTGAGCGTTACTTGTGGCTGCGGTACAATGTAGGCAACTAGGCGCTTATCGCCAGGGGTATCCTCGCGGGCTATGACACATGATGCTTGCACATAGGGATGTCGGCTAAGTGCTGCTTCTATTTCTCCCAACTCAATGCGGAATCCCCGGATTTTTACTTGGTTGTCGATGCGTCCCAAGTATTCGATGTTGCCATCTGGTAGATAACGAGCTAAGTCCCCTGTTTTGTAAAGTCGGGGACTGGGGATTGGGGACTGGGAATTGGGAAGAACTTCTGCCCCCCTGCTCCCCTGCTCCTCTGCTCCCCTGCTTCTACCAAAGGGATTGGGAATGAACTTTTCTTGTGTTAACTCTGGTCGGTTCAAGTAGCCTCTTGCTAATCCTGCACCACCGATATGTAACTCTCCTGGTACGCCTACGGGTACTGGTTGTAAGTTTTGGTCTAGTATGTAGATTTGCGTATTGGAAATTGGGCGACCAATAGAAATCAAGCTCTCACTAGATTCGAGTTGACATACTGATGACCAAATAGTAGTCTCTGTTGGCCCATAAAGGTTCCAGAAAGAAGCACTCCTGGCAAGCAGTTCCTTAACTAGATCCCAAGGTAAAGCTTCACCACCGCAAAGTATTTTTAGATCGCTAAATTGGAAGTTGGAGTCTAAAAGCAATCTCCAAGTAGCTGGAGTTGCTTGCATAATTGTTGCCTTAGACTTAACTAGCAAGTCAAATAATTCTCTTCCATCAAGGGTTACATCACGACGGGCTATGACCAGAGATGCACCTACAGTTATGGGCAGAAAAATTTCTAAGGCAGCAATATCAAAGGAAATAGTAGTAATCGCCAGCAGTGTATCTTGTTCTGTTATTCCTGGGCGCTGCTGCATGGCAGAGAGGAAATTGCTCACAGAGTTATGTGAGATTTGCACACCTTTAGGCTTGCCTGTAGAACCGGAAGTATAAATCACATAAGCTAAGTTAATAGCTTGGACATCAGTGATGGGATTTTCTTGAGCCAACTGAGAAATAAACTGCCAGTTAGTATCCAAGCTTACAAGCTGCGCCTGACACTCAGGTAATTTCTCAACTAATTGCTGTTGGGTTAGCAGCACTGAAACTTGAGCATCTTCCAAGATAAAGCGCAAACGCTCTTGGGGATATTCAGGGTCAAGTGGTACGTAAGCTCCACCCGCCTTGAGAATCCCCAATAGTCCCACGACCATTTCTAAGGAACGCTCCACACAAATACCAACCAGTACATCGGCGGACACTCCCAAAGACTGCAAGTAATGCGCCAACTGATTAGCACGAGTGTTCAACTCGTGGTAGGTCAATTGTTGATTCTCAAACACAACTGCTACAGCATCGGGTGTACGCTCCACCTGTTCTTCAAATAACTGGTGGATATATTTATCCTGGGGATAATCTACTTGAGTATCATTCCATTCAATTAATAACTGCTGTTGCTCAGATGCTGTGAGCATTGGTAATTGAGAAATCCGCTCTTGGGGATTAGCAACAATACTTTCCAGCAATGTCAGAAAATGACCAGTCATCCGTTCGATAGTGCTGCTATCAAACAAGTCAGTGTTGTACTCCCACCACCCAAAAAGTCCATTGGGAGTGTTTTCCATTGATAAAGTTAAATCAAACTTTGCCGTGGTGATTCCTATTGGCAAGCCACTGACACTTAACTCAGTCAACTCTATTTCAGACATGGGAGCGTTCAGGAGAACGAACATCACTTGGAATAATGGTGTATAGCTGATATCCCGTTCTGGCTGCAATGCTTCCACCAACATTTCAAAGGGTAAATCTTGATGAGCATAGGCTCCTAATGCCATTTCCCGGATACGTGGGAGTAATTCGCTAAAGGTGGAATTTTCTGCCAAGTTAGTCCGCATCACTAAAGTATTGACAAAAAAGCCAATTAACCCTTCTAGCTCGGTGCGATCGCGGCCGGCAATTGGCGTCCCCACCAAAATATCTTCTTGTCCTGTGTAGCGGTAAAGCAGGGTATTATAAGCTGCTAACAAAGTCATGAACAGGGTACAACCTTGCTGTTGACTTAGCTGCAACAACCGTTGAGTTAACTCAACAGACAGAGTAAACACTTGATAAGAGCCATTGAAAGTCTGCACAGCAGGTCTGGGTCTATCTGTGGGTAGTGGCAAGAACGTGGGTGCATTTGCCAACTGTTGCTCCCAGTAACTCAATTGGCTGTTGAGTACTTCCCCTTGCAACCATTGTCTTTGCCAAATGGCAAAATCTGCGTACTGAATCGGCAGTGGTAACAGGGGTGACGGTTGACTCTGAGAATAAGCATTGTACAGTGCTTGTAACTCCTGGACAAACACACCTATTGACCAGCCATCACAGACAACGTGGTGCATACACACTAATAACCACTGTTCTGTGTCGGACAGCATCACTAATGTCGCTCTGATTAATGCATCATGAGCTAAGTCAAAAGGCTCAATTGCTTTTTGTTCCAGTAATTTCTGTGCAGCAGTTTTTTGTTCTGTTAAGGGTAAATGCTGCAAGTCAACAACTGCAACTGTCCAATTTATTTGAGTTTGAATGATTTTTGAAGGTTTTCCATCAACAGTAACAAAGTTGGTGCGTAAGGCTTCATGGCGATTGATAAGTTCTTTTAAACTTTGTTCTAAGGCGGCAAAATTAAGAGTTCCTATTAGACGCAAACCAATGGCGATGTTGTATAAAGCACCATTCGACTCTAACTGGTCTAAAAACCATAAACGCTGTTGAGCATAAGACAGTGGTATTTCTGCATTCTCTACCCGCCTTAAGATGGGTGGTGCAGCTAGTTCTATATCTTGCTGTAACTGCTGAATCGATGGCGCTAACTCGGCAATTGTTGGCGTAGCAAATAAGCTTCGCAATGGTATTTCTACTTTCAATCTGCTACGCACACGGGAGATGAATTGCGTTCCCAGTAGGGAGTGTCCCCCTAGTTCAAAGAAATTGTCATGTCTGCCTACAAGTTCTACTTTCAGGACTTCTTGCCAAATTACTGCGAGGATTTCTTCGATAGGGGTGCGCGGAGCTACATATTTCTCTCTTGATTCACTACTTGGCTCTGGTAGAGCGCGACGATCTATTTTGCCGTTGGGGGTTAGGGGTAAAGATTCTAGGATGACGATCGCACTTGGTATCATGTATTCTGGTAGCTTTTCTTTGAGGAAGCTACGCAGTTCTTTAACTGTGGGTGTACTTCGACTTCGCTCAGTACAAGTATGCTCTGGTTGCAGTACGATGTAGGCTACTAGGCGTTTGTCACCCCTGTTATCTTCACGGGCTATGACACATGATGCTTGCACGTGGGGATGTTGGCTTAGTGCTGCTTCTATTTCTCCCAACTCAATGCGGAATCCCCGGATTTTTACTTGGTTGTCGATACGCCCCAGGTATTCGATGTTGCCATCTGGCAGATAACGAGCCAAGTCCCCAGTTTTATACAATTTTGAATTTTGTTCGCGGTAGCGTGCCGGAGGCTCTATTTTGAATTTTGAATTGTAAAAGGGGTTGGGGATGAATTTCTCTTGTGTTAGTTCTGGGCGATTGAGATAGCCTCGCGCTAATCCCACACCACTAATGTGCAATTCTCCAGGTACACCAACGGGAACTGGTTGTAAGTGCGAGTTTAAGATGTAGATTTGTTTGTTGGCAATTGGACAACCAATAGTAACTTTTTTGTCCCCTGGAGTGCATTTTGCTACTGTGGCACAAACACTCGCTTCTGTCGGCCCGTAGGCGTTGAAGAAGTTTCTTCCTGTAGACCATTGTCGCATCAGTTCCAGAGGACAGGCTTCTCCGGCAACAACGATCGCTTGCAATGTTGGTAGTTCTTCTTGTGGCAGGACTGCCAGCGCTGATGGTGGTAGGGTGACATGGGTAATGCCATCATCCTTTAATCGCTCAATTAAAGGCATACCCGGCATCAGAGAGTCTTTTGTTACTAAGTAAAGTCTGGCTCCTGATCCAAAAGCCATCAAGATTTCTGATATGCAAGCATCAAAACTAAAGGAAGCAAACTGGAGAACTCGACTATCACAATCCAAGCCGAAAGCCTGAATCTGAGCTTGAGCTAGATTGCACAATCCACTATGCTCAACCATTACCCCTTTGGGTTTACCTGTGGAGCCGGATGTGTAAATCACATTCGCTAGATCGGTACTCTTTACTACCTCAATCGGGTTGTTCTGTTTATTTTGCAGAATTTCTGACCAGACTTCATCTAAACAAATCAGTTTTGCCTGATACTCAGGTAGTCGCTCAACGAGCCGTTGTTGACTCAATAATATTGAAACTTGAGCGTCTTCAAGCATGAAGCTCAGACGGTCTTGGGGATACTCCGGGTCAAGTGGTACGTAAGCTCCACCCGCTTTGAGAATCCCCAACAGTCCCACCACCATCTCAAAGGAACGCTCTACACAAATACCCACCAGCACATCGGCTCCCACACCCAAAGACTGCAAGTAATGCGCCAACTGGTTAGCACGAGTGTTCAACTCGTGGTACGTCAATTGTTGATTTACTCTGCGAGAAGCCTTGCTGCGCTCGTCTACAAACACCACTGCCACAGCATCAGGTGTACGCTCTACCTGTTCTTCAAACAACTGATGGATACATTTATTTTGGGGATAATCTACTTGAGTATCATTCCACTCAACTAATAACTGTTGTTTTTCAAATTGTGTCAATAAAGGTAATTGGTCAATTCGTTGCTGGGGATTTGCCATAATTGCTTCGAGCAAAGTTACAAAATGCCCCATCATCCGCGCGATTGCACTGTCATCAAATAAGTCAGTGTTGTAATTCCATATACCTTTGAGTGAGTTTTTCCCTTCAAGAATAGTTAATGTTAAATCAAAGGCGGCTCCTTTAGACCCTGAAATCAATGATTCCAAAATCAAACCATCGATATCCATCTGGTGAGAGCGATCGCAGACGAAAGCTACCTGATAGAGTGGCGAAAAACTAGGGTTGTTGACAGGTTGCAGTTGCTCAACCAGCAGGGGAAAGGGATAATTCTGATGGTCTTGGGCATCTAACACACAAGAGCGCGATCGCCCCAGTAACTCTTGAAAAGTCGGGTTTCCTGAAAGGTTTCCTCGCAAAACCACAGGATTAGTAAAGTGACCCACAATATTTTCAAACTCTGAACGGCTCCGATTCACCATTGGAGAGCCAATTAAAATATCTTCTTGATTGGTATAACGTAGTAATAATATTTGTAGTGCTGTTAATAAAAGCATATAGAGAGACACATCCTCTCTCTTCGCCAATTCTGTGAGCTTTTGCCGCAGTTCTTCTTCAACAGTAAAAAAGCGGGAAGCACCATTATAGGTTTGGCTTTGAGGTCTAGGTTTATCTGTGGGTAAATTTAGCAATGGCAACTCACCAGATAGTTGTTGTTGCCAATAAGTCCACAAACTTTCTCCAACTGGACTAGCGAGCATTTGCTCTGACCACTTGATGTAATCTTGATACTGATAGTTTTGTGCTGATAGTTGGGCGGCTTCACCTGTGGCGTAGGCGTAGCCCGTCGTAGACATCGCTTTATACAAAGCTCTCAGTTCACCGATCATGATTTCTAAAGACCGAAAATCTCCCCCTATCTGATGTAGCGTGATTAAGAGAATATATTCTTTTGTTGGTAATTTATCAGTTTTAATATGGTTAATTAATAAATCAAAGCGCAATGGCGGGCCCTGTTCTAAATCGAAGGGGCGATCGCTCTTTTCTGAGAGCCAGTTGTTTACATCATCTTGGCCAAAATCAAAAGCTTCTTGGATGGTAAAGTCAACTTGCTGATTTTCGTGAACTGTTTGCACAGGTTCGCCGTCAATGGTTGCAAAGGTAGTCCTCAAAACTGGATGTCTTTCAACTAGAGCTTGTGCTGCCTGCTTCAGGGCGGGAATATCTAAATTTGTGACTAATTTTGCTGCATATGTGGCGTTGTTAGCGGTACTGCTGGGTGCTAATTGATATAAAAACCAGAGTGCCTTTTGACCGTGGGAGAGGGAATAAGTTGCAGCCTGATTAGGACTCTGGGATAAAATTTGGATAATTTCTGGTTTATATTGCTTAATTTCTCCCAATAACTCCGGGGTTAGTGACTTTTCAGGCGATCGATAACGTAGTTTGTCTCCATCAACCCACAATTCAACATTCTTTGCTGAAAGATTTTCTAGAAGCTCTGTTAGATTCATGACTTTACTCTAAATTGTTGCTATTTTTAATAAATTCATAATTTTTCTCTAATCCTACTACTTTCAATAGCCTCACTAGGCGCGGTTATTTGCAGGTGAGAGACTTAAATTGTCAGCTAAAACAAAAGCTAATATCGATGATAATTCATGATATTAATAAGTGTCATTAATTTGCTTTGCCAAAGATATATTTTATTAAATTTGAAGGAATCTTTACTTTTAAATAGAATAGTTTCGTTTGCTGTATTTTTTACTTTAACTTGAGAAGTATCTCACCTTGTCAAACAAAATACAATACCAATTAAGACAGTTAAGCAGACAGTTAAGACAGTTAAGACAGTTAATCTGACAGTTAAGACAGTTAAGGCAGTTAAGCCGACAGTTAAGACATTTTAGAGATATTCGCTCGATAAATTAGGATAAAAACAACAATCAAAATGTAAATTGGTATATACTGCGCTATAGAATATGATACATGCTCAAAAAGTTATCTTCTGAAAACTTAGTATCTGCACTCCCATAAACTATCGATCAAGGAGATTGCAGCAGATTAGTTAATGCATCGGATAACAGAAATATTCGGCTAAATAATACCTTTAAAAGCAGGTTGAACGACTGGTGAGAAAAAGCCTATCATTCAGCGAAAATCCCAACATGTATATTGAGATAATTTATTAGTTTATGTATGGCTACAAAAGTTGATGGCTAAGAAATTGAGCCTTCACACTACTTTCATACTTTCATCTCACTACCTTACTTATTACGTAAAACCTCAGTTTATTTTCAGAATATGACAACTCAAGTAGTTCAAAACAAATCTTTAAAGAGTACTTATTCAGCTTTTACTAAATTTTGGGAGAATGTCAAAGCGATCGCCCAACCTTACTGGTATCCAAACGAAACAGGAGACAGAGCATTCTCAGAGGTGATTCGCTCATGGGGAATACTCATCCTCCTGATATTATTAATAATTGCGCTTGTTGGTGCAAATGTTTTTAATAGCTTTATTAATCGCTATTTAGCCGATATCATCATTAAAGAGAAAGAACTTCCTAAGTTTTATGATGCTCTACTGCTTTATGGTTTAGCTCTGGTATTGGGAACTCTCTTAGCGGGGTTCTCCAGACTAGTGAGGAAAAAAATTGCTCTAGATTGGTATCAATGGCTAAATAATAAGATTTTATCAAAATATTTAAATAGTCGAGCTTATTATAAAATCAACTTTAAATCTAGTATTGATAATCCAGATCAACGTTTATCTCAAGAAATCGAACCCATTGCAAGCAATGCTTTAAGTTTTTCAGCTACTCTCCTGGAAAAAATACTGGAAATGACAGCTTTTTTATTAGTTCTTTGGTCAATCTCTCAGTCTGTTGCACTGATTTTAGTTACTTATACAGTTATAGGCAATTTGATTGCTGTTTACTTGACCCAAGAATTAAATAAAATTAATGGAGAAGAACTTGAAGCGAAAGCTGAATACACCTATTGTCTGACTCATTTCCGCACTCATGCTGAATCAGTAGCTTTCTTTCGAGGAGAGAACCAAGAATCAAATATTATTGCTCGCCGATTTAATAATTTGATAAAAAATGCTAAACGAAAAATTGATTGGGAGAGGAATAATGAGATTTTTAATAGAGGTTATCAATCTGTAATTCAAATATTTCCATATATAGTATTTGGTCCTTTACAAATTAGAGGTGAAATGGAATTTGGAGAAATTATCCAAGCATCTGTATGTTGCTATTTTTTTGCTAATGCTTTGGGTGATTTAATTAATGAATTTGGAAATTTTGGAAGATTTTCTAGCTACATTGAACGGTTATCTGAATTTTCAGATGCGTTAGAAGCTCTTACCAAACAACAAGAGGATGTAACTACCATTAAAACAATAGAAGAAAATCAGATCGCTTTTGAAAATGTCACTTTACAAACGCCAGATCATGAACAGGTGATTGTTGAAAATTTGTCACTGTCTGTCAAAGCTGGAGAAGGTTTATTGATTGTTGGGCCTAGTGGTCGAGGTAAAAGTTCTCTACTAAGAGCAATCGCTGGTTTGTGGGATGCGGGGACTGGTCGTTTAGTGCGGCCTTCCCTAGAAAAAGTCTTATTTTTACCTCAACGTCCTTATATCATCTTGGGAACTTTGCGTGAACAGTTGCTTTATCCTAATACAAATCATCGAATGACCGATGCACAACTAAAAGAAGTTTTGCAACAAGTAAACTTACAAAACTTGTTAAGCCGAGTCGATGGTTTTGATACTGAAGTTCCTTGGGAAAACATATTATCGCTAGGAGAACAACAACGTCTTGCTTTTGCTAGACTCTTAGTTACTCGTCCTAGCTTTACGATATTAGATGAAGCAACCAGTGCTTTAGATTTAACTAACGAATGTAATTTATATCAACAATTACAAGAGACGAATACAACGTTTATCAGTGTAGGACATCGAGAAAGTCTATTTGATTATCATCAATGGGTTCTGGAACTTTCACAAGATTCTAGTTGGCAGCTTGTGACTGTACAAGATTATCGAAATCAAAAAACAATTATTTCTGATCCTCCTGAAAATTCTCAGATAGCCATAGAGAGTTCTCTTAAAAATGAGTTTCAAAATCAATCAGTAATATTGATAGAAAAAGCTACAAATGAAGGACTTTCTCATAAGGAAATAACCGAATTAACTTACTATTCTATTAAAACTGTTAGAAGTAAGGCAAGCAAAGGAGACTCTATAACTACTAGGGACGGTTTTACCTATCGTTATGATAAAGATCCTCATATGCTGAAATGGTTCAAAATTTAGCGGTTAATCAGATTATTTCATCAGGAACAAAACCTGGAATAGAGGTGAAAGCCTTTTTCTAAAGGGTAGTAGTGACTCCCGAAAAAAAGTCGCAAAAAAACGCCGAGACTAAGAATATCTAACAAAAATGAGGGTCCCGGCTATGTATACAATTGTATCTCGCTTGCTCGCAGAAATTCAACTATTAGGCTGGCGAGTATATGTCATTGAAGGACTAACCTTGTGTAATACTCATATTTACATATATGTAACATATTCACCAACAGTATCTATTACTTGATTAACTACAAGATGCTTATGTTACCCAAAAAAACTTTGAAAGAATAATGCTCAATCGCCCTAAATTAACTAGAATTGAATATCTTCAATATCGAGGGCAATCTTGTCTAGGTTGTTCTGTCCCCAGGCAATTGTAGCATTGTATTGTTCTTGTTCATTGCTGAAATCCAAAGGTCCATAAACTTCTATTTCTGGCTTACAATAATAAATTGTGTCTGCCAAAACTTTTTCAGAATTGTAAGTTTTGATGTTTTTAAGGAAGTTTATTGTCCAGTTTTCCATAATCGCTAACGGATTATCTCCTGAATTGTCGCCTTCTGCAAGAGTACCATTACTATTAGCTAGATTAATTCGTTCCAGCGTCTTTGGGTCGGTCTCGACAAATTTGGGAGAAATAAAGTAAATCTTCTCAAACTTACTAAAATTGTTGACATAAGTCTCGAAAAACTCTCGATAATCAGCGAAAACCATATTAGTTACGCCAAATCCCCCATCGACAAATTTGGCATCGGCATTGTTTGCATTCTTAATAGAAGAAAGGTTGGAATTACTGTCTTTGTAGTAAAGTTTTTGCGGTGGGAAAGTCTGTGGAATAGCAGTAGAACACATTAACGAAGAAACCAAATCAAGCTTAGGCTGGTGAGCCTTAATGTTTGCAGAAATCTTTAAGTCACCACTTGGAAGTACGTTAGCAACTTCTGAAATATTTGTCAGCCAATAGTTTTTATTGGCCAATATACTGGCATATCTTATAACAATTGCGCTACGAAACGGCAAATCTTGGATCAGTTTGTAACCTACTTGATCAGTGATTTGTGTTAAAAGCCGACTGAGCGGTTTGGTGTCGAAAAAGTCTCCGTCTCGGCCATTGTAGATTTGCTCTGTGGTCATAGGGAAGAGAATATTTTCCTTAAAATCAGCCCATGTAAGTTCTCGAGGCTCCTCACAAACACCGAAAGCGGCATTGAAGACAAAGGACATTAGCGCTCCCGAACTCAGTCCACCAACGAATGTCACATCTTCAGTATTTAATACGCCTTGTACATCAGGAATATTACCAAGTAGTAAGTCTAAAATTCCCGCTTCTTGGGCGATAAGTGAAGCAGCTCCATTGAACAAAATCGCAGTTGACATTGTTTACGTCCTTATTGACTGGTGTTAAAAGATTTAGGAATTGAATTTAACATGAGTAACAGTGCAACACAAGGACAGTTAAGACACTTAAGGTTTAAAGCAAATATAAAAAACACCGTTCACTGGATTTTGTACCGTCTGAAACCCTTGCTTTAAAAGAGCTACAGAAATAAAATTGCTCTAATTTACTTAACTGTCTTAACTGTCCTTGCATACATATCTAATTACTGGTATATGTTTAATTGCTAATGCCAGTTTCCTTTGGAAAAAACATTATTCTGACAAACACTGCCAAAATAGTGAATGTTGGTGCGGTAATATTTGCCAGTTTCTTGGAAGAACAAGCTACTGAAGAATCAGATCCTCATTGTTTGACTTTCAAGTTTCCTTTAGATGGGGAAAATTAAAATTACTGGTATTTTTCATCTGTAACTTAAGGGAGTAGAAATTATTAAACAACTGATATCGTTTCTTGATGAAGTGGCAATATATTTGACCTAGCTACCGTCCCCTCAAAGCATCAAGGGGTCTACAAATGGGTTTAATAAAGCGCATCTTCTATAGAAAATTGCTATCAAAACTGCTCCTAGTAAACAATCAAGATCACTAAACAATACTATGCCTACAAATACAGTCCAATCAAATATCAAAGTAGTACCATTTTTTGCTCGTTTTTTGAAAGAGCAAGTTGTAGAAAAGCCTGATACTGCATCCACCTATACTTTCAAATATCCTTCCGATGCAATAGATGACGCTGGTAACGACTAATTAGTTTTATCGTCCACTAAGTCAGTAGCGGTTATTACATAACTAAAAGCTACTTTTAATCAGGCGATCGCTTCTATATTACTTATGCATATCCATAACATAGAGGCGATCACTTTTTCCATAAACCGGGAATGTAGAAAGTAATTTGTTTAGTCTTACTTAATATCCATCTACGACAATTCTCAAACAAAATATTTTATGCACCTGTCTGATAATGTTGTTTTATTAGTTACTCATAGTGCTGATTTCTTCACTATAGATAAAGTGGCAGCAGCCTTGTTAAACAAAGGAGTCCAAGCGTTTCGTCTAGATGCTGACAAATTCCCTCTAGAAGTGCAATTAACAGCACATTTTGACAAGTTTCAAAGCTATCACACTATAGAATATAACAACTGCCATATCAGCACAGAGCAGGTGCAAGCTGTTTGGTTACGTCGCCTTGGGCAGCCAAAGCTAAGTCAAGAATTAGCGCCAAAGTTCCAAGAGGCTTGCTTGAGGGAATCAAAAGCAACTTTAAATGGCTTTTGGGATAGCCTTAAGGGAGCTACGTGGGTAGATGATTTAGAGCGGATAGATTACGCAAGTAACAAGCTGCGCCAACTACGGATTGCATCTGAGATAGGTTTTGTTATTCCCCAGACTCTTGTCACGAACAAAGCTGAGTCAGCACGAGAGTTTTTCTGGCAAGTTAAGGGAAAAATGGTGAGCAAATTACTCACTCCTCTTTCCCAGAGTATGGAATATACTCCATTCTTCCTTTACACCAGCATTGTTAAAGAAGAAGACTTACAAGATGCCGAGTCACTGCGCCATTGTCCAATGGTTTTTCAAGAACAAATTCCTAAGCAGCAGGAATTACGGGTAGTGTATGTGAACGGCAATATATTTGTGGGAGCGCTAAATGCAGATGTGTATGCAGCAGCTAAAGTTGATTGGCGGCAACCAGATATTGATATTGGCGCATGGCAACATCATCAACTTCCTGATGAAGTAGTTTGTCGTCTCCAGTCCTTGATGATGAGATTTGGGCTGTTGTTTGGAGTGTTCGATTTTATCCTTACACCATCAGGTGAATATGTCTTTTTAGAAATCAACCCCGTAGGAGAATGGGGAATGCTGGAGAAGGATTTAGACTTGCCCATTGCCAGTGCGATCGCAGATGCTCTACTTCAAAGTAAAGAATGAATCATAGTTTTTATGACCGTATTAATAGTTACATTTAGTAAAGATAATGATAGCATTCCTCTAGTCATTAAAGAAATTGAGGCTAACAAAGAAAAAGCCTTTCGGTTTGATACAGACAAGTATCCTACCGAAGTCAAGCTAGATATTTACTCTGGTGATACTGAGCAGGTAATTATTACGGATGGTGAACAAAAGCTCGATTTGAGTGAGGTGTCTTCAGTTTGGTATCGGCGGATGCGCTACGGGCAGAAAATTCCTAACTCAATGGACAAGCAATACAGAGATGCATCAATTAACGAATGTCGCGCCACCCTCAGAGGAATGATTGCCAGCCTCCAGGGATTCCACTTAGACAAAATGTTTAATGTAGATCGAGCTAATAATAAGCAATTACAATTGCAAGCTGCTCGAGAAATTGGACTTTTAACTCCACGTACCCTGACATCAAACAATCTAGAAACAGTTAAGCAGTTTGCTCAAGAATGTCAACAAGGTATAGTCACCAAAATGCTTTCTTCTTTTGCTATATATGATGTCCAAGGGCGAGAAAATGTTGTGTTTACTACTCCAGTGACAAATGATGATTTAGAGAATTTGGAGGGATTGCATTTTTGTCCGATGACGTTTCAAGAGAACGTACCCAAGGCGCTGGAGTTGAGGACAACTATTGTCGGACACCGCATATTTACGGCCGCAGTCGATTCCCAAATCTTGGCAGGATCTACTTACGACTGGCGCCTAGAGGGCATGGCTTTACTTAAGAATTGGCAACCCTACAACTTGCCAGAAGATATGGAAAAAAAGCTGCTCAAACTCATGAATTATTTTGGCTTAAACTATGGAGCAATTGATATTATTGTTACCCCGGATAATCGTTATATATTCCTGGAAATCAACCCAGTAGGAGAATTTTTTTGGTTGGAAAAATATTCACCAAATTATCCAATTTCACAGGCGATCGCCGAAGTATTAGTAACTAATAAAAATTAGAGCATTAAGTATTATATGTGTTTCTTGCCTCTGTCCTCAAAAGACTCATTTAAAAGAAATTTTTGCAGTAGCATTCTCTAAAACGTAGCGAATATAATTTTTATATTGACTTTATTGATATTTAAATTTAACCAATTGTAGCAACTCTCATATTCGTGAGGTACAACAAGAAGAAATTAATCGCTCAGAGAAAAGGATAGACGTAAATGCACAGAAATAACTTTGTACTCAAGAGATTCATAAAGGCTATATTTTTAAACTATGAATTACGAATTATTGATATTTGGAGATTAAAGTCTTGTGACTAACTTAGCAAATACACAAACAGTTTTGACATTTGATGGAGTAAATGATTATATAGATTTTGGCAGAACCGATCTTGGCGGCGTGTTTGCTCAAGGTAGTACAGCATTCACTTTTTCAGGATGGATAAATCCACATGAATTAACAAATAAAGCCACTAGTTACGGAACACGCAATGTATTTTTTGCCCGTTCTTCATCACGATATAGCGATAATGTTGAATTTGGTATCAGTGAAACAGGAAGCTTAGATATCTACATTGATGAATATGTTAGTAGGGGTATCAAAACATACGGTAATGGAGAATTAACTATAGGAGAATGGCACTTTTTTGCCATTATTTTTAATGGCGGGCAAGTAACAATATATCTTGATAATAGTGTATACACAGATTCTCTAAGAGGTACATTTTTAAATAAAGCAACAAGTTCTTTAACTCTAGGTGCAACTTTACATAAACATGTCTATTTCAAAGGACAACTAGCCAATATTAGCGTTTGGAATTATCCATGTACTCAAGTAGAAATCCAGACTCATTATTGTGGGCTAATAATCGGAGATGAAGAAGGATTAGTCGCTTACTGGAAATTAGATGACGGACAAGGAACAAAAGTCAAAAACCAAACTGGAAATTCCTATCAAGGAAATTTTCGTGGTAATCCTATTTGGAATTTAACAGAAATTCCCTTTGCTATACAAGCATCTAATCCAATTTACTTGATTACACAATCATCTAATCAAGAAGATATTCAAGACGAAAGCCAAATTGAGCCGACAGATATTTATGAAGAAAATATCTCAACATTAACCACAAATTTATTAGCAGCGTCGGTATCGCTAATCAGTGACGATGAAGGCCAACCAAAGGAAATTCAACCAACAGACACAAACAGCAAAGAATCCAAGAATATCCCCACTCTGGTAACTCTCCAATTTCATGACGAGGAAACCAAAACGGATCAAACCGAAGAACCCGTCACTATCCAACAAGCACAAATATTAACTCAGGAGGAATCGCCAGAAACCATGAATACAGAAGCCCAGCCCAAATATAAAATACTTTCCATTGATGGAGGTGGTATTCGGGGCATTATTCCGGCATTACTCCTAGCAGAAATTGAAAGGCGAACACAAAAACCTATATTTAGTTTGTTTGATTTAATTGCTGGCACTTCCAGTGGTGGAATTTTGGCACTTGGGCTGACTAAACCCCGATTAAGTGCCGATGTATCTGATAACTCGCCAGTAGCCCAATACACTGCTGAGGATCTTGTACAATTATTTCTTGAGTATGGTGTAGAAATATTTTATGAGCCATTATTTGAAAGAATAATTGGCCCCATAGAGGATATGTTTCTTCAGCCAAAATATCCTGCTACCAGCAAAGAAGAAATTTTAAGCCAATATTTTGGCAACGCTTATTTAGAAAATAACCTCAAAGAAATTTTTGTAACTAGTTACGATATTGAGCAGCGTATGCCGATATTTTTTAGCAACAAAAAAGAAAAAGAAGAGATTGAATCTAAAAACTTTCGCCAATTATGTGCAGGGTTTTCCCTCTTAGATGCAGCATTAGCCACTAGTGCTACTCCCACTTATTTTGCTCCTCATCGTATTGTCAATTCCCACGATACTAAAGGCTTATATACTTTAATTGATGGGGGGATCTTTGCTAATAATCCAGCCAATTTAGCTATTTTAGAAGCACAAATTAGTAGTAAAAGAAAAGCAAAAAAAGTCCTCAATACAGAAGATATATTATTAGTTTCTTTAGGTACAGGCTCCCCCACACGTGTCTATCCTTATAATGAAGTCAAAAATTGGGGAGTTTTACAATGGGGAAAACCACTTTTAAATATTGTATTTGATGGTGGTAGTGAAGTCGTATCTGGAGAATTAGAACGTTTGTTTGAACCTAGCGAGAAAGAAGCTAAAAATTTTTATTATCGCTTTCAAACATTTTTAGATGGAGAACTAGAAGAAATAGACAATATCAAACTACAAAATACTCGTCAATTACAAGCTATCGCCCATCGACTGATTGCTGAAAAAGGGCAACAAATCGATGAACTTTGTAGCCTTTTATTAGGCTAAATCAGATTTAATAGATCTTGTACTAGGCAACTAGCGTACATTTTACAGCGCTAATGCTAGGTGCAACCAACAAGTCAGATTTTTAATTTCTGCAAACAAGAAATTAGCGATCGCTCTCTTAGTCATGTTTTCACCTTATAAGGATTCTAGGTAAGTAAAATGGATGAACTCGTCAAAAAAATTGGTGCTTTAGGTCTTCCTGGGATACTTTTTGTAGTTGCAACTGCTGCATCAGGGGGTAGTGTCGCCGCAGTCGTAACTTTACTTTCATCGCTGGGAGGACCATTAGGCTTATTAGGAGGTTTAGGACTGCTCGGTCTGGTAGGCATTCTAGGGGAATATATAGCGGAATTTGGAGTTGAAAACGTTCTCAAACTCATTTATCAAGAACGCAGCAAAACCGAATCTGTCAGATTTCTGCTCAAAGAAATTAAAGAATTACCCATTACAGATGAGCTAAAACTCAAACTCGAAAATCATATTGGTCATGTAGTTGTTACTGAGTCTGAAGAAAGTCCTACTCCGAGAACAGTCGAAATTGTTGATGAATAACCATTAACATAGTGCATTTGACTTAATACCCCTAATTTCTCTTTATTAGGGGTATGCAAACATCTTCAATTTTTAAAATTAAAAATGGCCTCTGAGTCTCATTAAATTCTCAAAGGCCATTTCACAATTGCTAGTTGAATAAATAACGGCTAAATTTTAAAATATGCCAATTTCCTCTGTGCGTGAGCAAACCACAATAAATCCTTTTTTAGCTATTACTCAATTTTGGGAGGATATCAAAGTAGTAGCTCAACCTTATTGGTATCCAACAAAAGCAGATGGAAGAGTATTTTCAGATGTGATTCGTTCATGGGGAATGCTCATTATTCTAGTGTTATTAATAACCGCACTTGTAGGCGTAAACGCTGCAAATAGTTACTGGAGTCGCTATGTAATTGATATCGTTATTGAAGAGAGAGACTTAGCTAAATATAATAGTACTTTATGGATTTCAACTCTCATTATTGTAGTGATAGTTCTTTTAGTCACTTTTTTGAAATATGTCAGGAAAAAAATAGCTCTTGATTGGTACAAATGGTTAAATAACCATACTTTAGAAAAATATTTAAGTAATCAAGCTTATTATAAAATCAATTTTAATTCAGGTATAGATAATCCAGATCAACGTCTATCTCAAGAAATAGAACCCATTACTATCAGTGCATTAAGATTTTCATCTACTTTCCTAGAAAAAGTTTTGGAAATGGGAAGTTCTCTGATAATTCTATGGACAATTTCATCAGAAACTGCATTATTTTTGTTTATTTATACAATCATAGGTAACTTAATAGCTATCTATTTAAATCAAAAGATAAATCAAATTAATCAAGAAGAACTTGCGTTTAAAGCAGACTTTAATTATTGTCTAACTCATGTTCGTAATCACGCTGAGTCGATTGCTTTTTTTCAGGGAGAAAATGAAGAATTAAATATAATTCAACGTAGATTTGATAATGTTATTAAATCTGCTGAACGTAGATTAAATTTTGAAAAAGGGCAAGATGCTTTTGGTAGAGGATATCAATCTGCCATCAGTGTTTTTTCAATGTTCATACTCACGCCTTTATTTCTTCAAGACCAAATTGATTACGGAGAAATCAACCAAATTAGTGTAGCTTGCTTTATGTTTTCTAATTCTCTAGGAGAGTTAATAAGTGAATTTGGGATTTCCGGGCGGTTTTCTAGTTACGTAAAGCGTTTAGCTGAGTTTTCAGATGCTTTAGTCGCTGTTAGTAAACAACCAGAGAATGTCAATACTATTCAAATCCTAGAAGAAGAACGTTTAGCTTTTGAACATGTTACTTTACAAACGCCTAACTATCAACAGGTAATTGTTGAAGATTTATCACTTGCGGTGCAGTCAGGAGAAGGGCTATTGATTGTTGGCCCTAGCGGTAGAGGTAAAAGTTCTTTATTGAGAGCGATCGCAGGTTTATGGAATGCGGGAACTGGTAGTTTAGTGCGTCCTCCGTTAAAAGAAGTCTTATTCTTACCCCAACGACCTTATATCATTTTGGGTACTTTGCGCGAACAGTTACTCTATCCGCATCCAGACCGAAAAATGAGCGATGGCGAACTCGAACAAATTTTGCAACAAGTTAACTTACAACACTTGCTTACTCGTGTAGATGGCTTTGATACAGAGGTTCCTTGGGAAAATATATTGTCGTTAGGAGAACAACAACGTTTGGCTTTTGCACGGCTCTTAATTACACATCCTAGTTTCACTATTTTAGATGAAGCTACGAGTGCTTTAGATTTAAATAACGAAGGAAATTTATATCAACAGTTACAAGAGACGCAAACAACTTTTATCAGCGTTGGACATAGAGAAAGTCTATTTAATTATCATCAATGGGTGTTAGAACTTTCACAAGAATCTAGTTGGAAACTGGTTTCCATACAAGATTATCGGCGGCAAAAACAAATTGATTATGAACCATCCTCAAAGGAGCAAATTACAATAGATGTTTTACCTAAAGACGAACTGGAAATAAAACCAAAATCAGCCACTACAGCCACAAGGGATTAACTTACCGATATAACAAAGATCCAGAAGTGTTGAGATGGGTAATAATATAGGAGCTACTTATATAGTATAGAACCAGTAATGCTAGTTAGAAAGCAAAAACAACTAATTACTTATGAATCTATTACAATTTATGAAAATAGTTATAAATTTCCTATTTTAAAAAATTCAAAATTAAAAAAGGTTCAAAAAAAAATTAAAAAATGCCAAAAAATACTTAAAGATGGTACGAAATCTCATACATATTTTTGGGGAATAATTAGATTAAAGCAAGAAATTAGTCAAGGACAAATTTTATCAGAAGTCAAATTATTAATTAAAGATTACATTCAACTGATTGATTGTTTGGAAAATTATAAAGATAGTTATCAAGGATTTTTATTAAAATTCATTGATGACTGGAAAAATCTATTTAATCAAAAATACATTGAAATTAAAAAAATAAATGAAGAAAGAAAAAAGCTAGAAATAAAAAATGCCAAAAATCCTCAAATTATTGAAAAATTAAAGTGGGAAAAAGAAGAAAATCTTAAATCAATTTTATTGTTGAGTAATACTAATCTTTTAATTTTAGAAAAAGTAACGTTACTCAGTCAAGGAATTCAAACATTAGCAGAAGACACCAAAAATCAAAAGCAAGCTATTCAAAAAATAGTTAAAGATATAGAGGCATATCAAGAAATTTATGAATATCAAATCAGAGCTAGAAAACTTCGCCAAGAAATAGCAAAAATAGCTGAAACAGCAATTAATCTAGAAAATATTTTACAAGATTATTTTAGTCCATTTCAATCTTTAATAGATGATGTAGTAAAGGTAGATGTAAGTTTTTATGCCACTGTAGGAGAAATTCAAAATTTAGCAAGTAGTACTCTAAGTTTTTCAGGTAATCCATTGATTATCCCAGATACTAATACAATTTCTCATGAACTTCTCAATCTATTAGTATCAAGTTTTGAAAAAAAAGATAGATTGCAAGATGCTTTTTTTCAAGCACAGCTATTAGATTTACAATTTCAAGACTTTGATTTATTTAAAGATGAAACTATTGTAAATCAAGCAATTTCTTTAATATCTAATTATATGTCTGCTCAATTAGTTGCTCAAAAAAAAGTATTAGGGATATTAGAGGAAAATGTTTGTTTTACAACTTCTCCAATTTCTATCAAAAAAATAGAATTAGATATACCATCTAACAATGATATTAAGTTAGTCCAAGAATTTCAAAGTAATATAACCATTGATTATACTGTATTGCAAAATTTTTTGGAGCATGACAAGTGGCAAGAAGCTGATATTGAAACTGCTAAATTAATGCTACAAGTCATGGGGAAGAATTATTGGGATGAAGTTTATAAAGAGGATATTGTAAATTTTTCTTGTCCAGCTTTTCATAAAATTGATCAACTTTGGCAAAAATACAGTTATGGTTATTTTGGTTTTAGTGTTCAGCAAAGTATTTGGGATGAAATAGGTGGACAAGTAGATTATGAAACAGAAAAAAAACTTGGCGATCGCCTAGGTTGGCGAAAGGAGGAAAACTGGTTAAATTACGACCAATTGACTTTTAAATTATCCCCGAAAGTACCTATGGGACACCTACCAGTCAAATGGTTACACTATGATCCAAATATTTTTGATATATCGCCAAATTCACTTGCAGAACCTTTATCAATGGGAGCTTGGCGGGTTGGTTCTTGGCTAATATGGCAAATGCATTTATTTTTTACCCGTGCAAAAGTTTGTCATGAAACTTGTTCATGAGTGAATGACAAATTAACTACTAACAGGAAAAATGCTAATGAGTAATATTAATCTTTCTGACCTAGAAATCGAAGTTTTATTTTTTGGGAAATGGCGTTTTAATACAAATTGGGAAAAAATTTCTATTGAACTCAAAGATGATATGACTTATGAACAAACTAAGATTCAAACATTTTTGATGTACAAACCTAGTGAATTTATCATAGGTAATAAATTTACTGGTGTATGGCACGTAAATGACAGAAGATTATGTTTGGTTGTGAAAACTGTCCCTAAATCTCTTTTCAATTTACGGCTACCGATATTATCTAAACTGTATATTGCAGATATAATAGCTAATGTTTACTCTATGTTTCTCACAGAAAATTATGAGGTTCAGGAAATTAATAGTTCCCAGGTTATAATCAACCATGAAAATGAGACGATTGTCGGCGTAAAAATAAAATAAAATATTTAAGTAAGGCGGCGGAAAAATTTATAAGTATGTAACGACCGCTTAACCGAAATTGCTGGAGTTAAATTTAACAAACGGCATAGCTAGAGCCTCCGGCACGCTACCGCGAACGCTTAAAGCGGAGCTTATGCCGTAGGCACACTTGGTAGTAAGCGCAGCCATTCCCGTCAGGGCTTTACGCTTTAGCGATACACAAGGGTTTTGAGATTGCGTTCATTCGGTCGCAATGACAAGTTTTCTACCGGACATGATATTTAGTCCTTAACCCCCACCCTACCGATGCTTGACGGGTGGGGTCTGCCACGAATCAGTAAAATACTTAATGTTTAGTGCTTAATTTCCAGATTGAGAATGTAACTTCCTAGTTGGACTTTTTCTCCCCACAATTCGTATTCCACCCGCAAATGTTCTGGCAGATGGTGACCGTTGAGTAATAGGGTTTTTGTAAAATTCCGTAAGCGAATGGGATTATGCGGTTGTAATGACTCTGTTGGTAACCAATAACGGCTCACGCCATAAACCCCTTGTTCCCAGAAATGGCGATAACTGACTTGACCATTACCTTGCATAGTCATAATTACTCGGTAGGGAGAAATTTCCAGCCACAAAACTCTAGGACTACTAGGGGCATAGGCATGACTCTGTTTTGGGAGAATTGTATCTTCTGGAGTGTGAGAAATAGCTACTTCACAAGTAATGAGGGGTGGTGCAGTTAACAGTAAATGGAATCGATCAGTATCTTTTTGATACAGTGTCCCGGCAGTTTCCACAACAGACCAGAATGGCAGGTCAGTTGAGATAAGTGATAGACATACGGGCTTGCGGTGATAGGTTAGCATGGGAGCGATAGGGGCTAAAAGCTATTGAACAAGATGAAATTAACACCAATATCTCTAGCAGGTCAGGGAAAGCAAGTAAATAGTAAAACATGCTTAATATTAACTGAAGATGCTGATTTGGTAAGCTAAATAAATAAACGTAAAAAGAAAATAAGTAAACTCAATAAAAAGTTTTACTACAACCACAAGTCTTGCTTATGTATGCAGCAATCGACCAATAGAGCTTGTGAATAATTATACTTTTATTAATAGTCTCAAGAGACAGCCTAAAGACATATTGTAAAACACAAGCCACTGGGCAAGAAAACATTAACTGAACCTGAAAATTGATTTTGGTAGATTTTGGTAAATTTCCGATAACAAAAAGCGATACGATACTAGGCAGGAAGTGTCTATTGGTGTCCAATGTAGTCACTGATGAACTTCCGGTGTATTCAAGAGCCAGTGTAACCTAATGTCGGCTTCTGTTATAACCGTAGAAACGCAAAAAGACCTTTCTCTTAAGTTAATTATCCAGCGACCCTCTGCTGGCTTATCTTTACAAGGTTGTATTCGTGTACCAGGGGATAAATCTATATCCCATCGAGCTTTGATGTTAGGAGCGATCGCCCAGGGTGAAACTGAGATCCAAGGGCTGCTGTTAGGTGAAGATCCCCGCAGTACCGCTAGCTGTTTTCAAGCTATGGGGGCGGAAATTTCGCCATTGAACACAGAATTAGTCCGGGTGCAGGGCATTGGTTTAGGCAACTTACAAGAACCAGTGGATGTGTTGAATGCTGGTAACTCTGGCACCACACTGAGGCTGATGTTGGGTTTGTTGGCATCCCATCCAGGACGATTTTTCACGGTGACAGGCGATAGTTCCTTGCGATCGCGTCCCATGTCGCGGGTAGTGAAACCTCTGCAACAAATGGGCGCAGAAATTTGGGGACGCAAAGGCAATTCTTTAGCGCCCCTAGCAATTCAAGGACAAGTCCTCAAACCGACTCATTACCATTCCCCCATTGCTTCTGCCCAAGTTAAATCCTGCGTATTGCTGGCGGGGTTACTCACAGAAGGAAAAACCACTGTCACCGAACCAGCCCTTTCCCGTGATCACAGTGAAAGAATGCTGCGGGCCTTTGGTGCAGAACTCAGCATTGATCCAGAAACCAACAGTGTGACTGTGATAGGCCCAGCACAACTACACGGGCAAAAAGTCATCGTCCCAGGGGATATCAGTTCGGCAGCTTTTTGGTTAGTGGCTGGGGCCATTGTCCCTAATTCGGAATTGGTGGTGGAAAACGTCGGTGTTAATCCCACCCGCACCGGCATATTAGAAGCCTTAGAACTCATGGGGGCTGATATTCAACAAGAAAATCAGCGAGAAGTCGCCGGGGAACCAGTAGCAGATTTACGGGTACGTTCCAGTCGGTTAAAAAGCTGCACCATTGCCGGCGATATCGTCCCCAGAATGATTGATGAAATTCCCATATTGGCTGTAGCAGCAGTATTTGCCGAAGGTACAACCATCATTAGAGATGCCGCCGAGTTGCGAGTCAAAGAAAGCGATCGCATTACCGTCATGGCCCAGCAACTCAATAAAATGGGAGCGCAAGTCAGTGAATTACCCGATGGTATGGAAATTACTGGTGGTACACCCTTAGTGGGTACTGATGTCGATAGCCATACAGATCATCGCATTGCCATGAGCCTAGCGATCGCATCACTTGTCTCCACCGGGATCACCACCATTCACCGTGCAGAAGCAGCCGCAATTTCCTATCCAGACTTTACAGCTACTCTGCAAAAAGTAGTAAGTGGACAGTGAAAAAGCAGAGGGGCAGGGGGCAGGGGGCAGGGAGAAGAGGCAGGGGGGAAATTTCTTCGTTACTTCCTACTCCCTACTCCCCACTCCCCACTCCCTACTCCCTACTCCCCACTCCCCACTCCCTACTCCCTACTCCCCACTCCCCACTGCCGTATTTTCACTTACATTCTAAAGATTCACGAGTATCCGCACCAGTTTGAGAATTCACACCACTAGCTTGAGCGCAGAGTTTTTTGATCTGTGGCCCATCTAAAATTGCATGGGTAAAATCAGCACCAGTGATGTCAACATTATCAAAAACAGAACGTAACATCATGGCATTTGTAAAGACTGCATCACTCAAATCAGCTCCCTTAAACTGGGTCAGATAAGCTATACCCTCACTAAAATCTACCCCATGTAGATTTACGCCTTCCAAGAGAGAGCCATTAAACACGCCACCACGAAAATCAGCGTTACTAAAATTAGTATTCTTTAAAACTACATTAGTAAACTCAGTCCCGTTCAAATTTTGACCAGAGTAATCTTGAGCCTCAACTTCCTCACCTACAGAACGGGTAATACTAGAAGAACTAGCGGCTTGCGCTGTTAGGGGGAACAAAAAAATCACCATAACTAAAACCAAGCTAGCCAGTAGTTGTTTATACTTCATAATCTCTTGTTAACAAATCTCAATACTTCCACTATTAACTATTAAACCTTACCGGAAAGTCCATTAGTTCAGAAGATTGAGAAATTGGGGATGTGAAGATGGGGGAGAAGTATATAGTACAGCCCTCGCGAGTTATCTTTAAATTGCACCGCCCTACTTACTAATTTGTTCTAGCTGTAATAAAATCGGCGATCGCCATTAAAGGAATTGCCTTCTCTTCAAAGCAAACCAGCTCTGCTTTTGCTTGCTCAACCAATTGCCGTGCTTTCAATTTTGATTCCTCAATACCCCATAAACTGGGATACGTGACTTTCTGTGCCTTTTCGTCTTTGCCCGGAGTTTTGCCAAGTTGTTCTTGTGTTCCAATTACATCTAAAATATCATCAACAATTTGAAAAGCTAGACCAATATACGAAGCATAGCGAGAAAGCTTTTGCAAAACTTCGTTGTCAGCTCCCGCCAACATTGCACCAGAAACCACTGAAGCCTTCAACAAAGCACCTGTCTTGTGGGCATGAATAAAGTTAAGGGTTTCTATATCAATATTTTGTAATCCTTCACATTGCAGATCAACAACTTGACCACCGACTAAACCCGCTGCGCCGATGGCATGAGCCAACTGGGAAATCATCTGCACTAATCGGGAAGCTGGAACTCCTTGAGTTTGAACCACAATAAACTCAATGGCATAGGCTAAAAGTGCATCCCCTGCGAAAATAGCGATTGAGTCACCATAAACCTTATGGTTGGTCAATTTTCCGCGACGATAGTCATCATTATCCATTGCAGGTAAGTCATCATGGATGAGAGAAAAGGTATGAATCATTTCCATAGCACAGGCAGTAGGCATTGCCATGTCTAGTGTGCCTCCTGCAAGCTCACAACTAGCTAGACAAAGAATTGGGCGTAGGCGTTTTCCTCCAGCCAATAGGGAATACCGCATGGACTCATAGAGTATTTCTGGATAGACAATATTAATTGATTGTTCTAGTGCTGCTTCTACTAAGTCACGCCGTTGTGATAAATAGGCTTTTAAATCAATGGCAATTTCCCCCAAAGATGACTTTTTATTTAGCATCAATAATTCTCCTTAATACTTTTTAGAACGTGAAATAAAATCCAGAATGATCATAGTTTCCAAATGCTCCACCCTTTGCCTCAGCGCCCGATTTCCACATCTTCAAGGATGCCGAGTGCGTCAGGGACGAGAACAGCTGCGGAGTAGTAGGCGGTGACAAGGTAGGAGATAATAGCCTTTTCGCTGATGCCCATGAATCGGACAGACAAACTAGGTTGGTATTCGTCGGGGATACCAGTTTGGTGTAGTCCAATCACACCCTCGTCTTTCTCACCGGTGCGGAGGACAAGGATGGAACTAGTCTGAGTCTTGGTGATGGGGATTTTGTCGCAGGGAAGGATGGGTACGCCGCGCCAGGCGGCCACCATATGTCCATCGAGGTCGATGCTTTGTGGATAGATGCCGAGACGGTTGCACTCCCGACCGAAGGCAGCAATGGTGCGGGGATGAGCCAGGAAGAACTTCGACTTCCGCCGCCGGGTAAGTAGTTCATCGAGGTCATCGGGGGTGGGTGGCCCGTTGCGAGTATGAATGCGCTGTTTGAGATCAGCGTTGTGTAGCAACCCGAATTCGCGGTTGTTGATTAATTCATTTTCTTGACGTTCCCGTAATGCTTCGATAGTTAGCCGCAGTTGTTGTTCGGTCTGGTTCATGGGTTCGTTGTACAGATCCGCCACCCGACTATGCACCCGCAACACTGTTTGAGCCACACTCAACTGATATTCGCGGGGTGAAAGTTCATAATCTACAAAGGTTCCCGGCAACTCAAGCTCTCCGATATACCCTGAAGTCACCTCAATGGAAGCTTCACCGTATTTGTTCTGTGGGACTTGTGGACGGTTTCTGAAACGATCAACGTGAGCCTGTAGCGTCTCGGACTGGTTGAGCAGTTCCCGAAATGCCTGTTGTGGTAACGCCAACACCGTACAGCGAGTCAGAGCCTGGACTGTGAAATCCCAATTGCTCTGGGACTCTACCAAGATGCGATCGCCAAAATGATCACCATCGGCTAACACTCCCAACAAACTTTGCTGATCATACTCACCAACACCAATTTTGTTGACTTTGCCATGTGCGATAAGAAACACTTGATTGGCTGGTTGACCTACCTCAACAATGGTGTCACCTGGTGCAAATTCCTGCTGCACAAAGCGACTGGCCAAGGCATTCAAAACTTCAATATCATCAAAATCTCGTAGTAAAGGTAACTCAGTAAGTTCTTGAGGGATTACTTGTACATCGGCTCCGGTATTGATGAAAGTTACTCGCCCATCACCCACGGTATAAGTTAACCGACGGTTTACCCGATATGTGCCACCCTTGGTCTGCACCCACGGCAACATCTTCAATAACCACCGCGAGCTAATATTCTGCATCTGCGGTGCCGATTTAGTCGTTGTGGACAAATTCCGCGCCGCTGTGGTACTCAAACTCAGTTGCGGTTGTCCACTTTCAACATCTAAATTTGACTCAATAGATTCTGTCATTAGTTCATCCTCTAGTTACTAATAAAAAAGCAGGGGAGCAGGGGGAAAATCGCTCCACTTGCGGGTGAGGTTTGTACCTTTAGTTCCCCCTCCTGCCCCCTTGCCTCTTTTGACGAATATTTAGCGCCCGATTTCCACATCTTCAAGGATGCCGAGTGCGTCAGGAACAAGGACGGCGGCGGAGTAGTAGGCGGTGACGAGGTAGGAGATAATGGCTTTTTCGCTGATGCCCATGAATCGAACAGACAAACTGGGTTGGTATTCGTCGGGGATACCAGTTTGGTGCAGGCCGATCACCCCTTGTTGTTCCACACCGGTACGAAGCAAGAGGATGGAACTAGTGCGGGTATTGGTAATGGGGATTTTGTTACAGGGAAAGATTGGTATACCTCGCCAAGCAGGTACCCGGTGTCCGCCCAGATCGATGCTTTGTGGATAGATGCCGAGACGGTTGCACTCCCGACCGAAGGCAGCGATGGTGCGGGGATGAGCCAGGAAGAAACCTGGATCTTTCCATACTGTGCCCAATAATTCGTCGAGCTCATCGGGGGTGGGTGGACCGTTGCGAGTATGAATGCGTTGTTTGAGGTCAGCGTTGTGTAGCAACCCAA
The DNA here is from genome assembly GCA_022241785.1 of Cyanocohniella sp. LLY. Classification (GTDB taxonomy): domain Bacteria; phylum Cyanobacteriota; class Cyanobacteriia; order Cyanobacteriales; family Nostocaceae; genus Cyanocohniella. The sequence continues at coordinate 10,589 of JAKOMP010000030.1, read as the reverse complement.
ATTCGCGGTTGTTGATTAATTCATTTTCTTGACGTTCCCGTAATGCTTCGATAGTCAACCGCAGTTGTTGTTCGGTCTGGTTCATGGGTTCGTTGTACAGATCCGCCACCCGACTATGTACCCGCAACACTGTTTGGGCTACACTCAACTGATATTCGCGGGGTGAAAGTTCGTAATCTACGAAGGTTCCCGGCAACTCAAGCTCTCCGATATACCCTGAAGTCACCTCAATGGAGGCTTCACCGTACTCATTCTGTCCTCCTTCTGGACTGTTTCTGAAACGATCAACGTGAGCCTGTAGCGTCTCGGACTGGTTGAGCAGTTCCCGAAATGCCTGTTGTGGTAACGCCAACACCGTACAGCGAGTCAGAGACTGGACTGTGAAATCCCAATTGCTCTGGGACTCTACCAAGATGCGATCGCCAAAATGATCACCATCCGCTAACACTCCCAACACGGTCTGTTCGTCATACTCGCCAACACCAATCTTGTTGACCTTGCCATGTGCGATCAGGAACACCTGATTGGCTGGCTGACCTAACTCCGCGATTATATCTCCAGGGGCAAACTCCTGTTGCACAAACCGACCCGCCAAGGCATTCAACACTTCAACGTCATCAAACCCTCGTAGTAAGGGCAACTCACAGAGTTCCGGGGGAATTACCCGCACCTCAGATCCGGTGTTAGTGAAGGTCACTCGCCCATCACCCACGGTATAGGTCAACCGCCGGTTCACTCGATATGTACCACCCTTTGTTTGCACCCACGGCAACATCTTCAATAACCACCGCGAGCTAATATTCTGCATCTGCGGTGCAGATTTAGTCGTTGTGGACAAATTACGCGCCGCTGCGGTACTCAAACTTAGTTGCGGTTGTCCACTTTCAACATCTAAATTTGACTCAATAGATTCTGTCATAACCTAACCTTCTACTCTTTAGTTACTAAAAAAGCTGATTTCACTCGCTCAAAGACTGATATTGGACTCACCAGAAAGGCAGAGGTGAAGGGGGCAGGAAGCAGGAAGAGCAAGCCCTTCACCACCAAAAGAACCCGACCCTACTTGACCAACAATTGAACTTAGACCGAATGGCACGCTCGTTAAGCTCAAGGGTATGCAGCGTAAGGATTGCAGAGGTGCAGGGGTACAAAGGGGAATTTTTAAATACCCGTTCGTATGCCTAAAACTTCTTCTTTCTCCCCTGCTCCTCCGCTCCTCTGCACCCCTGCTGCCTCAACGATTTTCTCTTTTCCTAGTGCCATTCAACTTAGACCTCCTGCACCGACCAACGATCTGATCCGCGCCGCCGAAGTGCCTAACCCTGTAGGGCCAGTGAGCAACCGCCTTTCTGGTGAACTATTACGCAATTCAAATTCCTTATAGCGATCCACCGTCACATGCCACTTGAGTACACCGCACATCCACTGCTGTAATTTCTCAACGTAGCCTTGCAGTTTCTCGCGAGTACTTGCGTCCAGGTCGAAGTCATCAAAAAGGGACGGCAGTTCGGTGGCTACGATGTGTTCAAACTGGCGCGCCCGACAAGTCATTAGTCCGTTGACAACCTCAACGGCCTGGGACAAATCACAGTTGAGAAATTGCTGAACGACCAGCACGCCGTTATTGAGTTCGCCCTCGAATTCTATTTCTTTCTGGTAAGAGAAGATATCGTTGGTCAAACACGCGAAGTCGGCTGCCGAATTATCCAGCTGGCGCATTGGTCGGGTGCGGTAGATCTCCGGCGGAATCTCGTCGCCCTGAGATAATCGAGAGAGGCTCATGGTTAAATCCGAGCCAAACGTCTTACGGCGCATCTCAACATAATCTATCGGGTCTGGAATCCTATTTTGGATCTGGTTGGCGAGTTCCCATAACCAACTTTCGGTCATGTCCTCGATAGCACGGCGGAACTGACGCTGGGCGTTTGTGGACATAGGGCCGGCTGTCCGAGACCACAGATCAGCCAAGCCGCGTTCCACTGGGTTGGTCGGTTCGGGAATAGGACTGGCATCAAGAGGCATAAAAGCCGACAGTCGGGCGTTGAACAATTTCGCACCCGCCATGTTGCGGCTGTGGCCATAAAGCGCCGGGAAGTAATCGTCAGCATAGGTTCCCCAAACCAGCCAGCACGCCGTTATATTTAGCTCAGAAGCAGACGCATTCGGATGGATCAACGCACCGCATAAGGCTACGTCAGCAACATCGAATTTGTGGTCATCCCAGATGACGGCATCAGGAATGCCAGGTAGTGCGTCCAGCATCCCCATTTGGCGCGCCCATTCCTGGGAATGCTGCCGCGCGGCATCCAGATGGCGATTCAAACTTGTAGAGAACGGCATGTAAAACTGCGGTAGTGTCACTGGGCCCACAGCCTGGTATGGAACGTGAGTGAAACTCTTGAGCCTTCCCAAACCCAAGGCAGTGTGTAACGAGCCAATCCGCGCCGCCGATGTACCCAGCCCTGTGGGCCCGCCTAGGAGTGGTGTAGAAGAATTGTCCCCTCCTTTATTCATGTAGCGGCTTGACCTCAGATGCCACTCATGACCACCCGACTGCCAATCTTGAAGTCCTTTGATATATAACAGAACGTTGACGCGAGCTACCGAGTCTAGTCCGTATTCCTCAAAGAGGGATGGTAGCTCTGTAATGGCGGTGTTGTCGAACTGCTGTAGCCGCGAAGTTAGCAGTTCATTGGTGAGGTTAGCTGCCTCCTGGGTACTCACATTGAGAAATCGCTCAAAGACCAAGACGCAGTTAGCATTTTCACCTTCCTCCTCTACTTCTCTCTGATAGGAGAAGAGGTCGTTGCGAAGATGCACCCCATCGGCAAATGTGTCTTTGAGTACACGCATCGGTCGAGTTGCGGCGATTTCAGACGGGATCTCTACAAATACGGCGTGTTCAACGAGATCTGCTGACCAAGGGGCACCGCCAACTTTACGGCGCATCTCAATGTATTCGATGGGGTTAGCAACTCGATCCTGGCGGATATTTGAGAGTTCCCACAGAGATTCTTCCAGGAGATGCTTGGTACTCTCGGAGAACCGGAGCCGCCAGTCCGCAGACTTGGTGAACGTAGTGCGAGACCACAGGTCGGCCAAGCCTTGCTCTACGGGGTTGGTGGGTACTGGAAGGGTATCGGTGGGGTATACTGGCATGAACGTCGGTAATCTGGCGAGATATTCCTTTGCCCCAGCCATGTCTTGGGTGCGCTTGTATATTTCTAGGAAGTGATCATCAAAGAAGAACACCCAAACATACCAGTCGGTTACTAGGTCAAGTTCCGTACCCGGCGCATCTGGATGGGTATAGGAGCAAAGTAAGGCGTAGTCGTGGGCATCGAATGTCCGCTCGTCCCAGATAGCCGAGCTTTGGGCTTCTTCGGGTGAACCAAGTATCCCCATTTGGTAAGCCCACGCTTTGGAATGTACTCGCGCTGCTTCCAGATTTGGGTTTAGCCGTGCGGGCCAAGGCATATAAAAATCTGGCAGTTCAAAGGGTTGCATGATCTGCGCGTAGCCTCCTTGGGGGTCTTTTTGCTGTCTTTATTTCGTGGCTGTTTTGAACACTATTGGAGTTCACAAGCATTGTCACCACCCTAGCTACATCCCCACATCTGGTTTGCTTGTGGTGGTTCGTGTCAAGGTGATAATACAAGATATTCCTAATCCAAATAACGAACTATGTATGTTTTATTTGAAGTTCTCCATACCCAAAAATAGGAAAGTTGAAAAACTTGTTTAAGTGATTACTTATTGACGATGTCGGCAGATAAATTTTTAGGAACTCATTCTGTTTCTTTAACTTTTCATAGTTAGAAAAAAAAAGCAATCCGTAGATTGAAGTCGTTAACTAAATAGTTGAATAATTAATTGCCAAAGTAGAAGACAGTTAAGACATTTAAGACAGTTAAGCAGATAGTTAAATCAAAAATGGTAAAATGAGAAGACATTTAAGACAGTTAGGCAAATAGTTAAAAGATTTATTAAACAATAATTATTAATTGTAAATTTTTAACAACTAATGTTGATTAACAGAGAATGACCTTGTTGCCTAAATTAAGTAAGTTTGCAAGAATAAATCACACTATATTTCAGTCATACCGATTCTATGTGAGGCGGTACATTAACACCCTGAGGCTAGAAGCCAGTGAGTGGCTTAAATACAACTAAGAGAAGATCAATGCGTAAAAGATGCGATCGCAGCACCCAATAATCGTGCCGTAGGATATATAGATGTTGATATGCGATCGCACAAATACCTGTGGCTCATCAAGAAAATATTACTCAATCCTTGGCACGAACTTTTTTATATCAACTGGGTGTAGAACTCAAAGCCCGCTTTACCAGCTTTGGCGGTTGGGAAATGCCTGTACAATTTTCTGGTATTAGTCACGAACACGCGGCGGTAAGAAATGACGCTGGCATGTTCGATATTTCCCACATGGGTAAATTTACCCTGGAAGGTCAACATTTGATTGACCAACTTCAGCGTTTAGTACCTTCAGACTTGCAGCGGTTACAACCAGGTGAAGCACAATACACCGTCTTGTTAAATCCCCAGGGGGGTATTATTGACGACATTATTGTTTATTATCAAGGAGAAGATAATACTGATATACAAAGAGCTGCGATCGTTGTTAACGCGGCAACCACTGATAAAGACAAAACATGGCTATTACAAAACCTTGATTTAAATCAGGTACAGTTCCAAGACCTTTCACCAGAAAAAGTATTAATTGCTGTGCAAGGGCCAACAGCACTTAAATATCTCCAGCCTTGGGTACAAGAAGACTTACAACCAATTCCCGCTTTTGGACATTTACAAGCCACCATTCTGGGTCAACCTGCCTTTATCGCCCGTACAGGGTACACAGGAGAAGATGGCTTTGAAGTGATGCTAGATCCAGATGAGGGCAAACAATTATGGCAAAAACTTCATCAAGCCGGTGTTACGCCCTGCGGACTTGGTGCCAGAGACACCCTAAGATTAGAAGCAGCAATGGCACTCTACGGGCAAGATATTGACGACAATACAACCCCCTTAGAGGCTGGTTTGGGCTGGCTGGTTCACCTCGATACCAAAGGTGATTTTATCGGTCGGGAAGTTTTAGCACAGCAAAAAGCCGAGGGAGTGCAACGCCAACTCATAGGTTTACAAATGTCAGGCCGGAATATTGCCCGTCATGGCTACCCAGTTTTATCAGCAGGGCAAGTGGTGGGAGAGGTGACTAGTGGAACTTTGTCGCCTACACTGGGTTATCCCATTGCCTTAGCCTATGTTCCTACCCAGTTAACAAAAGTGGGACAGCCGCTAGAAGTAGAAATTCGTGGTAAAGCTTACCCTGGTGTTGTAGTGAAACGTCCCTTTTATCGTTCAAAAAATCGTGTCACTAATTGATATCCTTTGATGTTTTTAAGGAATAATGTGATTTGAGTTACTCAATCTACAGTATGGTTAATTACCAACCATCACTTGAATGACTTTTGGGGCGTTAATTATTTTGATTTGGAAAGGTAAGTGATATGTCGTTTGAATATCCTCAGGATTTTAGATACCTGGATACTCATGAATACGTAAGACTAGATGGTGAAATTGCTACCATCGGCATTACTGAGTTTGCAGTAGACCAAATGGGCGATGTTGTATTTTTGGAACTTCCAGACATTGGTGACCTGCTTACCAAAGGAGAAACTTTTGGTTCAATTGAATCTGTAAAAGCTGTAGAAGACCTGAATGCACCAGTAACCGGCACAGTCATAGAACGCAATGAAGCTTTAATTGAATCTCCTGAAGAAGTAGCAGAAGACCCCTACGGTGAAGGCTGGTTCTTAAAAGTGCGCGTCAATGATCCCGATGAAGTGCTGGATGCTTTAACGGCGGATGAGTATCGCGCCCAGGTGGAGGGGGAGTAAGGAAATAGGGCCATGGGGTGATAGATATAACTCTTGTAGTGCGGGCAGCGTATGGCTACGCCACGCAAGCTATCGACTGAGCGCTCATGCCGTTCGCGTAGCGTCCCGCAGGGAAGTCTTGCCTGCACCGGACGGGCGAGATGCCCATCCTACAAGATAAATTTAATGCAACATCTTAGCTGTGTCACGCCAGTAGGGTGCGTTAGGACTAAAGCCCATAACGCACCGGCAAACAAACATTCATGGTGCGTTGCGATACAGTGCGACAACACACGCTACTTGTGAAGGATTTGGGGTGATTAGATCATTTATTTGTGTGTACACCGTAGCTTGCAGAGGAGCCAGTGCGGTCAGAGGGGAAGCCCCCATGAATAACTGGCGTTGAGAGAAATGGAAGCAGGGTTTTTAAAATCCGTTGATCTCACGTTCCTTTTACCTTTTCAGACGATAAGCAAGTGCAACCCATTCGTTTAAGCGTTCACAATCGCTCACCTCGAATCCTGCTTCAATTAAGGCGGTGGTGACATTTTCTTCATTATCTGTAGTAAAGCCGGCAGTAATTAGCCATCCGGGTTGTGCTTCAGTTTGACGTAGCGCCTGCCGAAAGTCATCAGCGAGGGCAATATGTACCCGTGCTAAAACATTTGCAGCAACCAAATCAAATGTGTCTTTTGCTGCAATGTTTGCTACGTTATTCACTGTATTTCCACCCATCCAATGCCCCATATCGCTACCACATCCCAGGCTACCTTGCATCACCTGTACTTGTGGCCCGACACCATTAAGATTTACGACTTCCTGAGTCGCTTGGACCGCAACACTATCATTATCGAGGGCTAAAACATTAGCGCCAAGTTTTGCCATTGCTACACTCAAAATACCTGAACCTGAGCCAAAGTCCAGCACCTGCATATTAGGGACAATGTACCGTTCTAGTAATTGCAGACTAACAATGGTTGCTGGATGTAACCCACTGCCAAAAGCGAGAGTTTTCTTGAGTTTTAAAGTGATTTTATCTGCTGTCTCAGATTGATTGGGTGTATCCGAATTTACGACAACAAATCGTTGCCCAATTTCATGTACCAGTGGTTTCAGTACATCCGTATGTTTTTCTGCCACTATAGAAGTTTGAATATCTGTTGTCAAACCAGTACGCTGTAAAGATGAAAGCAAAGTTTCAATTTTTTCTACACGCGTCCGTGAACTGACATCGTAGGGTAAATATAAGCGGATCGTAAATGACCAATCAGAATGAGCCGAGTCCGATTCAGCATATTCTGTAATATAAACATCATTAATATCAATAGTCTCAGCCAGCAGCGTACAAACCCAATCAACCGCTTCATGAGTTGTATCGAGACTTAATTCCATCCAAGACATATGATTTTCCTACTTATATGCTTTCAACAAGCCTTGGCGACGACTAGCCCACCAAGCAAATCCAGCACCAGTCACAAACATTAACAGACTGTAAATTGCCGCAGGAATAGCCATTGTGGGGGTATTGAGTAGTGTCGGCGTAGAGGCGATCGCAATGGCTAAAGTCCCATTTTGAATACCCACTTCTACTGTAATTGCTGTAGCGGCTTTTTCTCCTAAACGGGTTAACGTGGCAATAGCTAAACCTAAAGCCATTGTTACCACATTCAAAACCAAAGTCACCCAGCCTACATCTATGATGTAAGAAATAACATTATCTCGTTCTCGCAACAGCACCCCAGTAATTACCACCGCCAGGAAAAATAAAGACAGCCACTTCACAAGTTTATCTGCTTTGCCTGCTATTCCTGGTGCAGACCGCTTGACTATCATGCCAATTGCTACAGGTACAAGTGTAATCACCGCAATCTGCAAAACTGTATTTAAGAAAGGTAACTGTAGGGTTGTCCCTTCCCCTAAAAATGTCTGCATTGATAAATTGACTACCAAAGGAATGGTAAAAACCGTAATTAAACTACTAATGGCTGTCAACGTCACAGACAGAGCAACATCTCCCCCAGCCAAAAACGTAATCATATTAGAAGTAGGGCCACCGGGACAGGCTGCTAAAATCATCACACCTACAGCTAATTGCGGCTCCAGGGGAAATACAGAAGCAATGCCAAAACCCACTATCGGCAACATAATTAACTGCGCCACCAAGCCAATCACCACAGCTTTGGGATAGATCACAACTCGCTTGAAGTCATCCAAAGTCAAGGTTAACCCCATGCCTAGCATGATGATAAACAAAGCTAGGGGCAGAAAAACAGCCGTCAGAAAGTTGGATTCCATCCTTAACCCGCATTTGTCACAATAAAATTCCCTTTGGATTGTACCGTGTTATCACTTAAATTCCCGCCATTGCTTGGGGGCGATAAATAGATAGCCGCTAAAAGGTAAAAGCTGTTTGATGAGGTAAAAATTCTCTGCATCAGGGATGATATACCTGCAAAATTAGTTATGAGAAACTAAAACAGTCACAATATCTTGATAATCACAAGTTATGAGAAGTTTATTACAACTTGAAAGATCTAATGACCTTCGCTCATCTTCTTCCGCAAAAAGTAATAACTATGAAGATGTTTTAGTTGTTGGTCAGCCATTGCCAATTTATTTAAAAAATCTTGCGCCTGCTGAGGACGCAATTGTGACTTTCAAAATCCAAGGAGAAATCGAAGTTTACTCTAGCACTAATCAACTCCTTGCTACACAAACTCCGGTTCCTCTCAAGGAAATTCCAGAGATTACCCTTTTAGCGAGAACCTTTAGTGATCAACCAAAAGACCGATCTCTACAAATAACCTTTCAAGATGATAATGGTAATCAACTAAGTCAACTGCAACTCAAACTAACTTGTCTACGGATTTGTCTAGATGTGGATGCAGATCGAGATGGAGTTATAGAAGAAAATAATCCTCATAAAGGGGATTGGCAATGGGGAATTAATAATCATGGTGCCATCTTATTAGTCAATAGCGATCGTGACCTTATTCATGCTGATGGCCGGTATGATGGCGAAGATAATTATATTAAAGGATTGCTGGATCTCAAAGATTTTAACTTTATGATGGTTCGCAAAGTTGGTTTAAGAACTTTACCTTCTGGATGCGAACTTTACTTATCAGTAAATCAAGACACCGCCAAACGTATTCGTATTTATGACGAAGTAGATAGAAGTGGCTATGAGTTAATAGGGACCCGAAGAAACAAAGCAAAAATTAGAAATACCGACCGAGATATTATCCTGGCCATTGAGGGACTAACTTATCCAGATTTTGACTTTGATGGCATAGTTGAGATTAGTTTAAATCTCATGAAAGAGGGAAAAACCGTCTACAGCGATCGCGTGGTTTTTCGAGTTGCACCTTGGATGATGACTCCTAATACTTTACCGCCAATTACTGTCTTTGTTTCTCGTTTATCTACAGGAGTTAACGCAGAATTTATTGAGGAACTAAGAAAAGTTGTAGGTAAAGCCGACGCGCAACTAGATCCTGTGCCTTTTGAGTTTCATCAAGATGATCCTTGGATGCGAGACGAAATTGAAGTTGGTTACACTCAAGCACCGGGACAGATGATGCACGTAGTACTTGATTCGCCACGCGATCGCGGATTAATTCACTTCGCCCAACGCAAATTATTAGGAATTGACTTTGGTTATGTGACCCGTAAAAGCCGCCACGAACCTACAAAATTAGATTCTTTTGGAAATTTAGAAGTTTCTCCACCAGTCACAGTAAATGGTGTTAATTATCCCTTCGGTCGTTTGATATTTGGAGGAACACGTAAAGAAATTATTCCCCAGCCACGCCGGATGTTAAAAGTATTACGAGACTTTTTTTACGCCCAAAAAATTCAAGCCCCTTTGGAAATATTTTCTGACTGGCTGAGTGTAGGTCACATTGATGAATTTATGACCTTTGTTCCTGCTCCGAACCCTAAAGGCTTTAAACTAGTTTTAGCTAGTCCTGGTAAGTGTTATGAACTGCTCGACCGCTTACGCAATGAGGGACATTCTCAGGTATTATTGCGGCAAGGAAAACGGCTTTATAACAAACCTGCTGATATTAGTGTGAATGATATTCTGGAGAATGAAAAATTAACTCGTGACAACCAACAATTTCAGGAATATATTAACTGGAATCGAGGTGTTTTGAAACAAGAACTAGGTTTAGAGGAAGAAGATATTATCGACTTACCTGCTTTGTTTCAAGATAATGGTGATGGACGAGCTGAAACTTTTTTCCCCAATATGGTCAATATGATTGCTCTCAAACAGCATCTTGCTATTCCTAAACCATTTGGGCCGAAAGTAAATGATCAATGTCAATTTGAAGCTTATGTTAAAGAGGTTTTAGAACCTTTGAGTTTAGTTTGTCACTTTATCGATGATTGGGAACCTTATTTTCGAGGTGGCGGGGAAATTCATTGTGGTACTAATACCAGCCGACAACCTTTTGTTCAAAAATGGTGGGAGACGGAACCGATATTCTTTAATTAACGTGAATTCGACGGAACCTAACCCCAACCCCTTCCCTTGTAGGCTATCCATTACCCGGATCTTTCTCAACAAAACTACAACTTACTTAAAAATAGCTAGAAAGCTTAGTAGGTATAGTTTTGAAATGAGATAGTAATCAGGGTGGTGGATAATGGAAAAATGGGCTGCCTCAGAATTGAAACAAGCCGAT
>JAKOMP010000029.1 GCA_022241785.1 Cyanocohniella sp. LLY | reverse complement strand
CAATATCAGGAGAAAGGGTATCACTTGATAAAACTGGTGTTGATGTGGGTAATGAACAAATTTCCGAAGTGATATGTGATTCATCACTGCCCTGGCAGGGAAAATTGTGCGTCTTAGTAGCAGATAGCGCCTATAGTCAGCGTTCATTTGTGTTTGACCTAGACCCTGGGAGCGTTATTTAAAACCTGAAAGTGATACAATCATGACTCCCAGTGCCGTACAACGCGATTTTCAAAGAATTATTTCTGAGATTGGTACACCTGCCCGTTCTCCCAAAACCCGAGGAAATTCAATCGGTCGAGTTCAAGGTCAGGCTCAAACGCAACGAACCAAGCATCCTGTTGTCAAGAAGCAGTCAAAATCAACACCTGATAAACAAAAAGCCGCGTAAATTTTCTTAGGCTTTAGGCGTTTAACTCAGTTTGACTCAGTTTGAAAAATAACTGGGGTAATTTCTGATGACTAGTTTTTTGGTTCGCGAGTAATACTCGCGAACCAACTTCTTTTTGTCCAAAGTCAAAATATTTAGGGGTTATTTTTATTACTCTTACGCCACACAAAACCGTCCCTCAACAAATTGCAGAGGGACGGAACAGTTCACAGTTTGCTAATGACCTTTATGATGGTGATGCTCATGACCGTGACCGTGACCGTGAGAGCAGCCTTGTAAATTTTGGCTCATGAGGCTTTCGCTCACTTGTTTTAAAGACTCATCCACAGGCTTTAAGCCAATCCAAGCGTCAATTTTTTCGACATCAAAACCTACTTCACGGCGATTGCCTACTTCTAGCAAAGGACGACGAATTAACAGAGGGTCTTGCAACATCAGCACCAAGGCTGTTTGTGCATCCAATTTTTCCGGGACTACCTCACCAGATTTTACCTTGGGAGCAGAAGGATTAAACCATTCGCTTACCGGGCGATCGCCAAAAAAAGATCGCAAGCGCTCAACTGTCCAAGGTTCCGAGAGAATGTCATATGCCACCACTTCATGACCAGCAGCGGTTAGCAATACTTTTTGCTTAATACCACCCTTACAACCTGGTTTGCTGTAGAAAATCACTCTAGGCATTGTCTGCTCCTGATGTAAATAAATAACGGATGGAAAAGGGATTAGAGGTTAGTTAGGGACTTCCAAAGAATAAATTATTCAATTTACTCAAATAATATTTGTTGTCTTCCCCCTGCTCCCGTACCCTTCGGGAAGCTACGCTAACGGCTGACGCTCACGGCGAAGCCTGCTCCCCTACCTACCCCAGCAATGGGATATTTTTTTAGTTGGAAGTCCCTTAGTCACCCCCTCATCAAAAATTCTTTGCTTGATGAGTCACTAAATTGAACTCAAATCTCTGTTTTGGATCAGTTTCCCCGTAAAGATTAAAAGTTACAGTAGGTTCCTCACTCACTGCTTGAACACTGTGAATTGCATCGGATGTGAAGCTGACAATATCTCCAGGAGATAAAGTTATTTCTCCCGTTGGTTCAATTGTGTCGGCAAAATCTGGGCTGGGGGTACGTCGCCAAAAGGTATTTTTTTCTTGACCTTTTAACACAGCAACTACTCCCCAGGTTCCATGATTATGAGTGTTTGAACGCGTTCCTGGTGCAAATGTTACCGTTTGCACTGTCAAAGGAAAACCCAATTCATCGTATAGGAGTAAAACAGAGTTCCCCGTTTTGGTATCAGGCTCTAAATTTTGACTTTGTACCCAGTAAGAATTGATAATCAAACGTCTGACCAGCATTCGGATTTCTGGCAGACGACTAGATTCATCGTCCACTTGATTGAGAACGTCTTCTAGCTCTGCTAAAAACCGATAGAGACGGTAATTTTCCCTCAATAAATCCCAGGCTCGTACAGATTTACAAACTTGATACTGACCATCTCCAGTTACGAGCCAATCCTTACCTTTGATCATCATTAAAATGTCAATTGGGAAGATTGAGGCAAGACTATTAAAGGAGGTGGATAGTTGTTGGGACTATCGGGAAGGCTAGGAAACACTGGTATGGAAATAGTAGCAGGAAAAGGGTTGGAAGTGGGATTGTCAGATAAAGAAACAGGTTGGTAGATGAAAAAATTATTCATGGCTGTTGATGGTTGAGTAATTAATCGTCTTCTTCTGCTGGACGCGTCAAAATATCCCATAGGATTCCGGCTCCGAAATCATTTTTTTCGTCAATTTGCTTGACTCTATTACTGATTTCTTTTGCCTGCTCAATTTCCCCTAATTTTGCTAAGACCAAACCAGAAGCAGCATAAGCATTCAAGTACAATCTGATTTGGGGTTCTTCTTGGCGTTTCACTAATATGGGTTGAAGTTCTTCCCAATTATCGGGAAAGTTTTCTGTTTCTTTAATTTTATCTAAAACTTTGGCTGCTGTTTGTAGCGCAAGTGAATAATTATTTTTATAATAAAAAAACCTATATGCTGATACTAAAACCTCTGTATTATCCCCAGTCTTAGCTAAGGCTTGATGAATGTATTTTTCTGATTCCGTAGTATTTTCCCAAGTTTGTGCTGCCAGTATTAATAACTTTTTGATATCTTCAGGAACCTGAAACCATGAAAATTTATTCGCGTCAAGTTGCATAGTAATCTCCTTTGGGAACTGAGGATTGGGAACCTGAGATTAGGGATTGGGAAAATTTTTACCTAGTCCCTAGCCCCTAGTCTCTAGTCTCTAAAACAAAGTCAAAATGTACACTAAAGTGAACAAAATAATCCAAATAATGTCCACAAAGTGCCAATACATTTCTGCCATTTCGATGCCAGTATGTTTGGTAGCAGAATAATGTCCGGGACGACGCGATCGCCACACTACACCTAATATCAATAACAGTCCCACAAATACGTGCAAACCGTGGAACGCTGTCATGATATAAAAGCAGTTGGAGAAAACGTTAGTAGTCAGTCCATAGCCTAAATTCATGTACTCATAAACCTGACCAACTAAAAAAGCTGCCCCCATAAGTGCAGTTACAAGATACCAAAACCGCATTCCCATAACATTATTCTTTTTAATCGCCACATCACCTAAATGAATGACGAAACTACTAGATACCAGAATAATGGTGTTAATCGCGGGCAAAAATAATTCTACTTCTGTTCCTTCTGGTGGCCAAACTTCTGTAATGCCTCTAAAGAACAAATAGGTAGCAAAAAAGCCCCCAAACATCAGTGATTCGGAACAAAGGAATGTCAATAATCCCCAAATGCGTAAATCTGGATGATGTTCTTCGTGATGTTCACTTGTCGTTGCTACAGTCATATTGTTTACCCTCTAAATCTCTAACTGGGGTTATTTAGTGAATTAAGACTTTTCATCTCCCCCTTTGAACAGTTATATTTTTCCTCTCCCTCTGCGCCCTCTGTGCCTCTGTGGTTTAAAAATCTTTAATTAACCACAGAGACGCAGAGAACACAGAGACAAGAACAGGATAAAGGGAAGATTTTACTAAGCGCTAATTTCTTGTGTGCCGACTGGTTGTACTTCAATGTGGCCGTAGTCGTAAGGGCCATGAGTAACAACGGGCAATTCTTCCCAGTTTTCAATCAGGGGTGGTGAACTGGTTGTCCATTCTAAGCTCAAGGCTTGCCAAGGATTATCACCTGCCAATTCTCCCTTGCGCCAACTTTGCACAATGTTGAGAGTAAAAGGAATGACTGATATGGCTAAGACAAATGCACCAATGGTACAAAGTTGATTGAGATCAACAAATTGGGGGTCATACATGGCAACGCGTCGGGGCATTCCTTTTAAACCCAATTCGTGCATGGGGAGGAAGGTTAAGTTAGTGCCGACGAAGGTGAGAGCAAAGTGAATGCGTCCCCAGGTTTCATTCAGCTTGCGTCCGGTCATTTTGGGGAACCAGTGATAAATACCGGCGTAAATGCCAAACACGGAACCACCAAAGAGGACGTAGTGGAAGTGTCCCACTACATAATATGTGTCGTGGACGTGAACATCAAAGGGGGCTGTTCCCATTGTCACGCCGCTTAAGCCGCCCATGACGAACATGGAAAGTAAGCCAATGGCGAAAAGCATGGCACTGGTGAAGCGAATCTTACCACCCCAAAGGGTAGCAACCCAGGCAAATATTTTCACGCCAGTGGGTACGGCAACAATGAGGGTGGAAATTGTGAAGAATATCCGCATCCAACCGGGTGTACCACTGGTAAACATGTGGTGAACCCAAACGAATAAACCGACTACGCAAATAGCAACGCTAGAATAGGCGATCGCTTTATAACCAAAAATCGGTTTACGGGCATGAACTGGGACGACTTCGGACATGATGCCGAAGATGGGCAGAATCATTAGATATACTGCCGGGTGGGAATAAAACCAGAATAAATGTTGGTAAATCACGACGTTACCGCCGGCATCTGGTTTAAAGAAGGATGTGCCAAAGTTGAGGTCAAACAACAACAGCACTAAACCCGCAGCTAATACGGGTGTAGAAAGTAGTGCGAGGACTGAAGTGGCTAAGATTGCCCAGCAAAATAAGGGTAGTTGATCCCATTTCATGCTGGGAACCTTCATCATCAGGATGGTGATCACAAAGTTCACCGAACCCAAAATTGAGGAAGTTCCTACCAAAACGATCGCTAATATCCAGAGAGTCTGAGCGATGGGTGCTGTCACCAAGCTTAATGGTGGGTAAGCTGTCCAACCAGATTGGGAACCACCAAAGATAAAACTAGCTAAAATTAGTAGTCCGGCTGGTGGGTTTAACCAAAAGGCGATCGCATTTAGTTTGGGAAACGCCATATCCCGCGCCCCAACCATCAAGGGAATGAGATAGTTACCAAATCCCCCAATGGCACTGGGAACAATCCACAGGAAGATCATAATCGTCCCGTGATTGGTCATGAAGGCGTTATATAAGTTGGGGTCGAGTAAATCTGACTCTGGTGTTGCTAGTTCGGCGCGGATAGCCACAGCCATCAGTCCACCGATGAGATAAAACGCAAATGCTGTCACTAGGTATTGAATGCCAATTACCTTGTGATCCACATTAAATGTGAAATAGTCAGTCCATTTCCACGCCTGGGGATGGTTTTCCGCCGTTGTTTCTGGATTTCCTTCGGGTGGCGTGTTCCGGGGAAATTCTACCTGTGTCATAAGCTATTTTAGATAATTCATAATTCGTAATAGCAGCCCAAGGATGCCGCCAGGCTGTACGTAATTCGTAATTAAATAATGAGTACAATTTCTCAATGATTGTCATTACGAATTTTCAACTACGCATTATTTTGGCTACTTTTGAATCTGGGCGAGGGTGGTTTTGTTGACACCCAAGTCATGAATGTGGGGTGCAAGAAACTCTGATGTTGATAGTTCCGCCGGATTTACTGCTACGGCTTGATTGAGGTCTTGCGCTTGAGCGATTTGGCTTTGTGCTAGCCAATTATCAAATTCTTCTGGGGTGTGGACTATTACTTGTGTCCGCATGGAACCGTGATAACCACCACACAGTTCTGCACAAACTACAGGATATGTACCTACTTTTGTGGCGACAAAGCGTAATTGAGTGGCGATACCGGGAAGTGCGTCTTGCTTCAACCGGAACTGTGGTACCCAAAATGAGTGAATCACGTCTTGTGCTGAAAGATTCAGTTGTACATCAGCACCAATGGGAACGTGTAATTCTCCAGTGGTAATGCCACTATGGGGATAGTTAAATATCCAGGCGTACTGCATTCCTTGGACATCAACAATCAAGTCTGCTTGTTTGCCTTGTGATTTGGGAGATGCACCAATACCAATGTTGGCGGTAGTTGCAGATGCTGAGGTGTCATCGAGAGTCGCAGCAATAGCACTACCACTTACATGAGCCATAGCATGAGGATGACTCCCCGGCTCAAATCCGCCCATTTGGTTGTACACATCTACACTGTAAATGCCCAAACCAACGACAATGACAGCGGGGATTGCTGTCCAAAAGATTTCTAAGGGAAGATTGCCTTCTACTGGTGTACCATCGGTGTCATCACCTGCACGACGACGATACTTAACTAGAAAAATTAGAATCGTTCCTTCAACAATCAGAAATAGTGCCATCGCAATGGTAAACATGACATTGAAAAATGCGTCTACCAAGGGCGCTTGTTGCGATGCTTGTTCTGGCAGTAGAGTATTATTTTGACCGATCCAAATACTGATTACTGTAACTACTATACCAGCAACCAGAGTCCATAGTGAAACAGGAACTTTTTGCATAGGTGCTACCTGCTCTATAAGCCATCATTAAAGGTGTGATTTTCTGGAATTGGAAAATAGGTATTCGGTATTAGTGATTCATGTGATAACTATTTCCCTATTTCCCTTCGGGTGATGCCTCCGGATGCCGCAGGCTGTACGCCAGTCGCTCATGGGGGAAACCCCCTTGGCGCTAGCCTCTCCCTTTGGGAGAAGACCGCGCTGGTCTCACCTACTCACCACTCCCCACTCCCGTTCGGCTACGCTCACGGCAAGCCCACTCCCCACTTTTGCTTTTACACATTGACAGGGCAGCGTTTTTTCTTTTCACTTATTAACGTTCTAGCTCACACTTACAGAAATTGGGGGAATTTTCCAGATCATTTCACATCTTTCCCCCAGAAATTTCACGCTATATTTAATTCCTACGACGGAAGAACCTTGTGCTTACAAAAAAATAATTGTTCCCAGATGGCACTATTAGATCTAATATTGATCCAGTTCAATTATCAGCAAGTATAATTTTGTCAATAGCTAACAATTTACGATTTATAAATCTGCTTACTGTGAACTCTTTGCTAGTTACAGTAAGTATTTAATATTCCCCTCTAGATACCTTGCTTAAATATTCATGCTTGATGCTGATAGTGCCTCTTGTAACAATCAACACTGTAAGCAATTCACCCATGCATTAATTATCTAATGCCCCATGAGTGTAGCAATTTTTGGAACAAATTCGGGCACAAGCTTCACAACCAATACAGTTTTCTGGGTTGGCAATAACCATCACCTTACGTTCAATTTCATCATCATCTTCATCCTCTACAAATTCTCCGTCTTCGTTGAGTGCCTTCAAACTCAATACATTGTGACCACAGATTTTAAAGCATCTGCCGCAGCCGATACATTTTTCTAAGTCAATTTCCTGGGCAAATTTAGGTGTCCAGGTATTACCTCCAAATGTCAATCCTGTTAGTTGTGTCATGAATAAACCCTCGGCAATTCCGCCTACAAAATTGTTTGTACTTTAATCATCATCCTAACCCAAGATGATTGTCTTTTTTTACTATTAATCAATTATTTTTTCGTTGATTAAAGTTTCATGACTTTCTGATATTTTTGGTGTATTTTTACTAGTTTTATTTATTAAATGAAAGTTTTTGCTATTAATAAACTAACAGTTAGTAACTGACAAATGATTTAGAACCCAACTAAAAACTGGGTTTTATCGAACTGGTTGTTTTTTACAGCATTCAGGAAAAACTTAAATAGTACACCTTATTATTGTGTTCAATGCAATTGATTTTCATCTTGACTGCTGTTACAAACAAAAATATGTCGAAGACCGTAGCTATATATACATTTCATATGTTTGTTTATTACATTCAATAATAATCATTTTGTTATCTATAAAATAATAAAACTGAACTTTTTTATAATTCGATTTCTTCTATATTTTTTAAATCAAAAACTAGATTAAACATTAATGTATGGATAAAGCAAATTGTATATTTAACAACAGAAAATTAATCTGCGTTAAATATTAAAATTATTAATAAACATAATGAAGCCTAGTAATAATTTACATATATGTTCTTTGAAAACACTTTAGGTAAGTCTCTCTGGTCAAACAAAACAGTTTGTCAGCTAACTTTTGATTAAAGTATTAAGAAAGCCACCTAGGCTCATTACGAACAAATCTATGCCCGTATTTATGAAATGTATAGTTAATAAAGAAGTAATCCACAGCAGCCTCAAAAGCTTAAATAAGCTGCCAATTGGATGTGTATTTTAAATACGGATGTGGGGAATTATGCCAGCAGTAAGAAATTTTTCTTGCTGGAAAGATAATTTGGTGGCAAGTGACGAATAAAAAACATCCAGGGAGACTTATACCAAACATCTCAACGATTAGAGTGGGAAGAAGCCCGATAGCCGTATGCCTTATACAATTCCTAACAACAGTTGCGTTGGATGTGACAACTGCCGCCCCCAATGTCCGACGGGTGCAATCAAACTAGAGAACGATGAATATTGGATAGATCCTGCTCTTTGTAATAACTGTGAAGGCTATTATCCCGAACCGCAATGTGTAATGGCTTGTCCAACCAATTTGCCCATACCTTGGCAAGCTAAAAAAGGTAGATGCAAAGTTGAGCCGAGAGATGCTCCCAGTCACGATTTATTCGCCAACGGTAAAAATACTCCGTTTGCTTCAGCGATCGCCATCTGGGAAGCTTGCAATGTCTTGGCGCAACGGACATCTCTCAATTGGGAAATTGATAGCGAAGGATACCTCTGTTATGGCCGTAAACTCAAACAAGGAAGAGGTGCGATCGCCTTTCACATCCAAGATCCATTCCCGGTTAACAATGGCGATGTCCCAACTCAAAATCGCGTCACCGAGTTAGCCGCAATAGAGTCCCTGGATATTCGCGCTACTTGTATTCATTTGATGTTTGCCGCCTATGCTACATCCTCAGATCAACCTTGGGAGGAAGAATTTACCATTGACGAACGCCAAATTGAGAAATATTTAGGCTTGGAAAAACGAAAAGACCTCAGTAAAAATGCCAAACTGGCTTTAATGAAAAACATCGTCCAGCAGGCTTGTTCGTTGGTAATTTCCATTGACTGGCCCCAACAAGGACGAGTCCCAGGATTTTCCGTGACAAAAAGCCGCCTATGGCACTTAATCAATATTCAGCATCACTTCCAAGAAGACGATTTAGGGTGCAAATATTTGATTGGACTAACTTTTAAAGTCAAAGCCGGTATCTGGGCAAAGTATTTCTTAAATAAACAAGCATGTAAAGAGCGAACAGCATTTTATCAATATGGCAGTCTACCTAAAACGCTGTTAACTACAGTTATGAGTATTTGGCAGCAGCATGAAGGCGCAGTTCGCATGATGCTATGGTTGCTGTTTAAAACCAAAATGGGCAAAGAACAACGCATCACTATTCCTACTTTGCTACGCATCGCTTATGGGGAAGAAAAAGTTGCTGTTGCATCTAGACAACGCGAAGAACGTAAACGCTTGCTGCGAACTTTTGAAAGTGACCTAGAAATTCTCAATCATCATGGCATCAAACCGATGTTTGATCCAGTAACTTACCCTTTAGAAATTCAACCTTTGTGGGCGAAGTTAATGGGTATTCCCGAAGATCCAGACGAAGCATTGGAATTTTGGATTAATGACGGTGGTGGTAATACCCGCCTCACGGATTCCGGCCCCCGTGGTAAATGGAATCTGTTAATGAATGCGCGGATTTTGTCTTTTGAATTACCTACGGAGTGGGAACAGCAAATATCCGACTCCCAAAAAAAGCAAAGGCGAACTGTCAAAAGCCGAAGAAAGGCCGTAAAGACAAGCGAATTACCTGGCGAAGAAATTTTGCAAGCGCGAAAAAACTTAAAACTTTCCCAGAGGGAATTAGCCAAGTTAACAGGTAAAAGCCAAAGTTGGATTCGTGATGTAGAAAATGGGCGCTTGAAAGCTAAGGTGGAAGACCAAGTAATATTAAGGAAAGTGCTAAATATCAGTTAACTTATGAGGCTCACAAACGGGTGCGATCGCGCCCGTAATTTTTATCCATCTTTGCGGGTCATATAAACACCGATGTGAGAAATTCTCAAGTCTGCTTCATCTGTATATTGAATACAAGAGTCTATTTTGTCTGGTAATGATTTATCATTGCATGACCACTCAAATAGAAATTTAAAGTTTAAGTCTTTGAAGTTAGAAAATATTTGTTGCCATTGGCTACGGCGAATGCGATTTCCCCACCTTGTTTGTAAGTATCTTGAATATTCCTCTTGTGGATAAATCAAAAAATCAAATGGCTTATTGAATAAATCTCTGTGATCAGATAAATGAATGAGATGAAACATAAAACCATCTTTAGAAAGTCCACTGATCAGGTTTTCGCACAGTGGTACTACATCATCAACTGGTACATGTTCTAACACCGATTTAGAAAAGATAAAATCTATTTTTTCTTCACTAGGCATTCGTTGAGATAAATCGATGGGAGCAATGTATTCTATACCAAATTCTTGTAATTTTTCTACAGTAAAATTTTTGACTGACAGCAATTTTTCGAGACGATATTTTATTAGTTCACGATCTTCAAATGTCGATAGACTGTCTAATATACTCCAATTTACCGACTTAGATACAGCTTTGGCAATATATTCGTTCTGTAATAAAGGTTCTATATCCGTTGCATAAATCTTTTTGGCTCCCAGAAGGTAAAAAAGCAATGAGTGAGTCAGCAACCATCCACTGCCAATTTCTAGGCAGACTTTATCGCGTAATACATACTTCTTGCTACCAACATGAAGCAAATAAATAGCTAGTTCATTGGCACAAATATCAAGCCTTTTTCCGGCAACAGCTAGCTTATTTGCATGAAATTTGTTATCTAAAATTTGGTATATTGGAGATGATTTTATCAGCGATTTAGTATTTTCATTCAGGATATCACTTACTAAATTTTTCATTTTTCTCAACTATTGTAGTGGGTTTAAAGTGCAAAAACTCGTTAAGTAAATCAAAAATCAAGAATCAATTCTATATCCTCAGGACTTAGGTAAGCAAAATTTGTCATTGCGACCGTAACTTAGTAAAGGGAAGCAATCCCAGAGTTTGAGGCGATTATGTCGCTATCGTTCGTCTGTTCCGGACATGCTACGCAAACATAATTACGTAATTACGTGACTTTTGCGTAAGTCCTGAGCCTTATAAAATTAAGCTATAAGCCTGTGATCTTCATAACTAAACATTTTGATATTTGGCATCAATATTATTGAAGAATTACATAGCAGTAAAAAATGCAGGGATTTTGAATATTTTTTCATGTCCCTATTCCCAAGGTCATATATTTAAACCAAATTTTTCATAGGCAAATATATTGACAAGTCTCTTTACTTTGAATATATGGAATAGCTCTAAACACGTTGCAAAGATAGACTTTAACTAACAGTATCTAGCTTTTGGTTGAATTTGAATACACTCAGAATATTAAGTGTAAAATTATCACAAAACTTACCCAATTATGATTTTGTAATATTAATATACATAAAGAATTACTGATTATTTACTGGGTAAAAATGATCTTGATATTCAGGCGATACCTACGGTAAGCTACGCTCACTATTTTTACCTAGAAATTATGTCACCTGTTCTCTGTCCCACAACTTGTGGCGCATCAACCCATAACCTCATTTGCTCACAACAAACAGTAGCAAAAGGCTGACTGAAATTGATTCCCGCAAAAGGACTTGTAGCCGGGACTTCTACGTTACAACCCACCAAACCCAAACGAGCATCAAGTTCAGCCCGAAATGCCAAGAAATTAGTATTCATGACGCTGAAACCAAAAGCGCCTAACTTTTGTCGCCATGCTAGACTTTGCTGATTGTAATTGAGATGGCACAGCAGTCTATCGCCTTGACGCACAGTTACATTTTCTCCTTCCCAGGTAAAATCGGCCAGTTCTTTGGGTAGTCCCCAAATTTCCCGCCCACCAGCCACAGAATCAGCATTATCTACATATATATGGGAAATCCAAGGGCCTATTTTACCTTGATAAAACACCACAGCCGGGACAACAATTAACTCGCTGTATTGCAGCACTGAGCCTGATTCATACTGAGATAAATAGATACCACCAAGAGTTTTACCAGGCCATACAGAAATAATATTTAACTCTGTCGGCACAAGTGAACGCACTTGTTCAATATTGACCAAATGCAGAGTTTGAATAGCATCGCCCACAAGTGTCCAAGGTGCTGAAGGATAAGACATATCATTTCCTGAACATTTGACTTTTGATTTCCAAGGCAGTGGTAATAGATGTACAAGAGCTTAATGGCACAAAGAGCGATCGCTCTCTTCCACTGCTGTGTTATTTTGTAAATAATTTTGCACCAGAGCGCAACCATAAGCTAGTGCATCTAGCTGGAGAATTTGTGGCAAATTCCACAAAATCATTGTGTTGTCATCACCACCTGAAGCTAGCATTGTCCCATCCCTGCTGATGGCAATTTTCCTAATGGCTGCGGTATGTCCTCTGAGGGTCGTTAGTTCCGTACCGTCCATCTTCCAAAGTTTGATAGTAGCATCTACACTAGCAGAAGCCAGTAGTTTTCCGTCGGGACTAAACGCAACTCCCCAAATTGCCGCTATGTGACCTTTGAATGTGTTTAGCAACTTGCCATCTAGCGTCCACAACTTAACAGTACCATCACCACTGCCTGAAGCTACCATCTGACCATCAGGACTAAAAGCCACTCTCCACACTGCCGCAGTATGTCCGACAAGGGTTTTCAATAACTTGCCATCTAGCGTCCACAACTTCACGGTACCATCACCACTAGCTGAAGCTACGAGCTGACTGTCTGGACTAAATGCAACTTGCCACACTTCCGCTTGATGTCCTTTAAGAATCTGCGGTGCAGGCTGATTGAGTTTCCATATTTGAGCAATTTTATTAACATTTGCTATGGCGATCGCCTGACCATCAGGACTCAATACTGCTCCTGTACTTTTGCCATCAGAATGTTTGTAACTAGCAACTAAAGTGCCGTCTCGTTGTTTGAGTTTTACTGTATCATCGTCGGCTGTAAGAGCTACTAACTGGCCATTTTCACTAAATGAAACCTCGAAAATGACACTTTCTTCACTTAAACTTTGTCGCAACTTGCCTTGGTGACTCCAAAATTTAGCAGTGTTTTCATGGCTGGCTGTGGCAATGGTGGAACTATCGGAGGCGATGGCTATTGACCAAATCCCTGCACCATGAGCAATCATACTTTTATGGAATGGATTCTCACTCTGCCAGAGTCTGACAAGGTTTTCTGCACCCGCCGAAGCAATAAAGCTGCCGTCAGGACTAAATGTTACTCCCCAAATAGAGGCACTATGTCCTCTGAGTGTCCTCAGTTCTGTACCATCAATGTTCCAAAGTTTAATTGTTTTATCGAGACTGGCAGAGGCCACAGTCTGACCATCAGGACTAAATGCCACACCTGTAATTCCTGCACCGTTACCTTGCAAAGTTTTATCAAGTCGATAAATGCCATCTTTACTGTCTCGCCGCCAAAGTTTGACAGTTTTGTCTTCACTTGCTGAAGCAATGGTCTGGCCATCAGGACTGAAAGCTACTCCTACAACCCAAGCACTGTGGCTTTGGAGAGGTTCTAGAGGCTTGGAGTTCTGCCAGCCGGTACGGTCTCTTTGCCAGAGTTTTACTGTGCCGTCTAGACTTGCCGCAGCCACGGTTTGACCATCAGGACTAAAGGCAACTCCCCAAAACCCCTTGTTGTAACCTGAAAAAGTTTTCAGCAAAGTGCCATCTAGCTGCCAGAATCTCACAGTTGTGTCCCAACCAGCAGAGACTATAAACTGACCATCAGGACTAAAGGCGACTCCCCAAACGGAAGCAGTGTGACCTGTGAATGTTGCCGAAACACGCCATGATGCCTCTGTTTCCTGTCTTTTCCAGAGTTTAATAGTACCATCTTCACTCGCTGAGACGATTAGCTGACCGTCAGGACTAAATTTGACCGCCCTAACTGCTCCCTGATGATCTTTGAGAGTTGCAATTTCTTTGCCATCACTGCGCCAAATCTTGATTGTTTTATCCATACTTGCTGAAGCAATGAGAGAACTATCAGGACTGACATCTACTGCCATCACAGCTGCTGTATGCCCAGCAAAACGATTGTATTCATCTGTGTTATGAACTGCTTGCTGTAAGACATTTTTTGCTTTCTTCTCCAGTTTTGTATTTGATTTTGCTAGTGTTTGCAGTCTATCTGTGGCTTTAATGGCTTCTACTAGCGCATCTAACCTGCGATTTGAGGCAAACATCCCCTCAGAAGAAGATATCAGCGCTCGAATTTCACTGATTTTGGCTTGAGTCTCGCTGATTTTGGCTTGGTGATACAAAATGTAAATTCCTATGGCCAAACTAGTGGAGACCAGGAACTTAATACACATGCCAATTAGCAGAAATCTTTGTAATTTAGCTGTTTTTCTCTCGTGTGCTAGTCTTGCTTCTACTTCGTGAAGCCGTGCTGCTTCCAACGCTGTTTGCACTTCGATCTGTTCGCGTTCTTGACTAGCAGCAAAAAATTTATAATCTAAATCACTCAAACTTTTGCCCAACGCCCAATTTTGAGCATCTTTTAAAGCCTCTCCCCGGAGTAAACGTGACTCATCTTGATAACCCGATGCTACCCAAGCATTAAATACTTGTGAGTAAGGACGAAGATTGTCTAATTGCCTTACCACCCATTGCTCATTGAACACATACCGATAAATCGGATTTTTAATTTTGAGGTAGCTCTTGTGTTTCTCGACTAAACCCGATAATAATAACTCTGTCTGTTCTCGACTATCATCGATGGCTAAAGGAGGGTTAGCTTGTCCTTCTATTCCTGCTGTCTCAGCTTCTAACACCTGCTGATAGAGACCTAACAACCGCCCTGCTCTTTGTTCATCATAAAGCAGGCGATCGCGGATTGTACGTAAATGTTCTGGTTCGTCTTGAGATTGCCAATGCTGAATAATCTGCTTTTTGACCAGTTGTTCTATCCAGTACCCTTCAGTAGCTGGAGGTAAATCAATTTTTTTGTTTGGTGTTTCCCAGGCAATTTGGACAACTAACTGACACAGTTTTTGCGTCAAAAAAGGTTGTCCACCTGTCCAGTCAAGAATCTTCTGTAATACTACTTGCGGTTGACTAACTACTTTTTCTAATCCTTTGAGTAATGGTGTCGCCTCTTGGAGTTGAAAACCAGACAACTCGATTGCTGCACCAATATTAAACGGTGTACGCCGTTTATCAGTAATCAGGTCAGAGGGACTAGCTACCCCAAACAGTGCAAATCCTAAGCGTTGAAATTTTGGGTCATGCGATCGCTGATTATAGCAATGACGAATCCAGGCAAAAAAGTCACTGACCGCAAAACTTAAACTTAATAAACTATCAATCTCATCTATAAATATAAAAACACGCTGATTTTGTGCTGGAGCCAGTAAAATTTCTTCTACAAATTGATTTAGCTTTTGCACCGGAGAAAGACCCGTTTGCATCTCCCACCAACATTTAAAATTAACTTTTTCAGCCAGATTTAAGTCGTAAAAAAGACTAATAACAACCCCTTTGTACCATTGTTCACTTGTTGTATCTTCACTACCCAAGCGGGTTACATCTAGATAAACACAGCTATGACCTTCTTTTTTCAGATGATTCCTTGTGCGATGTAGGAGCGATGATTTACCCATTTGCCGGGCATTGAAAACGTAACAAAAATCGCCAGCTTTGAGACTGGCATAAAGTTGTTCATCTGCTTGACGAATAACGTAGCTAGGATCATCACTAGGGAGACTACCACCAACTTGGTATTTCATATCATCTTTTGATACCAGACAAAGAGATTAACATAATAATTGGCAATTTGCAGAAATTTTGTTGCCATTAAATATGGTCACTCTTGATAAATAAGACATAGCTTAACTATTATCAAATAAAATAACCAGAAAATTTTATATGATTTAGATTTTTCAGATAAATTTCTTAACTGTCTTAACTGTCTTTTTAATCTTTAATTTTCTACTTAAATGTCTTAATTGTCCTTGCAGTTGACTGATATAAGTAATACCATTCTTGACATCTCTAATATAAATCAATAACTTTACTTCAGGACTTACGCAACCAACCACGTATTTTCGTCATTGCGACCGTAGGGAAGCAATCTCAAAGCCTTGGTTTTCGTAGCGAGTGCGTAAGTCCTATTTACTTAAATAAAACAGCATTAATAATTAAAAGTTTGTAACCTCTAATGATAATGGCACAAGCCAAATATCAATTATAATTGACATATGCCACGCAGCCCCAAGCTCTTTGCATTAAGAGGAAACCGCTGAATAATGAATCTTTAATATTGGCAAATTTTCTGATCTGCGTCAGACGGCATCATTCCACAATCAAGGATCTGTGAAGGTTAGAATACCCTTGATTGTAGAATTTATTTAAGTCAAAACAGACAGTTGTTTTTTGAAATAAGACCGATAGAGTTCACAACGGGGTAAGATGCGATCGCCTTTAAAGCAAATCAATCCTAAACTTTCGAGTTTATACGCATCCATAGGATCAAGAATCACACCTTTTTCTGCTACAAGCTCAGTATATATTTCCAACAATTTAGGATTAGCTTGCAGTTTTACCCAGTGTCGCCATAAGTGATGGCGGTAAATGCCACCATTGGCCATCGCCTCTTTTATTAAATCTTGTAAAGTCATATTTTGAGAGACAAGATAAAACAAAGCTATTTGAATCAGCGCTGGATGACCTCCCACAAGAGACATCAGTTGAGTAATTTCTTGACCAGAACTCCAATATAGTCCGTATCTTTTGGCTAAAACTTTTACTTGTTGCTGAGTAAATTCGCCCAGACGAATAGGTAATCCGATATTAAATGGTGATCGGTTAATATTTAAAGAAATATACTGTTCTGTAGAGTAAACCACTACTAATCTTAGCTTCTGCCAATGGTGATTTTGTCGTGCTTCCTCGCACCAAGAACGCAACAAAGCAAAAAACTCTTGAGCAATGTGAGGATACTCAAAAAAGCGATCAACTTCATTCAATACGAGAACTATGGGATTGTCACTCTGCTTGAGAATATGATTGTGCAAGTAAAAACTACAGATTAATTTATGTCCAAGTTCCTCATCCCAATCATCATCAAGGTTGGGTTCAATCCCCAAATGTTGAGAGATTTGCCAACAAATACAACGCAAAAGTTTACTTAAGGTAGTTAAACAGTGGTCATCAATTTGGGCGCAATTGAGATTAACAGTCTGATATCCTTGTGTCTGTGCAAAGTCTAAAAGACGCAGTACTAAAGAAGTTTTACCCATCTGTCTAGGAGACAAAATCCGAATTACAGACCCTGGTTGAGTAATTTCTCGATAAACTAATTCCTCTATTGGCGGACGCTCAACATATAAGGGAGAATCTAAAGCTACTGGCCCGTCTGGATATGAGAAACAACTTTTTAATTGATCGCTAGAGAGTTGAGACTGATTTTCTGAAGAAAAACTGGATATTTCGGTTTCGTGATCTGCACTCAGAACTTTGTAATCTTCTCGATCTAATTTTAGATTAAAGGCACTAAAGCACAATTGGAGAGTTTTTTGATCTACACCTTGACTCAAAGACCACAATCGACTCAGAGTTTTAGTAGAAATATTGACCAGATGGCTCAGGTTATCTAAACTTAAGCGATCGCCTTTGTTTTCTGCTATTTCCCAAGATAAAATTGCTTCTTGTAACCGCTGTAGTCCCTGAGAAGTTAAAACAACTCCTCGTCTTCTCTTAATCTTAGTTTCTTTAAGTTCCATAAACTGTGTACCAACTATTTTTTGCGGACACAAAATCTACTTGCTGGAGTCTGATGATCCAATTGCTAAGAGAATTTAAACAACACAGTGTTTTCAATTCGATGGTTAGCGTCGAAGATTTAAAATTTCTCATTTAAAAAGCAGCCAAAACCAGCAACAAAAATGTTGCACTAAAATCGACTAGATTTTACTCAAGCTACTTAGAGTTATAAATGAAATTTGTTGCAAAACAAGCTAAAGAGCCTAAATACAGATAAAGCTAGTTTCATCCCATAAATGACTAAAATCTAGCAATTGCTTATATTTGAGCTTCTATAGACTTCATTAAGCCACAAATTCGTGATTTTACGTTGATTTACTGCTATTTTAATTTACTTCAGTTCTTAAAGTAAGATTTTAAACTTTTCATGAACTTAATTTATGCAACCTATAGAGTTCCTCTATGAAGAACTTACAGTATATTAACATCATAGTAAACTGATAGAGGCGCATTTAGTGTTCTAATTTACCCTTAACGTGCCAGAAATTTTTTGAGTATTACCTGCAAAGTTTGTAATAAAAATAACACAACAAAAGCAAGTACAGCTTAATTATGGGAATTATTAAGCGAAAATATAGTTTTATTCACGTAGTATTAAGGTATTAAAAAATAGCTTATCCCTGGAAATACTTCCAAAAGATAAGCCAAACTTTTCTGTATTAATTCAACGGCTCAATAATAGTTTTTAAACCATTACTATTGAGAATACTGACTATTTCATCAGCATTCTGACGATTACTAAAAACTCCCGCTTGCATGACTCTGCGACCCTGACGAATAGTAGGAAATGCACCTGGTGCTAAATTTCGCACCATATCTCTTTCTCTATCGGTGGTAACATTGACCACTACGCGGTAACGGACACCCCGCTGCTGAACGTTGGCAGGAGGCAAAGCAGTTGTACGAGTTGGGGTTGCTGGTGCTGGTTGCAGATTGCCAGGAGTGCCAATGGGAAGATTACCATTGGGGTTTGCTTGGAGAACTGATTCACCAAATGGAGGTTCCCCTGATGTCGGTAATGGTTGGATGGGACTGATGTTGACAGGCGGTGATGCAGGAGCCGTAAACTCAACCGTGTTGGGATCAATCTTGACGTAATTCATCTGTGGTTGCACAGGCTGAGTGGGCTGACTAGGAGCAGCAAAAGTAATTTCTCCATTGACTGGGATGTCTTGAATAACACGATTGGCGACAGTCGCGGGGGGAGAATTTTCCGCTATGGGTGCTATTTGTGCGTTGAAATCTACCTGACCAGTAACGCGATTTTGAGCCAGCGTATTGCCAGCAGCAGGAATCACTTCTTTCGCGGCACTAGCATTAATTTCATGGCGAGTATTATTACGAAATTCATTACCACCTGGTTCAGCAACAGTACCCAAATTTGGGATTGCTTGAGCGATCGCTACTAAACCATCTTCTTGACTACCTTGAATTAAATTATTGCGTAAAATTGGACGAGCATTAGCTTGTACTATAATTCCAGAGCGATTGTTTTGAATTTGATTCCTGACTACCATAGGTGCAGCATTTTGGGTAATATTAATCCCAAAACCCGTTTGTTCAAAGACATTTTCCCGCACTTGGGGCTGAGAACTACCACCAATTGTGATGCCATTGGCACCATTGCGATGAAAGTAATTCTTGCTAATGGTTGCTGTACTGTTGCCAGTAATAGAAATCCCATCCTGAGTATTGCCAGTAAATGTATTCTCTGTGATTAGCGGATTGCTCGATTCAATCCATAAACCATAACCACGGGGATTTGGGTTTGTTACTGTTACTCCTGTTAACTTCGCTTGGTTGGCCCCAATCAGGGTAACGTTTTGACCCCCAAAGCTGCGGCTGAGAAATCCACCTCCGCCTTGAATCGTTATGCCCTGTCCTTGGGTACGAGCATCGCCTTGAATAGAAACACCCGTTTTGAGAAGCAGAGGAAAAGACTCTCCAGTGTCAGCGCTGTAAGTACCTGGGGACAGTACAATTACCGTATTGGCAGTAGCTAGTTTCAATGCTTGGGTAATCGTCTTGACGGGAGCGCTTTCACTACCATTATTTACATTGTCGTCACCCATATCTGGGTTCACAAACAACATGTTAACCTGAGATGTTGTTTCACTCAGCAGTCTTTGCTGTGGTAGAGATGGCAACTGAGCAACGGCACTACTGAGGTTTATACTGAGTAATATTGTGCTTGTTACTCCTATACCAAGTGTAAAAGATAATATTCTCGAAATAGCAGGTCTTGCTAATTCCAGGGCAGGGTTTGATTTGTTAACCTGGTTAGTTAGCATTGATTGCAGGATATCTGCTTGAAGATATTTGGTAGACAAAATAGGGGAACTCAACTTTACACCACTCCTGAGAAGTAAAAATAAAGTTTTATACTCTAAGACCAGAGTATGTCGATAATCTTATCCGCATATTGATTGATTTAGTCTGTTACTTATAAAGTAACTTAGGAAAATTTTAGCTTGCTTGACTCTTCAACCGTGAAGAGAAGCATAAACTGTTGAAATATTAGGACTTACGTAAAATTCACGTAATTATGTCATTACCAACGATAGCGACATAATCACCTAAAACTCTGGGATTGCTTTCCTACGGTTGCAATGACCAATTTTGCTTGCGTAAGTTCCTGACTTTTCACGTCATCTAGAAAACCTCTCTCCTCGCAAGATACCGTGAAAAGTTAAGCGTAAGTTCTATAGATAATGCCGCAATCATATTCACTCGTCCTGGGCATTGTTCAGACTTGAGGGCATAAAAGCGTTCTCCTCGCTGTCATAATGCCAGATGCATCGATTAATTAGGACAATTTTTCACTAAAGTTTATGTCAGCTATCGAAAATACTGATCGCCACAAGCATTGAGATTTGCTAAGGTAGTCTTAACATATTGAAAAATTTGGCTAATTAAAACTGAGAAAATAGTTACCAATACTTTCTAGGTACTGGCATTTTTTCACATATTAAGTGTTGCGTGTTGGTGTGTATGGGGAATTACATATTTTTATTCAGAGGGGGCTATGGTTGTAAATTTTTCTCGGACTTCTACTTCCGCAGAACTTTTAAGGCAAATATTCCACAAGGTTGATGCCAAAAGCTGTCCTAAGTTGTTCAATTTTCATATGCACACAGTCCATTCCGATGGAAAGTTGCAACCAAGTGCATTAATGGAGCAGGCGATCGCCCTCGGGTTACAAGGATTGGCCATCACAGACCATCATAATATTGGTGGGTATGAAGCAGCACAAAGTTGGTTAGAAGACTGGCAGTGGCACAATCCTGGGGAAAATACTCCTCACCTGTGGAGTGGTGTAGAAATTAATGCCAATCTATTAGATGTAGAAGTTCACATTTTGGCTTATGCTTTTGAGCCAGAAAGCTCTATTATCAAACCGTATTTGCAAAGAAAAGCCACTACAGGTACAGCATATCAAGCAAAAAACGTGATTTCTGCTATTCATGATGCCGGAGGATTAGCCGTTTTGGCTCATCCAGTGCGTTACAAGCGATCGCATTTCGACTTAATTCCCGCAGCCGCAGAACGGGGGATTGATGGTGTTGAAGCTTTCTATGCTTACAACAATCCTAAACCCTGGAGACCAAGTTCCTTGGAGTCAGAACAAGTACAACAATTAGCTGGCGAACATAATCTTTTTAATACCTGTGGTACTGATACTCATGGGTTAAGCTTACTCCAACGTTTGTAAAAATGAATCCTTTAATAAGACTCCTGGTTTCAGCAGCCAGGGGGTTTATTATCATTGTGGACTTTATTTTTGTAGGGTTGTACTCAGCTGAGTTTGGTTATACTAACGACTAAATTAATATCAAAAAGTCTCAATATTAAGCAGTTATTTGCTAGATATTAGTCAGTTAAATGATACAAAAGTATTATCTCTAAATAGCGTTGGCAGCTCTACAAAGATTTAATTATGATTAACTGACTGTGAAAATGGGTATTAGTATAAATAGCTACGAAAGATTAAAATAATATTTAGTCTAAAAAATCACTATTTATAGCAATACTTACTTAATCCCCATCCTGATAAACTAATTTAGCAAAATACTTTTGATAGCCTAAAAAGATGAAAGCATCTGCTAATTTCGACTTTGAGGACGAGAAATTTAATGCACCCCCTTCTCAGATCATCCCCTGGTGTCAGATGATTAATCCCCGGTATGGCACAGATGGCATCCAGACCCACGGTTTGGCGATTAAGCTGGATAATGCTAATGCTGTGGGTTTTCAGCCGGATGAAAATTGGCAGCAGGTAGAGCATGAATTTAGCTCTGGAGTAGAAACCGTTTTTATTACCAATACTCCCAAGTTAGTTATAGTCCGCCGTGGGCCTTTGTCTGTCAAAGACCGGGAAACTGGCAATAAACTGGGTACTCTTAAAGAAAATTATGATGCTTTTTTAGCAGACAAACTTAAATTTAAAACCTTTACTCGCTATCTAATTTATTTAGTAGGAGAAAATAAAAAGTTTTTACATGAAACACCATTACAATTAACTCTTAACGGTGCAGCGGGAGCAAGTTTTAGTAAAACTTACTGTGACTTTCAACAAGGAAGAGTTGTCAGCGGTTTTGTGGCGGAATTAGAAAGAGCTTATGCCGTCTATCGCAAGCAACCTGTGACCCCAAAAGGCCCATTATTCCATGCTCACGGAATTTTCTGCCCCATAATTGAGTGTGAAGAAAGAGGTATTGAACCTAATACGGTAATGGTGGCTTCAACGGTGGACTACCAACAGCCTACTGTGGGGACTTTAACACAGTACCTGATTGCCTCTGATTCTCTGGAATCTGCAATGATCTGTAAGACTTTTGAAGAACACAAAGAGTTTGGCAAGGAAGCTATCAAAGTAGAAACACCTAAGATAGCAATGGCTGGCATTTCTAGTTCTTATATTTACGCTGATGAAGATGATTATCCACCTTATTAGGGTGGGAGTAGGGAGTAGGGAGTAGGGAGTAGGGACTGGGGAGTAGAGAGTAACGAAGAAATTTCCCCCCTGCCCCCTGCCCCCCTGCCTCTTTCCCCTCGCCTCTATTTTTTAAGCAGTAAATAATATAGTGACCCGTTACCACCTGTGACGCCAGCGCGATCGCCTGCGACTTTTCCCGATCCCATGAAGTAATCAACTCTTCCTGGGCCTTTGATGGCGCTACCTGTATCCTGATCGAGTACAAAGCGGCTCACGGTACGATACTCCATCTGTCCATTGCTGGTGGCATAAGGAAAGGAAGTATGCACTAATGCGAGTGCGCCAGGCGGCATGAGAGATTTATCTGTGGCAATGGAACGTTCTGCGGTAACTGGGACATTAATACTCCCAGTAGCTGGTCTACCGGCGGTTTCTTGGAAGAAGACAAATCTTTCCCACCGGGGCAAATAATTACTCATTTCCTGTGGGTAACGCTGGAAAAAGTTAATTATACCCGGCATGTTCAATTGATTTGCGGCTAACTTACCATCTTTGGACAGTTGTCCGCCAATACTAGTCCAGGGATAATCTGTACCACCGGCAAAACCAACAGAGGTTCTGGTGCCATTTGTTAGCTGAATTTGGGCAGAACCTTGAATATGTACCATATATGCATCGAAGCGATCGCGGAACCATAGCATCTCTAAACCGCGCAACTGGCTTCTATCTCCTAGTAAACCATCTTCCCCTTCCAAATCAACCCGTTTGGGGTGGGGTTGTGCCCATTGAGCGAAATCTGATGGTAGTCGATAAAGAGGATACCGATATTCAGAAGTCCTGACCCGACTAGCATTATATATAGGTTCGTAATAGGCAGTAAACTTAACAGTACCCTTGCCATCATTACCCACAGACCGATAGAAATTAAACTCTCGACGCACAGCAGATTGTAATTCTGCGGGAGATTTAGAGTTGACCACTAATTGACGGAAACGGATTAAACTCCGCCGCACGCGATCGTGGGTAATTCCGGGAACTGGGTAGTTTTGATAAGCAGCGATCGCACTATTTCTTTGTAGGTAACTTAAACTATTGTCAATTGCTGCCAACAAAGCCTGGCGATCGCCAGATTGACCTAATCGACCCCAAAGTTGCTCATCCAAACCCAAGCAACCGTGTACAGGAGTACAATTCGTTCCTAGAGGGAAAAGTTTGAGTGGGGGTGACGCTTGTATTGGAGGAGTGCTTGGTTTGACTGGCTGCTGGGGTTGAGGATTGGTCGGTACTGGTAACGGTACAGGAACCTGAGCCACAGCCGACCAAATTGTGTTTACAAGTCCAATTCCCAGACTCAGGGAAACCAAAGCAAAGGTTTTTCTCATCATTTAGTTGAATCTTTCAACACTAGAGCTAAAGAGTGGTTCTACTCGAATTGCCACAATCCGAGAGGGGCGTACAACCATATACTCCCCTTGAATATTCTTGATCGGTACGCTAATAAAGTCATTAGAAGCAGACTTGGGTACAAGTTCGCCACTATACCATTTTTGAAATTCTTGAATTGTCGGAAAACGTATTTCTTCACGATGACCGCTTTCGAGTAAAAGGTATACGGCGTATTCATTTGGAGTTCTAGGCATAAAATTGAATGAATCATTTGCAACACATCCAACCCATTGTTAACCACGTAACCCCAGAATGAAAAGGGTAAGCATACGGGAGCAAGATCAGATTATTGATAGAATTTTAAATTAAGAACTCATAATTTATCGCTCCTAACTTTTGAGTTTTACTTTCACTCTAGACGGCCAATGTTTTCACCAGTTCCCAGCAATATTGAGCAACTAGGATTCATGAAAAGCTGATTTTCTGTCTCATTTTGGTTTTGCCAATAACACTGCTGCTTGTGCCAAGATGAATGTAAGGACGGAAACAAAATACACAATGTTAGGAAAATTATTAGATGGGCGTTATCAAGTCCTTCAGGTTTTAGGTGGAGGAGGATTTGGTCAAACTTACATCGCCAATGATACCCACCGACCTGGTTGCCCTAAGTGTGTTGTCAAACATCTTAAAACTGGCACCCACAACCCTGAATTTCTCGAAACTGCTAGACGGCTATTCGCTAATGAAGCCACCATCCTAGAACAACTGGGACACCATGACCAGATTCCTCGACTTTTAGCTTACTTTGAAGACAATGAAGAGTTCTTTTTAGTACAAGAGTTGATTCAAGGCCATTCTCTCAAAGCAGAACTTTTATCTGGTCAACGCTGGACTGAAGACCAAGTAATTTCACTGATGCAGCAGGTTTTGAGTATCCTGGCATTTATTCACAATTATCAAGTTATTCATCGAGATATCAAACCAGAAAATATTATCAGACGTCAAGAAGATGGCAAAGTAGTACTGATTGATTTTGGTGCAGTCAAGCAATTCCAAACTCAACTGCTAACAACTTTAGGTTACCCAGAGAATACTGTTGCTATTGGTACACCAGGATATATGTCTATAGAACAGGGGCGAGGTAAACCCCGTCCTTGTAGTGATATTTATTCTTTGGGTATTATTTGTATCCAAGCCCTGACGGGGTTGTCTCCTAGAGAACTAGAAGAAGATCCTCACACAGGAGAAATTGTTTGGCAGCATCAAGCTCATGTGAATCATCAACTCGCATCCATTGTGTCTAAGATGGTACAGCACCATTTAAGAGAACGTTACCAAACGGCAACGGATGTTATGCAGGCGCTTCAGGAATTACTGGGAGGAGTTCAATATCAGTCAACTCAAATATCATCAACTTTCACACCACCATTACCTGAAGTTGCACAATTATCACAACAGGCTATTGAACATCAAGCCGGTTCTCTGATTACTACAGAACAATATAATCGCCTAGAAAGCCTCTTGTTACAATTGGTTGGGCCAGTAGCAACAACGTTATTACGAAAAGCTACAGCATCAGCTTCTAGTTACGAAGAATTAATAGATAGTTTGCAAAATCATATACCAGTAAATCAACAAAGTGAATTTCAGCAAAAAACATTACTATTACTTAATGAAACTACGGATACTCAAAAACTCACACTAAACTCTGTATCAAGCACTCCCCAGGAAACAATCAATGAGAGTTTTTTACATCAGTGCGAGCAAGAACTGACTAATTTAATTGGCCCCATAGCTATTCTACTAGTGC
Organism: Cyanocohniella sp. LLY; assembly: GCA_022241785.1. Classification (GTDB taxonomy): domain Bacteria; phylum Cyanobacteriota; class Cyanobacteriia; order Cyanobacteriales; family Nostocaceae; genus Cyanocohniella. The sequence goes on along the minus strand of JAKOMP010000029.1, from coordinate 32,612 downwards.
AAAAAGCTGTAAAGTCTTCACCACAGATATCTCGATCTGAACTTGTAGAAAATTTAGCAAGGCACATTAGTAACCCTCAACAAGCATCACAATTTCAGCAGCGCCTTATTCACATTAAATAAAAAACTACTCTCCTTGTTCATTAATCATATCCATAGCTATTTTCAAACTAAATTTCATCCGATTAAAAGCTGCTGCTAATCCACCAATTTCATCAGAAGATGTTTCAGTAAAATCAACACTCATATCACCAGTGCTAACTTTTTGTGCTGTTTTTTCTATTCTTTTAATCCGCTGAATTACAGTTTTCTTAATTAAAAAATTAATTAACAGTCCTAAGATAGCAAAGATGGTAACTAGAATACCCATAATTAGCAACCAACTCCGGTGAGCATTATTAAATATGGCTGTGGAAGGAACCGAAATAATTTGTGCAGCCACGATTTCATTGAGTTGCCAACCAAAACCATTTGTTGAACCATAAGTTATCAACTGACTTTTAGGAGCCTGTTCTGGTGTAGAATGGCATCGCAAACAACTTTGTTCTTGAATTTGTAGGGGACGGGCAACGTAAAATACTTGTCCTTCAGGTAATGTGCGAAATCCTACAAGTTGTTTTTTGTTAGAATCTTTACGAAATTGCTCTACAAGTTGAGTTTCAAAAATATCTGCTTTATCGCGCAGATTAGTAGGATTAAGAGTTGCTTCTTTGTAAAGGAAATTTTGATACTCTGGGTTTGCCCGGAAATTAGTAAATACTTGTGAAGCAGAGTAAGCTGGTACTGTTTCTGAGATAAATGTTGTTTCAGTTTCTAACCTAGCTGCTAAGAGAGGATTTATCTGTTTTTGTGTATAATTTCTAACTGCATTCATGGTTTGCATTAAAATGAAACCTTGAGAAGTTACTTCATTTTGGGCCTTTTGCTGAAGTACATTTGAGAGAGCAGCACCACTAACTAAAACACTGACAATGAAAACCAATAGCAAAAGTAAGTTAAATTTCGCCCCTATTTTTAAGTTTTTTAACATAATTATTGGTAGAATAGCTGACAAATTAGTTTAATATTTTATACTACCTGTATAGGATTAATAACTATCTAATATTAAATAAATATTACTTTTTTGCACATTAGGGATATTCCACATTGAGATAAAAGCTGATAATTCGCTTTTAAAAGGTAGTGGCATCAACTATATGTAAATTTTCGGCGTTCACCTAACCTTTACTACCTTAAGTGACCCAGCTTCTAGTACACTACGTAGTAAGCCTAGGTAGCTTATTGCACTCTAGTTTGGAAAACATTATTTTGGTAACTTTCAATACCCAAAATTTAGTGGTATCTTACCAATATTCTGTATTTAATTAAGTTGATTAACTTAGTAAGGGTTTTAGTAAAGCCATCCACATATCTGGCGGCTCTAAGTAGTAATCAATTGCTTCAACTTGATATCGACAAGATTCAGAGCCGTGTTGCAAAATAATGTAATCCAAGGGTTTAATTCCTTTACCTACCCCGGTCATTTGTCCTTCAGTTCCTTCATTGATTAATTCAAATACATAGTCTCTTCCTGGGACTAAGTGACTGTAATCGTGCGTTATTTGCTGTTTTTGGGATAGAGATCCCGTAAAATTAGCTAAAGATAGCCCACTCCAAGAAATTAAATTTAATTTAAAGTTTCTTTTGGCAAAAAACATAGGTAAAGATTCCATCTTATGTTTAAAAAAAGAATACTTGCTTAGTAAATTATGCGTTTTGGTAATAACAAATTCCCAAAATTTTGAGTATATTTTTCTCGCTCTTATTGGTCTGAAATAATAGACACCCCTATAACTATCAAACCGGGAATATATAAATGTTTAGAATGTATGTTTCAACATACTTAACAGTAATTTTAAAACCAAATTCAAAATTCGTGATGAATTTTCTTGAAGATTTTACTCAGAATCTTTGGTTTTATTAATTACCTGATTTTGTCTGTGTTGCCAATGATGCTAACCTTGACTGCTCTTTTTAGGTATTGATATTCTGATTAACTACCTCCGGTTATGCGACATTCTGCATTTAGAAACAGATTTTGTATTAAATTAATGAAGACTAATCAGACAATTTACAGTAGTATTCAACGCCAAGCCCACAGTGTAATTACTAAAAACTTGACTTAGAACCAGCAAATATGATGTCACTGATATTTCTTTCAAGGTATTGCTATTTTGATAAATAGCTCAATTTATCACACGTTGCTGGCCAAGTTGAATGCAATGGGACTTAGTAATATTAATTAATTTCTCAATAAGTGATGTGTCTAATATATCACAATTGTCTATAGGAATCCGGTTTGATTCCTGATAGCTTGCGTGGCGTAGCCATAATTATTTGCGTAGGCTGGGAGTGGGAGTAGGAAAGAAGATTTTTTGAGTATACAAAGTTTTTTCAATAATTAAATAGGAGTCCTATATCTTTCCAGACAAATCCCATCCTAACTATTAATTTTGCTTGTAAAGGCTATATCTATCTGCTGTAGCAGTTTTTCTGGGGTGGAGGAGTTATCTAATAAGACATCAGCCTTAGCTACCTTCTCTGCAAGAGGTAATTGGCTATTGATACGAGTTTGAGCTTGTTCTTCACTGAGATGATTTCGTTGTATCAATCTTTGCAGTTGTTGTGAATCAGAACAATATACAACCCAGATTTCTGTTACTAGATGAGTCATCTGAGCTTCAAATAGTAGGGGGATAACTAACACTAGTATGGGAGAAAGTGATTCAGCAATTGCTTTGAGCAAGCGATGGCTTACGTAGGGATGAATTAAACTCTCTAGCCAATTGCGTTCATTTTGATTGTCAAAGATAATTTCACCCAGTTGTTGACGGTTGAGGCTACCATCTGGTGATAAAATTTCTTGTCCGTAACGTTGGGCGATCGCACTTAAAATGGGAGAACCTACAGCTACGGCATCTCTAGCATAAATATCTGCATCTAAAATTGGTATGTTGTAAGTGCTGGCTATGTAATTGGCGACGGTGGTTTTACCTGTAGCAATACCTCCGGTTAAGCCGATGATGCGTTTAGTCATTTCCAGGAGAGGGGCTAGGGACTAGAGGCTAAATTAATTTATAAGAAAGATTTTTGTTAAACCAAAGAAGTTAAGCGATTTAAGAATTTTTTGCCCATTTTATCAGGGCTTGGGTTAAGCCATCTAAAGTGTATTCTTCGGCTTCTACGTCTACGCGTCCGAATATAGTGTGGCAGGTTTTTGAGGTTTGCGGGCCGATGGAGGCAATACACACTTGGGATGTGTTGGTAAATATCTCTGTTGTAAGTTGCGAGAAAAATTGTACGGTTTTAGAACTGGCAAAGGTAATAATATCTATAGTGCGATTTTGGAGAGCTAATTTTGCTGATTCTGGGATACTACTAGGACAGCAAGATTGATATGCGGCCACTTCGATGACATTGGCACCCTTGGCGGTTAATTCTTTGACTAAAATTTCTCGTCCACCAGTTTCTACTCTGGGAAATAAAATTTTTTTACCCTGGAGTGATTCGGGAAAGTTGGTAACTAAGGAGTCAGCGACAAAGTTGGGGGGAATAAAATCAGGTTTAAGGGCGTGTTTTTGCAGACTTTGGGCTGTTTTTTCACCGACAACGGCAATTTTGAGGTTAGCTAAGGCACGAATATCTTTACCTTGAGTGATTAATCTCTCAAAAAAGTACTCTACGCCATTAGTAGAAGTGAGAATTAACCAGTGAAAATCTGCTAGATTGGCGATCGCTTGATCTAATGCTTCCCAACTGGAAGGTGCGGCAATTTCTAAGGTGGGCATTTCGATGACTTTAGCACCTGACGCGGTGAGGCGATCGCTAAATTCACTCGATTGTCCAGATGCACGGGTGACTAGAATGGTTTTACCTGTGAGGGGGAGGTGATTAGTAGACATGAGTTGGTTGTTAAAAGTTTTTTCCTCTGAATATATTTTCTCAGGTTGTAAGTAATGACGTAGCCCCACAACTTCGCCAATGACAATGACTGCTGGCGAAAGACATAAGTCAGCTGTGTGTTGGAGAATATTTTCTAGTTGGGCTGTCCAAATTTCTTGCTGTGGTGTACCTGCCCAGCGGATAATGGCAATGGGTGTGAGACGCGATCGCCCGTTTCGTAGTAGTTGGTGTACAATTTCCGCCAGGTGTTTGCCACCCATCAATATCACTAATGTCTCTAATCGCGCTAATGCTTCCCAGTCTAAAACCTCTGGTTCATGGGCTGTCAACACGGCGAAACATCGACTCAGTACTGTATCTGTGAGGGGAATCCCTGCTAGTAATGGTGCAGCTAAGGCTGAGGAAATTCCTGGTACTACTTCAAATTCACAATTAGCGGCTTTTAACGCTTCAATTTCGGCAGTACAACGCCCAAAAATAAAGGGATCACCTGATTTGAGTCGGACGACTTGTTTTCCTTGTTGGCTGTGCTTTACTAGTAATTTGTTAATTTCAGTTTGCGGTGTACTGGGTTTACCACCGCGTTTACCGACATCTAGTTTTAAGCAATTAGGTGGTACACATTTTAATAATTGGTCGTCTACTAGGGCATCGTAAATTAATACCTGAGCTTGTGCTAGGAGGTTGTAAGCTTTTATTGTTAGGTAGCTGACATCTCCAGGCCCAGCGCCTACTAGGTAGACTTTACCTTGTTTTTTGGTCATTTTTTATTTCGCGCAAAGGCGCAAAGGCGCGAAGATTAACTGGATTTAGCGCTGATTTTTTCTAAGAGTTGAGTGATTTTTGCGGCTCTTTCGGGTTGGCGTTGTTTTTGTAATAAGTCTTTAGCTTGTTGTAGATTGGCTTTTGCTGCTTCTGGTTGATTTTGTTGCATGAGAATGTTGGCTAAACGCAAATAAGCATCAGGATTTTTGGGGCTGCGTTGAATTACTTCTTGAAACAATGCTGTGGCTGCTTCTATTTTGCCTTGTTCTTTTAAAACATCTCCTAGCAATAAGCGCACTACATCATTAGTTGAGTTGATGTTAATTACCTGACGAAAAGCTGTTTCTGCACCTTGATAATCTTTTTGTTGATAAAGATTTACCCCTTTTTGAAATCGGTTGGATGTAATTAAGGTTTTTACAGCGAAATAACCAAGCAGGGCAATACTGGAAATAACAGCAACGATGGCAAAAGTATCAGCTATTTGCAAATTTTTTAACATGATTTTAAGCTAACAAACAGGCAATGGGGAAGATTATGTATTCAAGATAAAACAGTTTCCAGATGAATTGATAAAACTGAGCGATCGCACTTTTATCTTGCAAGTCTACTGATAAACTCCGCATCCACATCCCAGCCAGCACTACTAGATGAGCAATGACTAAAAATACTGAGTTAACCTCTGCAAAACGTAGTGTACCAACTATGGCCATTCCTAAGTAGCAAACAGTTAAAACCCAAAGCGCTAAATTGAATACAGCTTGCGGGCCGAGTTTGATGGTAAAAGTACTGATATTGTAGAGGCGATCGCCTTCCATATCAGGGATATCTTTAAAGATGGCAATGGCAAAGGTAAACACTAAAATAAATACTGTCAGCACCCACACCGCAGGGGGAATTGATGGGGTTTGTTCTAATGCCCAATTAAAGTGCAAAAATAGCCCTAAGTTGACAATTGTTCCTCGGACTGAAAATATACACAGTGCTGCCCAAAAAGGAAATTGTTTTAAGCGAATTGGCGGTAAAGAATAAGCCGTACCAATAGCTAAACTCAAAGCCACCATTCCCAATATAAAAGGCCCTGTGAACCATGCTATAACCAGCGCTGAAATGCCAGTAACCATGACAATTAATTGCCCTTCAGCCCTGGTAAATTCACCAGATGCTAGAGGTAAGTGAGGCTTATTAATTTTGTCAATTTCAACATCTTCTAGTTGATTTAACCCCACAATATAAACATTGCCACATAAACAAGCAATCCACGCACCGAACACAGAAAGTAGTTGCTCAATAGCAAAACCAGTGGAACTAATAGCAAGGGCAATCAAATACAAACCCAATACACTTAAACTGGTGCCAATAATTGTGTGAGGGCGGGAAAACTTCCAAAATGCATAAAGCCAACTGCCCTGTAATTTAGGAGATGTTTGTTCAGAAATTTGACTCATAGTGATTTTTGATTAAGAACAAAGAGACAAGGAAGGGGACAAGGGGATAAGGGGATAAGGGGATAAGGGAACAAGAACAAAAATACTTCCCCATCTCCCCACCTCTTTTATTTAGTACCGCGCAATAAGCCAAAGCGAATTAACCCCCGCTCGTAACCTCGACTCATTAATCCAAGAGATAAAGCGCCTTGGATGGTTTGCCAACCGGAGGTGAGTAATCCAAAGATGGCTTGGGGAGTGAATGCTGAATCAATGACTATATTCCAAAATGGGGCGACGGCTGTTGACCAATCGGCGGTGCGGAGATTGTTTAATGAAAGTTGACGAGCGATCGCTTCATATTCTGGTAACGAAATCACGTAAGGTAAACAATACACTCGGTAAATATCTTCTAAGTGTTTTTGTTCATCTGCTGTCAAAGGTGCGTTATCTGTAGGGCGATGACACCAAGTCACCATAATCAATGTGCCGCCGGGTTTCAATACTCGGTAGCACTCTTGCAGAAACTTAGTTTTGTCTGGCATGTGTTCACCACTTTCTAACGACCACACCAAGTCAAAAGAATCGTCAGCAAAGGGCATTGCTTGGGCATCTGCCACTTGAAAATCACTTCTCCCACTTAAACCAATGTCCTGGGCGCGTTGTTTGGCTCTAGTGGCTTGTACTGGACTCAAAGTGATCCCTGTTGCTTTAGCATTAAACTTATTGGCTAAGTAAAGAGAACTACCACCAATGCCACAACCTACATCGAGAATGTTTTCTGCTGTTTGTACATCTGCCCATTTGAGCAGTTCTTCGATTAAATCAATTTGAGCCTGTCGGCGGTCTTTTTTTTGGCTACCATCTGCACCGTAGTAGCCGTGGTGCATGTGTTCGCCCCAAATCTGTTCCCACAGCCCAGAGGAAGCATCGTAAAATTGCTGTATTTGCTGGTAAAGTGTTGCACTCATGAAGAAAGCAGTGTTAAAACAACGCCGAATTTAAATAAACCTACTGGTAGGCTACCATGTGTGTTTTTAATTGAATAAGAGTGTTTTGAGTTTCAGGTGGGTCAACTCATTGATCATCTCTGGCAGAATATATGCTTTTTAACTTGATATGACTGTTTCTCGCACAGTTTGCTTAGGATTTTTAGCTGTCATCACCGTGGGAACTATCCTGCTGATGATGCCTTTCTCGACTAGTAGCGGTACTTGGAATGATCCGATTGTGGCGCTGTTCACGGCTACCTCCGCAGTTTGCGTTACCGGGTTAGCTGTAGTTGATACTGGTACGGATTTTTCTTTTTGGGGTCAATTAGTTATTCTCATGTTGTTCCAAATTGGCGGCTTGGGCTACATGACAAGCACCACTTTTTTGATTACCTTAGTCGGGCGTAAGTTTAATCTCCGGCAAAAAGTAGCGATTCAACAAACTTTAGACCGCCCTGGTATGCAAGGCAGTACTCAAGTAATTCGTTCAATTATTGCCACAACTATGATTTTTGAAATTACCGGCATTTTGTTGCTTCTGCCTGTATTTGTGCCTGATTATGGTTGGAATAGAGGTCTTTGGTTAGCTATTTTTCATAGTATTTCTGCTTGGAATAATGCCGGATTTAGTTTGTTTTCTGATAGTTTAATGGGATATCAGTCATCGTTACTAGTTGTGTTCACTGTTAGCATGTTGATCATCTTTGGTGGCATTGGTTATCAGGTAATTTTAGAAACTTATCTTTGGGTGCGCGATCGCCTGCTCGAAAAAACCACAAATCTAGTATTTTCTTTGGATTTTAAAGTAGCATCCAGCACAACTTTAATACTTTTATTTATTGGCACGATTGCTTTTTTTGCTATCGAAACAAAGAATTTTGATACTTTAGGAACATTGAACTTTTATCACCAATTTCTAGCAGCTTGGTTTCAATCAGTTACCACTAGAACTGCTGGCTTTAATACCATTGATATTAGCCAAATGACGACTGCTGGTCTATTTATTACAATTGCATTTATGTTTATCGGTGCCAGTCCTGGAGGCACGGGTGGCGGTATCAAAACTACAACTTTGAGAGTTCTTACCAGTTGTACTAAATCAATTCTTCAAGGAAAAGAAGAAGTTTTATTATACGAGCGTAAAGTAGCAATTTCGTTAATTTTAAAAGCTGTAGGTGTGGTAGTTGGCTCCGTAGCTATGCTGCTTGGATCTACAGTTTTAATTGCACTTACAGAACCAAATTTAGATTTTATTCAAATCTTGTTTGAAGTTGTCTCAGCCTTTGCCACTGTAGGTCTTTCCACAGGCATTACTAGCAGTGTTTCCATCTCAGGAAAGTTGGTCTTAATCGTCACAATGTATGTAGGACGTGTCGGCGTTTTGTTGCTGATGGCTGCTGTACTAGGAGACCCTCGCCCTACTAGAGTTCATTATCCTGAAGAAAATTTGCTTGTGGGATAACTGAATCAGGGAATCAGGGGTATGAAGGGAACATCCTAATTTTTTCAAATTTATGAATACTGAAGTCAAAACTCCTGATAACTCTATTATTTTAGTGTTTTTGCATTCTTTACAGTATGTGCTGCGCGAAGGTTTCTTCATTTTTTTATTTTTCTCTAAACTCACCAGATACTCCCAGATATGAGGAGGATCAGGGAAATGAAAAACTAATGACTATTACTGATAAAATACCAATGGTAAGGCAAAAAATAAAATTTTTAATACTTTCGGTCTTACCGTTTTTTGCCCTAGATACAGGGCGTGAAAATAAGGATAACAAATGTGAATCTGTCATCAATAGGCTTTTTTCGCAGTTTACGTAGAGATAACCACCAATTTGCCGTGATTGGGTTAGGTCGTTTTGGTAGATCTGTTTGTTCAACACTACATCAATTAGGTTACCAGGTCTTGGCAACAGATGTTGACGAAAAGCGAGTAGCAGAAGCACTACATGATGAGATCGTTGGTCACGCTTTACAACTAGATTCAACTGAACCAGCGGCTCTTAAAGAAGCGGGAATGTTTGAATTTGATACAGTAATCATCGGAATTGGTAACTACGTTCAAGAAAGTATCATTACTACTTTGAATGTCAAAGAAGGCGGGGTACCCCATGTAGTTGCTAAAGCTTCTAGTGAAGTTCACAGAAAGCTATTGAAACGAGTAGGGGCAGATCATGTTGTTTTTCCGGAATATGAAGCGGGTTGTGCCTTAGCTCGTTCACTTACTAAGCCATCTATTCTAGATCGTTTTGACCTCGATCCAGATAACAGTATCGTCGAGTTGATTGTACCTGATGAATTTCACGGTAGAACTGTCTCAGAACTGCAACTTCGTAACCGCTTTGGCTTGAATTTACTAGCTGTCAGTCAAGATGGTAAATTCCAAATTAATCCAGACCCTACCAAGCGTCTAGAACGTGGTTCGGCAATGGTTGTTATTGGTTGCAACAAAGATATTAATCGCTTGCCAATTTAAATCCGATAAATGGAAGATAGGAATTACACTTGATATGGGTGTAAAAACCCTGGAGAAAGAATTTTGATTTTTAACAGGTTTATGGATTTAATACTTGAAGATTTGGCAGCAATTGATAATAAACTTTCTCAGCGTCATATTGACCTTGACCCCGGTGGATATTTCATTATCTATTTGGATCGAGGTGCTAGTTTAATTTATGCCAAGCATTTCACCAATGTCATTGATGATCAAGGTTTAGCCGTAGATCCAGAAACCGGGAAAGTCATTCCAGCCAAAGGAAAAGTTGAACGCACTCACACAACAGTCTTTAGCGGTAGAACGGCGAAGGAACTGTGCGTCAAGATTTTTGAAGAAACTCAGCCCTGTCCAGTCACCCAGTTAGATCATGCGTCCTATTTAGGCCGAGAATTTGTTCGCGCTGAGGTGGCTTTGGTAACAGGGCAAGAGTATGTCCAAGATTAACCTCAGGAAGACTTTTCCTGTTGCTCATCAGATGATGGTTGATTTATCTGGTAAATATAGTAAGTCGCCATCGGGATAACGGTGGCGGCAATTAACAGTCCTACAACCCAAGCAGTAGCGTTACCTTGGTCAGTTTCTTCTGCCTTGGTAAATGTGCCTTCTACCTGGACAGTTTCCACAACTTCCGGTGGGCCTGGATCTGCTTCGCCAGCCAGAACTGCGGCTAGGCGATCGCTTGCATCCAAAAATGCCTGATTATATTTATTACCGTCCCGTAACGGCACACCGATAGTTTCATCAGCCACGCTTTCGGCAATTGAGTCAGTCAGCAAAGACTTGGACTCATCCCCAGTGACAATAGCAATACCATTGGTCACTGTATCCAGTACTAACAAGGTCTGATGAGATTGGGCTTCTGGTGTGGAAAACCACTTTTCAAATAGTGCTTGTGAAAAACTTTCTGGTGTTTCTCCATAGTCCAGACGGCGAATCGTCACGAATCTGACTTCGTTACCAGTTTGCTTGGCCAAATCTTCAAAGGTGCTACCAATTTTACCTTCGTTGATACGGCTGATAACTTCACCTTGATCGAGAACCCATTGGGGGTCTTTTGTTGTCAAATCGGGTATTTGATATACACCCGTAGCTAACGCAGGTGCAGCCAATACAGAAGAACCCAAAATTACCATCAGCAATGGTAAAGCTAGACTAATGAGGTATTTTTTTATACTAAATATTTGATTGAAGAGCTGTTTCATTGGTTGATATTTTTAGACGGACTTGCACCAAAAATACTATACAACCAATAACAAAATCACCTTATTTACGGATTTCAATATCTAATTTGCTGAAAACAAGAAACACCGCCCCATTTGAGAATAAACCCAAAAATTTGGGGCGGACTTTGCAAACCATCCGAGGATTATAGCATAAAAACTAAATTATGCACTTTTAAAATAGCGATCGCTTGCTTAATCAAGTTGAGAGAAAAGTTGCTCCCAGTCAATCACAGGTGGTCTGACTCCTTTGTTGACCAACTCAAAAGTTTGTCCTACCGTTGATGGGTAAAAAAGAGATTCCACACAAGCAGCAGCCACATCAATTCGGCTGGCATCACTAAATAGCGTGTCACCTTTACCCACGACTACACCCTGCTTACCCCCACTTGTGGCTTGTAGTAAAGTATTGAGATCGTAAGAAGTATAGGGGCCATCAATTAAACGTCCCGGACGAATAATTGTATAGGGCAATCCCGCATCAATGATGGCTTCCTCTCCCTTCTGTTTGGCATCAAGCACACCGAAACCATTAAGAACACTAAAAGGCAGCTGATCTTTGCGGAGAACGCCACAGGAAGACACAAAAACAAACCGCTTCACATGGGGAGGTGCCGCAGCGACCAAGTTACTTACACCTTCAGCATCTACTTTTGCTGGGCTATTCTTGGCTTTGGCATTTCTATACTCAGAGTCTAAAAAAATTTTTCCCCATTCCATCAAGTTAGGTTCTGGGTCAAACTCCCATCTTGCAGAAGGAAAGGCAGTAGTTCCAGTACAACAAATGATGTACGTGATATCCTGCATAGCTGCGGCCAGTGTATTGCCATCGCGGATATCACCAACAGCAATTTCCACTTTGTGATTAAACATCTTTTGCGCTTTTACCGCATTGCGCGTCAGCACCCGAACTGGCAAGTTTTTTTCCAGTAACTTTCCCACCACAAGTTGTCCCACGCCACCAGTAGCACCAGTAACTAGCACTAAATCCTCAACTGACGGTTTCACAGAAGTCATAACTGCCTCTTTGATAGTTTCAGGATTTACGTAACCTAACGTATTTCCGTCATTGCGACCGTAGGGTAAAGCCCTAACGGGCATGGCTGCGCTTACCGCGTAGCGTGCCGGAGGCTCTAGCAATCTCAAAGCCTTGATTTTCGTGGCGAGTGCGTAAGTCCTAAGTTTATTGCTAATTTACGATTCGTGATGTGTAAAGCCCCCGCATTTTTCATCGGGGGATATAAGCGAATAACCGAATTTATTCGGTCGTGGTAATACAAGTATGTTTACCCACGATTCGTAAAATTCCGGGGTAAACAACTTATGGGCAGGGCGTTGTCCATTGGGCTAGGTGATGTAAGACGGGCAGTGCCTGCTATTGCTGTTTGAATCCAGAATCCCCCGTCATTTATGCGGGGAAGTATGTCAATGAAAACTAGGGGTACAGTGTTTCCCCCCAAAGAAAGCTATGGCAGCCAAAAGCCCGGACCTTATGGCCGGGCTTTTGATAAATGCAGTGGGGATATATTCCCCGAAAGTGTAGTTATAGAAGTTCTGTATAAATCGCTGTACTGTTAAGTAATACCACCTGCGTTAAGTCCATTCCGGAAAATTAGAAAAAATTTTTCAGGCTAGTTATTAAAATTCTTAATGCTCTAGATTAACTTACAACTTCTGGAAAAAACTGCATATCAGCTTTCCAGGGCCGTTTTGGGCAAATTCTACAATATTGCCGTCTTGTTGAATCCTTACCTGTTCACGACAGTTGTAAACTGCCATCGGTATTTTTACTTTATTTACACTGACCACTGCCCTGTATTCCCAATAATTTTTAGCACTGCGATTGATACTGAGAATACAAATCTGTTGACCATAATAATTACGGCACACAGATGCCGTCGCTGGTAGTGCTACTGCGTTAGAGAGCATTAAGAGCAACACCAATAGTATATATTTCATCTTGGTGAGATTTCAAACATCAATGCTTGATGGCAACCAGTATACATTATGTAATCGATTAACATAGATAACGTAGTATTCCGCAGTTGTTTCGCATCCGCTGCGGTAGTTGAAACCTTCAATGTTGACCTCAAAAGGAAATCAGTCATGAAAGTGGCACACAATTTAGTGGGATATGAGCAAAAGTGGCGCTTTAGCCCCAATTGTTGACGAGAGAGAATGCTTAATGCTTTTGATGGGGCAGCAAAGCAAGGGTTAGCCTATCCTAACAACAGTTAAGATGTAATGCACATATAGGAACCTATTTGATTGGTGTTGGCATGGCCTGCGCCATGTGCTGACAAACTCAGTACAACTCCCATAGCTTTGCCTATTGCCTGCTTACCCCAAGCAAGCTATCAAAAATAAAAGCAGATTACTATATATATGACATCTTAATCCTTAAATTTAGGTTTTAATTTTATTATTTTAAGGGTAGGAAGTCATACCATTTGGGATTTTAGATGGGAAATTATTCAATACTTCTGGGTTAGGCAAATTTATTATGGGTCTAGAATTAGGTAAATTTATTATTGTTATCCGCTTTCATGAGGCGTTATTATTTAAATGATGTTAGAAAAACTATTTTTCGGATGATTCAAAAAATATGGAATACCTATTTACTTTAGAGAAATATCAGTTATCTTAAAGGGTTAGAGACGATATATCTTTAAAATAGAGCTTTTTTAAATTGATATAGTAATATTAAAAAATATATGTAAATTAACTTTTCTGGGACAAAATCAACGCTATAGATTATATTTTATCACAGACAATATGTTTATCAGGTTGCTTTAACAGTAAGAAACTAAATTTTACTATATATGACCTGAAGAACAGCAAAGAGTTGCAAAAAATAAGTAGAGGATCAGCAAATGAAATATGGAATTGATATTGGACATAATTCTCCTCCAGACACGGGCGCTGTGGGGATTAAAGTTGAAGATAGTTTAACTTTAGACGTAGGCAATAGGGTGATTTCTAAGCTCAGAGCTTTAGGACATGAAGTCATACCTTGCCGACCTTCGAGATCTACTTCCGTCACAAATTCATTGTTGCAAAGAGTCAATACAGCGAACACCAACAGAGTAGAGGTTTTTGTTTCAATCCACTTTAATGCTTTTAATGGGCAAGCTAATGGTGCGGAAGTATTTGCCGCTAGTGATAATGGCAGAAGAATTGCTCAACCAGTTTTAAACGAAATTGTCAGATTAGGTTTTTTTAATCGTGGGGTTAAGAGTGGTTCCCACTTATACGTCCTCAGAAATACTAATATGCCTGCAATTCTTGTGGAATGTTGCTTCGTAGATTCACCAAGAGATATGAATATTTATGAACCGGAGGCAACTGCTAATGCGATTGTCAGGGGTTTAACGGGTCAAGTGCCTAGCACTCCTGTGAATGCAGTGCCCGACGAGGAGATGAACACAGACACCTCAGTTCTCAGACTACAAAGAGTCTTAAACCAATTAAAAATAACTGATAGAAATGGTAGGGCTTTAGTTGCAGATAACATTATAGGGCCAGCAACTAACTCTGCAATTGTCAATTTTCAAAATATTGCTGGGATTTCACCCACTGGGGTTGCAGATACAAACACATGGAATGCCATTAATCTAATTTTAGCCAAACGCATAGTTAGACCCAACCATGCTGGGGGCCCAGTTGTTAGATATATACAATACCGTATAGGTGCTACTGTTGATGGTGTCTACGGGCCTATGACAGAAGCAGCGATTAGGGCATATCAAAGGCAAAATGGTTTACTTGCCGATGGAATTGTTGGCCCAGCGACTTGGCAAAGATTAATTGGCTAGTCCCACTAGTACTCTAATCAGTCAACTTTGTTTAAAAATCGCTCGCCAGTCGCTCATGGAGTAAAACTTCAAGACTGCACTGGCAGCGAAAAATTTTGTAGGCGGGTTTCCGCCATAAAAACCTTTCTAGACAAATGGACACAGACTAGAAGCTACCAGTGGATTTTTTATTTTTCAGTCCCCTCATGCCTTGTGCTTGCAGGGTCTTTTAGTTTTTCTGTTCATCGCTCGAATCATCGCTTGATAAAGAGCTTTCTTGCATGGGATGCAGTATTGTTAAATGAAAATTATGCCTGTTTTCCGATTTTAAATACCGTTCTTGCAAAGGTTGCCATTGCTTCCAGGATTCATAACGATTTTCCTTTAACAAATTAGTTAATGTCGGAAAATTTGTATGGAAATCTGACTTGAATATATCCACAAGCCACTCATCCATAACCACACTATCTTGCATATTTCCTAATATTTCTTGGATGCTTTTTACCTCTTCAATATAGGCTTTATAAGATTCGCCATATAATTCAGTAAATAACTCCATTTGGTAGCGTACGCGTTTGGCTTGTTTACGCAAATCATGCAGACTCTCGCCTTGATTGATTAACTCTTTTTCTATGCGTTTTTTTTGCCAAGTTGTACAAATTTTTACTTCTGAATCTCCTACTTTTGTTCCCACTAGCCAGCCTGGATGGAGTAAAAATTTACTCACTTCAGGTAATAGTAAATCTGGAAGAACTTGTTGAATAGGTAGACATGCTAAGGGTTGGTAATTAGGCTCTTCTAGCCATTCTGACAGTGCCTCTTTAAGAGATTTATAATCTTCATCTTTTAATACTGTCTGCACTTTAGAAAAGGCCTCTTTCCGCTGTTTAGCTAAAGCATCGAAAGCTGTTTTTAAGGCTTCCTGTTCTTTGGGCGGTAAATGTGGCTGATATTTAGTCTCTAGCGTTTCTTTTAGTACATCTAAGTCTCTTAGTTTACCAAGACAACGAGCAATTTTACCAATTTTTTTATCGCTAGCTGGCTTCGGCAAATTTAGTGCAATATCGAACCTGCTAATTGCTGTACGCAAGCGTCGCATCCCGACTCGCATTTGGTGTAACGCTTCTATATCTTCATCTTTCTTTACTGGTTTTTCCCATTTTAAAGTTTTATGGAGATGTTTTTCAATGCCCTCATAAGCGTAGTCTTTTAAGGGTCGTAGAGTAGATTCTATAACTAAAGTCATACTTAAAAATCCAATACTTAATCGATAGACTATTATAATAACATTAGTTAAAATGCTATCCATATCTCTATGTACTTACTTTTTATTGTAAAATTGCTTTTTAATATAATCTTTTATGAATACAAATGAATATTACCTGTAGCACTTGTGGAAGAATATGTGAGCAATTTATATGGGGTAGTGTGAAATTTATTTCAGCAGATGTTTTGTGAGTTGGTAAAGATTTACTGCAAAAATTTAGCTTGATTTTATATTGCAGCTTGCAATTGGATGGGTCGAATGACAATCTTGCTAATTGAGGATGAAGAAGTTTTAGCGAGTGTATTGTTAAAGTCTCTTACCAAGCAACATTATATTGTTGATATCGTTCAAGATGGACAAATGGGTTGGGAGTATACTCAAGCTACAGACTACGGCTTGATTATCACAGATGTGGGACTGCCAAAAATAGATGGGATTACCTTGTGTGAGCGATTACGTTCTAATGGCTGTACCACTCCCATTTTACTGATGACAGCGAAAGATACTCAGAGCGATCGCATTCGCGGACTTGACTTGATGCCGGCATTACATAGGGGTGATTCTCCCGGTAACCCATAGAGAGAGATGAGTAAACACCCTCCGTCAGCAAATCTTCACCGCCCCCGATGGCGATCGCTTCCAGGTAGGATGTAAATTGGCTGTGTTTGAGTATCCCAGTCAGAGGCTTACAATACAATCTCTCTACCAAGCCGCATCTAAGAATTTTAACTTAAGTAATGACCGGGAAATTTCTTAACAATATTTATACAAAAAAATAAATAATGGGTATTACTCCTCATGGCAAAAATGCTATACTGTGCTAAGTAGATGCACCCTGATGATCTGGAGAGCTGCCCATGTGGCTCTCCTTATTTCATGCAAAGTATTTTTACCAAAAGATAAGGTTGAAAGCCTCGCCCCTTGTGGGTGATTTTTCTCCCCTGCCCCCTGCCCCCTGCTTTTTCACTCTCCAGCCAGTAGTTATGAATAACTAAAAACTAACCACTAATTAATGAGTGAAGACTTGGTATAATCGCCAGTCGAGCAGCTCAAAGTTGTGGGGAAAATAAAAATGGCAGACTGGCAAGAAATTACAGGTGGAGTGACAGCTCCTAGAGGATATCGGGCGGCGGGAATCACAGCAGGACTCAAACCTTCAGGATTACCTGATTTAGCATTAATTTGGTCAGATGCAGAGGCGATCGCAGCTGGTGTATTTACCACTAGCCAAGTTAAAGCCGCCTGTGTAGATTATTGTCGTCAACGCTTGCAAGCCAAACATAGCGCCCGTGCGATTCTCTGTAATGCCGGACAAGCCAACGCCTCAACAGGTATCCAAGGCGTTCGTGATGCTCAAGAAAGTGCCGAATTATTAGCACGGGAGTTGAGTATTTCTCCTGACTCTATTTTGTTAGCTTCTACTGGTGTGATTGGTCAACGGATCAAAATGGATGCTTTACGTAGTGGCATTCCCAAAGTAGTAGCAGCACTTTCAGAAACAGGCTCAGATGCGGCTGCTGGGGCAATTATCACCACAGACTTGGTGACAAAATCTATTGCTTTAGAGACAACCATAGGCGATGCCTCCGGCGGGCTGCGCCAACGCCCAGTCCGCATTGGTGGTATTGCCAAAGGTTCGGGGATGATTCATCCCAACATGGCGACTATGCTGGCATTTGTCACCTGTGATGCCGCCGTTTCACCTCACCTGTGGCAACAAATGTTAAGTCGGGCTGCCGATAAAAGCTTCAATTCCATTACCGTTGATGGTGATACTAGCACCAATGATAGTTTAATCGCCCTAGCCAATGGTCAATCTCGCACACCGGCAATTACGGAAATGGGGGCAGAAGCCGAGAAATTAGAAGCCATGTTAACCGCAGTATGTCAGCATTTGGCCAAGGCGATCGCTCGTGATGGCGAAGGTGCAACCTGCTTAATTGAAGTGCAAGTAACTGGAACTCAAGATGAAGTTTCCGCCCGTCAAATCGCTAAAACCATTGCAGGTTCATCTTTAGTGAAGTCTGCAATTTTTGGACGTGACCCTAACTGGGGAAGGATTGCGGCAGCAGCTGGACGCGCAGGTGTACTCTTTGAGCAAGATAACCTGCAAATTAAGTTAGGAGATTTTTTACTATTAGAAAATGGTCAACCTTTACCCTTTGATCGGGCAGCGGCGAGTGCATATTTGAAAAAAATTGCGGCTGAATCTTCTTTACCTCAAGATTTTGTGGCCACTAATCATAGTAATGATTTGTCTGTTGATAGAAGTATTATTCAGGCTCAACGAATTGATAATCCAGTGATTATTACCGTTAATGTTGGCAATGGTCATGGTTTTGGTAAAGCCTGGGGTTGTGACTTGAGTTATGACTATGTGAAGATTAACGCCGAATACACTACTTGAGGATATCCGCATACCACAGAGATAGGGAGAGCGCAGAGAGGAAATCAATGCAGCGAATGTGTGTAGTAGGAACAAGTGGTGTTGGTAAAACAACTTTGGCGAGGCAAAATTCTCAATGTCTCGCTATTCCTCCTTTGTTATTTCCACAAATTAAATATACGTCCAGAGAAATTGTGCACTTAAGATCACCTGCATCTGCACAAAAATGGTGATCGATTTGGCATCGAAAATAAGTCTTAGACCTGATCCTGAGAATTAATGATTAAGTTTTGTAAAGTTAGGGGTCGTAAATGGACTTCACAATTTACAGTTAAGGCTGTTAATCGCGCGATCGCATGATCCTGGGACTGATATCGGTAACTTTAAGTCCTGAAAATTGTTGCCATTTCATCTTTCCTGACTATAAAGCTTTATCTTTAATAAAGATATATTGTTAACATTAGTAAAAAACCTGAAAAGATTGGGGGAAAGTAACTGCTATGAGTCGTGTAGGCGTCTTATTACTCAATCTCGGTGGCCCCGATAAGCTAGAGGATGTCGGGCCGTTTTTGTATAACCTATTTTCCGATCCGGAAATTATTCGCCTACCATTTCGCTGGTTGCAAAAACCCTTAGCCTGGTTTATTGCCTCACGGAGAGTTAAAACCTCTCAAAAAAACTATAAGCAAATCGGTGGCGGTTCGCCACTACGGCGAATCACAGAAGCTCAAGGAGAAGCCCTCAAAGAACAATTAAGTAATTTAGGACAAGAAGCCAATATCTATGTGGGAATGCGTTATTGGCATCCCTATACAGAAGAAGCGATCGCTCAAATTACTCAAGATAATATCGAACACCTAGTAATTCTGCCACTGTACCCCCAATTTTCCATTAGCACTAGTGGTTCTAGCTTTCGACTGTTAGAAAAACTTTGGCAAGAAAATCCTGAACTTCAGCCCATTGACTATACTGTCATTCCATCTTGGTACAAAGAACCAGGGTATCTCCAGGCAATGGCAGAACTCATTGCTCAAGAACTCGACCAATATCCCAATCCCAATGAGGCGCACATTTTCTTCAGCGCTCATGGTGTTCCTAAAAGCTATGTGGAAGAAGCAGGAGACCCTTATCAGCAGGAAATTGAAGAATGCACTGCTTTGATTATGCAGACCCTCAATCGACCCAATGAACATACTTTAGCTTACCAAAGTCGTGTGGGCCCCGTAGAATGGCTCCAACCCTACACTGAAGATGCACTCAAAGAACTAGGTGCAAAAGGCGTAAAAGATTTAGTCGTTGTACCTATTAGTTTTGTTTCAGAACACATTGAGACACTACAAGAAATCGATATTGAATATCGGGAAATAGCAGAGGAATCCGGAATTCATAACTTCCGTCGCGCATCTGCTCCCAACACTCATCCGATATTTATTCAAGCATTAGCAAATTTGGTGCTTGATGCCCTGAAAAAACCCAATTTCCAGCTTTCCCAAGCTGCCCAAATCAAAAAAATGGTCAAGATGTACCCCCAAGAGAACTGGGAATGGGGTATGACGACTAGTGCCGAAGTTTGGAACGGTCGGATTGCTATGTTGGGCTTTATTGCCTTAATCATCGAATTAGTTACTGGTCAAGGGTTGCTACACATGATTGGGTTGTTACATTAAATCCTGCCTTTAATCTTTGGTTGATCTGAGTAACAAAACTTAAACCCTATCTTTTGTTAGTAGAGATGTAGGGCAAAGTATTATTTGCAATAGCTTTTTGAAAATGTTATCAAAATAGGGAAAACAACAATTTCATACTTGAAACTATATTAATCCCTACTCATTATGAATACCGAAATTGCTATTCATCTCTACTCATTACTTTGGCAAAAATACATTGCCAGAGTCAACTATGCTCGCACCTATGAACAAATGATTACGAATGCGGGAGGAACAGTCGCTAACGACCATATAGCCTTTCGCTCTTTGCGTTTATTAGTCGATAGTCCACCGGGTCAAATTAATTTAGGTGTTGACTATATAGGACAAATAGCTGAGTCCTTGGGTTACGTGGTAGCTGGAGAATATACTTTTGCTGCTACTCATCTTTATGCGCGTTATTATCGACATCCTCAGCAAGCAAAATTGGACTTACCTAAACTTTTTATTAGTGAATTAATTGTAGATGAGTTGCCCGCCAATATTGCTCAACTAATTTATCAAACAGTTGCTTCTATTTCCCATGAACTCACTTCTCCCCGAACACTAATTAAACAATGTGAACAGAACGATTCAAGTCTAGCCCCACAACTCCAACAAATCTTTACCCGCCCTTGGCAACCTCCCCGGCGTTCAGTTGTGGAAGCAGTGAATCAAGTGAGTCAGTATGGTGCTTGGGTGCTGTTACATGGTTATGCTGTTAACCACTTTACAGGCTATGTGAATCGTCAAAACACACCAAAATACCCAGATATAGATACTACTGCCCGTGGTTTAGCTAATTTGGGCGTACCTATGAAAGCAGAAATAGAAGGCGATATTACCTGTGGATTGCGTCAAACAGCTACTCAAGCAGTCACAGAAATGGTAACTGTTCTCAATGATAGCAATAGTACAGAAATCCAAATTCCCTGGACTTATGCCTATTATGAAATTGCCCAGCGCTATATAGTAGAAACTGAACTAGGAAAACCAGCACTTTTTGATGCTTTTTTAGGTCAAAATGCTCAACAATTATTTGAAATAACTCGACGATAAAGGTGAAAATTTTATATTCCACATTAAAGATATAACCATTGACAAATTGTGATAAAAATACCCTTGATGCATTCAAGAGTAATTGACAAAATTAGGTATAAAATAAAATTTGGGACATATTTTTTATTAAAATAGTAAAAAATAAACAACCTCGCCTGCGAGCATAAAGCATAATATTTAATTTTGGTCTAGCAATACCCGCACTATCAAGGGGGTTGCCTAGATCGTCTGTCAAGTTGAGAATAAATAGGCGAAGCACACGGGGAAACTAACGTGAGTCATGGATTTGATTACGATTTAGTCATTATAGGCGCGGGTGTAGGCGGACATGGAGCAGCCCTACACGCCGTCAGCTGCGGTCTAAAAACAGCGATTATCGAAGCAGCCGACATGGGGGGAACCTGTGTTAATCGGGGCTGCATTCCATCTAAAGCGCTGCTAGCAGCATCAGGACGTGTGCGGGAGTTACGTAATGCCCACCACCTCAAGTCCTTGGGAATCCAAGTCAGTAATGTGGAGTTTGATCGGCAAGCGATCGCCGATCATGCCGGTAATCTAGTCTCGAAAATTCAAGGCGACTTAACCAATAGCCTCAAACGTTTGGGAGTCGATATTATCAGGGGTTGGGGAAAAATCGCTGGCACACAGAAAATTACAGTCACAGGTGATGGTGGTGAAAAAACCATCACAGCCAAAGACATTATCCTTTCCCCAGGTTCAATACCCTTTGTCCCTCCAGGCATTGAAGTAGACGGCAAAACTGTCTTTACCAGCGACCAAGGAGTGAAATTAGAATCTCTGCCAGAATGGGTAGCAATTATTGGCAGTGGTTACATCGGCTTAGAATTTTCCGATGTTTACTCAGCTTTGGGCTGTGAAATCACCATGATTGAAGCCCTAGACCAATTGATGCCAGGATTTGACCGCGATATCGCCAAATTAGCAGAACGAGTACTAATTACACCCCGTGATATCGAAACCAAAGTAGGCATATACGCTAAAAAAGTTATTCCTGGTTCACCAGTGGTAATTGAATTAGCAGATTTCAAAACTAAAGAAGATCTAGATGTCATCGAAGTAGATGCTTGTTTAGTTGCCACAGGACGCATCCCAGCCACAAAAAACCTAGGTTTAGAATCTATAGGTGTAGAACTAGACCGACGGAACTTTATTCCCGTGGACGATCGCATGGCAGTGCTTTCAGCCGGAGAACCAGTACCTCATGTGTGGGCAATTGGTGATGCCAACGGCAAAATGATGCTGGCACACGCCGCTTCTGCTCAAGGTATTATTGCCGTAGAAAATATCATCGGGCGGACGCGTGTTGTTGACTATCGCAGTATACCCGCAGCCGCATTTACCCACCCAGAAGTCAGCTATGTAGGCTTAACAGAAACAGCAGCCAAAGAATTGGGACAAACTGAAGGATTTGCAATAGCCACCAGCCGAAGTTACTTCAAAGGTAATTCCAAAGCCCTAGCCGAAAACGAAGCCGACGGCATAGCAAAAGTAATTTATCGCCAAGATACTGGTGAAGTCCTGGGTGTCCATATTTTCGGAATGCACGCCGCAGACTTAATTCATGAAGCATCAGCTGCCATCGCCAACCGTCAATCTGTACAAAACCTCGCTCATTTAGTCCACGCCCACCCGACACTTTCCGAAGTGCTGGATGAAGCTTATAAACGAGCTGTTGTTTAAAGCGTAATTTTAGCTGTGTTAGTCCAGTAGGGAGTAGAGGGTACCGGGGTGAAAAACTTCCTAGCCTCTAGCCCCTAGCCTCTAGCCCCTAGCCCCTAGCCCCTAGCCCCTAGCCCCTAGCCCCTAGCCTCTAGCCCCCACCATGCAAATCCGCCGCCGTTCCACAACCACAACTATTAATGTCTCCTTCTTACGCTACCAATCTGCTTTGCCAGATTCAGAACCCAATAACATCTTGGAAGAAATCGTTTGGCATAAGGAAATAGAAGTTGAACAAATGCGGGAAAGGCGACCTTTGCGGGAATTGCAAAAGCAGGCAATGACAGCACCGCCTACGCGTGATTTTATTGCAGCCTTAAGGCAAGGTAAGACGAATCCAGCATTGATTGCTGAAGTCAAAAAAGCTTCCCCCAGTAAGGGAGTGTTACGAGAAGATTTTGACCCAGTAGCGATCGCTTTGTCTTATCAACAAGGTGGTGCTAGTTGCCTTTCTGTTTTGACAGATGTCAAGTTTTTTCAAGGTGGTTTTGATAACTTAGCTAATGTCCGTGCTGCCGTAAATTTACCTTTACTGTGTAAGGATTTTATTATCTACCCTTACCAAATGTACTTAGCTCGGATTCAGGGTGCAGATGCCATTTTGTTAATTGCCGCAATCCTGAGTAATCAAGATTTACAATATTTCCTCAAAATTGTGAATGCCCTGAAGATGACAGCGTTAATTGAAGTCCACAGTTTGGCAGAACTTGACCGTGTACTCACTTTAGAGGGTGAATTTTTGGTAGGAATAAATAATCGTAATTTAGAAGACTTCTCAGTTGACCTCCAAACCACCTGTGATTTACTAGCAGCGCGAGGTAGTCAATTACAGGAACGCAATATTTTAGTGGTGAGTGAATCAGGATTACATACTCCAGATGATTTGCACCTAGTAAAACAAGCAGGAGTCAGTGCTGTACTGATCGGAGAATCTTTAGTTAAACAACCAGATCCCCAACAGGCGATCGCCAACCTCTTCTCTGAATCTTCATCTCCCGGTACACCAAAGCTCTAACCAAATACTGACTTATTGTGTAACAATTTTGGCAAGAGACTAAATTCTGATTCGTACAACATCCCAATTTGAAATCTTGTATTAACTACATGGAGCAAATTCCTTTACCTTCGCCGATCCACTACGAACTTTTACTCCAACTCTTAGAAAGACAAACTATGTCAGCCGTCAGTCAAAATCCTGATTTGCGGCATCAGGTAAATCAGCTAATTATTACTCTACGTAAAGCAGCAGTCCAACAAAAACAACTAGAAGAAAATTGCCAGTTTTCTTCTGTAGGAATAGATCACCGTTGGTCGATTAATCATCATGTAGGTCAAGTCGGTGCCTCCGATTGACACAGACAGATCACCAATCCTATTAGCTTCACCTTTTTGCATTACAGGGTGTCCTATTTGTCTATATCCAACTCGCCCCTATCCCCGTCCTGATAACTTGGGCGGGAGAAAATTTGATAACTCATTGTACCTGTACCCCAATTTGTGAGATTCTAAATAAGCTCCACTAAAGAACTTAGACAAACTGGGTGAAAAACTTAATGTTCCGTTCCCATTAGCTTACAAAAGTCGCTACTCTACAATCAGACATCCTTTAGGTGTCAAGCGTCTGCTAAAACCAAAGTTTCAGATTAGTCGCAGTATCTACAAGTTGTAAAGGTCAAGTTGACCAGCATTTAAATGGTACTTCTACTAAGAATTTGGAGAATACGCCACTACCTTGGATGTATATGCAGGTAAATATCTAAAATTTGCCATCAGAATTTAACTATCTCCTACAACTTTTAACTTTTATTGAATTTTAGGACACACACATGGACGATAAGCTGATGCTCATGATTCCTGGCCCTACACCAGTGCCAGAAGCTGCTTTACTGGCATTAGCCAAGCACCCCATTGGACACCGCACCAGCGAGTTTAGCAACATCATGGCGGAGGTGACAGAAAACCTCAAATGGTTGCATCAAACTCAAAATGATGTACTGATGCTCAATGTCAGCGGTACAGGTGCAGTAGAAGCCGGCATTATTAATTTTCTTTCTCCAGGCGATCGCATTTTAGTTGGTTCTAATGGTAAGTTTGGCGAACGCTGGGTAGAAATCGGTCAAGCATACGGTTTGAACGTAGAGGCTATTACTGCTGAATGGGGTAAACCTTTAGATACAGCACTGTTTGCCGAAAAACTGCAAGCAGATACCCAAAAGCAAATCAAAGCCGTCATCATTACCCATAGCGAAACATCAACTGGGGTTTTAAACGACTTAGAAACCATCAACCGCCTTGTGAAAGAACATGGTGAAGCGTTGATTATTGTGGATGCAGTGACGAGTTTGGGTGCATTTAATTTGCCCATAGATGATTGGGGCTTAGATGTAGTCGCCTCTGGTTCCCAAAAAGGCTACATGATTCCCCCCGGACTAGGATTTGTCTGTGTCAGCCCCAAGGCTTGGGAAGCTTACAAAACTGCTAAATTACCAA
Source organism: Cyanocohniella sp. LLY (assembly GCA_022241785.1). Taxonomy (GTDB): domain Bacteria; phylum Cyanobacteriota; class Cyanobacteriia; order Cyanobacteriales; family Nostocaceae; genus Cyanocohniella. The sequence goes on along the minus strand of JAKOMP010000029.1, from coordinate 7,346 downwards.
AATATTATCTAGATTTAGGTAAATATCGCAAATCTACAGCCAAAAACACTACTCCGTTTACTCCACCCGTAAACTTGATTGTGTCTTTACACACCACACTACGGATGATGAAAAATGAAGGCTTAGAGTCGATATTTTCCAGACACCAACGACACAAAAATGCTACCCGCGCCGCTATTAAAGGTTTGAATTTACCACTATTTGGCTCAGATGATTATGCCAGCCCAGCAATTACAGCTGTAGCCCCCCAAGGTATTGAAGCCGATAAAATTCGCTCGTTGATAAACAAGCGTTTTGATATTGCCTTAGCCGGTGGACAAGACCATTTGAAAAACAAAATTTTCCGCATTGGTCACTTGGGCTTTGTGAGCGATCGCGATATTCTGAGCTGTATAGCATCCTTAGAAGTGATTCTGGGTGAACTTGGTCATGACAACTTTGCTCCAGGTGCTGGTGTAGCGGCAGCAGCTAAAGTTTTTAATCAGTCCTGAGTACTTGTAAAAAGGCTTAGTTCAGCTAACAGAATCTGGCAAGCAATGGCTATCTAAATTAAAAGAGCGAGTTAATGAGGTAACTCGCTCTCTTGATTTGTCTTTAAATGAGTAGAAACAGAACAGTCAATTCTCTGATTTACCAGCCTTAATGCAAGGCGGAGTGGACGTGACATATCTCAAGTCTCCTGCACGAGTACTTATTACTTCTACAAATGGGGAACAACAACTATCACAACTGGACTGTTCAAAAGCTGATCTACCAACTTTTTCTTGTGTCCTGTAATCAAAGTACTTGTCTTTAGCCATAGCTCACTAAAGGCTGTATGTCCAAAAATATTTATGCCGTTTCCAGCCAATCATAAATTTTTTCCAATTGTTCTAAAGTAATCAAGCCATATTGCCAAAGAATCATTGGTAACGGCCCTGGATCTTGCTCCCGATGCCGTAGGGCCACAGCAAGTGAAGCCGAAGAAATTGACAAATCTTCCTGTAAAAAATGAATCAGTCGAGAATAAGTTGTTGGTGACATTTGTAACTCACCTCCTTGCAATAAATGTATTGTCGTATGGTTTACCATTTTTCAGTAGTCCGCAGCTAATATTTCATGGGTAACTGGTAATTACCGGATAAACACGCTCACAAATTTGGTGAAAATTTCTCAAACAGACCGTTTTCATCGATAAAACTGGAAAATTTTAACTTTGAAACACTCCATGTTTGCACCAATCTTCAGATACAAACTACTCAGGGCAAATTTGTTTCATGTTTTTGACTATGGTTTTTATTTAATTACACATTTGGTAACAAAGATGCCATAGCTAATACTCCCCTATGAGCGTCCGTTTACACTTACGCCAAAAGGAATATTTTTGATAACTAATCTGTTGAGATGTGATTGTACCTTGAAACAGCAGATTTTACTATGCTTGGCATCATCATAAATAGTAGCCGTACAATTTCCTTTTTTATACCTACTTGATAGTTTTTTTACAGAAACCTCATTAATTCAGGATTTGCCGAAGCTTACAGGAAAAAGGTAACGCTTGTTTATTTACGTATATTTTCCCTGTCCAAAAATTCAATTTTGACACGATCCCCATCTTGTAAATTTAATTCGGCAGCTCGTCCAGAACGCAATTCCATCACCATGTCAATGGGTACATTCGGCCCATAAGTGGGGCAAGGCTCACTTTCACAAGGAGGTGCAGCAGCCTGAATGTACTTCACAACACCGTTTTGCAAAAAAACCATATCCAAAGGCACTGGGACATTTTTCATCCAGAAGCTCACTGGTTGTGCCGTCGGAAACTTAAATAGCATCCCGCGGTTATCAGGTAAAGCTGGTCGATACATCAAGCCCTTTGCCTGCTGTTCTGGTGTACGTGCCACTTCCAGTTGAATTTTTGTCCCCTTAGTCACAGTTGCTACCGCAGAAATAGGTAATATTTGACCAGCATTTGCTGGCGTTTGAGCTTGGGAGGTGGGATTGTTAGTGAGAGATTTAGCTGTTGTCTGCATAGAGCAGCTTATTAACGCAAAACTTAGCAATATCGGGAGTAATTTGAGCCAAAGCATCGCAAAATTTTTGATTTTGTAATTTAGACTTCGATTTTACAGAATTTAAGTTAAAAAGCCCACGACTGATATTTATTTTTTCTCGCACAAGAATGATTTAAAGTTAGTAATTTTACTGTTATGTATGAAATATGATATTTCTATTTTTTTTTGTTTGTAGCTGATTGCGATCGCACTTCATAGTGATCGCACTGAATTGTCCATGATTACCTTGAGGACACAATCATCAGTCACAATACGTCCGAAAACTGTTATCCCTCCTGTGGAGTCTATGTATATTGGCTGTTTGCTACCAACTTGTGAGGTTATCGATGAATTTTGGGAAATTATTACCAACATTTTCTCAACCAGGTACTGAAAATTTACCACAGGTGAATATCCTCTCGCCGTTGGAAAAACAAGTGATATGGGAAATGAATATAGTACGAATGAGTCCTGTGGCATACTTACCAATCCTGGAACATTGGCAACAGCAATTCCAAGGCCAACAAGTCAGAATATCCGATTATGTTTACTTGCAAACACAAGAAGGCATAGCAGCAGTTGATGAAGCGATCGCTTTTCTCAAGTCAGTCCCTCCCGTGGGAGCATTAAATGTATCTCATGGCATGTCTTTGGGTGCTAGAGATCACGTCAAAGACCAAGGTGCGAAAGGCGTTACAGGTCATAATGGTAGCGATGGTAGTGATCCCTTCACTCGCCTCAATCGTTACGGGAAATGGCAAATTACCGCAGGCGAGAACATCAGCTATGGTTCTAGTACAGCCCAAGATATCATTATGCAGTTAATTATTGATGACGGAGTACCATCACGCGGTCATCGTCACAACATATTTAACTCTGCTTTTAAAGTCACTGGTGTTGCTTTTGGGATTCATGCAACGTACAGGCAGATGTGCGTGATTACCTACGCTGGTGAATATATAGAAGGTCGATTGACTTAGAAGTTTCTATAATCATTATGTTTGGATAGGGATGAGCTTACACTCATGTCTGTTCCCTTTTCCCTCCCTCCACAAATATGTCTGATAGTTCTACGAAACCTGCAAACCTCAACGTTTACATTCAAGGTCAAGGATTTCCCATTTTGGGTTTACACGGTCATCCTGGTTCTGGACGTAATCTTTCAGTATTTACTAACCACTTATCAAAACGTTACCAAACTTTTGCTCCTGATTTGCGTGGGTATGGCAAAAGCCGCTGTAATGGCAATTTTGCCATGTCTGATCATTTGAGTGATTTAGAAACACTACTAGACCGCTTTGAAATTGAAAAATGTCTCATATTAGGATGGTCACTGGGTGGGATTTTGGCAATGGAAATGGCATTGCGACTACCACAGCGAGTCACTGGTCTGATTTTGGTGGCTACAGCAGCCAGACCAAGGGGAAATCATCCTGCCGTTACTTGGCAAGATAATCTTTATACTGGCGTTGCCGGAATTTTAAATTATATCCAACCAAGTTGGCAGTGGAATATAAATACTTTTGGCAAGCGATCGCTCTTTCGTTATCTGATCCAACAACATACGCCCACTGCATATAACTATATAGCTCAAGAAGCAGCACAGGCTTATTTACAAACCTCATCGGCGGCAACTCGCGCTCTTTATACTGCCCTCAGGGCTGGTTACAATCGACTGGCCGATTTACAGCAAATTAACTGCCCTAGTTTGGTACTTGCTGGAGAACAAGACCGTCACATTACAGCTGAATCGAGTTTAGAAACGGCACGTCATCTCAAAAATACCCAGTGGCATTGTTATCCTAATACTGCCCATTTGTTTCCGTGGGAAATTCCCCAACAAGTACTGAGTGATATTGATAGTTGGTTAGATGAGCATCCACAAGCAATAGGATGATGCTAAATCTACAAAGATGAAACTAGGCGATCGCTGCCTAAAAAGCTGGTAAAATATCCAAAATTAACCAATTTTCATGCTCACATCTAACCATTTTGACTGAGTAATCGGCGCACTACTAGATATATAGTCAACACCAGTCTCCGCTACAGCACGAATAGTCTCTAAGGTCACATTTCCTGAAGCCTCAATTTTGATGCCACTGTCCTGCTGGCGAATTAACAGCACTGCCTCCTGCATCATTTCCATTGGCATATTATCCAACATAATAATGTCAGCCTTGTACTGTAAAGCCTCCTCCACTTGTTTTAAAGTTTCCGTTTCTACTTCTATTGTCAGGGGATAAGGAATCTGTTCACGAATACAGGTAATAGCTGCTCCAATACCCCCAGCCGAGGCAATATGATTGTCCTTAATCATTACTGCATCATCTAATCCCATGCGGTGATTAATCGCCCCACCCACCGCAGTGGCATATTTTTCTAACAGCCTCAGACCTGGTGTAGTTTTGCGTGTATCAACCAACTGAGCAGGTAAATCAGCAATTTGCTCTACATATATATTAGTGAGCGTGGCAATCCCACTCAAACGCATCACCAAGTTAAGTGCTACCCGTTCTCCCATGAGCAGCGCATCTAGAGAACCATGAATTTCCGCTAATAGTTGTCCTGGCTGACATTTACTACCTTCAGGCGCAACAGGTACAAAGCTAACTTTTTCATTTAAAAGCTGAAATACCCTAGCTGCGACTGGTAACCCAGCAACTACCCCACTAGCTTTGGCCACCCATTTAGCTGTTCCTGAAGTGACATCTTTTATTAAAAGGCTATTCGTAGTGCGATCGCCCCGACCAATATCCTCCAATAACCAGCCCCGCAGCAACGGATCTAGAACCAGCCAAGGTGGCAAAACACCAAACTTGCTCACAACTTAATTATTCTCTTGTTTATTTACAGGAATACTATATCCTAAAACCCTTACTCCATAAGGATTTTGCAAGGACCAAAAAAAATAAATGGCAAATTGAGAAAAAAGTAGTTGACAAAGAGGTGAGCGCTCGATATATTAGATAAGTGCCTGAGAGGCGAGCGCRAAAKAGCGGCGCCCRAAGGGACACCGAACCTTGAAAATATTATAGTTTGAAAGTCATTATACAGCAAATGGCTCGCGTCAAGAAAATAAATAACTAGACTGRAGTTAAAAAAGAGCAGTCAAAAGAGCTAAAACAAACAAACCAAAACGGAGAGTTTGATCCTGGCTCAGGATGAACGCTGGCGGTATGCTTAACACATGCAAGTCGAACGGTCTCTTCGGAGATAGTGGCGGACGGGTGAGTAACGCGTGAGAATCTAGCTTCAGGTCGGGGACAACCACTGGAAACGGTGGCTAATACCGGATGTGCCGAAAGGTGAAAGATTTATTGCCTGAAGATGAGCTCGCGTCTGATTAGCTAGTAGGTGTGGTAAGAGCGCACCTAGGCGACGATCAGTAGCTGGTCTGAGAGGATGATCAGCCACACTGGGACTGAGACACGGCCCAGACTCCTACGGGAGGCAGCAGTGGGGAATTTTCCGCAATGGGCGAAAGCCTGACGGAGCAATACCGCGTGAGGGAGGAAGGCTCTTGGGTTGTAAACCTCTTTTCTCAGGGAATAAAAAAATGAAGGTACCTGAGGAATAAGCATCGGCTAACTCCGTGCCAGCAGCCGCGGTAATACGGAGGATGCAAGCGTTATCCGGAATGATTGGGCGTAAAGGGTCCGCAGGTGGCAATGTAAGTCTGCTGTTAAAGAATGAGGCTCAACCTCATACCAGCAGTGGAAACTACATAGCTAGAGTGCGTTCGGGGTAGAGGGAATTCCTGGTGTAGCGGTGAAATGCGTAGATATCAGGAAGAACACCAGTGGCGAAGGCGCTCTACTAGGCCGCAACTGACACTGAGGGACGAAAGCTAGGGGAGCGAATGGGATTAGATACCCCAGTAGTCCTAGCCGTAAACGATGGATACTAGGCGTGGCTTGTATCGACCCGAGCCGTGCCGGAGCTAACGCGTTAAGTATCCCGCCTGGGGAGTACGCACGCAAGTGTGAAACTCAAAGGAATTGACGGGGGCCCGCACAAGCGGTGGAGTATGTGGTTTAATTCGATGCAACGCGAAGAACCTTACCAAGGCTTGACATGTCGCGAACTTTTCTGAAAGGAAGAGGTGCCTTAGGGAGCGCGAACACAGGTGGTGCATGGCTGTCGTCAGCTCGTGTCGTGAGATGTTGGGTTAAGTCCCGCAACGAGCGCAACCCTCGTTTTTAGTTGCCAGCATTAAGTTGGGCACTCTAGAGAGACTGCCGGTGACAAACCGGAGGAAGGTGGGGATGACGTCAAGTCAGCATGCCCCTTACGTCTTGGGCTACACACGTACTACAATGCTACGGACAAAGGGCAGCTACACAGCAATGTGATGCAAATCTCAGAAACCGTAGCTCAGTTCAGATCGCAGGCTGCAACTCGCCTGCGTGAAGGAGGAATCGCTAGTAATTGCAGGTCAGCATACTGCAGTGAATTCGTTCCCGGGCCTTGTACACACCGCCCGTCACACCATGGAAGCTGGTAGTGCCCGAAGTCATTACTCCAACTTTTCGGAGAGGAGGATGCCTAAGGCAGGACTGGTGACTGGGGTGAAGTCGTAACAAGGTAGCCGTACCGGAAGGTGTGGCTGGATCACCTCCTTTTAGGGAGACCTATACCCCTCAGAACTCGAAAACACAAAGTGAATAGAGACTGAGTTGGTCTAACCTAGGTCGGTCGCAACATTTGCTGAACTTTCAAACTATAGATTTGGTTCGGAAAACGGGCTATTAGCTCAGGTGGTTAGAGCGCACCCCTGATAAGGGTGAGGTCCCTGGTTCGAGTCCAGGATGGCCCACCTGAAACAAGTCAAAAATCAAAAATCAAAAGTCAAAAGTAAAGAGTTGATTTTTGAGATTTGAAGATTGAATTGTGTGTGGGGGTTTAGCTCAGTTGGTAGAGCGCCTGCTTTGCAAGCAGGATGTCAGCGGTTCGAGTCCGCTAATCTCCACCTTTATCAATTAAAAAACCGAAAGTGGAAAAAAGTTCAGCAATATGGCACTTAGAAGCCAGACTGCTGGGTGAAAGTCCAGCCAGAACCTTGAAAACTGCATAGTAACGCGAAAGAAGCAGGCAGACACAGACAAAGTGTTTGCAAGTGGAAAACCAATGTATAAGTGGTCAAGCTAATAAGGGCTGACGGTGGATACCTAGGCACACAGAGGCGAAGAAGGACGTGGTTACCGACGATATACTCCGGGGAGTTGGAAGCAAACATTGAGCCGGAGGTTTCCGAATGGGGCAACCCTAAAGACTACCTGCTGAATATATAGGCAGGAAAGAGCCAACCCAGCG
>JAKOMP010000209.1 GCA_022241785.1 Cyanocohniella sp. LLY | reverse complement strand
TCGGTACCATCGTTAGATGGTTCGGCGAAATAGTCGGCTATTTTGACGGCAGAACTACGAGTGGTACTGTAGAWGGAATTAATAATAAACTTAAGTTAATTAAAAGGCTTGGATATGGCTTTCGTAACTTTAGTAATTTTCGATTACGCAGTTTATTAAACTGGCATTTTACTATTAATTCTCCATAAAAGTAACCGAAGAACCAAGAATTTCTCGAATTTCAAATGTTGTTAATATCATTTGCATTGTTAGGATTCTTTTGAGTTACTCATCCCCACTCAAACAAGCACCCAGCAAAGCACTCCCCAGAAATCCAGAGAATGTTACTGCCATGCCTCCTAAGCAAATATTCTTCTGTGCTTGCCAGTCATGCCCCCGAAGTATTGTTGGTCTGGAGTTTGCTTCAATAATTTCAAATCCCCAGCATCCCAATGCTGCTACTCCTAAAAATCCAGTAGTAATAATGGAGTAAAGTGCAAATCTGGTCAGGGTTTGGGTAACAAAACTGCGTGATTTTCGTTTCATAGTGCGTCGCTTACGGGTTATTACTTCAATTTTTGGAATGCGTTCTAAATGTTCTGTTTGGGTTAGTTGGTGGGTGATTTTGTTCATGGGTTTCAGATTGTTAAAAAAAAAAGAAAGACAGCTTGAAACTGCCTTTCCATTTAAAATGACAAGATTTATTTAGAACTAGCCATAAACTAGTTTTTTGGCATATTCTTGTGCTTCTACACCTGATAAAGAATTGAATACTTCAATGAGGTCTATGGCTTTTTGCCCTTCAGCACTAAACACACATGAATAACAATGAGGTTCAGGAAGTCCTGGTTCTGTTACCTCCGCAATCCAAAGCCAGCTTTCGTTTTCGTTTTCTTCCCACGAATAATCGTACTCTAAATCGGGTTTTTCTATAGACATTGTTTTCTCCTTTGACTGTAGCTCTCTGCTTAATTCAAACAATACTTACATCAAAATCAAGCGAGTGAATGAAATCATCCAACAAACACTCACGCATCGATTTGTACCAAATTTTGCGTTCTCCGTCCCACACAAACTTCGCCTTACTCGCTTTGTGACGGTCTTCGTAACTAACTAGAGCTTTAATTTCAACCATCGGTGATTCAGCAAGGGCGATGGCATCCTCAACCAACTGTGGTAAGTTCTTGTGGCGATTTAAGCATTCAACCAACAACCGAACATCATCTGCTGCGCGGTGGACAGTGCTAATTCCAATCCCCAGCCAGAGCGCTAAATCAGTGAGTTTGTAACCACCGTGTGAATTGATGCGGTGGTATCCCCAATCAAAATCTCGCATTGCACATAGCCAGGGGACTGAAATCAAATTCGGGAAGAATTGATTAACTACGCCAGAATCAAACTCGGCATTAAAAGCGACAGCATAATCAGCGATAGCGGACATTTCTCGCAGAAGTTCAAGCGAGGGCTGATAAACGGGATGTGCCGCCTGGGTTAGTTCTGGTGAAATGCCGTTGATTGCCTGAGCGTTATTTGCTTCAACTGGAATTAAAGTCGAGACACTGGCAATCGCTCCTGAATAATATCCAACTTGGTAGAGCGTGGCGGAGATTTCGCAGGGCGTATTTTCGGTGTCCGTGGTGGTTTCTGTATCGAGTATTAGTAGTTTCATTTTTCTCCTTGAAAAAATAAGCAGCTACATCAGCTGCTTAATAATGAATCTCTACCGAGAACTGACAGGCGTTTTTAAACCTGCAACATAATTTATCCATTGTTGAATAGCTTGGATCTCAGGAACTCCAGAGGCAACAGTATTTAACACCTGCTGCTGATAGGAAGTTGCTGCATGATTGGGGTCAAGTTTGTCAGCCGCCCAAGCCAAACAGATGCTTTTTACCAGTTCGTCAACCTTAGTTATAGGCAGTTGACTAGGGGAGCATCTCATTTTTTGAAGTAGCTCAAACCGATAATAATCCATTGAGGTAGGCACAACGATGAGCAAGGACTTGAGGCACATTTTCGCGCTTCCATTGCGCTCCAGAAATCTTAGTTCGACGGTCAACTTGTTTAACGGCAGATTCAACCGACCCAGAACCAATTGAACAAATTTCCTCAGCTTGATGGTATTCGTAATTGATAATGCGCTAATGCGCT
>JAKOMP010000028.1 GCA_022241785.1 Cyanocohniella sp. LLY | reverse complement strand
TCTTCTACTATACGCACCAGACGTTTGTTTCGTCTTGCATCTCCTAAATCGGCTTGTTTCAATTCTGAGGCAGCCCATTTTTCCATTATCCACCACCCTGATTACTATCTCATTTCAAAACTATACCTACTAAGCTTTCTAGCTATTTTTAAGTAAGTTGTAGTTTTGTTGAGAAAGATCCGGGTAATGGATAGCCCTTGTAGGGAAGGGGGAGAATTACAACACCAGTATTAGAGAAAATCTATTCTCTTGCCAAATCTAAAGCTTCTGAAAAATTTGCGTAAAGTAAATTTCGCCTCGGCTATTGCTAGCAACACCAATTCCCGTCACGTTATAGTTACCCTTGATATTGACAAGATGTTCTGAACTCTTTAACCACCCTTCGACAGCTTTGGTGGCGGGGTCACTAAATCCCTGGTTATAGGCGACATTCTCCGCAGCAGCTATGTAGTTAAGACGGGTAGCTTTAATGCGTTGTGAAAATCCGCTATGTCCAAATGAGACTGCTCCACTAGCCATGTTTTGACTATGAATTTTAGCTTGATTGTTGATCGCCGAATTACGCGTTAGTAACGGGAGATTTTTCGAGGCTCTGTAATCATTAATTTGCTTGAAAACAGATGCTTCCAGAGCAGTAATATTGATGGTACTAGATTGTGCAACCAAGAGGCGATCGCTAGATAAAGACGTTTGACTGGGCGCAGAAATAGCGATCGCCCCACTAGCGAAAACCAGAGTACCTACAGTGATGCTAGCAATAGTGTTTTGGATCATAGTAGATTCCGTGATGAACAGATGTGATCAAGTTATCCTTCGCCACTTTAGTTCATCATCTGAGTAAATCACAATTTCACTACTGCTATTTCAGTATATTTACTCGCTTATTAAAAATTTAGCTACAGTCTGTACATCCTTATCACCGCGTCCAGAACAGTTAATCACAATGCGAGGACTGTCACTGAGTTGGGGACACAAGGTTTCTAAATAGGCGATCGCATGGGCAGTTTCCAAAGCAGGGATAATTCCCTCTAACCTTGATAATCTCTGGAAGGCTGCTAAAGCTTCAGCATCGGTGACACTGTAATATTCGGCGCGGCCCATATCTTTCAAATAGCTATGTTCTGGCCCCACACCCGGATAATCTAAACCTGCACTAATGGAATGCGCTTCAATAATTTGTCCCTCGGCATCTTGCAGTAGATAACTCATGGCTCCATGCAATACACCAATTTGTCCTTTTGTCAATGTGGCTGCGTGTTTTTCTGTATTGACACCTTCGCCGGCTGCTTCTACACCAATTAACCGGATAGATGACTCATGGACAAACTCATGAAACAAGCCCATCGCATTGGAACCACCGCCCACACAAGCCAAGAGAATATCGGGTAAACCGCCCCACTTTTCTAATGCTTGAGCGCGGGTTTCTTGCCCAATCACAGCATGGAAATCGCGTACCATCATCGGGTAAGGATGGGGGCCAGCAACAGAACCTAAGATGTAGTGAGTGGTTTCAACATTAGTTACCCAATCGCGAATTGCCTCAGAGGTGGCATCCTTGAGGGTTCCCGTTCCCGCCTCTACCGGACGGACTTCTGCCCCCATCAAGCGCATTCTGAAGACATTTAAAGCTTGACGTTCCATATCGTGAACGCCCATGTAAATGACACATTCTAAGCCAAACCGAGCGCAAACCGTCGCCGTCGCCACGCCATGTTGTCCAGCACCTGTTTCGGCAATTACCCGTTGCTTACCCATGAGCTTCGCCAACAACACCTGACCTAAGGCATTATTAATTTTGTGAGCGCCTGTATGATTCAAGTCTTCGCGCTTCAAATAAATTTGCGCCCCTGTACCATCTGGTCTGGCATAATGAGCGGTAAGGCGTTCGGCAAAATACAACGGTGTTGCCCGTCCTACATAGTCTCGTAGTAGCTGTTGTAGTTCTGCTTGGAAACTGGGGTCATGACGATATTGCTGATAAGCTGTTTCTAATTCAGCAAGAGCAGGCATCAGTGTTTCCGGGACATACTTACCGCCAAAGCGTCCAAAGCGTCCTTGGATGTCGGGAACCTGAATATTTGATGAAGAATTTGGAGAAAGGGGTGTGGTAGTCACGGAAACTTTTTGCTGACTGGACGAACATCATTATTATAAATATAAAAGCATAGTGGAAAGTGCAAGATCCTGGAATAGATTACTTGCCATCTCAGATTTTTTCTTATCAAACGTTTTATGTCTTCTTCTAAATCTTCTAACAAAGGCTTTGTCTACCGCGAATTTGGTAACGACCACTCTGCGGCTACAGAAAGAGGGATTCCTGAACTACCGCCGCAGCAACAAAATTTGAAGGTGCAAGCTTCCCGCAAAGGACGCAAGGGTAAAACTGTGACTGTGGTTAGTGGTTTTCAAACCAAACCAGAAGTTTTGGCGGATTTAGTTAAACAGTTGAAAACTCAATGCGGTACGGGTGGCACTGTGAAAGATAATGAAATTGAAATTCAAGGCGATCATAAACAGAAAATTTTGGATATTTTGGTTAAGTTGGGTTACAAAGCCAAAATTAGTGGCGGTTAATGGGTGCGGTTTCCCACATTTCTAGTGTTTTATTGAGTTAGGCAGTAAATGTTATTCTTGAATAGATGACAAGATTTGTTGTCATTACAAACTGCCAGGGACGCGAAGAGCGCTCAGGAAGCAAGAACAAGTTTTACCTTTGCGTAACTTCAGCCCCAGGATAAAAATTTATAAATATTGGTTTTCAGGGGAAAAATCATTAAAAAGTTACTTTTGTTTGATATTTACAGGAGGTTTTTATGGATTTAGTTCGGATTTTATGTGCTATTTTTGTGCCACCCTTAGGTGTGTTTTTACAAGTAGGTTTTGGTGCAGATTTTTGGATTAATATCCTGTTGACCTTGTTGGGTTATATCCCAGGTATAGTTCACGCAATCTGGATCATTGCGAGAAAATAATGTTTGGGGGAGGTGGGTTTTTGAGCCTATCTCTCTCTACTATTCCCTACTGTTGAATGAATGGCGTTAGCACACATCTGTGGGGTGAACAGTGGTAATTTCAGGGTAACGGGCAAAGTCACTGGTATTGAATGTCAGAATGTGGGTTACCCCATGAACAATCATGGCAGCAGCCAAGCGTGCATCATGCACCTTCACCCCCGACACCCGATAATCTACAACTAAACGTCGCCACTCAGTGTGAACATCTGCATTATCAGGCAGAAAATAGCAGTAACGTTCTATCACTTGCGCTCTTTGGTCTGTCTCTTCAATTGATAAACCAAAACCGCTCCTTGCTGTTGTCGGACGCGTACATACATTCCAAAATTCTCCCATAATTTGTGAGGTATAACAGACTGTTTCTTTGCTGTTTAGTAAGGAATATATAGCGTCACGAACGAGAATGTGATTGGGATCTGAGGGAGAGATGAAGCGTAATAAGATGTTTGTATCTGCCATGAACAGCATCAGTCATGATTCCCATATATGCTGTCACGCGTAAAGGCTTCTGGTGGTAAAACTGGTATTTGTTCTGCTAGTTGAGCTAATAATTTCATGTCTGCTTCCCATTGTTTAGGGTCGAAAGGACATTTAGCATCATTTTTAATTAATGTATCTTTCTTTGTAGATGAAGTACCCCAAATATCCCTCTCAATTAAATCACGAATGTATGCCGATCTATCGCTTCCTTGGTGGCGTATTCGCTCATCAATAAGTTTTAGTAGAGGTTCGCTGATTCCAGTCACCTCAATTTTGTGATTGTCCATAATTTTGATGCCGATAAAGCTAGAAATATTGTTACATGGTGTTGCCAACCCACGCTCTCCCTGTCCACACTCTACAAAAACGGGCGATAATACTACTCTATAAAGACGTGAAGACCGATCCAGGTAGGTCTACCCCTCTTCTTACAATAACCATATCAAAACAAAATTGACTCTTGTTCTCTCTGCGCCTCATATTTGGAGTGGTTTCTCGAACAGCCTATGCAACCCACTAATCCTAACCAATTTACCGAAAAAGCCTGGGAAGCGATCGCCCATACCCCAGAGATTGCTAAACAGTATCAACAACAGCAAATCGAAAGCGAACACCTGATGAAAGCGCTGCTGGAACAAGAAGGTCTATCTAGCAGTATTTTGACAAAAGCGGGTGTGGATTTGCAAAAAGTCCGCGATCGCACTGATCAATTTTTCCGTCGTCAGCCGAAAGTATCTGGTAGCAGCACGTCTGTATACTTGGGACGCAGCTTAGATACACTGTTAGACCGATCAGAGGCATATCGTAAGGAATTTAAAGACGAATATATCTCCATTGAACATTTGTTACTGGGTTATGCCAAAGATGACCGGTTTGGTAAAAGTTTATTCCAAGAATTTGGTTTAGACGAAGGCAAGCTCAAAAATATTATTAAGCAAATTCGTGGGAGTCAAAAAGTGACCGACCAAAATCCAGAAGGCAAATACCAATCACTGGAAAAATATGGGCGTGACCTCACAGAAGCCGCACGTCAAGGTCAACTTGATCCAGTCATTGGCCGGGATGATGAAATTCGTCGCACCATTCAAATTCTCTCGCGCCGTACCAAGAATAACCCTGTACTAATTGGGGAACCAGGTGTTGGTAAAACTGCCATCGCTGAAGGTTTAGCACAACGCATTATCGCTGGTGATGTCCCCCAATCTTTAAAAGACCGCAAATTAATCTCCTTGGATATGGGTGCTTTAATTGCTGGGGCAAAATTCCGGGGTGAATTTGAAGAACGCTTAAAAGCAGTATTAAAAGAAGTTACAGAATCCGGCGGCAATATAGTTTTATTTATTGATGAAATTCATACCGTAGTTGGTGCCGGTGCTACCCAAGGGGCAATGGATGCCGGCAATTTGTTAAAACCCATGTTGGCGCGGGGCGAATTGCGTTGTATTGGGGCGACCACTTTAGATGAGTATCGCAAGTATATAGAAAAAGACGCGGCACTAGAAAGACGCTTCCAGCAAGTATATGTAGATCAGCCCAGTGTAGAAGATACAATTTCCATTTTGCGCGGGTTGAAAGAACGCTATGAAGTCCACCACGGGGTGAAAATTTCTGATAGTTCTTTAGTTGCAGCCGCTACATTATCTAGTAGATATATCAGCGATCGCTTCTTACCAGATAAAGCCATTGACTTGGTAGACGAAGCCGCCGCCAGGCTGAAAATGGAGATTACCTCCAAACCAGAAGAACTAGACGAAATCGACCGCAAGATTTTGCAATTGGAAATGGAGAAGCTATCTTTGCAAAAAGAAACTGATATAGCTTCTCGAGAACGTTTGGAAAGAATTGAAAAAGAACTGGCTGACCTCAAAGAAGAACAAAGAACTCTCAATGCTCAATGGCAATCGGAAAAAGATATTATCAATAAAATTCAGTCCATCAAAGAAGAAATTGACCGGGTTAACTTAGAAATTCAGCAATCAGAAAGAAACTACGACCTCAACCGCGCGGCTGAGTTGAAATATGGCAAGTTAACTAGTTTGCATCGCCAATTGGAAACCGCCGAAAACGAATTAGCCAATGCCCAAAAAACTGGCAAATCTCTATTGCGTGAGGAAGTCACAGAAGCTGACATTGCCGAAATTATTTCTAAGTGGACAGGGATTCCCATCAGTAAGTTGGTGGAATCCGAAAAAGAAAAACTGTTGCATTTAGAAGATGAACTACATAATCGCGTCATTGGACAAGCCGAAGCCGTCACAGCTGTAGCCGATGCAATTCAGCGATCGCGTGCTGGATTAGCTGACCCCAATCGTCCCACTGCTAGCTTTATTTTCTTGGGGCCCACAGGTGTAGGTAAAACCGAGTTAGCCAAAGCCCTCGCGGCGTATATGTTTGACACCGAGGAAGCTTTGGTGCGAATTGATATGTCCGAGTATATGGAAAAACACGCAGTTTCCCGCTTAATCGGCGCGCCTCCCGGATACGTGGGTTACGAAGAAGGCGGACAATTAACCGAAGCCATTCGTCGCCGTCCCTATGCAGTGATTCTGTTCGACGAAATCGAAAAAGCACATCCCGACGTATTTAATATCTTTCTGCAAATTCTCGATGATGGTCGCGTCACCGATGCCCAAGGTCATACAGTGGACTTCAAAAACGCCATTATTATCATGACGAGTAACATCGGTTCACAGTACATTCTCGATGTCGCCGGAGAAGCCAGCCACTACGACGAAATGCGCCGCCGAGTCATGGAAGCAATGCGAAATAGCTTCCGTCCAGAGTTCCTTAACCGCATTGACGAAATTATCATCTTCCACGGCTTAGACAAAAAAGAACTGCGGCAAATTGTACTGTTACAAGTAGAAAGACTCAGAGGAAGATTAAGCGATCGCAAGATGTCCCTCAAACTTTCCGATGCTGCTCTTGACTTTTTGGCAGAAGTAGGGTATGACCCTGTATATGGTGCGCGTCCATTAAAGCGGGCAATTCAGCGAGAATTAGAAACACAAATTGCCAAAGCCATTTTACGCGGTGAATTTAACGACGGCGATACCATCGTTGTCGATGTGCAAAACGAACGCCTTTCCTTTAGTCATGTATCAATGGAGGTGTTTAGTAGTTAGAGACTAGGGGCGGAGGCAGGGGAGCAGCACTTCGGCTACGCTCAGTGGACGGGAGCAAGGGAGAGACTGGGCGACCGATTGTACTCCGCTCCAGATCAAGCGTCCTAGATGGTCAAAAATATCTCTCCCCATCGCCCTATCTCCACACCCAGATACCGAATGTATCGCTAGGAAGCTACAATACATCTGTTAACTTGCTAGGCGATCGCCCTTATGTTGGGTCATTTACTAGACGGACGCTATAAAATTATTCAAACTTTAGGTACTGGTGGTTTTAGTCAAACATACATAGCTGAAGACACCAAACTTTACAATACTACCTGCGTCGTTAAACAACTCAAGCCACAATCAACTGACCCTGGGACTCTGCGGTTAGCTAGACGGTTATTTGATACCGAATCCCGGTTACTACACACATTAGGGAACCACGATCAAATACCGCAACTACTAGCTCATTTTGAAGAAAATCAGGAATTTTATTTAGTTCAGCAATTTATTGCCGGGCATCCTTTAAGCCGTGAACTGACACCAGGTAAACATTGGCATGAAGGCTATGTGATTAACCTCTTGCAGCATATCCTCCAACCTTTAGTTTTTGTCCATGAAAATAATGTCATTCACCGAGATATTAAGCCCCCTAACTTAATTCGCCGCCACAGTGATGGACAAATCGTTCTTATCGATTTTGGGGCAGTTAAACAAATTAGCAGTCAGTTGGTGAGTCCTCAAGGACAAACAAGAATTACTGTCAGTATTGGCACACCAGGTTATATGCCTAGCGAACAAAGCCGAGGTAGTCCCAGATTCAGCAGCGATATTTATGCTGTAGGCATGATTGGCATTCAAGCTTTGACAGGGTTCATGCCTGAAGATATCCCAGAAGATACCCACAGCGCGGAAATGATTTGGCGTGATCTAGCACCTGTAAATCCACAGTTGGCAGATGTTTTAGATAAAATGGTGCGCTACGACTTTCGCCAGCGATACAAATCAGCCGCAGAAGCTTTAACTGCGGTGCAAGCTTTGGCTGATCCTTTCGTACTCAGGCAATATTCAAGGACTCAAACATACAAACCGCAACTTCATTCGAGTCAGCTTCAAGCCACACCATACGAATTATCGTCTTTTATTGCACCCCGGCATACTTCAGCAGTTTCCCTGCTACCAAAGAAATTAATTCCTACTATCAGACCACTGACATCAATTCAACTCCCCAAAATGCAATTGGGCTTTTATTCTCAATGGTTGATAGCCAATGTTTTTGGTTACGCTGGTGGCTTTTTTTTGGGTTTTAACGTTTTTGCGATAAGCGTAGCTATGCCCTTCGGGCTTATCGCAGGTAATTTGGCAGCTGTTTGTTTTTGGGGATTAGCTGTGGGAGTTAAGCAATGGTTTGTACTACGCCGACAGGTTTCCTTTCCGGTTTGGTCGTGGATATTAGTAACTACTTTAGCTTTTATAATTCCTTTTTACTTGGTGGGGTTAAACAACTGGATACATTTCGCTGCTGTACACGGATTAATTGTTGGTTTCGGGCAATGGTTGGTACTGCGGCCATTCGTTCCTAAGTCTAGTTGGTGGATATTAACTAATGTTTTAGGTGGTTGGTTTGGTGGGATTATTTCTGGCATAGTATTACTTTGGTTGTTGCCAAAACCAAGAAATATCAATAATTAATCTCAGAAGACTTGGATTACCGGACTCTGGCAAAAGGGATGCTGGGCTACAGATGCTTGATGCTGGCTTTGGACAGTTCCGAACTATAACCAAGTATGTGTGTTGGAAACGTGGTAAATTCTTTGGTGAAGTTAGCGCTAGGGGGACATCTYTTGAGTGTCCTSAATGTGGYGCAGAAGTTAGAAAARACTTGAGCGTTAGAGTGCATCATTGTCTTAGTTGCAATTAYACGACTGATAGAGATGTTGCCAGTGGTCAAGTAATTAGAAACAGGGGTATATCCCTCATTAGTACCAATGGACAGTTGGGAATCCAAAACGCCTATGCAGACGGTTTGCCGGGGATTGAGTTTCCTCAATCTAGGTCAAAGTCGAAAACCCCTAAGGCTCGCCTTGAGCGCAGTCCAAAGGAAACAACTAGGAAATCTAAGAAGTGATTCTTAGAAGCTCCGCACCTAAAGCTCGGAATGATGTCACAATCTAGCTAAATACCGTTAATCTTACCTTGAGTGCCAACTTTTCTTTTCAATCCCTAGCTCGATGTAGCCAGACAAAAGCTAGGGCTGGGGTATTTTACACCCCTCACGGCCCCGTGGAAACCCCAAGGTTTATGCCTGTGGGGACACTAGCCAACGTCAAAACTATCACCCCAGACCAACTTAAAGCCACTGGGGCCCAGATGGTCTTATCTAATACTTATCATCTCCACTTGCAACCAGGGGAAGCTATTGTGGCTGGCGGCGGTGGGTTACACAAATTCATGGGCTGGGATGGGCCGATGCTCACTGATTYTGGTGGGTTTCAGGTTTTCAGCTTAAGCGAAATGCGAAAAATTACGGAAGATGGTGTAACTTTTCGCTCACCCCATGATGGACAAGTTATTCACTTAACGCCAGAACGCTCCATTGAGATTCAAAATACTTTAGGGGCAGATGTGATCATGGCGTTTGATGAATGTCCCCCCTACCCAGCTAGCCGCCAAGATGTCGAAGCAGCCACTGAGAGAACTTATCGCTGGCTAGAACGCTGCATTACCTTTCATCAACGTAGCGATCAGGCTTTGTTTGGCATTGTTCAAGGAGGCGTGTATTTAGATTTACGCGCCCAAGCCGCCCAAGCTTTAGCTAAATTGGATTTACCAGGATATGCCATTGGTGGTGTGAGTGTGGGAGAACCGCCAGAACTCATGGCGGAAATTGTGCGAACTACAGCACCTCTATTACCACCCGACAAGCCACGTTATTTGATGGGTGTAGGAACTTATCGGGAAATGGCCATTGCCATCGCCTCTGGTGTAGATTTATTTGATTGCGTGATTCCTACCCGTTGGGCGCGACATGGTACGGCAATTGTCCAAGGTGAACGCTGGAATTTAAAGAATGCTAAGTTTCGTGAAGATTTTACTCCATTAGATGAAACTTGCCCTTGTTATACTTGTCAAAATTTCAGCCGTGCTTACATATCTCATTTAGTGCGATCGCAAGAAATTCTAGCCTACACATTATTGAGTATTCACAACATTACCGAATTAATTCGTTTTACCCAAAAGATTCGTGAAGCAATATTAAGTGATTCCTTTGCTGAAAAATTTGGACACTGGCTCAATTCACCAGAAACAGGGACTGAGGACTAGGGGAAAGAATTTTTCAATCCCAAAATATTAAATACCCAGTACTCAATCTCCAATTCCCAATACCCAAACCATGTTAAGATACATCTCAATTATGAATACTGTGTTGGATCGGTGGATTTAAAAGAACATGGAAGCAGCATTGTTGTTAGCAAAATTGCCTGAAGCTTATCAAATTTTCGACCCCTTGGTAGATGTTCTCCCAATTATTCCTGTCTTCTTTTTGTTGCTAGCTTTTGTATGGCAAGCAGCAGTTGGATTTAGATAAGTTAATTCATGATCAATTACTAGGGCAGGTATTTTACCTGTCCTATTTTTTGGGAATTATTTTTTAAAACTTGATATTTATTAACATTTTGTAATAACTTACTATAAGTTCAGTAGGATGGGTATAGAACCTATCCATAAATCCGCCTTTCCAGCCACATCTAAAGTCAAAGAGGAATCAATCTGCTATGGGTAACATCAAATTTGTCAAAGAAGATAAAGAAGTAATTGCGGCGGATGGGGCTAATCTTCGACTCAAGGCCATGCAAAATGACATTGATATATATAAATTCATCGGCAAGATGACCAATTGCAATGGCAATGGTCAATGTGGTACTTGTATTGTCGAGATAGTTGAAGGAATGGAAAATCTTTCCCCGCGTACAGATGTAGAAAACCGCAAATTTCAGAAAAAGCCCGATAGTTATCGCCTAGCTTGTCAAACCTTAGTCAATGGGCCAGTTAGCGTAGTGACAAAGCCCTAGCTAAGAAACTAAAAAAAATTGGATGAACACAGGCATCGATAATGCTATTCTAAAGTTGTTGACTGGAAACTAAAATTAAAGAGAGGCTTTCTTGCTATGCAAGTGAATGAGCTAGGGTTCGTAGCGAGCATTCTGTTCGTATTAGTTCCCGCAGTTTTTTTAATAGTTCTTTACATCCAAACTGCTAGCCGTGAAGGTGGAAAAGATTCTTGACATTTGTGCATAAAATGAAAAACCCCGACACCAATGGTGCAGGGGTTTTTTGTTGACCAACCGCAAAACTGATTGAGATGTTAAACTGCTGTCCGCGCCAACAAAACCGGACAAGTAGCATTAACTCGAACATAGTCAGACAAAGAAGCGCCTATGAGTCTGTCTATATCGACAAAACTCTTAGCCACCGATGGCCGACGGTCTGGAGATCCGAGTAATAATAAGTCTGTATTTAATTCTTCTGCTAGACGACAGATTTCTTCACCTAGTTTACCGCTACTGGTAAAACAACGCGTTTGGACACCATACTTTTGTGCTTCCGCCACCGCAGATCCCAACGCTGAAGTTTTATCGGGGACAATTTCCGTAATTTCAGATGTTTTACCGCGTAAATCTGTAGTTACATTAGTCAAAATTAACTGACCACCTGGAATATCTCGTAACAAGAACAAAGCTAAACTTAAGCAGTGTTTTGCCGAATCAGAGTTATCCATCGCCACCATAACACGCTTAATTTTCTTGACATAAATATCATCTTTTACCAGCAGCATGGGGCGAGAAGACAGTTGGAAAACATACTGACTAACTGAGTTAGATAAAATTGATTGTAGACGCTTGAGTCCACGTGAACCCATAATAATTAAGTCAGCATCTATTTCATCTGCTACTTGACAAACGACATCTTTGGGGTCACCTTGCCGCAAAATTGAAGAAACCTGACTAGGATCTAAATTCAGAGACTGAATAGCATTAGCCAGGATTTTGCCACCTTCTTCCCATTTATCTGTCATAGCCGCCGCAGTACTTTGGGCAGAGACAACATGCAAAACTGTCACTTTTGCAGATTGGATAGATGGCACTTCTTTTAAGGTTTTGAGCATTTCTTCTGCATGTCCCAAGCCAGAAACCGCTAGCAAAATTTTTTCAATCATTGTTAATTTTTGTGGTTAAGGTTGCTTTGGTGTTTGCTCTTATTACTTGGCTCAGTTGAAGTTTCCAACGCCTGGCTCAATAACCCAGTTTCTAAGTTGGGTACAAATAAATTTTTAATCATTAGCTATTAGCACTCAAACACATGACAAATAATTAATGATTATTTAGTTTTTTGCACCTATTTATCCAAACTTTGAACTAGGCTTCAACGATTAAGCATACTCTTAATCTAGCCTAATAAACTTCATAAATTATTATGTTAGTTATTATTTTTAATCTATATTTATTTTTTTTAATTAGAAAAAAGTTAAGTATTGCAAAGAATTTTCATAAAAAAGTGAAACTATAGATCCTCTAAAATTAAGCAAATTTTTCATCTTTTTAAATTTATCTAGATTATTTATATTTTTGCTCCCAGAAAATCCTTTTTAACTAAGTAAGCCGATGAGAAAAATTCAATAATTTATATGAAGGAATGTAAATTATTCGTAGGCTGTGTTGTCACCCAGCGCAATGCACCATCAATATTTTCGGTGCGTTAGGTAAAGTCCATAAAGCAGCCTACCAGTTAAAACCAAATTGGGTGATGTCAAAAATTAGATTTGCATGATATTTAAAAATTAGATTTGCATGATATTTAATTTATATTCCTCAGGAAATAGTCAGGCGATCGCACCAATAAAATTCAATAAAATAATCCTATGGGGGGATACTACCCAGCATTGAATCTAGCTATGGCAAGAATAGTATAAGTTCAATAGTAATGATAAAATTTTTCAATAAAACGTATATTTTTGTGAATCATCTAGCTAGCTATACTACTGCTATCGCTGGTTTTTCGGGATTTTAATGCTTGCTTTGCCCAATTAATCGTCAACTTGACTAATCGATGAGGTTAAGAGAAACTATCTAATAACTGACGTGTGTGCTTATAATATTAATAAATTTTGTAAAGATTCTGAGATATATATTTCGAGAGATGGAACATTAGTTAACAAATGACAAATTTATATCTAAGTAACAATGTTCCGGAGGCTATATATGTAGCCTGCTGCTAAGGCAGTACAATTCAAGCGTACTATCGTGGTTGGCCAAAAGCATGGAGACATTAGAGTTCATAATTTATCCAGACGGTCGGGTACAAGAGAAAGTCACTGGCATTGTGGGTAATTCTTGCGCTGAGGTTACAGCAGCAATAGAGGCACAGCTGGGACAAGTACTTAGTCATGAGCCAACCTCGGAATTTTTTGCTGCTCAGGTACAGCAGCAGTCTGCTGTGGCAAATAGGCAAGCCACTTACAGCGATTGGTAAGTTTTCTCAAAAGTTTAGCGTCATTTACTAACAACCGCCATGTCACACTTTAGCCAAATTAAGACTCAAATCCGTAACCTTGACTCTTTAAAAGATGCTCTGACTGAGTTGGGCATAGACTGGAAACCAGGCCCCAGGGAAGTACGCGGCTATCGCGGTCAAACTCATCCCGCGGAAGTAACTATTGAACAGGAAAACGGCTATGACATCGGTTTTAGATGGAATGGCCAGGAATATGAATTGGTAGCTGATTTGCAATATTGGCAACAAGGCTTGTCTGTAGACGGGTTCTTGCGCCAAGTAACGCAGCGCTATGCTTACCAAACAGTTGTCAAAGAAACTGCACGTGTCGGCTTTCAAGTAGCTGAACAACAAAAAAATCAAGATGGTTCTATTCGCTTGGTAGTACAACGCTGGAGTGCGTAATGGCTGATTTTCTGCCGTCGCCGGATGAACAAGCAGACGACAATCGTTCCGGTTTAGAACCAGAGTTAGGTGGTTTTTTACGAGATGACCCAGAACGCTCTGGTTTAGAACCGGAATTGGGCGGTGTAGTGCGTCAAAAGGGTGTTTACGTTGACGAAATCACCTGTATTGGCTGTTTACACTGCGCTCACGTTGCGCGTAATACCTTCTACATTGAACCAGATTATGGGCGATCGCGCGTGATTCGCCAAGATGGGGATGGAGAAGAACTAATCCAAGAAGCGATAGATACTTGTCCAGTTGATTGCATCCATTGGGTTGATTACACTGAACTGAAAAAGTTAGAAGAAGAGCGCAAATATCAGGTCATCCCTGTGGTGGGTTACCCTGTAGAACAAGCTGTTGCTGCTGCTGAACGGCGACGTAAAAAACGCAAGTTAAAAAGCAAAAAATCCCTTTAATAAAAAAGTTCAATATACAAAGTAGAGGACTGGTAATACCAGTCCTTTATTGTTTTTATTTCTCATTTGAAATTGAGTGGATCATGCTGGGAAAGCAATTTTTCTACTTTCGCTTCATCAATCCTCGCGGTTAATCTTTTGGTTTCATGTAAGTCTCTAGTGGTTTTTGCCAATGTGAAACTTGAGCCAATAGAAAATGCCAAACCCATACCCATGAATCCTTTGACCCAGTTATCAACAGGTAAGTTGACAATACCGAAAGTGGTCATCGATATAGAGAGTAAAAAAGCAGCCCATGTTTGAATAATCCACGCTGGACTGTCTTTTGCCGGATTAATTGTTTGCATATTTTTTTACCTAAAATTAAGTGCTTTAATGTGATTCTATTCATTAATAGTTTTACTGGTATAAATAATCTGGCCAGTTTATTAACTGGACTCAAATGACACCTTACACTTATAGGGAGTCTTAATTTTTGTTACTCAGCACGTATGCTTGATAAAAGTTACATTATTAATTAGCTAAGTTTCTCTACTGCTTGTCAATAAAGCAACTCAGTATCAGATTTATGTAAATAACTCAATGAATCAAGAAGAACTGCTGCAAATTATTACACAAGCTGCCAGAGATGAGGTGACAAAATTAGACCTTTCTGGCAAAGGCTTAACAACACTGCCAGCGGAAATTGGACAACTAGTCAATCTGCGATCGCTTAATCTCACCGAGAATCAACTGAGCAGTCTGCCAGCGGAAATTGGACAACTAGTCAATCTGCGATCGCTTAATCTCACCGAGAATCAACTGAGCAGTCTGCCACCGGAAATTAGACAACTTCCCAACCTGCGCTTGCTCAGTCTCGCCGGAAATCAACTGAGCATTTTACCACCGGAAATTAGACAACTTCCCAACCTGCGCTTGCTCAGTCTCGCCGGAAATCAACTGAGCATTTTACCACCGGAAATTGTCCA
The DNA here is from genome assembly GCA_022241785.1 of Cyanocohniella sp. LLY. Classification (GTDB taxonomy): domain Bacteria; phylum Cyanobacteriota; class Cyanobacteriia; order Cyanobacteriales; family Nostocaceae; genus Cyanocohniella. Next base: position 43,758 of record JAKOMP010000028.1, on the reverse strand, counting down.
ACTTCCCAACCTGCGCTTGCTCAGTCTCGCCGGAAATCAACTGAGCATTTTACCACCGGAAATTGTCCAACTCATCAACCTGCGCTTGCTCAGTCTCACCAGAAATCAACTGAGCATTCTACCACCGGAAATTGTCCAGCTTCCCAACCTGCGATCGCTCTACCTCGGCAGTAACCAACTAAGCAATCTGCCACCAGAAATTGGACAACTCACCAACCTGCGATCGCTCTACCTCGGCAGTAATCAACTAAGCAGTCTGCCACCAGAAATTGGACAACTCACCAACCTGCGATCGCTCGACCTTGGCAGTAATCAACTAAGCAGTCTGCCACCAGAAATTGGACAACTCACCAACCTGAAAACCCTCATCCTCTACATAAATCAACTAAGCAGTCTGCCACCAGAAATTGGACAACTCACCAATCTGCAAACCCTCCACCTCGGTAGTAATCCACTAACCAGTCTGCCACCAGAAATTGGACAACTCACCAACCTGCAAACCCTCAACCTCGACAGTAATCGACTAAGCAGTCTGCCACCAGAAATTGTCCAACTCACCAACCTGCAAGCGCTCGACCTTGGCAGTAATCAACTGAGCAGTCTGCCACCAGAAATTGTCCAACTCACCAACCTGCAAGCGCTCGACCTTGGCAGTAATCAACTGAGCAGTCTGCCACCAGAAATTGTCCAACTCACCAACCTGCAAGCGCTCGACCTTGGCAGTAATCAACTGAGCAGTCTGCCACTAGAAATTGTCCAACTCACCAACCTGCAAGCGCTCGACCTTGGTAGTAATCAACTAAGCAGTCTGCCACAGAAAATTGTCCAACTCACCAACCTGCAAACCCTCATCCTCTACATAAATCAACTAAGCAGTCTGCCACCAGAAATTGTCCAACTCACCAACCTGCAAACCCTCCACCTCGGTAGTAATCAACTGAGGAGTCTACCAGGGGAAATAAGACAACTCACCAACCTGCAAACCCTCAACCTCGACAGGAATCAACTAAGCAGTTTGCCACCAGAAATTGGACAACTCACCAACCTGCAAACGCTCTACCTCGGTAGTAATCAACTGAGCAGTCTGCCACCAGAAATTTTCCAACTCACCAACCTGCAAACCCTCGACCTCGACAATAATCAACTAAGCAGTCTGCCACCAGAAATTTTCCAACTCACCAACCTGCAAACGCTCTACCTCGACAACAATCAACTGAGCAGTCTACCAGGGGAGATAAGACAACTGCCAAACCTGGAAAAATTGGATCTTCGTAGGAATCCAGTCCCCATTCCCCCTGAGATTTTAGGGCCGAAGGATTCAAGCTTATTACCAGGCGATTTGAATGAAATTCTCGATTTCTATTTCCGGGTGCAAGACCCAGCCGAAACCGAACCTATTTACGAAGTTAAGTTCTTAATTGTTGGTGAAGGGGGAGCAGGTAAAACCTCTTTAGCCAAGAAAATCAAAGATGAAACTTACCAACTCGAATCAGATGAAAAATCAACCGAGGGTATTGAGGTTATCCATTGGCACTTTACACAACCTAATGGCGAAGACTTTCGTGTGAATATCTGGGATTTCGGCGGACAGGAAATCTATCATCAAACCCATCAATTTTTCCTGAGTAAGCGTTCCCTTTATGTCTTGGTCGCTGATACCCGCAAAGAAAACACTGATTTTTACTGGTGGCTGAATGTTGTCGGACTCCTCAGTGATAATAGTCCGGTGATCATCATCAAAAATGAAAAACAAGACCGTCAGTGTGAAGTCAATGAACGCCAGTTACGCAGCGAATTTAACAACTTGGAAAAAATTTTGCCTACTAACTTAGCCACAAATCGCGGTTTAGCAGAAATTAAAGACGCGATTCAACTTTACATTAGCAGACTTCCCCATGTAGGCACACCGCTACCAAAACTCTGGGTGAGAGTCAGAGCAGCATTAGAAAACTATTCCCGCAATTACATCAGCCTGGAAGAATATTGCCATCTTTGCCGAGTGAATAATTTAACAGACCGCACAGATATGCTGCGTTTAAGTAGTTATTTACACGACCTCGGTGTTTTTCTCCACTTCCAAGAAGATGCCACACTCAAACACTACGTCATCCTCAAACCCGAATGGGGAACTACTGCGGTTTACAAAGTTTTAGATAATGATACTGTCAAGCAAAACCTGGGTTGTTTTACACGGGATGACCTCGAAAATATTTGGCAAAATGGCGAATATGCCCAAATGCGAGATGAACTGCTGCAATTAATGATGCGGTTCAAACTATGCTACGAAATTCCTAGTCGTCCTGGTACTTACATCGCGCCGCAATTGCTTTCCATTGAACAACCTGACTATAACTGGGACGATACCAACAATCTGATTTTGCGCTACAGCTATGACTTCATGCCTAAAGGTATCCTCACCCGCTTTATTGTCGAGACACACCCTTGGATTGAACAACAAAAACTCGTTTGGAAAACAGGTGTTATTCTCCACAAAAACCAAACCCGTGCTGAAGTTATAGAAAACTACAATCAACGAGAAATCAAAATTCGTGTTACTGGTAGCCGTAAAAAAGAATTGATGGCAGTTGTCACCCATGAACTAGATAAAATTCACAGTTCTTATGAACGTTTGCAATATCAAACTTTTGTTCCTTGTAACTGCGATTTTTGTAAAAACTTGCTGATTCCTCATTTTTATACTTTGAAATCACTCAATAAACGCTTTAATGATCGTCGTTATCAAGTTGAATGTGAAAACAGCTATGAAATGGTAGATGTCCGCAGATTGATTGATGACATTTCGTATATATTTGAGCAAGAATATAGAGAAGATAGCCCCCAAGTGACAAAGTTACAAAGCGAATTAGAACAAGAGAAAAATAAATCTTTTTCACATCAGCAAAAAGATAATCATCAAAAAGAGGTTTTCATTTCCTACACCCTACGGGATAAGCACAGCGAAACCTTTGTTGAGCAAATAGAGAAAGTATTTGCAGCGCACAATATTAAAATTATTCGTGATAAAAATACCGTTGCTTATAAAGAAAAATTCAAAGCATTTATGCAGCGATTAAGTCAGGGTAAATGCGTAATTTTAGTCATAAGTGACCAGTATTTAAAATCAGAAAATTGTATGTATGAACTGGTGGAAATTGCCAAAAATGAAAATTTTTATGACCGCATTTTCCCGATAGTGTTAGAAGATGCCCAAATATATAAGCCAATTGCCAGAATTAATTATATTAAACATTGGGAAGAACAAATAAAAGAATTAGATGCAGCTATGAAAGAAGTGAGTGCAGCTAATCTACAAGGATTTCGAGAAGAAATAGACCTATATACCGAGATTCGCAACACCATCGCAGAACTTACAACCCTGCTAAAAGACATGAATACCTTGACTTCAGAAATTCACAGCGAGTCAGGATTTGAGGTATTATTGCAGGCGATCGCCCAGCGTTTAGCTGACTGAAAATTAGACCCGTAGGTTGGTGTTGTTCGCGCTAGCGTTGCGGAGCAATGGAACGAAACCCAACATTATGGTTTGCTTAGGTCATGTGGAAAAGTCCACGGAAAATCTAATTGACAAACCAGCAATTCAAAGTCTCTCTTCTCGCAGGAGAGAGATTTAGAGAGAGGTTTTCCAGATACCGTGAAAAGTTAGGCTTAGTTGGGTTGCGCTGCGCTTAACCCAACCTACCATTACTATTACAAGGTGTGTACCAGTTTTGCAGATGACATCAAGCCAATTGATTTACTTATTCGTTCTCAGGAAAGGTCTGGACTTTGCCGTCGGGACTGAGAACAACTCGAATACGCATATTTTGTCCAGATTTATTGGCAGAAACAAAAGATTGACCAATTGTCGGCATTCCGGCACTCTCGATATATTCTCTTGCTGCCCGATTCAGGGGTAAAATTCGTTCGACTGTACCATCAACACCCACCAACACACTGTATTCTAATGTTTGGGCAAATCCATTAGGTGGCTGCCAACGTTTGGTGAGTTGTTCTCTAGCTTCTGCTACTTGCACTGTGTCAAATAAGGTACCATCAGGAACGGCTTCTGGAGATGAGGGAGTTATTGGTTGACTATTCAATCTATCGAATGAATTAGTATCAACTGCCGCATTAGGAGTATTTATAGATGAATTGATTGCTGCTTCCAGTTGCTGTGGGTTGACTGGTTTTTGGGTAAGAGTATTACTGCTGGAATCGTTATTGGATATGTTGGGTAAAGAGGGAGGAATTGCCGCAATACTGGGTGATGTTGCTCTGTCAGCAGATAGGCTAGGTGGTAAACTTCGTCTTTGGGGAATCGTAGTTTCAACTTGAGAATTTGGCTGTGTAATGTCTGGTATCAGATTTGGCTGAATCGTATTTTGCTGATCGGGAATTGTTTTAGATGCTGCACTTGGGGAATTGCTTGGCCTACCCTCAAAGATAGATAGTTCATCTTCTCCAGATGGTAGAAAAGTTGGAGAGAAACCAGAACTGAGAGATGGTGAGGAAGGTACTATTGGTTGTGGAGGAAAACTAGCTGTGGGCAATGGTGTGTCTGCGCCGAACAGCGGTAGCGATTGTAAATCTTCGGGAATTTTGATGTCAGATGATGTTGTGGGAAATTCGGGCGAAGGGGGCGATTCTAGAGCAATTTCCGTTTCTTGGGGATTTCCTGATTGTGCTATTTGTGGCTGTTTTTGCCGATTGTTATTAGCATATTGCAAAGTCATCGGTAGTAAACCTACGCCCAATACCATGACTGCGGCGATAGGTGCCCAGGCTGGCAATCGCAAAGTTAATTTATTGTTATTGAGATTTGGTAACGCCATGACATCAGCAGAGTATTCGTCTAAGGCAGTTGCTAAATCAAATAGTTGCAGCAGACTCAGTTGAATTACAGAACCAGATGACTGGTTGGCGAGGGAACCAAGATACAGATGATGAGTTAAATAGTTGCCTGGTTCTAAGTAGATTCTGCCTCCTGGTAATTGGGAGGTCAAAGATGGAAATGTTTTAGTAATTGGTAATGGAGTTTGGCGAAAATCTGTAAACTCCGAGTCCTGAGAAACTTTACTAGAATCCTGGGGTTCAGAAAGACTCAACCAAAAGCTATCGGGAGGTTGCTGTAAAAATCCTTGTACGTAATTAGTAACAGCGTCACACAAAATTTCTAGTTGGTCGCGATCGCCTCGAATGGGGATTCGGCGTTCTTCTGGTAGTTGCGGATCATCAAAGTGCAGCTCGAAGGTTAGCTGCTTAATTACAGTTTTCCCCATCCAACGGGACAAAGGCGAACTTTGCGCCAAGATTTCTAGGGTGCAAGTCGGGGGTGTGTAGCGACGAATGACAGAATTTGATGGTGGCATGGCAGGAACAACGAGGAAGACTATTATCTAAAGTTTTGCAGAACGGTCTATGAGTGCTAACCAAAGACGGCGGTGACCACCAGGCGCACTGTAAAACAGTAAATCTACAAGCAGTTTGAGCGCCAAGTTGGTCAGTAGATCCGTGGATATTTGGTCGTCCTCTTCCATCCGTTCTTGGTAGGTGTTGCAGAAAGCATCGATGTAATCTCCAAGTAAGGCAGCCTGATGAGGTTCCCGTTTGTTTTCCGCCATTTGTTCTAGTAGACCAACAGCACGGCGAATTAATTCTTGGTGCTGTTTGGCGAGGTAGCAGATGATCAAAACAAGCGATCGCGCTTCTTCTACATCTAGCTTTTTTCGCCCACCTTGACCTTTACGTAGGGGATTGGACTGACGTAATCGCCATAAAGCTACCCGGTCTGGCACTCTCGACTCTAAATTCAGATTGATTGCCGCAGAGAGCATAGCCTCGGAACCAATACCAGTTAAAGTTTCTAGCGCCAACAGCACCAAGTCTAACTGGGTTTTGATATTGTCCCATTGAACTGTGTTTGGGGCTGGAAGTTTAATTAAATCCTCCCACTGGGGATTTGGCGTGGCTGAATCGGCGGCCGAGTGCATAACTTTTAGCATAGGTGATCAGGCTGTAGGGGCTTGTGCTGTTACCCATTTTGAAACCAGACTCTGAAAGTTCAAGGTTGGTTTCCCATCGCTATTAGCTATTAGCTGCTGCTAGCTTTGCTCAATTTGGTAAACAGCAGTAGTCTTTGTCTTACTCTACTAGATGAAAATTTATTTTCAACAAATTTTATCGATCAAACCGATGAAACTCTTTCTAGTCACACCTACTAGCTCAGTGTCAATGTATAAATAAACATTACTTAACTTAGTTAATATCTAATTGCTAATAGCTAATAATAGAGAGGATATTATTAATTAGCAATTAAAAATTATTAACTTACATAAGTGATTTTTGTTGCCAGTTTATTTAACATAAGCAATGGTGACACCACTACCGCCATCTGCCTGTTCAGCTGGTTCAAATTTACTAATTCTGGGGTGCTGTTGCAAAAAGATGTGAACTCCTTGTCGCAATTTTCCCGTACCGTGTCCGTGAATAATCCATATCTGGCCGGAAGCTTCCGAAATTGCCTTGTCTAAAAGAATTTCTGCATCACTGACTCGTTTACCGCGCAAATCCACTGTATTTTGAGAAGTGCGAATTGCTGGGGCGCTTTGAGGTGGTGGAGTCACAACTTCTGGCGCTGGTTTCTTTTTCGCCACTGGTTCGGCTTTTTGACCATCCAAAGACTCGATGTCTTCTAGCTTGACGGTCATCTTCATAATGCCAAAACGGACACTAAATTCACCATCCTCATCAGGATTGGTTAACACTTCTGCTGTTTGCCCAAATTGCGAAATCCGCACGCGATCGCCTACTTTGGGCATAAACCCAACTTTCTGTTTTGGCGGTACTTTGGGCTGATATTTTTGGGAAATTTGATTTAACGCATCGGTTGCTTGCTGGGCATCTTGGGCTTTGGGTGTACCTTTTTGCAAGCGGCGAATCACTTGGGCAATTTCACCTTTGGCTTGGGCGATCGCTTGTTGTACAGCGACTTCTTGATCAGCCCGCAAAGCTTTTTCTCGCTCCTGTAAAGTTTCGGCTTTTGCGGATACTTCTTTGTATAAACGTTCCGCTTGCTGCAATAACTTTTGCGCTTCCTCGGCTTTAGTTTCTTGGCGGCGGCGTTGTGCTTCTAACCCGGCAATTACTTGGTTAACTTCGTCTGTCGCCTCGCCTACTTGGTTTTTGGCTTGTGCCACAACTTCGGGTTTTAACCCTAAACGTTGGGCAATTGTCAAAGCATTAGAACGCCCAGGAATCCCCCAAAGTAGACGATACGTAGGCGAAAGTGTACTTTCATCAAATTCCACCGAAGCATTTTCAAACCGCGCATCTTCGTATTTCAGCGCTTTTAATTCCCCAAAGTGCGTTGTCGCAATAGTCAACTGGGCATGATTAGCCAGATATTGCAGCAAGGCGATCGCTAAAGCACTACCTTCTACGGGATCAGTTCCCGCGCCTACTTCATCTAGGAGGACAAGGGATGAGGAAGAATAAAACTCACTTTCCCCTGCTCCCCCTGCTCCCTGCTCCCCTGCTTCCCCATTCCCCAAAGCATCTAAAATGCGGCTAATACGACGAATATGACCGGAAAATGTCGATAAACTTTGTTGCAGGGATTGTTCGTCACCGATATCAGCTAATACTTGGTCGAACCAAGGCATTTCTACTGGTTCACGGGCGGGGACAAATAAACCTACTTTGGCCATCAATGCTGCCAAAGCTAGGGTCTTTAAAGTGACTGTTTTACCCCCTGTATTGGGGCCAGTAATTGTCACTACTCGAATATGTGGACTAATTAATAAATCTACGGGAACTACAGCTTGTCCATGTTCGTGCTGCTGCTGCCACACTAGTAAAGGATGCCGTAATTGCCGCAGGGTAGTAATTTCTTGTTGCTCACGGTTAATAAATCTGGGGGGATTGGCTCCTAACCAAAAACTATACCTAGCTCTGGCGGTGGCTAAATCCAAGGTGGTGACAATTGCTAGCAACCGTTCTAAATCGGGCTTAACGGCGGCGACTTGCTCTGTTAAGGTGCGGCGAATCGCTTCTTCTTCGGCTTGTTCTCTTCTAATAGTCTGGCGCAGTTGGTTACCCAAAGGCACTACAGAATTAGGTTCTACGTAGAGCGTGGCACCACTTGTAGAGGTATCATGCACAATACCTGGAATCGCGTCCTTTTGGGGTGCTTTGACGGGGATTACAAAGCGATCGCTTCGTTGGGTAATTAGTTGTTCTTGGACGGCTCCAGATTTAGCTTGTAATATATTTTGCAGCTTTTGTGTGATTTGACTGCGTGTTTTACGCAAATCAGTGCGAATTTCTCCAAGTTTTTGACTAGCCCGATCAGTTACTTGGCCGCGTTCATCAATACAACGGTGAATTTCCTGTTCTAGTTCGGGATAAGTCCGCAAATCGGCTACCAACGCCGCTAAAATAGGCACGTCTTCTTGGTTGTCAATGACACGCCGTAAGTTTCTCGCCCCCGCCAAGGTAGTAGCGATAGCTAGCAGTTCATCTCCTACCAAAATCCCACTGCGTTCGGCTCGTTCTAGGGAATCGCCAATATCTTGGATACCCTCAAACGACAATCCCGTGGTTAAACGAGTTTCTAGTTGATAAATTTCTTTAGTTTGTTTTAATAACTGCTCACTTGCTGACTGAGACGCAGGTATTGTTAAATGCAGTGATGCGATCGCCCCGAGTTTAGTAGCCGCAAATGTGGAAAGATGCTGGCAAAGGCGATGCCATTCGAGTAGTTCTAAGGTTTCCGATTGGATCAAGGCTTCACTATCTAATCTGAAAGTATGGTAGCAATTCTCTCCCCTATAAGGTTAAACCTAAAAGCAGAAAATTTGGCTTGATCTCTATCTCCAGAGTCACCTCTGTCTCTGCCCAGGGATGAGACTTACTTCATCACTGAATATTGCTGTTAATATCTTAAGGCAAATTTAAGATTTTCGGGAATCTGGGAAAATTTCAATTTTATTTGCTGTAAATGTTTTTATTTATTTAATTTTTACTATTTTTTGCTACAGATTTTAAATAAATTTATTCTTTTATAAGAACAAAAATAATTCCGAAATAGACAATTTAATTTTTGATGGTAGTTCTTTTTTATGAGGTACCAAAAACAGTAATTAACTACAGATGAACACAGTTGTTAAGTATGTAGCTTAGTTGTAAACATAATATTTATTCTATAAAATTTAGTGTAACAGAATTGCCCACTCATATATCATTCACAAAATATTACGCTAACCAACAAATTTGAGTTTATGGGGTATTTTGGGCTGGATGTTAAATGTCTTCTTGGGTAGCTTTACAGGAAATTTCACTAACTTTTTCGGCAGTATTATATTATTTAGCTCACTGATTATCAGCTTATTGCTGGGAAGATTAATAGCGCAACCCAGAATTTGGTGAAGATACAAGTAGCGATAGCTTAGTTGGTTGGTTGTGTGAGTACTGTTACTTCTTTTGACGTTCCCATTGAAAATCAGGAAAAAATTGGCCAAGTAGACGCGCTAGATGCCAAACGTAATCTTTTAACGATTAATGCAGTTTTACCAGCATTAGTGCGTGATAATCAGCCAGGAATGACTGATAAGTCCAGCCATTTTTCCGGAATAACTAACCCCACACCAACCCTCACCCAACCGAACACAGAAGCTGTCATAAAAACCCCTGTATTTGACATGAGAAACAACTTTAAGCGTGTTTTTCCAGTCCCCAGATCCCAATCTCCAATTCCCAATCCCCAAAAAAAATCGCTCCAAATCCCCCCACAATTTGATACCCTAGCTTAAACAGATTTGAGAAAAGTTAAAGCGTGGAAATTCAACTTGGGCGGGGAAAAACAGCTCGTAGAGCATATGGAATTGATGAAATTGCTCTAGTTCCCGGTAACAGAACACTAGATCCGAGTTTGGCAGATACTAAGTGGCGGATTGGCAATCTGGAGCGAGAAATACCCATTATTGCCAGCGCTATGGATGGCGTAGTAGATGTCGGAATGGCTGTACGTTTGTCACAGTTAGGAGCCTTAGGCGTTATCAATTTAGAGGGTATCCAAACTCGTTATGCTGATCCAGAACCGATTTTAGATCGCATTGCGACCGTAGGGAAACAGGAATTTGTTGCCCTCATGCAAGAACTTTATGCTGAACCCATCAAGCCGGAATTAATTGAACAACGTATTCAGGAAATTAAACAACAAGGTGGTATAGCAGCCGTCAGTGCTACCCCAGCCGCAGCTAGTAAATACGGTGAGGTGGTGGCAAAAGCTGGGGCAGATTTATTTTTTGTGCAAGCTACGGTAGTCTCTACAGCACATCTATCTCCTGAATCCATAGTTCCCCTTGATTTGGCAGAGTTTTGTCGTTCCATGCCTATTCCTGTAGCCTTAGGGAACTGTGTTACATACGAAGTCACATTGAATTTATTGAAAGCTGGGGCGGCGGCTGTCATGGTAGGAATTGGCCCTGGTGCAGCTTGTACTTCTCGTGGTGTATTAGGTGTAGGTATCCCCCAAGCTACTGCGATCGCCGATTGTGCCGCAGCCAGAGAAGATTATTATCAAGAAACTGGTAACTATATCCCCATCATTGCCGATGGCGGTTTAATTACTGGTGGCGATATTTGTAAATGCATCGCCTGTGGCGCTGATGCTGTAATGATTGGTTCACCCTTTGCTAGAGCCGCTGAAGCCCCAGGAAGAGGTTATCACTGGGGAATGGCAACTCCTAGCCCAGTGCTGCCCCGTGGTACCCGCATTAGTGTAGGCACAACTGGTAGCCTAGAGCAAATTCTTATTGGCCCGGCTGGATTAGATGACGGTACTCATAATCTTGTGGGAGCCTTAAAGACAAGCATGGGGACATTAGGAGCTAAAAACATCAAAGAAATGCAGCAAGTTGAAGTGGTGATTGCTCCATCTCTGTTAACCGAAGGTAAAGTCTACCAAAAAGCGCAACAATTAGGTATGGGTAAATAATAGCGAGTAGGGAGTAGGAAATAATTAATAATAAATAAATTTTTTCCCATACCCCCATGCTCCATGCTCTATACCCCATGCCCTAATTTAAATTCTTAAGAAAATTTTTCCAGACTCTCAAAACAATCTCTGGAAAAATCGCATATCTCGCCTACAATAGAGATAGCGGAGACGCATGTTTCCGTTCACTCCTCACACCACACTCCGCCCGGACTACTGTTCGGGCGGTTCCTTATGTATATACATAATTTCTTTAGTTTCGTTGCAAATGTACATTCTTCACTTCGTAGCTCCTGTTTTTGCTATGGTAGAATTTTCACGAAACTCAGAAATATAATCGGCAAAGGTTTTTAGGCATGTCAGCAGCCGCACAAGTTACGGATTCTAGTTTTAAGCAAGAAGTACTCGATAGCGATGTACCCGTTTTAGTTGACTTTTGGGCCCCCTGGTGTGGCCCTTGTCGCATGGTAGCTCCTGTTGTTGAGGAAATAGCTTCTCAGTATGAAGGTCAAATCAAAGTTGTTAAAGTCAACACTGATGAGAATCCTAATGTTGCCAGTCAGTACGGTATCCGCAGCATCCCCACTTTGATGATTTTTAAAGATGGGCAAAAAGTTGATATGGTGGTCGGTGCCGTGCCTAAAACTACATTAGCTAACACGTTGGAAAAATATCTTTGAAACTCAATTGGCTACAAAATCCTGTTGAGTTGTGCCTGGTTTTTAGGTTTAGGTAAACATTTGTTAACAAGTTTGCGAGACGCGAAACTTCGCGTCTCAATACAACTTTCTCCTGTGGTCAACAGTATGAGATTGTCACTGCTAAATTAATACGTTATGTGCTAGTACCGCAAGGCGGAAGTCAAAATGTTATGTCTATTCAACTTTTACCAGCACCTTGGTTAATTTTTTCCTTAAGGTGCTTTTTAGCTTAAACAGCAAGCAGCCTCTAACTTACCGCGATAGCGGAAGTGATGAGATGAATTGCGCGTGAGTTGACGACAGTCTCCCGACCAATGCGACAGCAAGGAAGGGAGGCATGGAGGAAACGAGCAAAATATTGTATTATGATGTTTTATAGCAAATAGATTTTACTCTAAAATGTTAAAGGTAGTCAAAGTCAGATTATATCCAGATGTTCAGCAGCAGCAATCACTAGCACAAGCTTTTGGTAGTTGTCGTTGGCTTTGGAATCATTGCTTGAATTTGATGAACCAAACATATAAAGAAACTGGTAAGGGGCTATCTGGATACGCAGTAAAAAAGATAATTCCTCAGTTAAAGAAAGAATATGAGTGGCTAACACTAACTTACTCACAATGTTTGCAGCAAGTTTGCTTGAATCTTGGAGTAGCTTTTAATAACTTTTTTGAGAAACGAGCTAAATACCCTAGATTCAAATCTAAACATGGTAAGCAGTCAATACAATATCCTCAAAATGTCAAAGTTGATGATAATTGCGTAACCATCCCAAAAATAGGAGAGGTGTCGGCAATTATCCATAGACCTATTGAGGGCAAAATTAAGACTGTAACTGTATCTAAAAATTGCTCTAACCAATACTTTGCAGCTATTCTGTTTGATGACGGTAAAGACAAGCCAGAATCAAACACAGATGGCAAGGCAATAGGTATTGATTTGGGATTAACTCACTTTGCTGTTACTAGCGATAGTTCTAAATTTGACAACCCTAGAATACTTAATAAGCATGAAAAAAATTTAAAACTTAAGCAACAGCAATTATCTAGAAAACAGAAAGGTTCTAATAACCGTATCAAAGCTAGAAAAAAAGTTGCTAGAGTTCATAGAAAAATCACTAACTGCCGTGAGGATTTTCTGCACAAGCTATCTCGTAGGATAGTTAACGAAAACCAAGTTATTGTTGTTGAAAATCTTCATGTTAAAGGTATGATGCAAAATCATTGTTTGGCTAAGTCTATCCAGCAGGTGGGATGGGGGATGTTCTGTACCATGCTGAAATACAAGGCAGAGATGGAAGGAAAAATATATCAGGAAGTTGATAGATTCTTTCCCAGTTCAAAAACCTGTCATGTGTGCTTGAATCAAGTTGGTAGTTTACCGCTAGATGTAAGATCCTGGACTTGCGAAAATTGCCATACAAAGCATGATAGGGATATAAACGCAGCTATTAACCTCAGAGATGAGGGACTACGGATTTTGACATGCAAGTCGCCTCAAGTCGGGAAACCCGCCCACGGCGCTGGCTCCTCTGGAACGGGGGATAAAGCCTATCGCCCAGATGTAAGTCGCAGTAATAGAGGACGCAAGAAATCTACTACTGCGCTTTCTGTTGGGTAGGAAGCCTACTGTGTACGCAAAGCGTCACTGTAGGTAGTTCACGTAGAATGTAATGCCATTGTAGCCAAAGTTCTCATGACCTCATCTGCGTCGTTTGACACATTAGAGACTCTCCAGGCGGATATCGCTGAACTATTTGATCGCTTACCGACGTTAAAAAATCGGCAACTAATTCAGCAGGCACTGGCTACTATAGTGCGTCTAGCTGAGAGCGAGATTGAACGTCTTGACTGGAAAATTTTATCGGCTGCGTTAGCAGATATGGAGCTGGGTTTCCAGCTATTTTATGATTACCGACACGTCCGCAAAGTAACTATCTTTGGTTCGGCTCGTCTATCGCCAGAAACACCAGAGTATAACATGGCTCTGGAATTTGCCCGCTGTGTTTGTCAGATGGGATTCATGGTGATGACAGGCGGTGGTGGTGGCATCATGCAAGCGGGTCACGAAGGTGCTGGTCGAGATAATTCCTTTGGACTCAATATTCAGTTGCCGTTTGAGCAGCAAGCGAACCCATTTATTGAAGGTGATCCCAAGCTGATTCACTTCAAGTATTTTTTCACCCGTAAGCTATTTCTCCTGAAAGAAAGTGATGCTGTGGCTTTGTTTCCTGGCGGGTTTGGCACTCAAGATGAAGCATTTGAGTGTATGACCTTAAGCCAAACAGGTAAATTTGGCCCTGTTCCCTTAGTCTTAATTGATCATCCTGGTGGAGATTACTGGCGGTCTTGGAGCGAATATGTTGACCAACAACTAGTCCAAAAAGGTCTTGTGAGTCCTGAAGACCCTAGCCTTTACACAGTTACAGATAACTTGGAAGTGGCTTGTAATGCAATTACAGGTTTTTACCAGGTTTATCATTCTAGCCGCTATGTCGGTGACCAGTTGGTAATCCGCTTGAAAACAGATTTATCTGATGTGGAAGTGGAGAAATTAAATGCTAACTTCAGCGACATTCTAGTGAAAGGAAAAATTCAAAAAAGTCAAGCATTGCCTCAAGAAAACCAAGACGAAACAGCAGATTTACCCCGGATTTTGTTGTATTTTAATCAACGTGACTTGGGTCGCCTGTATCAGATGATTGCGGCAATTAACCAGATGGGTACACCTTCGATAGAAGATCAGAAACATCCAGAAAGGAAGTAAATTTAATTACCGCTACCTACAGTAACGACTGTGGGTAAAGCGGAAATATAACAGGGCGATCGCTTATAATAAATTAGGCAAATAATCACAATTGCATTGCCATATTTTTAATTTATTTACCTCAAATTAATCAAAAAATAAACTTTTAATAATCTTAAATATGTAGCTTTCTAATAAGAATTTTTTTATCTCTCCATCAAGGGTTATTGCTGTAGGAAAGCCGAATGATCGCAGCTACAACATCTTAGTCATCTAAGCAAGATAGCAATGGCGGAAGTTTTATTAGTTGGATTACAGTATTTATTTCCACAATTAAATAATCTTACTGTATATCTAACTTTTCACGGTATCTGGAAATGACGTAAAAAGTCAGTACTGTATATAGACTTGTATTATTCTTAACAACTAATGTCTGGAAAATGCCAATCTAATTAATTTTTGATTGCAAAAACTTATATCTTCACAATAATCTCACAAGTATAATGTATTCTACTACAGTTGATAGCACCTAATCATCTTTTTACTTGTTTGGTATTCATCCTTGAGTTAGATGAATAAATATAAGGGTGCTATATAAACAAATTCTCCAGTCTACTTTTTTGTATGAAATTTTCACTGGAAAACAAGATTAGAAGCCTTTTTGGGCTGGCAATGCTGATTTTGAGTATAGTTAGTGGTTGCTCTTTCTGGAGTGCTACTCAGCTTATTGGGAAAGTTGAAAGAACTACTAACAGCCAACAAGTAGCAGATCAACTAAAAGACTTATTATTACAGATAGATGATGCTGAAACTGGAGTTAGTAACTACGTAATTACAGGCGAAAAAGATTATTTGGAGCCTTATTTATTCATAACCGAAAATATTGACAGAAAATTCCAAACTCTACACCAAATTACTAGCAATAATCCTAATTTACAGCAGATACAAACGCTGGAAACTGTCGTTGCTGAAAAACTGGCCACAAGTCAGCAGATAATCGCAATACAACAATCACAGGATTTTTCCTCTGCACAAAAAATTGTGATGATGGATAAAAGTCAAAAGCAGATGGATACTATCCGCAGGATCATCCAGAATATGCGGAGCCAGGAAAAGCAAGAATTTAAGCAGTATTTACTGGCAGTAGCCACAGATTCTCAAAATACCAGAAATGTGGTCTTAATTACCAGTTTTATGGCATTAGCTCTCATACCTTCCGGCATCTTTATGATCAATCGAGATATTGCTTTTCAGAAGCGGATAGAGGCAGAACTTGTTGAAAGTGAAGAGCGCTTTAGGCGTGCATATAATGATGCGGCAATTGGTATGGCATTGGTAGCACCAAATGGACGTTGGCTATCTGTAAATTCTGCGTTATGTGAAATTGTTGGTTATTCTGAGGCAGAGTTATTAAATATCACTTTTCAAGCAATTACCCATCCGGAAGATTTAGATACTGATCTTAACTATGTGCAAAAAATTCTGGCGGGTGAGATTCGTACTTACCAAATGGAAAAGCGATACCTTCACAAGCAGGGGTATATAGTCTGGATACTTTTAAGTGTATCTTTGATGCGTGATCCTCAAGAAAAACCACTATATTTAATAGCTCAAATTCAAGATATAACTAAACAAAAATTAGCACAAGAAGCGTTGCGTGAGAGTGAGCGGCGATTTCATGCCATTTTCAATCAGACATTTCAATTTATGGGCCTCCTAAAACCAGATGGGACTTTACTAGAAGCTAACCAAACAGCATTGGATTTTGCTGGGATAAAATCTACAGACATCATCAATCGTCCGTTTTGGGAAGCGCGATGGTGGACACTTTCAGCCGCAATCCAAGAACAATTACAAACTGCCATCGCCTCTGCGGCTACAGGTGAGTTTGTCCGTTATGAAGTAGATGTAGTGGGTGCAGGAGATGCAGTTACCACGATTGACTTATCTCTTAAACCAGTGTTCGATGAGTCAGGAAATGTAGTATTGATTATTCCCGAAGGTAGAGATATCTCTGCGCGTAAACAAGCAGAAGCAGAATTGAGAAAGGCTAAAGAAGCCGCAGAATTGGCGAATCAAGCCAAAAGTATGTTTTTAGCTAATATGAGCCATGAATTACGTACTCCCCTCAACGCAATTTTAGGCTTTACGCAAGTGATGAAACGCGATCGCTCTTTGACTCCTAAACAGGAAGAACATCTGCAAATTATCAGCCGCAGTGGTGATCACTTACTCGGTTTAATTAATGACGTTCTCGACTTGGCCAAAATTGAATCGGGATACATCACCCAAGATGACAAGAGTTTTAACTTAAATCTTTTATTACAGTCTGTTGTGCAAATGCTCAAGCCTAAAGCTGAAGCTAAAAAATTGCAATTCAATTTTCACAGTGATGCCAACTTACCCCAGTATGCGATCGCAGATGAGAAAAAAATCCGCCAGGTACTGATCAACTTGCTGAATAATGCTATTAAGTTTACAGAAAATGGCAGTGTGTCGCTGCGTGTGCAACCCAGTCCACAACAGGAACAACAGAATCAAAGCCTGTGGTTATCCTTTGAGGTGGAAGATACGGGAGTCGGAATTGCACCTACAGAAATCAACACAATTTTTGACCCCTTCTTTCAAACCCAATCGGGAAAAAGTGTTACAGAAGGTACAGGTTTGGGGCTAAGTATTAGTAATAAGTTAATTCAATTTATGGGAGGTAAAATTACTGTTAAGAGTAAACTTGGTCAAGGTAGCAAATTTCAGTTTGATATTCCCGTCCGCATAGCTGAAACTAAATCAGTATTGCCGCAAAATCAATATCAGCAAATATATCGATTAGCACCAGGACAGGAATCTTATCGCGTTTTGATTGTAGACGACCAACCAGAAAACCGTTTACTGTTGGTATCATTATTGACTTCTTTGGGTTTAGAGGTGCGTGAAGCCACAAATGGTCAAGAAGCCGTAAATATGTGGCAACAGTGGCAACCCCAGCTAATTTTGATGGATATCCGGATGCCTGTGATGGATGGATACGAAGCAACTAAGCAAATTCGTGATACACCAGCAGGTAAAGCAACCATTATTATTGCACTCACCGCATATAGTTCGGCAGGCGATCTCACGTTAGCGTTAAATGCAGGTTGTAATGATGTAGTGACTAAGCCATTTCGAGAAGAGGTACTTTATACCAAGATGGCAGATTATTTGGGGCTGCGGTATGAGTCATTTCAGTACTAAAGTGCTGACTACGAACTAATGATTTCCCGAAAGCTTTTATCGTCGGCAATTTCATCGAAGTCAATATCACTGGCGGCATCTTCTTTATATCCGGGATTCAGTTGAATGGCTTGCTGGAGACTTGCCAAGGCTAGTTTTAGTTGTCTTTGTAGGGCATAACAGGCGGCTTTATTGTAGTAGGCACTAGCATAATCGGGATTCATTGCCAGTGCTTTGTTAAAACTCACTATCGCTTCATCATCTTCTCCCAGTCTCACCAAAGCATAACCGCGTTTATCCCAGACTTTGGGCGAATTGGGGTTAATATTTATGGCTTGATCAAAACTAGCGATCGCATCTTCATATTGTTCTAACTCTATCAAGGACAGACCGCGATTTAACCAGACCACAGGATCATCTGGCTTGACTTGGGTTGCTTTATCAAATGAGGCAAAAGCTTGTTGATGCTGTCGTAGTTTACCAAAAGCCACACCGCGATCGCACCAAGCTTGGTGATAATCTGGCTGAATTTCAATGGCTTTTTCATAAGAAGCGATCGCATCTTGGTAGCGTTGTAATCTACTTAAGGTTAGACCCCGTTTTAACCAAGTTACCGGGTCATTGGGCTGAATTTCTACGGCTTGATTATAAACTGCGATCGCATCTGCATATTGTTTTTCAGCAAAGAGTTTATCTGCTTCTTGAATATAATTTTCGGCTGATAATTCTGGTTGTAATGGCTGTGTTGGTTCTACTTCAGCCACATTTGGTGGCTCCATGTCAGCCAACTCTTGTAATATCAGATCCTTACGTTGTTGTGCGTCTACTTGTAATTCTGAAAGTTGAGAGACAAAATCTGTTTCTAACTTTTCTAATTTTTCTAAAATCAGCAGTTTTTGTTGTTGAGCATTGGATTGTAATTCAGAAAATTGTGAGACAAACTCTGAGCCTGATTGTTCTAAATTTTCTAAAATTTGCTGTTTGCGGTTTTGTGCGTCTATTTGTAAGTCTGATATTTGAGATTGAAACTCTGTTTGTAGTTGTGTCAAACTCTCTAGAATGTTATCTTTTTGTTGTTGGGCATTAGACTGTAATACAGCTATTTCAGCCTTAAATAAATTTTCTAATTCCTTGATATTTTCAATAGTGATATCTTTTTGTTGATTAGCATCCGTTTGTAAATTACCTAAGCTTTCAAATATTGTATTTTTTTGTTGCTCAGTCTCAGATTTAAATAAATTTTCTAATTCCTTTATATTTTCAACAGTGATATCTTTTTGTTGGTTAGCATCGGTTTGTAAATTACCTAAGCTTTCAAATATTGTATTTTTTTGTTGCTCAGTCTCAGACTTCAATGAATTTTCTAATTCCTTGATATTTTCAATAGTGATATCTTTTTGTTGGTTAGCATCGGTTTGTAAATTACCTAAGCTTTCAAATATTGTATTTTTTTGTTGCTCAGTCTCAGACTTCAATGAATTTTCTAATTCCTTGATATTTTCAATAGTGATATCTTTTTGTTGGTTAGCATCCGTTTGTAAACTGCCTAAGCTTTCAAATATTGTATTTTTTTGCTGCTGAATTTCCGACTGTAAGTTAGATATTTCTGATTTCAATAAATTTTCTAATTCCCTGAGATTGCCTAAAACGCTATTTTTTTCTTGTTGAGTATCTATCTGTAAGCTCGATAAACTTTCTACGATGTGATTTTTGTGTTGTTCAGTTTCAGAATGTAAGCCTGAAAGTTGAACCCTAAATTCATGCCGAGATGTTGCTAAATCTTCTAGATTTATATTCTTTTGTTGTGTGACATCTTTCTGTAACTCCGATAATTTTTCAGCAGTGTCATCTGCTAATTTTGCTAAATTTGCCAACGTTGTCTCTTTTCTTTGTTGTGCCTCTAATTGCAACTCAGATAACTGGACAGCAAATTCAGATTCTAAGCTTTCTTGAATTTGTTTAACTTTTATTTCTAATTCTGCCAATATATTATTTTTAGACTGCAATAACTCCGATGATAAATTAGCTAAATTTTCTTGTTCTTGAGTGATATTTTGTTGTAGCGTATCAACTTCTTTTTCTAATTGCCGATTAACTTTTTTAGATTCTTGAATTAGATTTTCGGCATCTTGTTTAACAATAGTTAGCTGATTTTGTAAATTTTCCATTCCCTGTAGCTGCGCCATTGCTCTAGCCACAATTTCTCGAATAGCTACTCGTCGTAATAACCAAAATAAAGCAATCACGGCCACAGGAAACAAACTCAAGATGACTAACCAGACATTGAACAGCATCGTTGTGCTAGTAACCGGACGATCCAATTCAGCTTGGACTTGCTCTTGAGTGGGGACTTGCGCTAACTCTACCCGTTGCTGATGCGATATTACCTCAGATGTATTCGTCTCTGGAGAAACAGATAGCCTAGTTTGTCCACGAACAATATCAGCAGACAGCAACAACGGCGAAAAGATAATGGCACTTTTCAACGCGAAGGTGAGGATAACTTGGTTTTTGCGCTTCATGAAAATTATCCTGATGTTCTGGTCAGTTTGGGAAGTGGCAAGCCTATCTCCAATCTATACCAAAATCCCATTTTGACAGGTAGCGACAAGAAAATGATCATTACCTAGCGGTCAAGTTGGTTTTTTTCCGTAATTCGTAGTTCATCAATTGTGGTCAGGATAACTCAATTGCTAAGGAATGTGGATCTAATAAAACAGGACTTACGTAACCAACCACGTATTTTCGTCATTGCGACCGAAGGGAAGCAATCTCAAAGCCTTGATTTTCGTAGCGAGTGCTTAAGTCCTAAAAAATACAGAACCTCACCCACAGCCTTGGTAAGGAGAGGGGAGACTTTGACGCAAGTCAAAGGCGGGGTGAGGTCAAAAACTAGACTTGGATGTGATTTAATTCATATTCCTCAGGGAACAACAAAAATTGCCCTATGTCTAAATAGTTATCTTTACATCCCCGTGAAAACACTCCTTAGTATTGTTATAGAGATTTAGATAATTTACTGTTTGTCCAACCCTAAGTATATCTATCCCAGGAGGGTTATGATATTTGATAATTTTCGTCGCCAATTGCGTAAAGAAGCGCAAATATGGCAAGAAGAAGGGTTAATTGATCACAATTTATACCAACAACTTGCCCAAAAGTATCAATTTAATAGTTTAGAAACTGCTGCACGCGATCGCTTCGTGTTTATTTTGATCGCCGTGGGTTCTATATTATTAGGTTTGGGTGTAATTACTTTCGTTGCTGCCAACTGGCAAGCTTGGGGCCGAGAAGTAAAAGTTATACTCTTGTTAAGTATATTCCTGGGTACTAATATTGCTGGTTTTACTCTGTGGAACTCATCCAGCAATCTCCCTTCCAGAGATAGAAAACGCCGCCAACGCGTCTTAGGAGAAGGCTTGTTACTCTTAGGTGCGTTAAGCATAGGGGCAAATATGGCACTGTTAGCGCAGATGTTCCATATTGGCGGTTCCAGTTATCAACTTTACTTAGGCTGGGGGTTGGCTGTGTTATTCATGGCCTATGGTTTGCGCTTAACTTCCTTAAGTATTCTTTCCCTAATTTTGTTCCTCATGGGGTACTGGGTGGGAATATTTGATTGGAATATTCCTCGCAACGAGTGGACATGGGGGCGACTCATCATCGAACATATGCCCCTAATAATCACTGGGTTATTTGTTCCTCTAGCTTACTGGTGTCGTTCTTTAGGAATTTTTAGAGTTACTGCGATCGCCTTTGTGATAGCCTGGCAATTTCATCTCAGGTCATTGCAAGTTCTCACCTACATTAATGTGTCACCTTGGTTTGCTATAGCTGCCTTTGTTCTGCCACCAGCATTATTGTGGAGTTATAATGACCGATTTTTTAGACCAATTAATTCTCTAAAATTTCAACCTTTTGCACAGGCGCTGAGTTTAGTATTTTTGAGCGTCATGTTTTACATGCTTTCCTTCCGGTGGGTGTGGGAAGCACGTACAGTTGCTTCCGCAAACGACCTCATAAATATACTTCTAAATAACTGGCTACCATTAATAGATGTGGCGATTTTTACATTGATAGCATTATGGCAATGGTGGGAATTACTCCGCCCCAACAATCGCGATCGCGCGGAGCGTAGCACCAGAGGCGATCGCCAACAAACAGATATTAAGACTATAGTCATTGGTGGCTTACTTATCGTCACCGCCTCAATTATTTTCATACATCAAGCCCTCAACCCCATTCCTGTCATTGCCATCTTTGCCTTTAACGTCCTCTTAGCAGTTTTTGCGTGTGGACTCATTCGAGATGGACTGGAATTAGGTCAAAGACGCGCCTTTTGGGGTGGCATAGTTTTACTAGCACTGCAAATCATCAGCCGGATGCTAGAGTACGAAACCGCCTTACTCTTCAAATCTCTAGTATTTCTTGTGTGCGGTGCAGCAGTAATTATCGCCGGACTGTGGTTTGAACGCTATTTATCTTCTCTCCCAGATGCATCGCCTGAAACTCATCACTCATAAAACCTTTGCGTTTAAATTCATCTTATGACCACATCACCTTCCCCAACCCCAGAAAAGCCCTTGCTTTGGCGATTTGTAATTCCTTTGTTAATTCAAGCAGGATTCATCTTAGCAGTACCAGCCCAAGCAGTTTACACCCTCATGACTGGGAGAACAGCCGTTTTACAAACAGTACCAGTAGATCCTTATGATTTGCTGCGTGGTTACTCAGTCATCCTTAATTATGAAATTTCCCTTACCAGCAATTTAAAAGAACTTCCCGGCTGGACAGAATTAGTCAAACAACATCCGAGTTCTGATCAACAATTTGACTTAGAATCAGGAACTAATTTATACGTGATTCTGGAAGAGCAAAAATTTACTGGGGAGGTTCCCCAAGCTTGGAAACCTGTAAGAGTCAGTGGTGAATTACCAACTTCTCTCAATGACAATCAAATCGCCTTGAAAGGTATTAGTAGCTATAACTCAATTTCCTACGGCTTGGAAACTTACTACATCCCAGAAGACCAACGCAATGATATTAATCATGATATCTCTACAGCTAGACCCCTCAAACCAGGACAACCGCAACCCATAGTCGTAGAGGTGAAAGTGAATCCTCAAGGTAACGCTGTGCCTTTAACTATGTGGGTACGCGATCGCAGATATAATTTTTAGCAAGCTAAAAATTGGGCAACTGTTCGGCTTTGATACCTCTTTGAAACCTACCAAGGGGATTCAAAGTCTCTCTCCTCGCAGGAGAGAGATTTAGAGAGAGGTTTTCCACATCCCGTGAAAAGTCACGTATCTGAACACCATTCCCACAAATTTCCAGGACATCATCTCAGTCCCTACATCCTTCCTAACTCTTGGAACATCGGCGTGCTGAGGTAACGTTCGCCAAAGGAAGGCTGAATCATCACGATTAACTTACCGGCATTTTCGGGACGTTTACCTACCTGAAGCGCAGCACATAAAGCAGCACCGGAGGAGATTCCAGATAATAAGCCTTCTTCTTTTGCTAAACGCCGTCCATAGTTCATGGCCTGTTCATCGCTGACTCTAATTACTTCGTCAATCAATTCCAGACGTAATACATCTGGGACAAAACCAGCACCGATACCTTGAATTTTATGAGGCCCGGCTTCACCACCTGAAAGAATGGGACTATTGCTGGGTTCTACAGCGATTATTTGCACACTGGGCTTACGTTGTTTGAGAATCTCTGCAATACCTGTAATTGTCCCACCAGTACCGACTCCGGCAATGATGATATCTACTTCCCCGTCGGTATCTGCCCAAATTTCTTCGGCGGTGGTTTCTCGGTGAACTTTGGGGTTAGCTGGGTTACGGAATTGTTGCAGCATCAAAGCGTTGGGAGTATTAGCCACGATTTCTTCAGCTTGACGAATAGCACCCCGCATTCCTTCTGCACCTGGTGTTAATTCTAAATTTGCACCGTAGGCTTTGAGCATCGAGCGTCGTTCTTGGCTCATTGTCTCTGGCATAGTTAAAATCAACCGATAGCCACGGGCTGCTGCTACCATCGCTAAAGCAATACCTGTATTCCCAGAAGTGGGTTCTACTAAAATTGTTTTTCCTGGCTCAATTAAACCTTCGGCTTCTGCGGCCAGAACCATGCTGATTCCTATCCGGTCTTTCACGGAAGCTGCTGGGTTCATACCTTCGAGTTTGACAACTATTCGAGCCGCTACTTCTTCAGATTGAGGGATTTTATTTAGCTGAACTAAAGGAGTTCTCCCAATAAGTTCTGTGACATCTTTAGCAATTTTCATAAATTAACTCCTACAACTTTTCATCTATTGCCAATTCTTTACCGATAACAATCAACTTGTATGTATTTAATTTATATTCGCGCCTAAATGTAGGTTTAGTCTATATACTCAAAAAATAAAATTTATGATCTCAACAATCAATTTGCTGTAATTCTCTCATTCATTCTGCTCGCATTATGTTTTTTCGTTACTATATTGCCCTTGAATAAGTTTAAATTGATAATTTTTACTACTTTTGGCTAGACTTGATTTCTTGATTTTTTGCTTACCCCTTAAGGCTTTGAGAGGAAATAGCTTTATCTATGAAACAGTGCAATTTTGATTTTTATAAATTATATTTAGTATAGTAAGCTGCATTTTATTAAAATAATTAATGGATTTTTCTAGTAGTTTGGTGTACACTCACCACATAATCTATTTGCTTGAGTACAAGTTGAAACAGCCAAAAATCAGCATGAGAACTGTCATTAACTACCGCCCTATATAGCTTTGAGCCTGAGTGCATAAACGCCAGAACCCCACCTCAAAAATACTAGTACCCCACCTCAAAAATACTAGTACCCATACCCCTAATAATTTGTTGAAGCCTGATGAAATAACAGTTGTAGGCTTTGAGTACAACTTTAATGAATTTAATAATCTTAATCTAGCTAGGCTAAACTCTGATAGAGCGAGGCGGCTGATATAAATTTTGTAGGATTTACGCAGAGATTCCCCTCTACCCCCCGAAATTCACTGGGTTTTACCCAAAGAATGAGGGGGGACTTCTTAACTCCTCTTTTTGAGAGGGTTCCCAAAATTTCCGAGTTAGAAGGTGTTCTTCCTGAGCTAATAATTATAGCGTTTGTGGAAAATTGAGTAATTTTCTAGTAATCAGTGAATATGCTATTAACTGATAGATGTTTAGTATCAAAACTGTTTGAATAGTGGAAATAAAAATCTGCTTAGGTAAACAGCAACAGAGATTTTTCTGGGTGCATAGTACCTAATGAGGGAGAGCAAATATGAAATTAAAACTTCTAAATGTTCTCACAGTTTGCCTAATTACTTTAGTAGTATTTTCTCCAGGACTAGTAGTATTTAGCATTGTTTGGGGACGACATGTAGAGTTTGTCAGGATGCAAAATTTAGCCTGTAATCTCAACAAAAAAACTACAGGTGATACTGACTTCGTTTCTCCAACAACAGGCAAAGATTTATCTCAATGTCAGACGAATATTACAATTTCTGACCGCAACGTTGTGAACCCAATATCAGCTGCTGCCGAGCAATATAAACTTGTTACCATCCTGCAATGGTTTGTCTTAATTACCCCTATTTTTGTGGGATTAGGAATTATTGTTTACGACAGGTATCTGGTTTATCGTGCTGCTATCTTAAAAGAACAAGTTGAAATGTTGGAAAGGCTTTGGCAGCAAAGTATCGAGTAATCATCAATTCTTAGTTTGTTCCTTAAAAAAATCAAAACACCATGACAGAAGAACGCCAAACCCAATATTTCGATTTGATTGACCAGTTGCTTAAATGTCCCAACGGTCAAGAACCAGAAATTTTAGAAGCTCAACCAGAATTGATTGATGCTGGCTTTGTGGAGACAATGCTGCAAGTAGCGAGTACATTTGCACATCAAGGTAATCAAGATGGGGCCCAGTTCTTATTTTTTGTTGCTCGTGAATTAGCTAAACAACTGGGTTTATATCCTGAAGCGCCAAATTCTGAAGTGACAAATAAGGAGTAAAAATGCTATTGACTGAAACCGACGCTGGACAAATTGCGTTAGAGTTCCTCATGGCAGACTGGAACATCTCAGAAGATCATAGAGAGTGGTTTACATTCTTTAGCTCTCGGCTTGTGGGTGAGAGTTGGTACATTGTGGAATTGGGTGTAGAAGGGTTTCCAGATAGGTGGTTTATTCAAGTTTACGATACGGGAATGTGTGACCCGAACTATACATTTATTTCCCCTGTACCTGGTTCAGATGGGTTTATCGACTTTGTAGATGTGCCAGATATGGTAGCTGAAGTTTTGGTTGCAGAGCGTAAGGCTCGCTAGGGGCTAGGAGCTAGAGACTAGAGAACCTCATCTACAGACTTTAGCGATACTAATTTGTAATCCGTAATATTGAAATAATTTGAGTTTCAAATATTTATTTTGTATGAGGTGATTCTAAATAGAATTAAACCTCATTTTTTTTGTTAATTTGATTAACAAATTGGAATAAAATCTGTCATTTGTCATGCTTAATTGACAAAAATATGTTATATTAAATAGCGTGATGAGCGCTACAGAAATATGAAGTAAAATGATTGCTGAACATATCCTAGCGAAAGAATTCACAAGAGTCGTCAGTCACTATTATCCAAAACTTGGGGAAATACTTGACGGGTGTCATGTGAAAGTCATAACCTGTTTTTGGGGACGACCAGCTAGACGTTTGCAATATATAGGGATTTACTGTACTGAAGAAATGCTTCCCTATGTGCAAGCCCACGTAAATATACTCCGAGAACTAGCAGATAATATGGGGCTAGTTCAGGTAGTCTGTATGAATGCGAAACGATTACTACGCGATCCGATGTCGAAGTTGAAGCATACCAATCCTCGCTTATGGTTGGAGCTGCAATGGCTGGCAACTGAAAATAACAATTGCCAACAATGAAAACTGGACTTTTCTGCAATTACGAAAATCATCATCAAGATACCCGGCGCACGATCTTTGAACAAGTGGCGCTGGTGCAACAGGCGGAAAGCTTAGGTTTTGAAGAAGCCTGGGTGAGTGAGCATCATTTTAATGAGTTCAATCTCAGCTCGTCGATGTTGCTGTTAATGTCACACTTAGCGGGACTTACTTCAACTATTAAACTAGGTACGGCGGCGGTGTTATTGGCATTTCACAACCCCATTCGGGTAGCGGAAGATATTGCCACTCTGGATAATTTGTGCAATGGCAGATTGTTATTTGGGGTTGCTAAGGGTGGCCCTTTTCCTCAACATCATAAGCATTTTGCCACTCCAATGGGTGAATCTCGTGCCAGAATGCTAGAAGCCACGGCATTGATTCAGCAGCTGTTATATGAAACTGACGTGTCATTTAACGGACAGTATTATCAATGCGATCGCCTGACAATTTATCCTCAACCATTGCAGTCACAAATTCCCGTTTATGTTGCCACTGGTGATGATCAAGGTATAGAATTTGCTGCCAAAAATTCCTTTGGTTTAATGGGAGGGCCACCGTTCTCTTTAGAGAGATTAAAAAATACTGTGGCTAAATATCGAGCTTTCAATACTAGTGGTTCCGAAAAACTGGTATTGGCACGCTTTTTTTATGTAGGTAAAACCTACGATGAAGCAGTGAGTGAGGCGTTACCATTCATTCGCAAATTCAGCCAAAAAATGCAAGCCAACTCGGCTGAATTAATGCAGAAAAGTGCAAATCCCAACCAAAAACCATTTGACCGCACCAACATTTGTTTCGATGAAGACTATTTGATTGAAAACTCAATTATTGGTGATGTGAGGACTTGTCGAGACAAAATCAAGAAATTTCAAGACGAGTTAAATCTCGGTACATTAGCACTCAAACCCGCCTCTTTTGTTTTGTCAAAAAACTTAGAGAGTTTGCAGCGCTACAGTCAAGAGGTTCAGAAATATGTCTAAATTACATTTGCTTCCTCCCGATGATTTGCCACCTACCCAGATGACAAAACAGGATGGAATGCTGCATCTGGAACTAGAAAGATCCACTGGTAGATGCTTTTTTCAGGCTTGCGATCGCATCACGCAAGTCCTATTGTCTAATTGTCAGTGGTATCTCACTAAAAATGGCACAATCTTGATGTTGATTGTTGATTGCCCTGACTTAGTATCTTACTGGCACATAGTCAGCAATATACCCCAATTAGGCAATCGATTAGAAAGGTTTACCCATAACGCCAAAATCCGCGTTTATCCGCCATTTGGTAAAGGCGCACCATTTGAAATCAGCGTCAATGAAATTTCAGCTTATCGAGATTGGCTGTAAGATTACCCCTTCCCCGCCGTCGGGGAGTGGGGAGAAGAGGAAGTGAATAACCCAACCTCTAGCCTCTAGCTTCTAGCCTCTATTTCCATTCCCAAATTGGCGCGAATTTCACTAATTTGTACATCCCAATATTGATCCCATTTTTGAGCAATAAACTTACCTGAAGTTTGGGAACCTAGATTGTATCCCCGGATAATTTCAGACATTAAGTATTGGAAATTATTTGGTTGATAAAGACTAATCATCACCAGACCAAAACTGATAATCATTGCACTGATAGGAATAGGATTTTGACCTATAAAAAACGCTTGTAATCCAATTTCACCAATTTCATCAGTATCAAATTCTGCCACTATGTGATAGATATCATGGGTACTTCTCCAGAGCATCTTGAGATACGAGATATCATCAACAACAGGAACTTTTTTATAAAAGTGAGGATTGAAACCTGTTGAGCGAATTTTATGAGCATATACATGACCCAAGGTTCCCTCTGGAAGCTGGCTTAACTTATCTAAATTGTAAGGTTCCGGTAGCCAGCGTTCTTGAAACAGGATATTGACTTCAGGATTTTTTTTCAATTCATTAACGGCTAGCTGTGCCATTTCTGTTTGATCAAGTGCATCTTCAAAATCAAACACGGGGTCAGCATTACCATCATCAGTTTTCAGGGTGCTAGATGCCAGAAATTTAATAATGTAGGTAAGGAATCCTTTATTTGGGTTGCAAGTAATTACATTGACCATAGTTATTCTCTGCATTGAAATATAGCTTGATTCAATGAACCCTGAAGTGCATTAATTAAAATTTACGCGTTGTCGGTAAAAAAAGAATATACATTATTTATTTTTGATGAAAAAAAATTAATTTTCATTGAACTTCTGGGGGATTGCATAAATCCTGAAATTATTGTTTATTGAAAGATTGGAGATAAATATTCAATTTTTCCTGAAATGTGAAATCAAGCTGAATAATTCAGTAAAAAATTAAATAATTGTAAATTAAGTATTGTTTGCCAAAATGGCAATTGAGTAAAATTTATTTTCAGTAACGATGATGATTATCAGCTAATATACATACTCTAAATTGATGATTTTTCAAGTATATGGTATAAAATAACCTAAATTTAATTATTACTTAAACTGCTATTAACAATAAAGGTCAGGCTCAATCCTAGACTTTCTTTATACTTCAAAAAAGAAAGTTATGTTAGACCCCGTACAAACTATTACTATCTTTCAAAAACAACTAGATCCCAAAATATTTACCGCCAATCAAGTGATTTTTGACGAAGGGCAACCTGGTGATTATATGTATGGGGTGCTAGAAGGAAAAGTTGATTTATCAGTTAATGGCAAGGTTGTAGAGATAATTCAACCAGGAGATGTGTTTGGTACTGGTGTATTGGTTGGAATAAAAAATAGAACTTACACAGCCACAGCGCAAACTGATTGTAAACTGGCTTTCTTGGATGAACATCGGTTTTTGTTTGCTGTCCAGGAAACACCAATGTTTGCACTCTTAGTTATCAGAAGTTATTCCGAACGTCTGAGTCGTTTAAACCATCAAGTGTAAATTTGATACTGTTAAGTTAGGCAGAATATTGAGGTGACAAATAACCCTCTTTAATCACTATCGCGCTTAGAAAAATCTAAAACCCTTATTTTTCAAGGCTTCTGTCAATATACAAGGTTGGGTTAAGCACAGTGAAACCCAACACCCAAAGACTTCGATATTGTTGGGTTTCACTACGTTCTAACGCCACTTTGCTCAAGTCGGGAAACCCGCCCATGCAAATGCCTCCCCAACCTACATTTATTTTTCTCTCTCCAGAGTTATAGAAAAGGGATAAGCTACTTTTTCCCTCAACCAAGCATACCAATTATCTAAACCCTCTCCAGTTGTGGCAGAAACTTGGAAAATCTGAATTTGCGGATTGACTTGTCGTGCATATTCTAGACATTTTTGGACATCAAACTGCACATAAGGTAGCAAATCAATCTTTGTGAGAACCATGATTTCACTAGCACGGAACATATGAGGGTATTTAATTGGTTTATCTTCTCCTTCTGTCACGGAGAGAATAACTACCTTTGCTTGTTCGCCTAAATCAAATAAGGCGGGACAAACTAAATTACCCACATTTTCAATCATTACTATCGAATCTAGCGGGGGGTTTAATTGTTGTAAACCCCTATCAATCATCGATGCATCTAAATGACAACCTGTACCTGTATTGATTTGCACAACTTTACAACCAGTTTCTTGAATTTTTTTAGCATCATTAATTGTTTCTTGGTCGCCTTCAATCACACTAATAGACAACTGGGTTTTTAAATCATTGATGGTCTTAGTTAAAAGAGTGGTTTTCCCTGCACCAGGAGAACTCATTAAATTTAACGCTAGAATATTTCTACCTTTAAACCATCCCCGATTTTGGGCGGCTATCAAGTTATTTTTAGCTAAAATATCTTCTTCTAAAGATATGGTTGTATTACGGATTTTGGCATGAAGTTGAGATGCTTCATGGTGAGTTTGATGATGATGGGAATGCATGATTACAGTACCATCAGGTAAAGTATGAGTATGATCATGGTGATTGTGTTCATGATTATGTTCCACAGCACCAGTTTCTAAATTGGTAATTTTGCCTTCAGCATCATCAGAACAACCGCAGGTTACACACATAATTCCTCAATTTCTATTTCCTTAATTTTCAGTTCTTCGCCAGCTATTAAATCTAATTGTGTGCTACCACAATTACATATACCAAAAGGCTTATCTAAAACAAATTCTGCACCACATTGACGACACTTAGCCAAACCAGGAATTTCTTTAATTTCTAATGTTGCGCCTACTAAAACAGTACCTTGAGTACAAATATCAAAACAAAATTGTATCGACTCAGGCAAAATTGCAGAAAGTTGACCAATTTCTAATACCACACGTTGAACTTTTGCACCTTTAGCGTGTTCACTGACAATGGCTACAATATTTTGCGTGATTCCTAATTCGTGCATAAAATTCTCTTCTTTCTTCTTTTAACAAATGCGTGGTAATTGGTCACCCACCAACATATCAACAACTCTTTCAGTACCAAAGGCAGTTTTTAACAACACAACTCCCACAGGTGCAGCAATAACTTCACCAATCATACAGGCATCTTTTCCGGCTGAATGTAACTTCATAGCAGATAAAACAACTTCTGCATATTCACGTTTTACCACTACCACTAATTTTCCTTCATTTGCCAAATACAAAGGATCTAAACCTAAGATTTCACAAACTCCTTTAACCTCTTCTCGTACCGGAATAGATTCTTCATTGAGTCTAATTCCCACCTGAGAACTGAGAGCAAATTCATTTAAAACTGTAGCCAAACCGCCGCGTGTAGCATCCCGCATGGCGTGAACTTCAGGACAAACATTAAGAATAGTTTCTACTAAACTATGCAGCGGTTGACAGTCACTTTCTATATTTGTTTCTAAAGCTAATTCACCACGGGCAATTAAAATTGCTGTACCATGATTACCTAATTCACCATTAGTAATTATGACATCTCCGACTTGAATATTATGGGCGGAAATATTAACACCAACGGGAATTACCCCAATACCAGTAGTATTAATAAACAGTTTATCGGCTGCACCACGATGCACAACTTTGGTGTCACCTGTGACGATTTGCACGTTAGCTTTTTGGGCGGCTAGTTTCATGCTAACAGCGACACGTCGTAATGTTTCTACAGGTAATCCTTCTTCTATGATGACGCTACAGGTGAGATATAAAGGTTTTGCACCACTAACTGCTAAGTCGTTAATAGTGCCATTAACGGCTAGTTCTCCAATGTCGCTTCCAGGGAAAAATAAGGGGTCTACTACATAAGAATCGGTGGTAAATGCGAGTCTATCGCCATGTTGAGTGAGGCTGGCTAAGTTGAGGCTGGCTTGGTCTTCTAATGGGGAAAGAATGGGATTATCAAAGTTATTGATGAAGATATCGTCTATTAAGTCGCGCATGGCTTTACCACCGCTACCGTGGGCGAGGGTGATGTGGGTGTCTCGCACTTTGGATGGGCGTTGGCGGGGTTTTTGTATGTTTTGAAATAGTGGGTTTGGGGAGGGAAAAGTCATTTTTTATAACGAACCACAGAGGCGCAGAGTTAGCAGAAAGTGAGGGTAAACTTATCAGAAAAATAAAATAATTAACAGTGATAACTGATCTGACTTTTCTCGTCATGTGGAAAAGGTAACGCAAAACCTAACCCCCCACCCCCATTCCCTTGTAGGGAAGGGGGAGAAGTCAAAGTCTCTAACGCCACTTGCTACAACGCGGCGGCACTTCCTTCAAGTCGGGAAACCCGCCCAACGGAGTGCCTTGGGAACCCGCGCAACGCAGTGGCTCCTCCTCGCAGGAGAGAGATTTAGAGAGAGGTTTTCCAGATCCCGTGAAAAGTTAGGATAACTGATAACTAATTTAAACACCTTTTTCTTTATGTCTTCCGCTATGTTTGTCAATATGTAATTGACCACCTACTGCCCAATTTTCTCGTTCAAATTCGTCGATATGGATGGTAATCCATTCTGGTTTGGAACCTAAGGTTTCAATGAGTGTGTCAGTGAGTGCTTTAACGAGTTGGCGCTTTTTTTCTACTGAGTGACCTTTGGCAATTTGTACGGTGATAAATGGCATGTGATTTTTTCCGGTAATTTAGATGAATGTGAGGACTTAAGACAAAACCTCTTTTAAACTCTTACTTCTGCGTATTTTTTGCGGTTAGTTTTTCCATATTTGTAATAAGCTGCACAAGCACCTTCAGAGGACACCATACAAGTTCCAATAGGGCTTTCTGGCGTGCAAGCTGTACCAAATACTTTGCATTGCCAAGGTTTTAAAACTCCTTTGAGAATTTCTCCACATTGACAGGCTTTGTGGTCGGCTACTTTTAAATTAGGTAGGGTAAATTTAATTTCGGCATCAAATTGGGAATATTCGGAACGAATTGTGAAACCAGAATTGGGTATGTCACCTAAACCACGCCATTCAAAGTTTTCTCTGACTGCAAAAACTTGATTTATTGCTTGGAGTGCTACTAAGTTGCCGGCTGGTTCTACTAATCTGTTATATTGATTTTCCACTTCACAACGATTTTCAATTATTTGCTGTAACAGCATCCAAATTGATTGGAGAATATCTAAAGGTTCAAAGCCGGAAACAACGATGGGTTTATGATATTTTTGGGCAATAAATTGATAGGGGTCTGTGCCAATTACCATGCTGACATGACCAGGCCCGACAAATCCATCTAGTTGTAAGTCGGGGTTATCTAGTAAGGCTTCCAGGGCGGGAACTACGAGGACATGGTTGCAAAACATACTAAAGTTAGTAATGTTTTCGGCGGCGGCTTGCAAGATGGTGAGGGCTGTACTGGGGGCGGTGGTTTCAAAGCCTAAGGCGAAGAATACTACTTGTTTATTTGGGTTATCTCTGGCGAGTTGTAGGCTATCTAAGGGGGAATACACCATGCGGATATCTGCACCTGTGGCTCTGGCTTGCAGTAAGCTGGTGGTGGAACCGGGAACGCGCATGGTGTCGCCAAATGTGGCCAGGATGACGTTATGATTTTGGGAGATAGCGATCGCATCATCTAATCTCCCTTTGGGCATGACGCAAACTGGACAGCCAGGCCCGTGTATGAGTTCTATGTTGGGGGGAAGGATTTCTTCTATGCCGTATTTAAATATGGAGTGGGTATGTCCACCGCATATTTCCATGATTTTTAAGGGTTTTTTTAGATGTTGGCTGAGTTGAGTGATTTGTGTTTGTAGGGCTAGGGCTTTTTCGGGTTCTCGGAATTCATCTATGTATTTCATGGGGATTTTGTGCAGGTGTTTGAGGGTTTTTTTAACGTTCGCGTAGCGTTCGCGCAGCGCATACCGCCAAGTCGCCAAGTCGCCAAGTCGCCAAGGGAAGATAGGTTTAATTAGGTATTGTTGCTTGGGCGGCGGCTAGTTCTTCTAGTAGTTGTAGGGTTTCGGCTGCTTGTTCTTCGTTGATGCGGTTCATGGCGAAGCCGACGTGTACTAATACCCAATCTCCTATGCAGGTTTCGGGGGGGTGTTGTTCGTCTACTATGCAGGCTATGTTTACTTGGCGTTTGACTCCGGCTATGTTGACTATGGCTAGTTTATTTTTAATGTCGCTGATTTCGATGATTTGACCGGGGATTCCTAAACACATTTTTTGTTTTCCTGAAAAGGCAGAGAGGGTATTAAGAATCTATAAGTTGGGCGGCGGTGATTATGGCTTGTCCTAAAGATATATTGCCGTCGTTAGGTGGAATTATACTATGCGTTAAAACGTTGATTCCTAAGTTTTGCAATTGTTTAGTAGCTTGGGTTAATAAAATACAGTTTTGAAATACTCCTCCGGTTAAAATTATTTGTTTAATTAGGTTTTCTTGACACAAATGTTTGACTAAATTAACAATGATATGAGCTAGACTTTGATGAAATTTTGTGGCTATGACTGATGGGGGCATCTGCTGTTGCAAGTCATGAAGTAAGGCTTGCCACATGGGTTTGGGGTCTATACAATAAATGCTATCGGAAAAGTTAAGCTGAAAAGGGTAAATTAGCTTTTCTTCATGATTATTTAAGTTGCTGGGATCTACTAAGGCTTCCATTGCGATCGCAGCTTGTCCTTCATAGCTACATGCTTCTGGATAAATACCGATGGCGGCGGCTACTGCATCAAATAATCTGCCTACGGATGAGGCTACGGGTGAGTTGATTTTTTTCTCTACAAGTTGATTTAGTAATTGAATTGGTTGTTTTTGGAGAAATTTAATTATCTCTAAATCACTATATTGTTCTTGGCAATCATCCCAAATATTAGCACTCAGTAAGTGGGCGTAGGTGTTCCGCCAAGGTTGATAAATGGCTTTTTCTCCACCAATCATGGCAACTGGTTTGAATTTTGCTAGTCGCTTAAATTGACGATAATCTGCTAAAAGAAATTCCCCACCCCAAAATGTGTTATCTGTGCCATAGCCTAAGCCATCTAAGGCGATACCTAAGACTGGGGGAGAATCTAAAGGTAAGTTATTTTCTGCCATGCAAGCAGCGATATGGGCATGATGATGTTGGATATGATGCAGCTTGATTTTATTAGTAAATGCTAATTCTTTACCGAGTTTAGTTGAGAGATATTCGGGGTGTTTGTCAACTGCGATCGCTTGCGGTTGATGCTGAAATAAATTTAAATATAAATTGAGGGTATCTTGATAAGAATTGAAAGTCGCAGCGTTTTCTAAATCACCCAAATGTTGAGAAAGAATAGCTTCATTTCCTCGCAACAAGCAAAAGGTATTTTTTAACTCACTCCCCATTGCTAAAACTTCTGGAACTTTATCAAATCCTGGCGGTAATTTAATCGGTGCAGGTGCGTAACCTCTAGCACGACGAATAACTTGTACTTTATCGTCAATTACCCGCACAACTGAATCATCAACTCGATTGACAATCTCCCGGTTATGTAAAAGAAAATAGTCAGCTATATCACCTAACTTTTCCCTAGCATCCTGATTATCAATACATTGTGGTTCATCCGCCACATTTCCACTCGTTAACACAATCGGTCGATTCATTCGCCTTAAAATCAGATGATGCAAAGGCGTATAAGGCAACATAAAACCCAGGGTACTTTGTCCCAAAGTGACTGAAGGCGCAATGGAATAGTGGGGAGTAGGGAGTGGGGAGTAGGGAGTGGGGAGTTTTGTGTTTGTCCCCAATCCCTTTTTCTGTAATAAAACAATTGGGGCGGCTGGACTATTTAATAATTCCTCTTCTTCAGCATTAACAAAACAATATTCTCTAATTACCGCCAAATCTCGCGCCATTAAAGCAAAAGGCTTATGATATCTTCTTTTACGCTGACGCAATTTTTGTACAGCCGCCTCTTGAGTTGCATCACAAGCTAAATGAATCCCACCCAAACCCTTAATAGCGACAATTTCACCCTTCTGTAACAAAGTACAAATAGCATCCACATCATCCATCATGGAAAACATCGAAGCCGTTACAGCCTTACTATCAGCACGTTCTAACCAAGCCGTCGGGCCGCAAGTATGACAAGCTACAGGTTGGGCGTGAAACCGACGGTTTTCCACATCATCATATTCCCCCTCACATACAGGACACATAGCAAACGCAGACATACTGGTATTGCATCTGTCATAGGGAATCGCCCGAATAATACTCAAACGCGGGCCGCAATGAGTACAGTTAGTAAAAGGGTAACGATAAAACCGACTAAAAGGATCAAAAATTTCTTGCTGACACTGAGGACAAGTAGCCGCATCCGGAGCAATTTGCGTATTTACAGAACCACTTACACTCCCCACAATCACAAAATCATCAAACTTCTCCTCCCCCTCATAACGACTTCTCACTATCTCCTCAATCTTCCCCAACCGAGGACACTCCTCATATAACCGCCGCACAAACTCCGAAATAGCCTCCTCACTTCCACACACCCGAATCAAAACACCCTCACCATCATTCCCCACCTCCCCCAACAAACCGCAAGCCCTCGCCAACCGATACACAGCCGGACGAAAACCCACACCTTGAACAGTCCCCCGAACCCGAACCTCTTCAGTCACCATACTCACCTGTTCTCCTCTCTGCGCCTTTGCGCCTCTGCGTGAGATAAAATTCCTATCCAACACCCCACAACAAAACCCGATTATTCCCTGAATCAGCAATCACCGCCGTACCGCCACAAACCTTCACCCCATAACACCAATTCAAGCTATCCCGCTTCGGCAAACCAAAATCACGATTTTCACCCTTACTTGTAAAATCCTTTTGTCCCACCACCACATCCGCAGACACACCATTTAATAACAGTAACTCCCGCCTTCTCCATCCTAACAACCGAGAATTAGCAGTATCAGCCACCACCAACAAATCATCAGCCACACCCACACCCACACCATAAGGCATACTCAAACTACTACCATGAGGAAAATAAACCCCTTGATTCATTTCCACACAATCAAAGTTTTTTTGCCCTAAAACCACCGCACATGAAACATTATTTTTTGTTGGTATCCCCTGCCAAATCATCACCCGATTATTACCAGCATCAGCAACAACCAAATCATCCCCCCACACAGCAATATCATGACACCAACGCATACTCGCAGATGTAGCCGAACCACCGCCATTTTCATTGCGAGATGTCATATTTGGTTGTCCCAAAACCAAATCCGCAGGTTGACCATTTTCTGTAGGTAATTGCTGCCAAATTAATACCCGACGATTACCAGTATCCGCTACAAATAATTGTCCTTGATAATAGAAAACCCCATAAGGCCAATGCATAGTATTAGCAGCTGCTTCTTGACTACCCCGATTCGGTTCATTATCAATAAAATTAACTTGTCCTAATACCAAATCCGCCGGTACATGACTATCTGCTGGGACATCATGCCAAATCAAAACACGATGATTCCACGCATCCGCTACAGCTAAACCTTTACCACAAGCACATATCCCCGTAGGTACACTAAAACTTGCCCTTCCCGGCGTACCCTTAGCATTTTGTCCCTCATGGTAAAAATCCGGCTGTCCAATCACCCAATCAGCCGGTTGACTATCTGCGGTAGGTACATTTTGCCATCCCAATAAACGATGATGTCCGGTATCTGATACCCATAACGGCCCAGTTGGTGATAATAAACAAGCACCACGAGGCCCAAACATATTAATGGGACTAGGTGCTATGGGTATCGCTAATATTTCTGGGGCAATAATATTACCTAAAACCAC
Organism: Cyanocohniella sp. LLY; assembly: GCA_022241785.1. Lineage (GTDB taxonomy): Bacteria > Cyanobacteriota > Cyanobacteriia > Cyanobacteriales > Nostocaceae > Cyanocohniella. Next base: position 5,951 of record JAKOMP010000028.1, on the reverse strand, counting down.
CTCTGCGCCCTGAGATGATAAATTTAAAACATGGGAATGTGACGCAGCATTAATACTATTGGGAATATCCATTAACCGCAGATGAACACTGATAACCATTTAAATTCATCGGCGTTATGGCGCGTGTATCAGCGGTTGCAGTTTTGCCATCAAATTGAATATTTTGGCAATTTTACAAACACCTTCTCACCTTTAATTTGTACTGGATATGATTGAAGTGAAATTCCCGGAGTAGTTAAACATTCACCAGTAGCTAATTTGTACTGAAACCCATGTAATGGACAAGTGATGATACCATTATCTAACTTGCCTCTATCTAAAGGAGTTGCCAGGTGGGCGCAAGCATTTACATAACAGGTAACTTCTCCACTTTGACGATATAAAATCAGGGAATTTTTCCCAATTTGACCTGTTAATATCCCAAATTCAGGAATTTGATCAATCGTTGTCGCTTTCACCCAAGTAGCAACTGGGGAAGCCAACGGACTATTTCCACCAGAATTAGCATCAGCAGGTGGATGATTTACTGCAACTACTTTAGTAATTTCCGGGCAATAATTTTTAATTGCTTGTTCCACACTTTGAGTTAAAGTCAAAGTTGAAGTTGGACAACTGCTGCAATTGCCAATTAACCTAACTTCCACTACATCTGGTGGTTTAATTGCTACAAATTCCACATCCCCGTCATGGCTTTGTAAGCCTGGGCGAACTTCTGCTAGGGCTGCTTGCACACGTTCTATAAGTGGTGTTTGTGGTGGTTTGACTAATTCATGATAAAGCAGAACTGCATACACAACTTCATCATCAACAGCCTGACGCAATGCTGACATTGATTCTTGTTTTAAGTTCTTAATCAAACGCGTCAATGCTTCTTTATGCAAAGCTTCAATCGCCCTTTTTAACCCCACGGCCACACACCTTTGGCTTTCATCCCACTGGGAGATAATTGCCTCAAAGCGATTGATTTCTTGCACTAATTCTTCAAGTTCTGTCATTGGTGATTAGTCATTAATCTTGATTAGGACTTACGCACTCGCTAAGAAAATCAAGGCTTTGAGATTGCTTCCCTACGGTCGCAATGACAAAAATACGTTAGAGTTACGTAAGTTAATTTAGTTCTGGCGATTATAAAGATGCCTCCGGCACGCTACGCGAACGCGGCTACACAAACTAAGTCCGCCTACGCGGACTAATGAAAAAGAAGGAAAATGTTACTTCATTTTGAAGTCTTTTAAGAGGAATGGCATTACTAACCCTGTAGCTAAACTAGCTGTTACTATTGATGACCATAAAGGACAGTTAAATTGTGACAACAATAGCAGGATGAGAGAACCCATACTGGATGCGATCGCAATTTTGACAACAAAATCTAAAGGGTCACGAATTAGCTTACCTTTGAAAAACAATTTTGCAGAAAACCAACCTATTTCTATCATGATGACTCCTAATAAGTTTGTAGTAAATTCAACACAGTAAACCCAACAATCATTGCGGGAATGACGCCGGCTGGGCCAAATAATGCCCCCAGGGTGGCGGAAAATTGATACCCTATATCTTTACCTCCTAATATCATCCCGCCAATAGCACCACCAACCATAGATAAGGCTGTCGCTATGACTATCCACGCAAATTCTGTGGCTATGTTTAAGTCACCAGCTATTAAGCTTGTGAGAAACTCTCCCACAGCAGGATTGTTCAAAATATCTGTCATAGCCTATGTTTCTCCTTCAGTAATTACTAGCCTTTAGTCCCTAGCCCCTAGCCGCATTTCCACTTCCACATCTTGTATTGCTTGGGCGACTGCTTGGGCTTGTTCTGTTTGTTGATTTTGGGTGAAAATTTGCCAAGCTTCTTGATAGTAAGCACGCGCTTGTAAGAGATTTTGCGGGTTACCTGCTTCGGGTTTTTCGGGGTTGTCGGGTAAGTTGAATAAGGCGTTGGCTTTATTGGAAATTGTGTTAGCGTACTCTAAAGGTGTATCTCTGGGGCTACGCACTTTTAACGCTTCGTCGTAAGCTGCGATCGCTCGCAAGTTATTATCTAGAGGATGGGAACTCACTAGATATTGCAAGGCGTTACCCAGGTTGTTTTGCAGCATTGCATATTCCCTCGGATGGTCAATCAGGTTAATATGCTTTAATGCAACTTCAAATGACTGCACAGCTAACCCCTGACGCAAGTATTCTCGTTCTGATGCCATCGGCATAGAAAGATAAGCGATCGCAATATTGTTGTATAAAATGGCGTATTCTTGTGGGTAATTTTCCCAGGTAAAGACCCGCAAAGCTTCATTATATGCTTGGATGCTATCTGTAATCCGTGCCAAATTTAACGGTACTAGGGACTGCAACACCAATCCAAAATTCATTTGTGCTTCTGCCACTTCTTCAGGTGAGGCTAATTCCTGTAAAATCGGCAAGGCTTCTTCATAACCTGCTTTTGCTTGTAACAGCAGTTCCGTTCCCGCATCAGGGATTGTTTGTAACGTCCCTGACATTCCTACTTGGGTGCGGGCTTTTAACAAAGGATATTCTTCGCCACACATCTCATGGGCGCGGTAATACAAAGAAACCGCATTCCGCAAATCTTGGGCAGTTTTCGGCTTCTTTTGAAAACCTTGTGCAATCTCGATCAGCATTTGGATTTTTTCTGCTGTCGTCGCTGACTCCGATGCAATAGCTGCGATCGCCGCCTTTACTGCTGAATCTGTAATGCTAGGGGTCATAACTGCCGTACTCTAACCAATTTGGGAATTGAGAATGTCAACGCCCACCAAAGATAGAGACACGCGATCGCGTCTAATCAGGGGCTATACCGATTTACGCAGGTTGTGAGTAGTTCAGGCGTTCCCCTCTGTTGCCTGAAAGTAGGGGCTAGGGGCTAGAGGCTAGGGGCTAGAGGCTAGAGACTGGAGACTAGAAAAATTTATCCAATACTTAATACTCAATACCTGATACCTAGTACCTGATACCCAATAGTTATTCCCTACAATTGAGTGAATCAATTTTTTTACTATAGGATAATCTACTGACAAAATTCTAGGGGGGAATTGCTAATATTAATGTCAGCTTTAAATACTTAAAGTTTTGATGAATTTATTTTCTCTAATGATTTAACATTTTTGCTCATAAAATTATGAAAAATGTTTTTTATTTGACATATTTATTTTTAATTTTATGTATTCATCAACTTTGTTACTGCCTAGCCTCTAGCCCCTAGCCGCTCAAACTCCACGAATAATTAATTTTTATTTAATGAAAGATAATTATCCCAAAAACCATTTTATATTAAAAAATAAATACTGATAAACAGGTGATACTCTACAAGCTTTATCACCAAGATCATGCATGGTAAACAATCGAAAAAATATGTAGCTAATGACTAATGTACTATGGCTGCAAGGTGGTGCTTGTTCTGGTAACACCATGTCTTTCCTGAATGCCGAAGAACCGACGGTCTGCGATTTAATTGCTGATTTTGGCATTAAGGTACTTTGGCACCCATCTCTAGGATTGGAACTAGGTAACAACTTACAAACACTCCTATGGGATTGCATCTTGGGCAAAATTCCCCTAGATATTTTGGTATTTGAAGGCAGTGTAGTTAATGCCCCCAATGGTACCGGCGAATGGAATCGTTTTGCCGATCGCCCGATGAAAGATTGGTTAACCGACCTTTCCCAAGTGGCAAACTTCATTGTTGCTGTAGGAGACTGTGCTACATGGGGCGGAATCCCAGCCATGTCACCCAATCCCAGTGAGTCACAAGGTTTACAGTTTCTCAAGCGTCAAGAAGGTGGTTTTTTAGGCAAAGATTTTGTCTCCAAAGCCGGATTACCTGTTATTAACATTCCCGGATGTCCCGCCCATCCCGATTGGATTACGCAGATATTAGTAGCGATCGCCACTGGACGCATAGCTGATATCGCCCTAGACGAACTACATCGTCCCCAAACCTTCTTCAATACTTACACCCAAACAGGTTGTACCCGTAACGTTCACTTTGCCTACAAAGCATCCACAGGTGAATTTGGTCAACGTAAAGGCTGCCTATTCTACGACTTGGGTTGTCGTGGCCCCATGACTCATTCATCCTGCAACCGCATTTTATGGAACCGTGTTTCCTCCAAAACCCGTGCGGGGATGCCCTGTTTAGGTTGTACAGAACCAGAATTTCCCTTCTTTGACCTCCAGCCGGGAACCGTATTTAAAACCCAAACAGTCATGGGGGTTCCCAAAGAATTACCGCCAGGAGTCAAAAAGAAAAATTACGCCGTCCTGACAATGGTCGCCAAAGACGCAGCCCCACCTTGGGCAGAAGAAGACTTTTTTACAGTTTAGGAGAGGCTAGGGGCTAGAGGCTAGGGACTAGAGAAAACACCCCTACTCCCCACTCCCTACTCCCTACTCCCTTACACACTAGGAGAGGCTAGGGGCTAGAGGCTAGGGACTAGAGAAAACATTCCTACTCCCCACTCCCTATTCCCTACTCCCTTACACACTAGGAGAGGAGAATGACAATTCAAACATTAGATATTTCGCCTGTTGGTAGAGTCGAGGGCGATTTAGATGTCCGAGTAGATATTGAAGATGGGCGGGTAGTTAACGCCTGGACACACGCGGAACTGTTTCGCGGATTTGAAATTATCTTACGCGGTAAAGACCCCCAAGCCGGCTTAATTGTCACGCCGCGTATCTGCGGTATTTGTGGCGGTTCCCATCTGACTAGCGCATCCTGGGCATTAGATACAGCTTGGGGTACACAAGTTCCCCGCAATGCAATTTTGGCGAGAAATTTGGGTCAAATTGTGGAAACCATCCAAAGTATACCCCGCTACTTTTATGGTTTGTTTGCTATTGACTTGACTAATAAAAATTACCGTAGTAGTCGCTTTTATGAAGAGGCTTGTCGCAGGTTTGCTGCTTTCACTGGCACATCTTACGAAATAGGTGTGACAATTTCCGCTAAACCAGTAGAAATCTATGCCCTTTTAGGGGGACAGTGGCCTCACAGCAGTTATATGGTGATAAATTGCGGAATTGCTTATATAGTCAGGATTTGTCAGGATAGGTGCAATGATTCCCTGGTTTTTCTTTAAATCAGGCGCTTCTGAGGTGGTATCTAGCAGCCAATCCCTTGATTTTTCTCTGCTAAAAGTTATTTGATTTTCTCAGACATTACCTAATTCTTCCCTACATTGCCTCGCTCCAACTCCAAAATTGTCTAAACTCAAAGTGTCCGCTAACTGCCAAAATCCCATGTCTCGCTGGTTCAATATTGCAGGTCCGTGTCAAGACGATATTCACTATATGCTATCTCCAACAACACGATTACCAGATTTGGAAGAGCTAATCCAACAGCGTAGTTATTTTGTTGTTCATGCACCGCGACAAACAGGGAAAACCACGGCAATGTTAGCCCTAGCACAGCAACTTACCGATACAGGACGTTATGCAGCAGTAATGGTATCAGTAGAGGTGGGAAGTGCTTTTAATCATGACCCCAATGCCGCAGAATTAGCTATTTTGGGAGCTTGGTATAATACAATTTCCATCCGCTTACCCGATGAATTGCAACCACCTGTTAAACAATGGCAAAAAGAAGAACCAGGACAAAGAATTAGGGCTTTTTTACAAGCTTGGGCAAAAGCTTTACCCCGACCTTTGATAGTATTTATTGATGAAATTGATTCTTTGCAAGATGAAACTCTAATTTCGATACTAAGGCAATTACGAGATGGTTTTCCTAATCGTCCTGAAAATTTTCCTTCATCCGTAGGATTAATTGGTTTACGGGATGTACGAGATTATAAAGTAGCATCCGGTGGTAGTGACAGATTAAACACATCCAGTCCTTTTAATATTAAAGTCACTTCCATTACCCTAAGAAATTTTAATGCTGTAGAGGTGCAAGAATTATATCAACAACATACATTATATCAACAACATACA
>JAKOMP010000027.1 GCA_022241785.1 Cyanocohniella sp. LLY | reverse complement strand
TTTCAACTAATTCTCTTAGCTCTATTTCAGCATTTGTTAGATGACTAAATTGTGGTTTTCCTCGCGGCTTGGATTGTAAATTTCCATCAACTTTTTGTTGTCTTACAAGCTTTTGCACTAAACTCTTCGACACGGAAAATATGTTAGCTACTTTCCTGATTGAGATGTTTTTCTGAACATGTGCTGCAACTATTTTTTCTCGAAGATCGATAGAATATGACTTCATTTAAAAATATTTATATTTTGATCTAGTGTACCTCATTACAGACGGAAGTGCTGTAAAGGAGGAGAAAATGAGTCAACAATTCGAGAAGCACTGCAAATGCTGCGTGCGGATGAACAGTTAAATCAATTTGAGACTGTTTTGGCCTTTTTTGCTACCTTTGTGTTAGACAGTGCCTTAGTTCAACAAATCATGAGGTGGGATATGGCTGTATTACGTGAATCTCCTTGGTATCGGGAAATTGAGCAGCGTGGACGACGAGAAGAAATTTTATCTAATATCGAAATGAGTTTAGAGGCGAAATTTGGCAGAGATGGATTAGAATTTATGCCACAAATTACCCAAATCTCCGATTTTGAGCGGTTGAAAGCCATTTTACGTAGCATTGTTGTGGCAAATACAATTGAGGAAGTACAGCAGGTTTTGTAATTCCATTGAGGTAAATTCAACACAGGTTTTTTACAACTATTTTGCTGAGATTGCTCTAAGAGCGTTACCCTGCAAGCCCCCTGTGTGTATCAACAGTAAGCGTGAGCGTAGCTTACCGTCGGTATTGCCTTGAGTAAAAAATCCTTTTTGTATTAAATCCATCACGCCATAAAACATTTTTGCAGTATATACGTAATCAAGAGGTACATCGTGGGCCGCCTCAAATTGCTGGCAGAAATGCAGTAACTCATCATTTATCTTGGCATAGCCACCAAAGTGGTAATCACACATGAGTTCCCAAGTTGCTGGAGTAGTATTTAATACTGGCAACTCAGAGGCAAGATAATTTGTGATTAAACTATCGATTTCCTCAGCGAGAAATGCCCCATTTTTCAACACAGGAAAACCAATTACTCGTTGTTTTTGATGTTGTGAAAGTGCAATGCCGGCTAATGTAGTGCCTGTGCCACAAGCCAAACAAATAGTATCAAATATATTGATATCCTTAAGTATTTCCATGCAACCGCGCACACCGTTTAAGTTGCTACCACCTTCAGGAATAATGAACACATCACCAAAGCGTTGTCGCAAATCTGCTTGTAATTCTTGAGTGTGTCGTTGTCGGTAAGTTGCGCGGTCGAGATATACAAGTTGCATACCTTGTTTTGTAGCAAAACTCAGTGTGGGGTTAAGTGGTAATCTCTCCTCTCCGCGAATGACTCCGATGGTACGAAAACTGAAAAGATTAGCAGCGGCTGCGGTAGCAAAGATGTGGTTGGAATAAGCCCCACCAAAGGTGAGTAGAGTGGTCAAATTTTGCTGTTTAGCCTCCAAGAGATTGTATTTCAGCTTGAACCATTTATTACCGTTAACCAATGGGTGCAGACAATCAAGGCGCAACACAAACAATTCCACACCAGCATGGCGGGCGATTTCGCTATTTATCTGCTGCGGAGAAATCTCCATCTTGTCCCCGACTCCCCACGCTAAGTTACTATCTTTAAGTGCAACTAGATATCAAACCTTTTATGGCTAAAGTTTTTGACTGTATTACCGAGGAACTGCAAAACTTTATTGCTGCTCAACATATGTTCTTTGTTGGGTCTGCACCTCTGAGTCCCACCGGTCACGTTAACCTGTCTCCCAAAGGATTGGAATGTTTTCGCGTCCTCTCTCCCCATAAGGTAGCTTATCTGGATCTTACAGGCAGTGGTAACGAAACTTCAGCCCATCTGCAAGAAAATGGGCGGATAACTTTGATGTTTTGTGCCTTTCAGGAACCACCCTGTATTTTGCGTCTTTACGGTCAGGGATGTACAATTTTACCGACTTCACCTGAATGGAACTCTCTATACTCATTATTTTCACCAATACCGGGAACGCGTCAAATCATCATTGCTGATATTGAAAGAGTGCAAACATCATGTGGTTTAGGTATACCACTTTATGAATATCAAAGTCAGCGACAAACTCTAGTAAACTGGGCTAATAAAAAAGGTGAGCAAGGACTTAAAGAATATAAACAGCAGAAAAATATGATCAGCATTGATGGGTTGTCAACTCCCTTGAGCAAATAAATTATATGCAGTGCCAACTTCTCGTTTGAGAGTAAATTAATAAAAAATTAACCTGGACAAATTTATGAAAAATTCGCTTAAGTTACCCCAAAAATTGATGTTGCTAGGTTCTGGAGAACTAGGCAAAGAATTTGTCATTGCTGCTCAACGTTTGGGTAATTATGTAATTGCCGTTGACCGCTATGCTAATGCTCCAGCGATGCAAGTTGCCGACTGTTGTGAAGTGATTTCAATGCTGAGTGCTGATGATTTAGAAGCAGTTGTCACAAAGCACCAGCCTGATTTTATTATTCCTGAAATCGAAGCCATTAGAACTGAAAAATTGCTGGAATTTGAACAGAGAGGAATTACAGTTATTCCTACAGCGGCTGCAACTAACTATACGATGAATCGTGACCGAATTAGGGAATTAGCTCATCAAAAATTAGGCATTAGAACAGCTAAATATGGCTATGCTTCTACTTTGGAAGAATTGATTAGTACTTCTCAAGAAATTGGGTTTCCCAATGTAGTGAAACCAGTGATGTCATCCTCTGGAAAAGGACAGTCTGTTGTCCAAAAAAAAGATGAAGTTGAGACAGCTTGGAATTATGCGATCGCTCATTCTCGTGGTGACAGTCAAAAAGTGATTGTTGAGGAATTTATTAACTTTGAAATTGAGATTACTTTATTAACAATTAAACAGTGGAATGCACCGACAATTTTCTGTTCTCCTATCGGTCATCGTCAAGAAAGAGGAGATTATCAAGAGTCTTGGCAACCCGCTGGCATTTCTGATGAAAAAATATTTCAAGCTCAAAAAATAGCTACAAAAGTCACAGATGCATTAGGAGGAGCCGGCATATTTGGTGTAGAATTTTTTATCACCCAAGATGAAGTGATTTTTTCGGAACTTTCTCCCAGACCACATGATACAGGGATGGTAACGTTAATTTCCCAAAACTTAAATGAATTTGAATTACACTTAAGAGCGATTTTAGGCTTACCAATTCCCCATATAGAACTGTTTGGTGCTTCAGCTAGTGCTGTAATTTTGGCTGCGGAAAAATCAGATGCTGTGGCGTTTACAGGTGTGGCTGAGGCTTTATTAACAAAAGATGTAGACATTAAGATATTTGGTAAACCTAGCGCCCATCCTTATCGACGTATGGGGGTAGCTTTGGCTAAAGGTGATCATGTCGCAGAAGCAAGAGAAAAGGCAAATATAGCTGCTAGTAAGGTAAAAATAATTTAATTTTTAAAATAAAAGTTAAGATATAAAACGTCCCGCAGCCTACTCATTTGTACTAATTAAAGTATCGATTTGGCTTATTTTTCCCTATCAAATATGGGGAGAATCTGACAGCAGATTTAATCAGTTAATCACTTTGGGCTTAAAGATAAGTCTAATTTACTCAGGACTTACGCAAGTGTCACAAAAAATAAAAGTTTTTCCTTGTAGTAAGGGCTACCCTACGGGAACGCTGCGCGAACAGCCCTTATCTTGTAAAGCCCTGCGGGCATAGCTGCGCTTACCGCGCAGCGTCTCGCAGAGAGGACTAAAGTCCTCACTACAAACTTAAAATAATATGCTAGTTGCGTAAGTCCTATTACTATTTAAGGTGAAAGATAATGACATTAGCTCAAGTTGGCATTATTGGTGGCAGTGGTCTATACAAAATGGCAGACCTTAAGGATGTAGAAGAGGTGCAAATTCAGACACCTTTTGGTTCGCCTTCTGATGCTGTGATTTTGGGTACATTAGCCGGAACACGGGTAGCTTTTTTAGCGCGTCATGGTCGCAACCATACTTTGTTACCTTCTGAGTTGCCGTTTCGTGCAAATATCTATGCCATGAAGCAAGTGGGTGTAGAGTATTTAATTTCAGCTAGTGCGGTTGGTTCTTTAAAAGCAGAAGCAAAACCACTAGATATGGTGGTACCAGACCAATTTATTGACAGAACAAAAAATCGAGTTTCGACATTTTTTGGTGAAGGAATCGTGGCTCACATTGCCTTTGGTGACCCGATTTGTCATAATTTGGCTGGGGTGTTAGCGGATGCGATCGCATCTTTGAATTTACCAGATGTGGTTCTCCATCGTGGTGGTACTTATGTATGCATGGAAGGCCCGGCATTTTCTACTAAGGCGGAATCGCATCTTTATCGCAGTTGGGATGCCACAGTGATTGGAATGACGAATTTACCGGAGGCTAAGTTAGCCAGGGAAGCAGAGATTGCCTATGCAACTTTAGCATTGGTGACAGATTATGATTGCTGGCATCCAGATCACGATAGTGTAACTGTAGATATGGTGATTGGTAATTTACAGCGTAATGCAGTTAATGCCCAAAAGGTGATTCAAGAAACTGTCCGGCGGTTGAGTGAGAATCCCCCAGTGAGTGATGCACATTCGGCTTTGAAATATGCAATTTTGACGAATTTAGAGAAAGCACCTGTGGCGACGAAAGAGAAGTTGGGGTTATTGCTGCGGAAATATTTGTAGGAAAAAAATCACACATAAGGACACTTTGCTCAACGCAAGTGTCCGTGAATCAAAGCTATAAGTAATACCTAACTTTTCACGGGATCTGGAAAACCTCTCTCTAAATCTCTCTCCTGCGAGGAGGAGCCACTGCGTTGCGCGGGTTCCCAAGGCACTCCGTTGGGCGGGTTGCCCGACTTGAAGGAAGTGCCGCCGCGTTGTAGCAAGTGGCGTTAGAGACTTTGACTTCTCCCCATTCCCTCGTAGGGAAGGGGGCTGGGGGGTTAGGTTTTGCGTTACCTTTTCCACATGACGTGAAAAGTCAGAAGTAATACAAGTCACTAAAAATAAATCTTAAGCATTTTATATTAACACCAAAAACCCTATGAATTAAAACATATAAGCATGGCTAATTTCATCTTGTGAGAGTTTGTAAAATCCCATACTTTGCAAAACAACACAATCAGTTATTATATGAGCGTATGCGTAAGTTCAGCTAAATGGTTTATTGAGTTGCAGACAAAGCCAGCATTGCGATCGCTGTCATACAACATTTGCCAGAGGTGAGTCAGACAAGACTATGCAAGATTTGCAGTTTGTTTATATCTGTTCTCTAGCTGAACTAATCGCTCTTTGTTGAAAATAACGTGACCCACATGACTATTTACGTTGGAAACCTCTCCTACAGCGCCACTGAAGAAGACTTAAAAGCTGTATTTGCTGACTACGGCGAAGTCAAAAGAGTAGTCTTACCTACTGACCGCGAAACAGGACGGATGCGTGGCTTTGCATTTGTTGAAATGAATGAAGATGCCCAAGAAGATGCCGCGATTACTGAGTTAGATGGGGCAGAATGGATGGGTCGTCAGCTGAGAGTCAATAAAGCCAAACCACGGGAGGATAACCGACGAGGTAGTTGGGCAAAAAATCAGGATTTTTAATAAGTTAAGAAGGCCAAAGCAAATTGTTTTCTAGTTACGCAATATATATATTGAAGTTGCCATAATCTACTAAAAACAACATTCAATATTATAAAAATTTCCTCCGGCCAGTTGTGACTTTTGCCAGCAGATCACAACTGGTCGGGATTTTTAATTTAGATGTGAGTAAATATACAATACTCTGTACTAGAACCGAAAATAAACTGATCATTTCTTTAGTTTATCTAAAATCACATCTCAGTTATCAATTTACCTTTCTAAGATAGAGGCAGCAATCATAGATTGCTCAAGGTGACTTGATCACCCCACTCAGTACCCTAGGAAGAATGCCAAAATGACTCAAGCACCACAATCCTTAGAATTTTCCATGAATGACTCTACAGATAAAGCTTTAGACCGTGATTGTACAACCTTATCCCGTCACGTTCTCCAGCAACTTAAAAGTTTTTCAGCAGATGCACAGGACTTGAGTACGTTAATGAATCGCATCGCTCTGGCTGGTAAATTAGTTGCTCGCCGCCTAAGTCGTGCCGGTTTAATGGAAGGTGTTCTCGGATTTACAGGGGATGTGAATGTGCAAGGGGAATCCGTCAAAAAGATGGATGTCTATGCCAATGACGTATTTATTTCGGTGTTTAAGCAAAGTGGCTTAGTTTGTCGCCTAGCTTCCGAGGAAATGGAAGAACCTTATTATATCCCGGAAAACTGCCCTATTGGGCGCTATACCTTGCTGTATGACCCAATTGATGGCTCATCGAATACCGATACCAATCTCAGTTTGGGTTCAATTTTTGCGATTCGGCAACAAGAAGGTGATGATGCCGATGGCAAAGCTACCGACTTGCTCACCAACGGACGCAAGCAAATCGCTGCCGGCTACATCCTTTATGGGCCCAGCACCCTGCTGGTCTATACTATAGGTAATGGCGTTCATTCGTTTACCCTAGACCCCAGCTTAGGTGAGTTTATCCTCACAGAAGAAAATATCCGCATTCCTAACCACGGTTCGGTTTATAGCGTTAACGAAGGGAACTTTTGGCAGTGGGAAGAATCAATGCGAGAATATATTCGTTACGTTCATCGCACTGAAGGTTATAGCGCTCGTTACAGTGGCGCTATGGTGAGTGACATCCATCGGATTTTAGTTCAAGGCGGTGTGTTTCTCTATCCAGGTACAATTCAAAAACCAGAAGGGAAATTGCGCTTGCTGTATGAATCTGCTCCCCTAGCTATGGTAATTGAGCAAGCAGGTGGTCGCGCTACCACGGGACTGGTAGATGTTTTGGATGTCGTGCCGAAAAAACTGCATCAGCGCACACCTCTAATTATTGGTAGCAAAGAGGATGTAGCAAAGGTTGAGTCTTTTATCCAAAACGGTCACTAGATACAGCTATCATCTGCCAGTAATGATCAATATTGGGGATTGGGAATACAGGCTAGCGCTAGTTGAATGTGAATTAAAGATTACCTCAGCTGGCCGATGCGATAAGTGATAGGCAACGCCAAAATGCAAAAGTAACCATCAAAAAACGGTAGACAGTGAACAGTTATCATTAGCCCTTTATGGACAATCGATAACTAATCACTTGTATCTATTTCAACATTTGATGTGTTTTGCTAACTTCACTTAAAAAGAGCATTAACAGGAGTAAAGCTAGAGCTATGGCTACCAATCATCTACTAGAAATTAAACAACACGGTCAAAGTATCTGGATGGATAATTTGACCCGTGACATGATTCAATCAGGTGAATTAAAAAACCTGGTAGAAAATCAGGGTATCTCTGGAATTACCTCTAATCCAGCCATCTTTGAGAAAGCGATCGCCGACAATGCCATGTATGATGCCGACATCGAAGCAGGTGTTCGTGCTGGCTTACCCACATACAAAATCTACGAATCCCTAGTTTTCGCAGATATCCGTAATGCCTGTGATATTCTGCGCCCTGTATATGAAGCCTCGAATACACTCGATGGTTACGTGAGTATTGAAGTACCACCAACCATTGCCCATGATACCCAAGCAACCATCAACGAAGCCCGTCGCTATTTCCAAGAAATTGGGCGGGAAAATGTGATGATTAAAATTCCTGGCACAGAAGCTGGACTACCAGCAGTAGAACAGGTCATTTCTGAAGGTATCAATGTTAACATCACATTGTTATTTTCCGTAGAAAGCTACATCAATACAGCTTGGGCGTATATTCGTGGCTTAGAAAAACGGGTGGCGCAAGGTCAAGACATTAGCAAAATTTCTTCCGTGGCTAGCTTCTTCCTCAGCCGGATTGATAGTAACGTTGACGCCAAAATTGATGAAAAGTTGAAACGTGGCGTTGATGATATTAACCTAGAAGCCAGACTGCGATCTGTCAAAGGTAAAGTAGCGATCGCTAACGCTAAGATTGCTTATCAAGAATACAACAAGATTATTGAGAGCGACCGCTGGCAAGCCTTAGCAGCAAAAGGGGCTAACGTCCAAAGATTACTTTGGGCTAGCACCAGCACCAAAGACCCCGACTACAGCGATGTCATGTATGTGGACGAGTTAATTGGCCCCGACACCGTTAACACCTTACCACCCGCAACAATTAAAGCTTGTGCCGACCATTGTGATGTTGCTGACCGCGTAGAAACAGATGTGGAACAAGCTTACCAGCTGATAGAAAGTCTCAAAGATCCAGACATTGACATTGATATCAATACCGTCATGGACGAACTGTTAATTGAAGGTATTGATAAGTTCGTCAAACCCTTCGAGTCCTTGATGAACTCTTTAGAAAACAAAGTCAAGTTATTGTCACCAGTGTAACCCTTTAACGTTTACCCTGAGCCTGCCGAAGGGTACAACTCTTTTGTAGACGTAATTTATTGCGTCTACATCACACACCACTCAACACCCCACTGAAAACTTCTATGGTTAGTCTGCTAGAAAATCCCTTGCGCGTTGGTCTGCAACAGCAAGGGATGCCTGAACCCCAGATTATCGTTATCTTTGGCGCTTCTGGTGACCTTACCTGGCGCAAACTAGTACCAGCACTTTACAAATTGCGGCGAGAACGACGCATTGCACCAGAGACCACTATTGTTGGCGTAGCACGTCGAGAGTGGAGCCATGACTACTTCCGCGAACAAATGCAGAAGGGCATGGAAGAGGCTCATGCTGATGTCGAATTAGGGGAACTCTGGCAAGACTTCTCTCAAGGTCTGTTTTACTGTCCTGGGGACATAGACAAACCGGAGAGTTACCAAAAACTGAAAGAGCTTCTGAGTGAATTAGACGAAAAACGGGGTACACGGGGAAACAGGATGTTTTACCTCTCCGTGGCTCCTAACTTCTTTCCGGAAGCCATCAGACAGCTAGGGGGAGCAGGAATGCTAGACGACCCCTACAAGCATCGTCTGGTAATTGAAAAACCCTTTGGTCGGGACTTGGCTTCTGCCCAAAGCCTCAACGTAATAGTGCAGAAATATTGCAAAGAAAATCAAGTTTACCGCATTGACCACTACTTAGGTAAAGAAACAGTTCAAAATCTCCTGGTATTTCGCTTCGCCAATGCGATTTTTGAACCATTGTGGAATCGGCAATTTGTTGACCACGTACAAATTACCGTGGCAGAAACCGTAGGTGTGGAAGACAGAGCGGGCTACTATGAACAAGCCGGCGCACTACGGGATATGTTGCAAAACCACTTGATGCAACTTTACTGTCTCACGGCAATGGAAGCACCCAATGCCATGGATGCCGACAGTATCCGCACAGAAAAAGTAAAAGTATTGCAAGCTACTCGGTTAGCTGATATTGGGAATCTGTCACATTCAGCAGTCCGTGGTCAATATAGTGCTGGTTGGATGAAGGGTCAACAAGTGCCAGGGTATCACGAAGAACCAGGAGTTGATGCCAATTCCAGCACACCCACTTATGTAGCCATGAAGTTCCAGGTAGATAACTGGCGCTGGCAGGGTGTACCCTTCTACTTGCGTACAGGCAAACGAATGCCGAAAAAAGTCAGTGAAATTTCCATTCACTTCCGTGATGTTCCTTCTCGGATGTTTCAATCCGCCGCGCAACAGAGAAATGCCAATGTTTTGGCCATGCGGATTCAACCGAATGAAGGAATTTCCTTACGTTTTGATGTGAAAATGCCAGGAGCAGAATTCCGCACCCGTTCTGTGGATATGGACTTTAGTTATGGCTCATTTGGCATCCAAGCAACGTCTGATGCCTACGATCGCCTATTCCTTGATTGTATGATGGGCGATCAAACATTGTTCACCAGAGCGGACGAAGTAGAAGCAGCTTGGCAGGTAGTCACCCCAGCGCTTTCTGTTTGGGATACACCCGCAGACCCAACCACGATTCCCAAATACGAAGCCGGTACCTGGGAACCAGCCGAAGCAGAATTATTGATCAATCAAGATGGTCGTCGCTGGCGCAGACTGTAGAAATAGAGTCATTAGTCATTAGTCGTTAGTCATTAGTAAAAATAAAACACAAGTGACTCAGGGCTAAAGACTAAAGACCAATAACTAAATGGAAAACTCAAAACTACTATGATTTCCCAAGCTCCGACAATTTTTTCACTTCAGGCACCCAAGGATATTTCGCTCAACGAAATAGAAACGGAACTGAATCAAATTTGGCAAAGTTACGGCATTACTGGTGCAGATGGTGGACTTCCTGCTGCTACTAGAGCCACAACTTTTACTTTGGTGGTTTACGAACCAGAAGAAACCCAGTATTTGTTAGCTGCTTTAGGCTTTTATAACGGCCCCATTGATGGAATTTTAGGGCCACAAATGGCCGCGGCTCTACGGCAAGTACAAGTCAAATATGGACTGTCGGAAACTGGCACAGCCACACCAGAAACACTGGCTATATTGCGGGAAGAATTCGCCAAACGTCAGGGATCAGAAAATGTTACTTATAACTTCAGTCCCAACAGTCCCACCATTGCCGATGAAATTGCTCTCCGCAATCCCTGCCGGATTATTGCTCTATTTCCCATTGCTGGGGAAGATGAAGGGGTAAAAGCCCAAGTTTCTGCTTATTGTCCCATTCAAAAACAATCTTCCAGTACACTCATTTGCTGCGAATATATCACTCTGAGTGGAACTGCTGCCGCCTTGGAACGGGTGGGAGGAATGATTCCAGCATTGTTAATTGGTGGTTTACCCAAGTTTCTCTGGTGGAAGGCAACACCAGACCCCAATAATGCTTTATTTAAGCGGCTGGCAGCTGTCTGCAATAATGTCATCGTTGATTCGTGTAACTTTAACGAGCCAGAAAGTGATTTACTCAGTCTCCAAGAGTTGGTAGAAACTGGTATCCCCTTAGCTGACTTGAACTGGCGTCGTTTGGCTGCATGGCAGGAATTGACAGCCCAGGCTTACGACTCACCCCATCGTCGCACAGCTATCAAAGAAATTGACCGCGTGACCATTGATTATGAAAAAGGCAACACTACCCAAGCATTGCTGTTTTTGGGTTGGCTGGCGAGTCGATTGGAATGGTTACCAGTTTCCTATAAACGGGAAAATGGCGATTACGAAATCACGCAAATTCGCTTTGTTACCCAAGACCAGCGACATGTAGAAGCCGAGTTAGCCGGAGTCCCCGTGGCTGATGTGGGTGAAGTAGGCGGTGACTTAATTGCCCTACGCCTTAGCTCTACAAATCCGCAAGCAGACTGTGGTACAGTCATCTGCTCGGAAACTGGCGGTTGTATGCGGATGGAAACCCACGGTGGGGCCCAATCTGCTGGTCTATTTCAACAGGTGAGTTCACTTTCGGAACAAAAAGCCGAAGCCTTGCTGAGTCAGCAGGTGCAACGCTGGGGAAGAGAATCCATGTTTGAAGAAAGTTTGGGGATCATTGCCAAGATTCTCAAATCAGGAGAATGACTTTTCACTGACATATTGCTTGGGGAATGGGATAATTACCAATGCCTAACTACCAATTACCCCAAGCATATGGCTTTAATTATTGCTGGAGAACGTAGTGGGGTGGGCAAGACAACAGTTACGCTCACCCTGCTAGCATCTTTACGCCGTCGTGGTGTCATGGTGCAATCTTTTAAGGTTGGCCCTGATTACATTGATCCGATGTTTCATCAGCACGTAACTAATCGTGCTTGTCGAAATTTAGATCCGGTGCTAACTTCTGAAGCTTACGTTCAACAATGTTTTGCCCAACATAGCCAAGAAAGTGAATATGCCCTAGTAGAAGGCGTGATGGGGCTATTTGATGGCGTGGGTAGTCGGGAAGAAGATTCCCAAGCCACCGATTTTGCTAGTACGGCACACATTGCGCGGCTATTAGATGTGCCTGTGGTGTTGGTAATTGATTGTAGCCGCTTATCTGGTTCTGTAGCTGCGATCGCTCATGGTTATTGCTCGTTTGATGCGAGAATTAAAATTGCTGGGTTGATATTAAATAGAGTGGGAAGCGATCGCCACTTATCCCTCCTGAAAAATTCCCTAAAATCTTTACAATTACCAATTCTTGGTGTACTACGTCGTCAAGATAACATCACAATCCCTGATCGCCATTTAGGTTTAATTCCCACAGCCGAACTTCCTGAATTGGATGCTGTAATTAATCGTCTAGCTGATTTAGGCGATACCTGCTTCGACTGGCAAAAGTTATTACCCCTATTGAAGAGCGAGGACAAGGGGATGAAGATGCAGGGGAGCAGCACTTCTCTACGAGACGC
This sequence comes from Cyanocohniella sp. LLY, assembly GCA_022241785.1. Lineage (GTDB taxonomy): Bacteria > Cyanobacteriota > Cyanobacteriia > Cyanobacteriales > Nostocaceae > Cyanocohniella. Next base: position 47,095 of record JAKOMP010000027.1, on the reverse strand, counting down.
TGCGCGAACGGCTACGCTCAGTGGACGGGAGCAGGGAGCAGGGGGGAAGACTTTCGGCGAGTACCCAAACTCCTCATCCCTCCCATTTCCTGTAAAAATTGCCATCGCCCGCGATCGCGCTTTTAATTTCTATTACCAAGATAATCTCGATTTACTACGAAACTTGGGTGCAGAATTAGTCTTCTGGAGTCCATTAGCAGACGCTGAACTACCCCCAGGTATACAGGGGATGTATTTTGGTGGTGGTTTTCCAGAAGTTTTTGCCCAGCAACTTGCAGCCAACACTAGCGCTCGTGAGGCAGTGAAAACAGCTATTTTAGATGGAATGCCCACAATTGCCGAATGTGGCGGCTTAATGTATTTGTGTGAGCAAATTATCGATTTTGATCATCAATTTTGGCCAATGGTAGGAGTATTACCCACATCGGCTGTCATGGGTAAAAGTTTAACCTTGGGTTATCGTCGTGCCGTAGCCTTACAAGATAGTCTTTTAGGACAAACAGGGATAAATATTTATGGGCATGAGTTTCATCGTTCCCATTTAAGCTCAAATCCTCACCAGCCCTTGTTTGCAACGTATCGCTACGATAGTCAGGAAAACATGGGAAATGAAGGATGGGGTTTACCAGTAAATCTTCATGCCTCGTATATTCATTTACACTGGGGAGATAATGTGGAAATACCCCAAAGGTTTCTGCAAAGATGTATCTAAAGATGCACTCAGTTTCTACTGTAATGATGATTTTAATTCATTACCTTGTCATTTGTTGATACATAAGGTAGGTTTGTACTAGCAAGTTGAAAATTACCACCGAGCAATAGATTATCAATGAGGATTACCAATTAGCAACACTATTAGGAATGGTGGCATTGGTAAAACTTCTGTGTTTATGCTAGCCTTACTTTACTTCTTTGTTAAGAAATATGTAACTAATAGATAATTTGGCAGTAAAAGTGGTAACTAAGATACTGAAAGTAATAAAAGTGTAAAATGAGCCATGTCTAATGACTTTTTCATTAATACTGAATCAGTACAGGTTGAGCCTGACGAAGTAGTAATGAAAACTGCCAATCGCACTCGGTTAGATCAACCTGAATCTGCGGATATTGATGTTTCCTGCGATCAAAAAATGATAGATACAGAAACCTTAACTAACACCCGGAAGCTGTTAAATAGTGCAATAATATCTGCCTGGTATGCGGTAAAATCAGAGCGTAGACCACCAGCCCTGACTCCTACACGTTGGGTATGGCGACTGGCAGCTTTTTACCATTTGTGCCACTCTACGCCGCGATTGATGGAGTCAGCGCGAGAGCGCTTTGCTTTAGCCAATCGTCAGATTTTGGCACAGTGGGCTGCACAGAAAGCCAGAGAAGAAGCAGGTCACGACCTTCTCGCCCTACGGGATATTCAATCAATGGGATATGATGCTGAAGCAGTGGTGGAAGCGCTATTGCCTCCCGCTGCTAAGACTTTGTTGGATTACTTCACTCAAAGTGTGCAGGACTCACATCCAATTGATTGCGTAGGCTATTCCTATACGGCGGAACGTTTAGGGATATGTGTAGGAGAGGGTTATATCCAGAGTGTGGAGTCACTACTACCACCAGGGATCAAAGCTACCCGTTGCTTGCGCGCACACAGTGGTGTTAGTGCGGAAGTGGATCACGTAAAGGAAACGCTGGAAATGATTGCAGGACTTACTACTGAGGAGCGCGATCGCATTGTCAAGGCTTGTTACCAAGCTGCGTTACTGCGTTTTAGTCCACCTCAGGAAGCTTACATATCAGATGAAGAGATTGATAAGGTTTTAAAACCATTACAACTTACAAGTAACTGAAAGTGAAACTCAGCCATAAAACTCTGAGGTATTCACCAAACAGTCTGTAAAAATAGCTTAATTAAATCAAAACTTGGAGTACAGAATCATGAAGACAGTATTAACACAAACCACAACTCTTGAGCAAAAATTATTAAATTCTGATAACTCTGCTGTAAATCAGGAAAATCAAAATGTCGCTGATTTTGCAATTAATCCAGAAAGCTTCGATGACACAGAATTGGATTTGGAAAAAATCATGTTTGAGGAATTCGCAAAAGGATTACCAAGTGATATTCCTATGGCTGATTTTTAGTTTCCACCTACCTTTAGTTTGTAATCATAATTGATAGCAACTAAATTTGGCGCTGGTGCTATATCTCTGCTCTTAAGGGACAGAGTATTGAGCCTATCGTATAGAGTGAGCAATATGCTTTTCAAGGCTGTTGCTCTTAAGCAATTGCCCCCAACCCTTTGAGAGTAGTAATAGTTGCGGCCGTTAAACCTGTAACTCCTCTGATATTCATTCCCTCATAAAATCTCTTCGCTTTCAAAGCTTTTAAGCACTCACCTGTACTTGTATCCCAAAGTCTAATCGTCTCATCAGCACCACTGCTAGCTAGAGTTTGATTATCTGGGCTAAAGGCAATTGACCAGATCCAAGCTGAATGTCCGTATAGTATTTTTTTGCATTCACCTGTATGAACATCCCATAATTTTACTGTGTAATCAGGGCTACTACTTACTAAAATCTTACCATCCCGACTAAAGATGACTGCTTTGACAATACCACTTGCAAAAACCTCGAAAATTTGAAGACACGCACCGGTGCTAATATTCCACAACCTGACTTTTCCATCATAACTAGCACTTGCCAGCAGTTCACCATTAGGACTAAAAGCGATTGACCAAACCCAATTCGTATGTCCCTCTAACGTTCTTATACACTTACCAGTGTTGATATCCCACAACTTCACTTTTTGATCCCAAGCACCGCTTGCCAGTGTCCTCCTTTGAGGGTTGAAGGCAACTGATTGGACAGCAGCACGATGTCCCTGGAAAGTTTGCAAGACTTGACCTGTATTCACATCCCATAATTTCACTGTTTGATCGTCACTGCCACTTGCTAACATTTGACCATCCTGACTAAAGGCAATTGACCAGACTACAGCAGAATGTCCCTGAAGAGTTTGCAAAGCTTGACCTGTATTCACATCCCACAACTTCACTGTTTGATCGTCACTACCACTTGCCAATGTTTTCCCACTTGGGCTGTAAGTTACTGATCGCACCGCAGCACTATGTCCCTGAAAAGTTTGTAAAACTTGGCTTGTCTTGACATGCCATAACCTCATAATGTGGTCATGACTACCACTTACCAATGTTTGCCCATCCGGACTGTAAGCGACTGACCAAACCTGGTTAGTATATCCACTGAAAGTTTTAATACATTGACCAGTAATAACATCCCACAGTTTTACTGTTTGGTCTTCACTACCACTGGCAAGAATATGCCCATGCAAACCAAAGACCACAGAAAAGACCCAACCGGAATGTCCCTCAAGGGTTTTAACACACTGACCAGTACTAACATTCCACAATTTTACTGTCTGGTCGAGACTACCACTAGCAATAAGATTGCCTTGAGGACTAAACGTAACTGACCAGACAGCTGCATAATGTCCCTGTAACGTTTGAATGCATTCACCAGTTCCAGGGTCCCACAATTTTACTGTCTGGTCATCACTGCTACTGGCTATTGTCTGACCGTCAGGACTGATAGTTATTGATCGTATACCATCACTATGTCCCTGCAAAATTTTCAAGCATTCACCAGTACTGACATCCCATAACCTAATTGTGTTGTCATCACCGCCACTTACCAGGGTTTGACCATCCAGAGTACAAACTGCACAAATTACCCAACTTGTATGTCCCTGAAAAGTTTTGAGGCATTCACCAGTACTAATACTCCATAGTTTCACGGTACGGTCGTTACTGCCACTAACTAATGTATTACCATCTGGGCTAAATGCAACTGCCCACACCTCATGTTCATGCCCTTGTAAGGTTTGTAGGCATTGCCCCGTATTGGCATCCCACAATTTCACTGTGTGGTCACTACTACTGCTAGCCAGCATATTACCATCAGGACTAAAGTCGAGTGAAGGAATCCAATTACTGTGACCCTGACAGGTAAGGACTTGTCTCCCATCCACCACCTGATATAAGCGAATCTCGCCATTAGTATCGCCTATTGCCAAAAGTTGGCCATTAGGGCTAAAGGCTATTGACAAGACACCACCAAAGGTTTCAGCAAAAACAGACTTGGCTAGATCGGCATTGTGAAAATTGACATCGTGCAACTTCATATTTCGTAAGTCTGCTTGCCAAACTGTCAGTTCAGAAAAATCATAGCCGCTTAAATCTGTCTGTAATTGACACAGCAAATTCAGAACATTTCCCGCTGTGTATCCTGCTTCTTGTGGCGATTCTTCGCGTAGCCTGACTAAAATACCAGTGAATCTTTTTTCAATGCCTTTTTTGCTGTTTAATCTAGTGAGCAATCCATTGATAACTGGTTGGAGGATCAGGCGAACTTGAACTTCTCTGATGTAGTCTTTGGCATTAGCCTTAATCAGTGCGTGACATCTAAACAGCTGTATATTGTCAGTGACAATTTCTTCACAGACTAGCTCTATTAACACCTGAGTCATATACTCCATGACTACAGGTTGGAGAGTGAAAGTTGCTTTACTGTTCTCAACTAGGGTAGGTGTAGCCTTTTCGATTAGCGATCGCCTACCTAAAGATTCTATAGCCTCTAGTAATTTTGCTTGTGGTACTGTTGATACAAGGTCTTCTCGCAATTCTGAGAGTGTAATTGACTCACGATTAATTGCTAGCCAGTACATGATATTCTTTTCTAAATCTGACAAGCGTTCAAAATGTTGCTCTAGAATATCGCGAATATCACCAAAGACAGCTGTGTCTTGTTGTAAAAATTCAGTTACATTACCATCAAAAATATCTTGAATAGTAGTGGCAACTATCTTCAAGGCTAGGGGATTGCCTGCATAGCGTTCAATCATCGCTTGCCATTCATTTTCTGCTGCTGATAACCCTTTAAGTTTTAAGATTTCTTGACCTTCTGCGACTGTTAAGCCACTCAATGGTATGGAGCGCACAGGTAGTAAATTTCCTTCCAGTAAAGCTACTTCTTTGGGTTTTTCACGACTGGTTAGCACTAAGCAGCTTTGGTGTGTTGCTTCTCCTACCCGTTTTAAAAGCTCACCATATTCCTCATATCCTTCTCGATAAACCCCAGCTCGACTACCACTGCGAAGAATTGCCTCTGCATTATCAAGTATGAGTAGACAGCGGTGATTTTGTAAATATTCAAGTAGTCGTGATATCCTGTCACTGAAATTTTCTGGTAGGTTGCTTTCTATTTCCTGTTCGTCCGATAGAAACTGAATGAGATTAGCCAGAATAATTTTAATAGGTGGGGCTTCTCGTAGCGATCGCCAGATCACATACTCAAAGTTTTCCTGAATCTGTTCAGCCAGCTTTACGGATAACGCCGTTTTTCCGATACCTCCAATACCCAATAGTGCTACCAATCGGCATTGATCATCGAGAATCCATTGCTTTAAGGTGGTAAGTTCTTCTTTTCGTCCATAAAAGACTGATGGAAAAATAGCTTCTCCCCAATACAGGCGATTATTCGCGGTTGAATAATCACTTTTAACTATTTTTAAATCAAAAGCAGAAAAAAGCTTTTCAATAGTCTGTTTATCTACTCCTCCTTCCCGATTTATTACTTTCGAGATCGTACCAGGATATAATCCAGAGCGCGCGCTCATTTCTTCCAGAGTGTACTTATTGCCAAAATTTTCCGCTACTTCCAATTTACGCTTCGCTTCCTGAATTTTCTGTAATCCCTTAGTAGTAAGTAAAACACCACGCTTGCGTGTTTTATGTGGTAAAGTCATATATTATCTCACTATTAGTCTTGTAATAATGCTTAGATTAAAGTAAAAAAGAGTACTTTTAGTAAAATAAAAGCTAAGTATATAGATAAGTTTTTTCAATATTCGAGTTACCTGGCATATGCATACCATTCTCTGCTTCTGATTTCTCAGCTTGTAATTTTGGGAATTTTGTGGAAATAGCTCTTGATTTTTTGCATTTGCTGGCGTAAACTTTAAATTCCTCTCATACAGCTAATAGCTGCAATTGAGACATATATTTGATGTATGGGCGATAAAATCACTAAAAAATGCTTAAGTTCATTCTTAAAATCACGATCTTCACTGGTAAATAAGTTGCTATTTTGACAGACTTGATTAGCCAAGTTTGTAAATCATTCGCTGATTATCAATGAATCAGACTGATATGTGTGTATCTGCTGCTGCTACAACCTCCATCACAGAACCGGAAATTCAGCAAATTACCTTAACGTTGACACCAGAAGAAGCCCAGATTCTGGAACAATATTGTGAACAAACAGGTAAATCTGAAATGGATATGATCCTGGAACTCATTCAAGGCCTAACCTTGACTTAAGTTTTGAGACTGGGCATTAACAGTCACCGTCTAGAAGAACAGCCTTTTTAACGCCAAGAATCGATTTACTAATTCAAAAACTGAAAGCGTCTACTAATCTAGACTACTAAATTATGTATTCAGTCTATCTACTCTATTCCCTGGAGTAAGCTACTCAGGGTTGAAGAAGTTGTATCTCAAGACAATTAAATTGTTGCCTTTATTTTTGAATATTACCTCTATTTTCGAGGATTTTGTTGAATAATAGACCTTAAAGGCGATCGCCTTTAAATTAAGCAAGTTAGTTTTTTGGAGTCTCATCTATAGTACAAATGAACTCATTAAAAGAGATGAATAGCACAAAGTTAAGATACAAATCTTGTCAGGATTAGGTGTAAGTTCTAGACAAAAGGAAAATGAGAAATACGTGGGGACATGGTAAGTAAAATCCTCACTATAATTCTTTAATTACACCCAAAAAGCAATTATCTTCAGGATTTGCCCTTTTCTTAGTGCTATTCAGAATCATAACTAAAGTAGAAGGTTACGCAGAAAGTGAAATAAAGCAAATCTACTCTTGCTGATTTATGGACAATGCTCGAATCAGCTCTCTGATGACATCAGTTGCTGGTCGGCCTGTCTGTTCACAATATTTTTCCAGGTTCTTGGCTTCATTTGATGCCAGGTTGATGGTCATTCGCTTAACCGCCCATTTCTTGTTCATACTGAAACAGTTAAATTGTGTAATCTTACTTTCAGACTTTGATTGTAACTTTTGTCTTGGGAAGTAACATAACATTAGCAGGTTATATTGCCAATAATTTTTTTAAATCCATAGCACTGCAATATTAAAGCATTTTTTTATACTTTTATTTTTTATACTTATAAATACATTAAACACCTTTTGCTACATCAATTTACTTAAAAAATAACTGATGTAGTTGGGTTTCTATGTTGTTATTTGGCAGTTTTTTCGCAACCCTTTGTCAAAAGAGGCAGGGAGCAGGCTTCGCCGTGAGCGTCAGCCGTTAGCGTAGCTTCCCGAAGGGTACGGGAGCAAGGGGGAAGACTGAGTGCCCGATTGTTATCTAAGAAACATGAATTAAATAACATGCAAGTCTAGTTTTTGACCTCACCCCGCCTTTGACTTGCGTCAAAGTCTCCCCTCTCCTTACCAAGGAGAGGGGTTGGGGGTGAGGTTCTGTATTTTATTAAATCCACATTCCTAAGGACTAACGGCTGCGAGAAGGTGTAACATTTATATCATCATTGAGTCTGCGAATTAAACGAGATAACTCACGAATAATATTCACTGCAATTTCTGGTGTTTCTTCAATGGCATCATAAAGTTGCTCTTGCGTCAGTTCCAAAAATTCGCAAGGTTCTAGAGTTGTCGCTGAAGCCGAGCGGGGTTGAGTATCAAATACTGCCATCTCTCCAAAGTATTTTCCCTGATCTACCTCCGCTAGTTTTTTATCCCCAATGTGGAGTTTAACTCTACCTGACACCACAATATAGAGCGATCGCCCTTCTTCTCCTTGCCTAAAAATGGTGTAATTAGCGGGAAATTCCAGTTCGTGCATCACTGAAGTGAGGCGCACGATAAAGTCATCTCGTAATTCTTTAAAAATTGGTACTCGTCGGACAAATAACAAACGGTCAACGCTGCTTAACATAATCTATTGGGGACTGGGAACTGGGGATCACGGGCAATGGGGATTGGTCACAAATTTACCTCATCTCCCTCATTATCTAAGTGACTCAAACAGCTAGCTTGAGCTTGCAGAAGAGACTATCGCCTAGGGAAGAAGAAAGCCATCCACAAAAATAGTAGTATATATAGAAAATCTTGCCCTAAAAAAAGTTGTTGACAAACTGTTAAAAGCATATCAATTGCTACTAGTGTTGGCAGTCCCACACATTTTCAGCAATCACTAGATTTTGACCACTTTAGTACTTCGGAAAATTTTATGTCTGCAACTGCAATGGGTGGCCGACAGGCACTTCAGTATCATACACTTCCAGCACAGGAAGCCGCAAAAACCCTCAATAGCGACCCAGAGAAGGGTCTAACTTCAGCAGAAGTTGACAAACGAATTGAACAGTTTGGCAAAAATGAACTCAAAGGTAAACCCGGAAAACCGGCTTGGTTAAGATTCTTATTACAATTTAATCAAGCGTTACTTTACATTCTGCTGGTAGCTGGACTCATTAAAGCGCTGTTGGGTCAATGGACAAACGCAGTCGTCATTTGGGGCGTAACGCTGATTAATGCCATTATCGGCTTTATCCAGGAATCTAAAGCTGAAGGTGCGATCGCTGCATTAGCAAAAGCCGTAACTACCGAAGCAACAGTCATCCGCAACGGACAAAAATCACGCATTCCTTCCCAAGAACTAGTTCCTGGAGATGTAGTACTGCTAACTTCTGGTGACAAGGTTCCTGCTGATTTGCGATTATTCAATATACGCAATTTACAGGTAGATGAGTCAGCCTTAACTGGGGAGTCTGTACCTGTAGAAAAATCAACTCTACCCCTGCAAGCAGATACTCCGTTAGCAGAACGAATTAACATGGCCTATGCAGGCAGTTTTGTCACCTTTGGCCAAGGAAGCGGTGTTGTGGTCACCACCGCCAACGCTACAGAAATGGGGCGCATATCCCAATCCCTGGAACGACAAACTAGCCTGAGTACGCCGCTGACGCGGAAGTTTGACAAATTTAGTCACCAATTGCTCTACATTATTTTAGGGCTAGCAGCCATGACCTTTGCTGTAGGCTTGGGACAAGGACAGTCCTGGCCCGCAATGTTTGAAGCGGCTGTGGCTTTGGCAGTGAGTGCCATTCCTGAAGGCTTGCCGGCTGTGGTGACAGTGACAATGGCCATTGGGGTTGACCGGATGGCACGTCGTCACGCCATCATTCGTAAGTTACCTGCTGTGGAAACTTTAGGTGGTGCTACGGTAATTTGTTCGGATAAAACTGGGACTCTGACAGAAAATCAGATGACAGTCCAGGCTATTTACACCGGCGGACAAAATTTTAGTGTCAGTGGTACAGGTTATAATCCAGAAGGAGAAATCTTATTTGACCAACAACCTGTAGATTTGGAGACGGGAAATTTCCCTTCGTTGAAAGCCTGTCTTATGGCTGGGTTACTTTGTACTGACTCCCACTTAGAACAAAAAAATGGTAATTGGCTGGTAGTTGGCGATCCCACAGAAGGTGCTTTAATTGCCGTGGCCAACAAAGCCGGGTGGAATCAATCCCAGATGGCCGAGTTAACTCCCAGAATAGATGGCATTCCCTTTGAATCTCAGTTTCAGTACATGGCGACGCTACACGATAGCCATGAATCAGATGCTCGAACTATTTATGTTAAAGGTTCTGTAGAAGCCATTTTGGGGCGTTGTCAGCAAATGCTCAATGCTGATGGACAACCAGAACCAATTAATCGTGAATTGATATCACAACAAGTGGAATCCTTGGCAGAACAGGGGTTACGAGTATTAGCTTTTGGTAAGAAAGTCGTAGCAAATCACCAAAATTCCATCGAGCATGAAGATATTGAAAATGACTTGATGTTCTTAGGATTACAGGGGATGATTGACCCACCGCGACCAGAAGTAATCGCTGCTGTTCGTGCCTGTAAAACTGCGGGTATTCAGGTAAAAATGATTACTGGTGATCACATTACCACAGCCAAGGCGATCGCCGAACAAATTGGTTTAGAAAGAGATGGCAAGGTGCAGGCCTTTGAGGGTAGACGACTCACCGATATGGACGATGCAGAACTAGCCCAGGCTGTTGAAGAAGGTGTAGTATTTGCCAGAGTCGCCCCCGAACAAAAACTCCGCTTGGTAGAGGCTTTGCAATCTAAAGGCGAAATTGTCGCCATGACTGGAGACGGGGTAAATGATGCACCAGCCTTGAAACAAGCTGATATTGGTATAGCTATGGGTGGTATGGGTACAGATGTCGCCAGAGAGGCTTCTGACATGTTACTCACAGATGATAACTTCGCCTCCATCGAAGCCGCAGTGGAAGAAGGGCGGACAGTTTATCAAAATCTGCGAAAAGCGATCGCCTTTATCCTACCCGTCAATGGTGGCGAATCAATGACAATTTTGATTAGTGCCTTATTCGCCAGAGATTTACCAATTTTATCGCTGCAAGTTTTGTGGTTGAACATGGTGAACTCAGTCACCATGACCGTACCTTTGGCATTTGAACCCAAAACCGACCGGGTAATGAGACAAATGCCCCGCAATCCCAAGGAGCCGTTACTTTCAGGTACATTGTTCCAACGTATTGTCGTAGTTTCCGTATTTAACTGGATTCTGATTTTTGGGATGTTTGAATGGATACGTCGAGACACAGGTAATATTGACCTGGCACGGACTATGGCGATTCAAGCATTAGTAGCCGGACGAATTGTTTACTTATTGAGTATCAGCCACTTAGGAAATGCCCTATTCCGCAAACTCAGAGGTAAGTCAGCCAGCATCAGCGATGGCAAAGCAATGGCTTTAGGTATACTCTGTACATTGATACTGCAAATCCTCTTTAGCCAATGGGGTGTCATGAACACCTTATTTAGAACCGCACCCTTGAATTTAAATCAATGGCTAATTTGTTTGATTCCCGCATTACCAATGCTACCCGTTGCTTGGTTTGTCAATCGCATTGATCCAGCCGAGTAAGAGGCAGGGAGCAGGGAGCAGGGGGGCAGGGGGGCAGGGGGGCAGGGAGCAGGGGGGCAGGGAGCAGGGGGGCAGGGGGGAAAGACTTTCAATTAGTACCAACACTTTGTTTTTTGTTTTTCATCTCTTCCCTATCTCCCACCTCCCAACTTCCCACTCCCAACTCCCAACTCCCAACTCCCAACTCCCCACTCCCAACTCCCCACTCCCCACTCCCCACTCCCTACATGTCATGCTTTGGAAATGGTGCTTTAGATTATTAATAATATTCCTGGGACTTTGGCTAATCCTGGATTTGCTTTCTCGTCTGGGGGCAGAAATTTTCTGGTTTGAGAATGTCGGCTACTTGCAAGTATTTCTGCTGCGGATCATAACTAAGGGTGGAGTATGGGTAGTGATAGCTGTTGCAAGTGCATTCTATCTGCTGGGAAACCTTTCTTTGGCGCGTAAGTTAAGGTATCCCCAGTCTTTAAAAATTAAAGAAGTGCGCCGTGAAGAAGCAGGACTGAATCGTGAATTAGAAAACTTTCTCAGTCCTCATTATTCCCAACACGATGAAATTACCGCACCTAAATCCCGGACTAAGCCATTAAGATTACGTTGGTTGCTACCTGTGGCGTTGGTGTTAAGTCTATTAGTGGGGTTGATGCTGTTTCACTACAGTCAAGTAGCCCTTTCTTACTGGCATTCTCCACTTCTTATGTCTGTTCCCCCAGTTCCACCGCTATTTCGCCCAGAGAGAATTTGGCAATTGATGAGCGGGGAAATTGTCTCCCACAGTTGGTATATTGGCTTGGTTACAGGCGTGGCGATCGCTATTGTAATTTATCCTAGTTTTTTGCTCACGGCGATCGCAGTTGTATTTAGTGTTTTGTTTGCTTGGGTGCTGTCCCACAACTGGGCTAGAGTCCTGCAATATTTTCGCCCCACACCCTTCAACGTTTCTGAGCCTTTATTTGGTCAAGATATCAGTTTCTATATATTTTCCCTACCTTTTTGGGAACTGCTAGAACTATGGCTGATGGGATTGTTTTTATATGCTTTCATCTCTGTTGGCTTAACATATCTCCTCTCGGCAGATAGTTTCAGTCAAGGAATTTTTCCCGGATTTTCCTCTGGACAACAGCGTCATTTATACGGCTTGGGTGGCTTATTTATGCTGGTTGTTGCTCTAAGTTATTGGCTGAGTCGTTATGAGTTAGTTTATTCTCGCCGTGGAGTAACTTACGGTGCTAGTTATACCGATGTCATCGCAGTTTTGCCAGCTGACACAATCTTGAGCTTCTTGGCGTTAACGGTGGCTGTCTACCTGCTATGGCGCACGTTTTCTTGGAAACCCCAGTCTCGGTATCGCCAATTTGTATTTTATGGGTTGGGACTATATTTAATTGCAGTTGTCGCCGCTGATTTTCTCCTCCCTACTGTGGTGCAGTATTTAATTGTTCAGCCCAACGAATTACAACGAGAACAACCATACATTCAGCGTACTATTGCTTTGACTCGGCAGGCATTTGATTTGGAAGCCATCGATGCCCAAACCTTCAGCCCCACCGGGGACTTGACGGAAGCCGATCTGCAAAGAAATGATTTGACGATTCGGAATATTCGCCTTTGGGATCAACAGCCACTTTTAGAAACTAACCGTCAGTTACAACAAATTCGTCTCTACTATCGGTTCCCCGATGCCGATATTGACCGCTACACTTTATTAACAGAAGTAGCCGCAGAACCACCAATTGCACCCGAAGAGATTCCAGAAGCTAATCCAGAACCAAATCCACCCACAGAACGACGGCAGGTATTAATTGCTGCCAGGGAACTAGATTATACTGCTGTGCCTCAACAAGCGCAAAGGTGGGTAAATAGGCATTTAATTTATACACATGGCTACGGTTTTACCATGAGTCCTGTGAACACAGTCGGGCCTGGTGGGTTACCAGAATACTTTGTTCAAGATATCGCAGGCGATGACGAAAACGCCCTGACAACATCCAGTGAAGCCATTCGTGACAGCGTTCCCATTGGACAACCCCGGATTTATTTTGGAGAAATTACCAATACTTATGTGATGACTGGCACTAGAGTTAGAGAGTTAGACTATCCCAGTGGCAGTGATAATGTTTACAATATTTACGATGGACAAGGTGGCATTGGGATTGGTGCAACCTGGAGAAGATTATTATTTGCCATGTATTTAAAAGATTGGCAAATGTTATTTACACGGGATTTCTTGCCAGATACTCAGGTATTGTTCCGACGGAATATCAACCAACGCATTCGGGCGATCGCACCTTTTTTAAAATATGATAGTGACCCTTATTTAGTGGCCGCAGATGGTAGTCCGGATAATGGTAATGGGGATTTCCCTACTAACGACAATTATCTTTACTGGATTGTAGATGCATACACCACAAGCGATCGCTATCCCTATTCAGACACCACCAGCGAAAACATCAACTACATCCGTAACTCAGTCAAAGTAGTAATTGATGCCTACCACGGCACTGTTAATTTTTACGTTGCTGACCCCAGAGATCCCATTATTGCCACCTGGTCAAAGTTATTTCCCAATACCTTTAAACCCCTCAGTGATTTGCCTCCCACCCTTCAGACTCATATCCGCTACCCGGTGGACTTCTTCAAAATTCAATCTGAGCGGTTGATGACCTACCACATGACAGACCCCCAAGTTTTTTATAACCGGGAAGACCAATGGCAGATACCTAATGAAGTCTACGGTGATGAACCGCGTCCAGTAGAACCATATTATTTAATTACCAACCTCCCCACAGTTCCCGTTGTTGGCGAAGCCTCTCCCAGAGAAGAATTTATCCTGTTGTTGCCTTACACACCGAGACAAAGGTCTAATTTAATCGCTTGGTTAGCCGCGCGATCGGATGGGGAAAATTACGGTAGATTATTGTTGTATATCTTTCCTAAAGAACGCTTGGTTTTCGGGCCAGAGCAAATTGAGGCCCGCATTAACCAAGACCCAGTGATTTCGCAGCAAATTTCCCTATGGAATCGCCAAGGGTCGAGAGCAGTTCAGGGTAATTTATTGATTATTCCCATTGAGCAATCCCTACTGTATGTCGAGCCAATTTATTTAGAAGCTACCCAAAATAGATTACCAACTTTAGTCCGGGTAATTGTCGCTTTTGAAAATAGAATTGTCATGGCCCCTACTTTAGAACAAGCATTAGAGGGAATTTTCCAACCAGAAGTCACACCCGCCCCAGCAATTATTCGTCCTGTAGAAGAACCAGCCCCCGCAGAATAGGGTAGATAAAATAATAATAGCTTCCTACTCCCCTGCTTTTTCACTGAAGTATCCCAACTAATACCTTGATTAATTGCTCCAATTCTTCAGGAACACGATACAATTTAACGTCTTCAGTAATTAATTGATTCTCTCTGTCTAATGTGCCAAATTTCCAGTCATCCCCATTAGTAACAGCACCATACAATATTTTTGAGTCATTACCTAACGACTTGTCTAATGCGATTAATTCTACCGCGAGTTGGGTAAATCCTCGACGGATATCTGATTGCTTTGCCTCAAGCACTAAAATTGTGTTTTTTCCTTTCAGTAGATAATCAAGACTTCCTTTGAGTCTATTGTCAACATCAAGTGCATACTCACTATACAATTCAGCATTAGTCTGGTCGCACACCTCAACGATAATTGGTGCGATCAGAAATTCTCGAATAGATATCTCTACTGAAGGGTTGATTAACCTAATGTTTCTTCGGATGTAATTATTGAGAAATTCTAAATAAGAAATATCTTGGTCATAAAAAGGTAATTCTAGTATTTTTATTGCATAAGCATAGTCAAATTCAGCTAATATTTCTTTTGTGGGCTTCTTAAGTTGGAAATATTCACTAAAGGTATCTGTAGCCAATGGATCAATAATTTTGAATTTGTTAGTTGTCATATTCTCCTGAGTATTATATCCATCGCTATTCGATTACCTTAATCAAGTTCAGAATTTCACTGCAATTTTCTTCTGGTGTCTTGCCTTTTGTGTATACCGTAAACTTCGCCAGCCGATAGTTTGAAGTATGTCTAACAAAGTGTTCATTGATATTGGCTTTATCATCCGGCACATACCCATTGCGCTCATTAAGAATCTGCACTGATTCATCTAAATTGGGCGACGGAAGTAAAAGAAAAACATTCGGATATGGTGCTAAAGCTTGTTGAACTCGTTGGAATAAAGCAGCATCCTCATACACAGAATGACCACCCCCAAAATCGATCACACATTGGTTATATGACGATAGCAGCCTTTCAACAGCGTAGGCTTCAAATGGCTTCCAATACTGATAGATTCCCCAGAAACCCTCAGTTTCTCGCTTATACTTGGCGAATTCTTCGTTGTAGCCAATTTCAAAGTAGTAATCCCACCGTAGATCATCCATTGAGTATTGAGTTAAACCAAGCCTGGAAGCTAAAAGTGTCCCCATTGTCGTTTTGCCAGCACCAATTGGCCCAATGAGAATAATTTCTGATTTCATAGGATTCCATAGAAACAACCCCAAGACTTATTTTGTAGCTTTCCTACTCCCTAATACCCAGTCACGTTTCTTGAAAAACTTGGTTCAACGTCTGCAATAATTCACCGAGAGTGTAAGGCTTCCTGAGAAATATATTAACGCCAGCCGCAGTAGCTTCAACAATCTGGCTGTTGACCGTGATGCCGCTAATACCAATAATCTTCACCTGAGGCTGCATTTGTTTGAGGATGCGAATGGCAGTTAACCCATCCATTGATGGCATCATCATATCCATCAAGACCACGCTGATTTCATTTTGGTGTTGGGCATACACTGAAATTGCCTCAATGCCATTACTAGCTGTCATAACTCTGTAGTTGTAGTCTTCTAAGGAAGTTTTGGTAATATCCAGGATGGCACCTTCATCATCTACAACTAAAATCAACTCTTGGCTACCTTTGGGCAGTTCTAAATTTTCTGCTGCTTGCTCTGTGCTGTGGGCTATAGCTGGCAAGTACACATGAAATTGAGTACCTTTGCCTACTTGACTAGACACATTCACAAAACCTCCGTGGTTTTTGACAATACCAATCACCGTTGACAAACCTAAGCCTGTGCCTTTGCTGGGTTCCTTAGTTGTAAAAAAGGGTTCAAAAATGCGATCCAAAATTAGTGGAGAAATGCCAAATCCCGTATCAGAAATAGTAATGACTACATAGGGGCCTACCTGAGCATTCAAATTCATCTTGGCAAAATTTTCATCAACAAAGAAATTTTCTGCACAAATGTGCAGTATGCCACCTTGGGGCATGGCATCACGCGCGTTGACGCACAGGTTCATAAACACCTGATGAATTTGCGTGGCATCTGCCAAAATCATCCCGATATTTTGTGTCGGAATCTTCGTACTGATTTTGATCGATTTGGGAAATGTGCTGTTGAGAATTTGCTCTATTTCTAATAATAAGTCTCTGATTTGCAAAGGAAAGCGCCTACCTTCAGAGCCGCGGGCAAAGGTGAGAATTTGCTTGACTAAATCAGCTGCACGTTTAGAGTTATCTTCGATCATCTTCAGTAGGCGCTGATTTTGGGTATCAAGATAGGGAAGTTTGATAGTTAATATTTGAGATGAAGAAAGAATAGGTGTCAGGATGTTGTTGAGGTCATGGGCAATACCACTCGCCAGGGTGCCTAGACTTTCTAGGCGCTGGGTACGGAGAAATTGAGCTTCGAGTTGTTTTTTTTCTGTGATATCTGTATTGACAACTAGAACTGATTGGGGTTGCCCAAATTCATCACGCACGAGTGTCCAGCGACTGGCAACAATGATTTTTTTGCCCGTTTTGGTGATTTGCTCTAATTCACCAGACCAAGAACCTTCAGCAATAGTGGCATCCAGACCTACTTCGAGTTGTGAGTGAGAATCTCTGTAGAACAATTCATGAACTTTTTTTCCCAAGCTTTCTTCTGCCGTCCAACCATACAAGCGTTCAGATCCTTGGGACCAGAATAAGATGCGGTTTTCCAAATCTCGGACAAAAATTGCATCAGTGGCGATATCAAGTAAAGCTGCTTGTTCGCGAATTTTCTGTTCTGCGTGCTGGCGCTCGATCAAATCGGCTTGTACTTGCTGATATAATTCTGATTGCTGGATAGCAATGCCCACTTGAGTCGCCAATTGTTTGAGTAAATCAATTTCACACTGCTGCCAACGTCGGGGTACGGCACATTGATTAGCCACTAACAGTCCCCATAAATGTTGTCCTTGCAAGATGGGAACTGCCAAGTTTGCTCTGACTTGAAATTGAGCAAGTAAATCACAGTGACATGGGGCCAGTCCTGCTTGATAAATATCTTCTACAACTTGGAAACGCCCTTGTCTGTACTCTTCACCGCCAGTTTCCATAAAATAGGTATCTGCAACTTGGGCATTTAGAGCAGAGATCCAACCTTCTTGAACGGATTCCACTACCACAGTGCCACTAAAATCTGGATGAAATTGATACATGAATACTCGGTCAGTACCAAGAAATTGCCGGACTTCCGTCACAGTGGTATTGAGAACTTCATTTAGATTTAAAGAGGCACGGATACGTTGGGCTATTACCGACAACAATTGCTGCTGCTCGATTTGCTGTTGTAATGCCGACTCTGCTTGCTGGCGATCGCAGATTTCTTGTTGTAAAAGCGCGTTAGCATGGGCAAGGGACCCAGTGCGTTCCTCAACTCGGATTTCTAACTCATCAGTAGCTTGGCGTAGCATCTCCTCTGTCTGCTGACGTTGCTCAACTTCGTGTTGTAGTACCTGGTTGTTGGTTTGTAATTTTGTCGTTTGTTTTTCTACCCTTTCTTGTAACATGCCAATGACACTCGACAATTCCAGAGGGTCAAACACTTGCAAAAAACTAGTTGGAGTCACGATTCCCAACAATTCCCCTGATTTTCCCACAATAACCAATCTTTGGATACGTCTTTGCTGCATCTCCTGATGAGCCACCAAGAGGGAATCTGATGGACTCAAACAAAACAGTGGTGTACTCATCACTTTTTTTGCTTCAGTTTGGGCTAAATTCATTCCCAAAATCTGAAATTGCACAATATCCTGTTCAGTAATGATGCCCACAGGAATGATGGGGGCTACAGCTAAATTTTCCGCCTGTTCTGTTTTTTGTGCTATCACCACACAACTAACACCATGCTCAACCATCAATCGGGCTACATTCAGCACTGATGCTGTGGGAAATGCATGAATTACTTGACTGGTCATCACCTCAGTTACGCACCGCCACTTGAGGAGATTAGCTGGTTGCAGTATTTGAGAAATACTTACGGGAGTCAGTAGACCGATTAGTTGATTTTGTTCATCTACAACAGGTAAATGACGAATTCGATGTTGGCGCAACAGTGACAATACTGTTAATACATCTCGAGTATGAGATTGCTTAATAGTAATGACTTGTGATGTCATCACATCAGCAATTTTCAGTTGTGATAAATCAATTTCCGCTGCACTCAGCCTGACAACATCACGCTCTGTAAATATTCCTGCTAATTGCAACCCCTGCATCACCAAGACACAGCTAAATCGTTTTTGATTCAATCCAGTTAAATCTAGGGGTGAATTTAAGCTGAGTTCTCTGTTACTGCTGCCATTAGATTGATTCATCAAATCAATAGCATCTAGCACAGGAGTATCTGGCGCAACTATCAAAGGACAGCGGTCAATAATATGATCTAAATTAGGTATATTAAAACACAGCGGATAAAATTCAGTGTTTTTCATTTTTAGTAGGCCTGACCTAAATCAAGTAGGTTCTCAATAACTTGGGGCTGCTGTTGCACCTACAATCTATTGCCTATTATGGTTTTATTTATCTTTGTTCGCTAAGAGATGATTTTATATGGCATCACTTTATTTGACCACAAATCATGATTAGTAACAACTTCAGGAAACTGTAAGAATGCTCGTTAAAGAGTCAGAATATTTGATAAAGCAAACACAGTCCCAGTGTCTCGCTGGATTTTGACCGCTATGGGGACATCCAAAAATTAAATTACTCAATTCCTGCACTCAGCATTCAATACGACTTAGGATTTACGCACTCGCCACGAAAATCAAGGCTTTGAGATTGCTTCTCTACGGTCGCAATGACGGAAATACGTGGTTGGTTACGTAAGTCCTGACGACTATCAGATTTATGTCTCTTGAGAATTGCCACGTATAGCTGCCAAGGCGAAATTAACAGTATAAGGTTCCTCCATAGGTTGCTGTGTACTGGCTTTAATAGCATCTAAATAACGCCGTAAAACTAGCAGTTGTTGAGAATTAGTTTGATAAGTGAGATTACCTTGTTTTTCAAACAGAGGAGTAGCAGCGATCGCCTGGTAGTGAGAATTATTCTGAGAACTTGGGGTCAACCAAATAGCATCTGGATTGGCGGGAATTAAACCCGGTGGTAACTCACCTTCTAAGAATGCCAACAACCGTTGCTGACAAATACTAGTATTGATGCCCCGTCCCTCAAATAACTGCAAAACTTCACCAAATGATAAGGTTCTATCTGGTAATAGTCCTAGTAATTCCCTAAATAGGAAATAGTCAGTATATTGTTGCCTGGGTTCTTCTAAAACCTGAGGATGTAAGGGCAACATTGCTAAACCGTAGGCCACCCGACTACAATTGGGCGCGCCGTTTTCACCAAGATACAAATCTTGAATAATCTTTGCATTGGGGAGTTTTTGCTTCAGCCAATTGTTAACAACTCCCAAGGAAGCCACGCCACCAGTTAAAAGCGCCTGATTTATGGCTTCTGTGGGGATGCCTTTAGCCACTAATAACTTATTTAGTTCCCGGTTCAAGCGGCGCACGAAGGGAATAAACACTTGAGTTTCTAAATCTCTGCGCTGTAATGTCCATCGCTGATCGGCTAAATCTAGGGTAAAAGTATCTTGATGTTGCAAAATCAGCTTCAATGCCAATGCAGCATCTAATACCGCCTGTCCTAACAAGGAACTTTCTAAATGCTGCTGGAGACGGATACGAGTAGGAATATCTGGTTCACCTACTTTGGGTAATTCTAATTTTTCTAATCCCAAACTCTGCCAACGCATTTGATCTAAACCGGGAAAGGCGGGTTGCCATTGCCAAGGATTGCTGGTAATTGTTTTACTCTCTCCCTGGTTGTCAAAGCGGGTTTGGCGGTATTTGCTTGGCAATAGTAACTGACAAATAATGTCTTGCTCAATTCCCTTGCTGGCATAGGCAAAACTATGGAGGAGAAAATCATTGTGTTTTAATTGCTGGAGATTTTCTGGCAAATCCACCAGGGCCATTTCTGTGGCTGTGGCGCCAATATTAATTACCAAAGTTTGACCAACCACAGGATGATCGCTAGTTTTCACAGAACGTAAACCCTGGCGATCGCTTAATTGTACTATTTCACCATTGGCACCATCGAGGGTACTGAGCAGACTAGCAATGGCTTCCTCGACAAAAAAGACTTGTTGGGGATGTTGGACTAATTTACTGGTAAGTAAAGCTTCTCGCACATTAAAGCGATATTGTTCTGACCAATTAGATGGACAAGTGCAAATTACACCAGCAATCTGATTAATAATATTATGGAAAGTTTTTTCATTTAAACCCACCGCAGTGGCAATTAAACCCTGAGTCGTGCTGTGGCGATCTGCTTTTAAGGTTAACAGTAATTTCGAGAGCGATCGCACAACCCAAATCAAAGGCCCCGCAGAAAATTCGTTAAATTGCAGCACAGGTTCCCATTTTTGTTGTTCACTTTTGTAGGGAACAGCCACCTGTAAGTATGGTTTTAACTGGGCCGAGTAAAAGTTATTCTGGGGATTTTTGGCTGATTTATGTAAATGATTTGCATCTGTCTGGCTTGCAGTTTCCTCTTGCGGTCTGGAAGTAGACGGCAAATAAACCTCTGCGGGTAACCGGAATGATTGTTGAAACGAAGTAACTTCCTGTTGGTTGTCTGCTGACCAGTAGATAGGATACACCACAGAATTGTTCTGATTTAACAATGCCGCAGAAATGCCAGTTGTTCCTACATCAATTCCTAAATACCAAACTGAGTCGAGAATATCGGGTGCAACTTCTGGGTGACTCCTAGAGCTAGAAATGGAAATAGACGAACTTTCTGGTTCCCAATTCACAGCCTGTTCTGTGGTCTCTGTGGGGCTAAAGTCTAAGTCAGCTTCTGTTTGCGGCCAAGATATCGGGGCAATCTGCGACACATCCGCACTAGAAACAGCAATATCTGGTGTGCTGGGGTCAGCCAGTTTGTGCTGGTCTATGCTCTCTGCAAATACATCTAAGTTAAAATTAGAATCTAGTAGCTCGTCAAAATTGGCTAAATCTTGATGCAATTGCTGCCATTGCCCTTCATCCAGAAAAATATCAGATATGGTGGCCCCATGACTATCTTCTGGTAGCAGCAAATTTTCTTGGGGAGAAGCAGCAATATAAGTGTCTAACAACTGCTCTTGCTCTTCATTGTTGGCGACTATTTCCGACTGGTCAACAACAGCTATTTCTGGTGGCGTTACTACTGCGGTTTCTAAAGGAGAAGCAATTCCCAACCACTCCTGTTCACTTCCCATGTCCACAAATAAGTCACTCAAGGCTGTAATTGTATCAGCACGACTGGGCTGAATCTGGTAATCATCAGTGACGACAACTTGTGTTTGTGAAAACCCAGAACTGCCTATGGATTGGCCTGGGTCACTATCTTCTGCAAAAAATAAGCCTTGCCATGACTCTGATGATGAGTCTTGCGGTTGTATGGCAGCATCTTGTGTCGCTTGCAGATGAGTATTCCTGGTATTTAATGCCTCTAACCAAGGATCTGGCACATCTGCTACTGGCTCAATGGGAGATGCAACTATAGTCTCGGTAATTTGTGGCTCAGTGGGGAATGATAACTCTTCTGTAACAACTACTGGGATAACATCAAGGTGCAAACTAGTAAAGTTCTCTTTACCCAACAAACTCACATACAGTTGATCTATTTCATCACCAATTAACTCCAAATTATCCTGCGGGGATTCCATCGATGCTGGCTCAGATGATAAAGAATCATTGACACCAAGCTCCAAAAGCATTGCATCGAGATTATCTGTAACATCAACATCTTCTTCCTCACCATTAAATGTCAGTGAAGTTGCAGTCTCTGTCTCGATAAATTGCCACATTTGATTGGCTAAATCACCTTGTTGGGCTGGTTGTGTTGCTTCAGGTGCAGTAAATGATGACTGGTTTTCTCCCCCCTCATCCGATGATGGGTTACTGGGCAATGTTTGGGGCAAATGCTGCGTTAAACTGTTGAGGAAGTTTACCATCAACTGTTCACCCTGCACTCCCGTATTGTGCATTCGTGCCAGTGATTGAGATAAGGATTCGTGATAAGTATTAATATTCCGTTGTAATGCTTCAAATACAACATTTACAGTCCCATCTAAGGATAATAGACTTTGATCTAAGTCCTGGGATAGATGTGTTAAGCGTTCTGTTTGGGGTGTAGATTCTAAGAAAGGTTGAGTTGCCGCCGATGCTAATTGTCTAGGTGGTTGACTATTACTACTAGAGACATTTTCCCTATTTTGTGACGCTAAAGCAGGTAAACGGCTCATTAGTACCTGTAAAAATTCGGAAATCATCTGCTCCTGGTTAGCCCACTGCTGGCTTAAGGAGTAGTTGTGTAGTCGCCTTTGCTCTAGCTGTCTAATTTCTTGTACAAGTGTTGCCCGCTCTTGCAACATCGTTGCTAATTCTGCTTGCAACGGCTGCATTAATGCTGTTAATTCGGTTTTTAATTGCTGGGAGATCAAATCACTGTGGTCTTGCACAACTTGGTTTTGCTGTGCAGCAGATTGGTTATGAGCTTGTTCGACAAATTTTTCTAACAAAGGTGATCTTTGTCCCTGTCCAGATACCTGGTTTTGGTCTGCACTTGGGAAAACTTCAGTTTCTCCTTGCTGGACAAGGAATTGGCGAATTCGTTCTAAAACCTCTCTAGCTTCCGGCGCCTGACTAGACAACAACCGAGTCAGACGCTTACCACTGCTATTGAGTAAGTTGTCAATGTCTGCAATTAATTTTTGAATTTCATCTGCGCGGGAAGTCACTTTGAATTACCTTATCTAGAACTGTACTTTAACGGGTCGGGGAACTACATGTATGAAAGTTCCTCAGGTGGGAATCTTTCGGACTGCTTACTAAGGTGATGTGATGGATTACTACCCGACTTGGCAGTCATTCATTAGCATCCGTTGTAAAAGAGTAACTTGACAGTTAGTTGCAATTTAAAAATACAAAAGGTATGCCGAATTTGTTTTTATACAAAGTGCTGTGTCTTCTCACCATACAGGCGATGTTACAGCTTCTCGGACTTTATGTTATGCAAAACATCCACAAATGCAACAGCTAAGTAAATAGTCTTGGTAAGAGAAATGCCTGTAATGACGACATTAGACCAACAAAGCTAATTTCCCCGACTTTGCACCCACACGAGCAATTAATGTAGCTAACCAGTCACTGAATGGCAAGGGGATATTTTTGACTTAATGTTGCTCTGTATGAACAGATAAAAATTTTACATTAGCAAAAATTAACTACCTTGAGTATCATTGATCTTGTTTGGCTATATATTGTAAGTAATCTTGTTGACAATGCATTTGACCCCTAAAAGAGACTCCAAAAGGCGTAAAATGCCGTGAGCAAAAGGTTTACGCAATTCTAACCCATAGGTCAAGATTGTTGATAAAAAATACTTGTAGCTTTCTTGTGTAACACAGTTTAGTATTCTTTTTGAAAGGGGTTGTGCTTTAATCGCTTAAGTTGAATATAGCGCTCTTGTTTGTTTTATACATAGCAGCTTTAATAAATTAAGTCGTAATGGAAGACCGATATAGCTTGCAAGCACCTACTAATCCCTGGATATTGTCAGCTCCCTTTTTTGAAGGGTTGCCAGAAACGGCTGTGGAACTAGCCCTCACCCATCTTGTGACTCGTACACATCCAGCTAATCAAGTGATTCTGCTGGAAAACGACTGGGGAGGTTCAGTATACTTTATCTTAGATGGATGGGTAAAAATACGTACATATAATTTGGAAGGTAAAGAGGTAACACTAAATATTATTGGCAAAGGGGAGTTATTCGGTGAAATGGCGGCGCTAGATGAAGTACCGCGCTCCACGGATGTGATTACCCTGACACCGACAATAATTGGCAGTATGCCATCGCAAGATTTTGTTAAATTACTCCATACAGAACCCTTGGCGGGAGTAAGATTAGCACAACTAATGGCTCGACGCTTGCGGCAGGTAAATCGGCGACTGCGATTGCGAGAATCTGATAGTCAGTCACGAGTTGCCGACGCTTTGTTATTCTTGGCAGAAGGACAGGGAAAACAAGCACAGACAGGAACCGAAATTCCTAACTTGCCTCACAGGGAAGTGAGTAGTTTGAGTGGACTGGCACGGGAAACAGTTACAAGAGTATTAACAAGACTAGAAAAAAAAGGTTTGATTAGAAGGGAGCAGGACACTATTTGTATTCCCGATTTGTCAGCCTTAGAAAGAATGATAGTTTAATAATTTTGCCAAAATGAGTATTTTAAATTCTCTACCAGATGAAGACCCATCCGCTAAAACTCAAAATACCCTCTTAGAGAAAGAAGAGTTAAGGCGGCCTAGTCTCAAAGTTGATGCGCCCTTACGAATGGTAGAAACAGCATTTTTAGCTAGTACGGCTAGCCTCATCTGGTTTATTAATTTTTACTTTCCCTTGGGGCCAGTTTTACGGATATTTTTTCCTGTACCCATCGCCTTAGTCTACTTGCGCTGGGGCAAAAGAGCAGCGTGGATGGCTGCTGTGACTTCTGGTTTGCTGTTATCAGTGCTAATGGGGCCAGTCCGTAGTCTATTGTTTGTCATGCCTTTTGCTTTTATGGGTGTACTGTTGGGTGCAACGTGGCATCGTCGTGTTCCTTGGATTGTGTCTATTACCTTAGGTACGTTGTTGGGGACATTAGGCGTGTTTTTTCGGTTGTGGTTGCTGTCTATACTATCAGGTGAAGACCTGTGGATTTATGTGATTAACCAAGTCACAGAACTCATAGAATGGGCTTTTTTAAGACTGCAATTATTAGCTAGTCCTAGTGTATTTTTGATTCAACTGGGTGCGATCGCTTTAATTGTGATCAATAACTTTATCTATCTGTTTATGGTACACCTGGCAGCATGGCTACTATTGGATCGCTTGGGCAACTCCATTCCCCGTCCGCCACAATGGGTGCAAGTTTTGATGGATTATGAAGGGTAGATAATTTAAAAAGTATGGTGCGGATTTATACCCAAATCAAACAGGGTGAAGCATGGATTAATAAGTATCGGGGTTGTTTACCTATATTTGCCTGTGTTTTGGGTTTTACTGAAACTGGTTTAATTCCCGGAATTTCCGCAGCTGGTAGCACTCCAGAAGACCGAAAATATACTGCTTGTGCTGATGCGGAGTTTTTATACTATGGCCCAGAAAAAAAACCTTTGTATCCTCTACCACCGTTAACAGCAGGTGCTTCCCCTGTGTTAATTTCTCGTGCTGTAGTTGAAGCCCTGAAAATTCCCATTTATTTATTTAATGCTGGTTTACCCCACTCTCCTGCTGTACCAGCCATTGATTTAGGTGGTGATGCTGCTAAATGCTTAAGTGGAGGGGCCGCTATGGAATTGAGTATAGTACACCACTTATTCAAACAAGGTTTACTGTGGGGAGAACGTCTAGCTGCCGATACTCAACAAGGATATGTAATTTTAAGTGAGTGCGTTGTGGGAGGCACAACAACTGCCCTGGCGATTTTAACCGGCTTGGGTATAGACGCAGCGGGAAAAGTCAACAGTAGTCACCCTATTTGTAACCACGCGCAAAAGTGGGCAGTAGTGCAAGCTGGTTTGGAGAGGATGAGAGCAGGGGTGCAGGGGTGCAGGGGGGAAGAATTACAATCATCTCTCCCAATAGATCCCCTTAGGCTCGTTGCTGCTGTGGGTGATCCCATGCAAGTGGTGGTGGCGGGAATGGCCATCGCAGCTAGTCGCAGTTGTGGTGTGATGTTGGCAGGTGGGACGCAAATGCTGGCGGTGTATGCTTTAATGAGTGCGATCGCCCAAGCTTATAATCTAGCTTGGCAACCAGCAGAAGTTGTTGTGGGTACGACTCGTTGGGTAGCAGAAGATGCAACTGGAAATACTGTTGATTTAGCACTTAGTCTAGGTAAAACAGTTCCTTGTTTATTTGCTACTCAGTTAAGTTTTGCGGATTCTCGCTATCCTCAACTTCAAGCTTATGAACGGGGCTTTGTTAAAGAAGGTGTAGGGGCTGGAGCCGCTTGCATCGCTGCTAATCTCAGTCACAATTGGCAGCAAGATCAACTTTTAGCTGCTATTGAATCTCAGATTGAGCGACTCAGCCAAGTCAATAGTCAATAGCAAAAGCACCGGACTCATAATAGATGCCGGCTAATTTTTCAAATTATTGACTACTGAATAACTAGCAAATTTAATGGATTCTTTCTTTCATTAATTGTTCTTCTAAAGCTGCAATGCGATTGTAGGCTGCTGTTAATTGTGCTGTCAGTCTTTGTATTTGAATTTCTGGCGTTATGCCCGCATCTCCGTTTTGCCTATTCATGTCTAAATAAATGCCATCTGTCAATACATCTTTATGTTCCATCTCAGAATGAAAATTGATGTGTTTTTTGAACTGGTGACTGCCTGCATCACTATTTTCTACATAATTGTCTTTTGCTTGGGTATTTGCTAAAGAACACTCTGAGACAGCCTGAGTGACTTTACCGTCGAGTTGCTCTATCACCTGGCAGAGGGCATCCAATTTATGACTCAAAGTCAGGATTTGCTGTTGTAATGGCTCCATTTAACGGTCGGTTCGCATATTTTCCTTATGTTATTCAATTTACTGGTGATCTTAACCATACTTATGAATTATTTAATTTTTCAAAAGCTTTGTGGGAATATGTTATTTAAGTATTTGTTTATAAATATTAGGATTTACGCACTCGCTACGAAAACCAAGGCTTTGAGATTGCTTCCCTACGGTCGCAATGACGAAAATACGTGGTTAGTTACGTAAGCCCTGAATATAACTAAATAATTTTATGCATATTTATCATGATAATTATTGAGAAAATCTAATTCATACCAGCTATTTATACTAAAAGAGTCTGATGTTAGTCACTGGGGCGGAGTACAAGGGACTTCCCAGTCTCTCCCCCTTGCTCCCCTTCGGCTGACGCTCAGGGCGAAGCCTGCTCCCCTGCCTCTTTTGACAGCACTATCCTGAAAATATGCCTAAATAAGCGCTCAAGGGTGCAATTTTTATCATGTATAATCCGAAATTCCCCATTCCCAACCCCACATCATTAAATAGACGATCTTTTTTGATTGGCGCAAGTGGACTGGCACTTTCACAACTGCTGGTTGGGTGCGGTGGTGGTAACCAAACAGAACTCAGTGTCCGGCTACTCCAAGGTTCTATACCTAGCCAAGTAGTTAGTCAATTTCGCCGCAGTTTGCAGCAACGGGTGCAGTTACAGTTTGCCCCAGTTGAGCAGATACAAGATATATTTAAGCAATTGCAAGGTTGGCAGCAGAAACCGAACACTACTAACGACCCAATTTGGACACGCTTTTTACCCTTTGGGCAATCAGAAACAGTTGCGGCATCTAACTTGGTGACATTGGGTGATTACTGGCTAAGAGCAGCTATCGAGCAGCAACTAATTCAACCGTTGACACAGCCAGAAATTCAACAGTTAAAAAATTGGACTGCTTTGGATCAAAGATGGCAACAACTAGTAACGCGCAACGCTCAAGGTAACCTAGACACTCAAGGACAAGTGTGGGCGGCTCCTTACCGTTGGGGAAGTACGATGATTGTGTATCATCGTGAAAGATTACAAAGATTAGGATTGACGCCGCAGGATTGGAGTGATTTGTGGCGAGATGAATTGCGATCGCGGATTTCTTTACTTAATCAACCCAGAGAAGTCATTGGTCTGGTTTTGAAAAAGCTAGGAAACTCTTACAATACAGAGAATCTGGACACCATACCCGATTTAGAACAGGAACTACGCACACTCAATCAACAAGTGAAGTTCTACAGTTCTAATAACTATTTACAACCTTTAATTACTGGAGATACATGGCTAGCAGTTGGTTGGTCAAGCGATATCATGCCAGTTTTGGCACGTTATCCCCAACTAAGTGCAGTTATTCCACAATCAGGAACGGCAATGTGGGCAGACTTATGGGTACGTCCGACAAAAGCTGCCCAAGATACTATCTCATCTCAGTGGATTGATTTTTGTTGGCAACCAAATATTGCCAAGCAAATTTCTGTGCTAACTCGAAGTAATTCGCCAATTTTTCCCGATATTGTCCCGGCGGATATTCAACAACCGTTCAGGGGTTTGTTACAAAGTAATCGTGAGACTTTCAACCAAAGTGAATTTTTACTCCCGTTACCTCCAGAAGTCATGAAGCAGTATGAGGCTTTGTTCACCCAAATGAAGCAAGCATAGCCAATTTAAAGTGAACGCAACAGACCTAATCGGGTTTGTGAATTCATCTGGATACGGCATGACACTGGACTTGTCACAAAGTTACAGGTGTAAGTTGCCAACAGGTCTTGCTGATAATTAAAAACCCGGACATTATAACCTTCTTTTCTGGCACTGCTACCCAAGTGATTCACAAAATGGTAACGTTCTAGATATTCCAGCACACTCCAAACTTGCTGATTGACGATGAGGTCTACTCTGGCTGGTTCATTCTCGGATGCTGGATAGGCGATCCAGTTGTCCAACAACCTATTTTCGGAATTTTCTTTTGCCCACCACAAACTAGGTGTAGTTAAACCTTCTGGGTTAATGGTACTGGCTGTCATCACCGTACCATTGGGCTGAGTTAATAAGGCCAGTTCCAAAGGCGCATCCGAAGGCGACGGTACTGGAGATGTTTGTGCTGGCGAGGGTAAGGCTGCTAAAAGAGAAATTGTACTCAGACTAATAGTTAAGTAGGTTAATTTCCACAAAGATAAAATAGACCTCACCCCCTTTCGCCGAAATTGTAAGCCAAAGCTTTTTACTCGATGGGAGACAGGTGAGAAATTTAATTTAGTTGAGTTATTTAGCAGTGGGAGCGATATCTGGTGGCCGGGTAGTTTGTGTTTAATCATAAAAGAATACCATTGGCGATTTCGGATTAATATCCTATTCGCTGATGATTTACGGGTAATAGATTTTACTACATAGTAATAATTTATCTAATTAATCGCTATTTGTGTGTGCTAAATCTTAAAGGCCAGGATGCGGAGTCTTTTGTAATCTGCCGTCCAAGTACCCTCACTATATAGTGTTGGTTTGAGGGACTGCTCTACCTGACGAATGACTTGTGTTTGCTGGTCAGGAGACAATCCTGCTAGAAAAGCGCTGGCGAACATTTGCAGCCAGTTTGCCATACCTGCTTCTTTCTCTGTTAAGGCAGTGGGACGGGCAAACAAAACCCCATAAGCGACCTCAAAGCCCTGCTGTTCTAGTAGTGTGGCGTATTCACTAATACTAGGAAAATACCAAGGATTAAGTGTTTGCGCGGCAATACCAAGTGACTCTAAAGCAGTAGACAAAGCTTGAGCGATCGCCTGAATATTGCCCTTACCACCGAACTCGGCCACAAAACGCCCCCCTGGTTTTAGTGCTTGATACACGCAGGCGATCGCGTCCTCTGGTTCTTTCACCCAATGCAAGGTCGCGTTGGAAAATACTGCATCTAAGGGTTGATCTACTTGAAAATCTCTAGCATCAGCAACATTAAATAATAGATGAGGATAGTTTTGCTTGGCCTTTTCAATCATCGCCGGGGCGCTATCAATCCCCATTACTTCAGCACCAGCCAAAGCAATTTTTTCGGTGAGTTGTCCAGTACCACAGCCTAGATCCAAAATAAATTCTCCGGGTTTAGGATTGAGCAATTTCAGCAAATCTTCGCCATATTGCCAGACAAAAGCGTGCTTATCTTGATACAAGTCACTATCCCAATCATTGTTACCTGCGGGTGCTAGTAGTTCAGGATATTGAAGCGAGAATTGGGGATTTTGAGAGTAATCGCTAGTCATTAGCTTATAGTCTGGAAAACATGAGTACTGTGAACAGACTTATTGTGATGCAGTAGTTATTCTGATTGCAATAATGAAATTCCCAGAATCCATGACACCTCAAGAATTTTTAGAAAATTTGGCAACAGCAGGGACAGATCCCGAAAAACTCATGGTTGTTGCTCAATATCTGGAAACAACAGCAATGGATAATGCAACCACCCCAAGATGGCGCAGTATTCCTTATAGCTCCGAAATTGAAATGGCCCTGAATAATTTGGCATTTCATCTAGAAGCACTTGCTGAAAAGGGAAATTAAACTTCGTCCATCGTAAAAAGTGAAGTTCTTGTCATTGCAATCTCAAGAAGCAATCTCATAATCTTGAATGCAAACTATAGTTCTCAAAATAGACAAGGTTTAATGAGGCTGATTTAATTGCCTTGTTGTATCCATTCTCGCGCCGCTTTTTCGGCAGCTTCCGGCGTATAGTAAAGCTTTCCCTCACCAAACACTGCACCACCAGGACTAATCAACCGAAATTCCCAGCAATCAGCCTCGGTGTAAAACACAGATAGGGTAACGTGATCAATGCCAACAACTAAGTGAATCTTGATAGTATTCATTAGTGGTATCTCAACGTCTACCCTTTTTTTCATGTCTTAGCAATGAGTTCCTCTTTGCGCTGCTTAAGTTCTTGAAGATGTTGGGGAACAAGGTGAGCGATCGCGACTTATCATCATTTTACCAAATTTTTAATTTTCTCTTCTGCTCCATGATTATCCAAAAACGCCCTGACTATGGCAATCTGAGAGAAAGAGACTTATCAATCTGATATTTTAACTACAGCAAATTTACCTAACTAGGTTATGCAAACTCTGCCGACTCCTACAACATCCGACACCACAGAAAACCCAGCCATCTTTGACACCACAATCAAGCGGCGCAAAACTAGACCAGTCCAGGTGGGAAATGTCACCATTGGCGGTGGCTATCCAGTGGTGGTGCAGTCGATGATTAACGAAGACACTCTTGATGTCGATGGATCTGTGGCTGCTATTCGTCGTTTGCACGAAATTGGCTGTGAAATTGTCCGCGTCACAGTGCCAAGTATGGCTCACGCTAGAGTGATGGCGGAAATTAAACAAAAATTAATCAAAACTTACCAAGATGTGCCTATTGTTGCCGATGTGCATCACAATGGACTAAAAATTGCCCTAGAAGTCGCCAAGCACATTGAAAAAGTGCGGATTAATCCGGGGTTGTATGTGTTTGAAAAACCCAACTCCAATAGAGGCGAATATACTCAAGCCGAATTTGATGAAATTGGCGATAAAATCCGGGAAACCCTAGCACCTCTGGTGGTTTCTCTTAGAGATCAAGGTAAAGCTATGCGAATTGGGGTAAATCATGGTTCCCTCGCAGAAAGAATGCTATTTACCTACGGTGACACCCCAGAAGGTATGGTGGAATCTGCCTTAGAATTTATTCGCATTTGTGAATCTTTAGATTTCCGTAACATAGTAATTTCTATGAAAGCCTCACGAGTTCCTGTGATGGTAGCCGCCTATCGCCTCATGGCCAAACGCATGGATGACTTAGGTATGGATTATCCGTTGCATTTGGGTGTCACAGAAGCCGGAGATGGCGAATATGGACGCATTAAATCCACAGCGGGAATTGCCACATTGCTAGCTGATGGTATTGGCGACACCATTCGCGTGTCACTGACAGAATCACCAGAAAAAGAAATTCCCGTTTGTTACAGCATCCTGCAAGCCTTAGGATTGCGGAAAACAATGGTGGAGTATGTCGCTTGTCCTTCTTGCGGACGGACTTTATTCAATTTAGAGGAAGTATTACACACAGTCCGGGAAGCCACCAAACACTTAACAGGGCTGGATATAGCCGTCATGGGTTGCATTGTGAATGGCCCTGGAGAAATGGCAGATGCCGACTATGGCTATGTTGGTAAAACACCTGGTTATATTTCTTTGTATCGCGGCAGAGAAGAAATAAAAAAAATCCCTGAAGCCCAAGGAGTAGAAGAATTGATTAATCTCATTAAGGCAGATGGGCGCTGGGTAGAACCGTCAAAAGAGGCAGGGGAGCAGGCTTCGCCGTGAGCGTCAGCCGTTAGCGTAGCTTCCCGAAGGGTACGGGAGCAGGGGGCAGGGGGCAGGGGGAAAGACTGAGATAGAGCTTGTACTCCACAAAGCGTAAGAGCGCCCTGTAAAGGCGGGGCTTTTCTACGAAACGCTCCGCGAACATACCCATGCTTCGCAACGCTTGTCGCACAGGTGAAGGGCTTGTTCTCCCTGCCCCCTTCCCCTCTGCCTGTTCGGTGAAGAGATACTAGAGGCTAGGGGCTAGAAAGTTTTCTCTATCCTCCCATCCCCCTACTTTTTCCCATAATCTTCATCAGTACTTAACAAGATCGCCGGATTGTCAAGTATTTTGATGAAATTAGTAATACATGCTTGGTCTGTACACTGTTTCCCTGTGTTAGATTGGGCATACTGACGATAAATTTCTCCCTCTGACACAGCTGTCATTATGGTGATTACAAAAAGTAGACTTGTTTTGGGTGCTACGGCAGTGACACTTTCCACAATTGCTGTTACTAGCCTGGGCATTCACTCGCGAGGTCAGGCTTTATTTAAAGCAAGTCCCAAGGAATTGGTAGACGAGGTTTGGCAAATTGTCCAACGCCAATATGTAGATGGTACTTTTAATCAGGTTGATTGGCAGGCTGTGCGGAAGGAGTACTTGGGTAGATCCTACAGTAGTCAGCAAGATGCCTATAAGTCCATTCGGGAAATGCTGCAAAAGCTTGACGATCCTTACACCCGGTTTATGGACCCTGAGGAATTCAAGAATATGCAAGTGGATACCTCTGGAGAACTCACAGGTATCGGCATCACAATTACCCAAGATGAAGAAACCAAGCAGATTGTGGTGATTTCACCAATTGATGACACGCCTGCATTTAAGGCGGGTGTTTTAGCAAAGGATGTGATTGTTCAAATCAATGGCAAAAGTACTGAGGGGATGGATACTAACCAAGCAGTATCCTTGATTCGCGGTGAGCCAGGAACAAAGGTAAACTTGACAATTCAACGAAGTGGTGAAGTCAAAAAATTTGAAATCATCCGAGCGCGAATTGAAATCCATCCAGTTAGACATTCCATTAAAACAACTCCAGCAGGTAATGTCGGTTACATTCGCTTGAATCAGTTTAGTGCTAATGCTAGTAGAGAAATGCAAAGCGCTATCCGAGATTTAGAAAAGCAAAGAGTAGCTGGATATATTTTGGATCTTCGTGGTAATCCTGGTGGTTTACTTTTCTCCAGTGTAGAAATTGCCCGGATGTGGCTGGATAGAGGTACGATTGTTTCCACTATTGACCGTCGAGGTGAACAAGAACGAGAAGTGGCAAGAGGGCGCGCTCTCACCAATAAACCACTGGTAGTCTTGGTAGATAAAGGTTCTGCTAGTGCCAGCGAAATCCTCTCAGGTGCCTTACAGGACAATAAACGTGCTGTTTTGGTTGGTAGTCAAACCTTTGGTAAAGGCTTAGTACAATCTGTGCGTCCTTTAGAAGATGGCTCAGGATTGGCGGTAACAATTGCTAAGTATCATACTCCTAGTGGTAAAGATATTAATAAACACGGGGTTGCTCCAGAT
The DNA here is from genome assembly GCA_022241785.1 of Cyanocohniella sp. LLY. Taxonomy (GTDB): domain Bacteria; phylum Cyanobacteriota; class Cyanobacteriia; order Cyanobacteriales; family Nostocaceae; genus Cyanocohniella. Next base: position 13,152 of record JAKOMP010000027.1, on the reverse strand, counting down.
GTGACAGTGGAGTTATCCGATGAACAGCGTCAAGAACTATGGCTCAATGAGCGTGACAAACTCGCCACGTTAGAAGATCCCCAATTTGCTAAAGCTGTAGAAGTGTTAGGTAAAGAAATTGCTGCTAGAGGTATGACAAGTTCGGAAAAGTAATAAAAAAATCATAGATTTTATAAGGTGTGTTATGACTTTGTGTCTAACACACTTTTTGTTCAGTAGGGTTATGGTTTACTGGTGTGGCAAGCCTAAATTAGTGCAAAAAAATTGTAGTTTGGGTTGACGTCAGGAAACCCAACATCATTGGCAGCATTGGGTTGCGCTGCGCTTAATCCAATACTAGTGGCGAGATATCGAACTCACGTCTGTCACAAATTCCAATTTCGACGGAATTGGAAAAAGCCTTCTAAAAAATCTTGTAACCCCGTATTACTATTTAACTTTTGCTGATCCCACTCTCTGGCGGTGTTTTCCAGAATCTCTGAAAAACTGGGATAAACAGAAGATAAATTTGCTAAATGCTTAACTGAAATTTTTTGCGCCATTGCTAAAGCAATCAAATTGATTAACTCTGGGGCTTCTGCACCTAATATAGAAGCGCCTAAAATTTCTCCATTACGTAACACGATTAATTTACAGATACCTGTAGTTTCATCCCTTAGTTGGGCTGCTGCCACTGATTTATAATATTGCTGCAAAATTAAAATTTCATTTGGTCTAAATCGGAGTTTTGCCTGGGCCTCTGTTAAACCTACTTCCGCTAACGTGGGGTCAGAAAATAGCGCCCAAGGAAGACATCGATAATTGACTAAAAATCTGGAAAAAAACAAAGCATTTTTGACAGCAATTCTGGCTTCATGATGAGCGACGTTAGTAAAATCATAACCACCAATGACATCGCCACAAGCATAAATACGGCGGTTAGTAGTTTGCAATTTGTCATTTACAACCAAGCGCCGTCGCCGCCATTTCACCCCTACAGCAGCTAAATTTAGGGACTCAATATTTGGCTGTTGTCCAGTTGCTACTAAAATTTCATCAGTTTCAATTGCTTTATCTCCTGCTTGAATCCACTTTTTGTTCTCAATGAGTTTTACTTGAGTAACTGGTTTTTGAGTGAGAACACGTACACCATCAACTTCTAGTTGTGCTTGCAGCAGTTGGACTACCTCTGGGTCAGCACAAGGCAAAATAGAGGGATACTTAACTACCAGTGTCACATTACAACCGAACCGTGCCAGAGTTTGAGCTACTTCAATACTTTGGGGAACACCACCAATAATTACCCAATTTTTAGGTAGATTTGGTTTCTGAAAAGATTGCCAAACATTAGATAAGGTCAAATAGTCAATAGTTTGCAAACCGTCAATATCTGGAATGGCTGGACGGGAACCACTAGCTAGTAAATAGGTGCGTCCCCTCAACAAGCGTTCATTGACAGCCAATGTTAGGTGAGATGATAACTGGCGTGGCGTAGCCATAGATTGAAATTGACCTTTGCCCAGAATCACATCGACACCCAGTGCGGCTAGGTTGGCAAGAGAATTTTGTTCTTGGATATTGGAGACAACGCCTTTGGTGTATAGCATTGCTTCTGGCCAGGCTACAGATGTTTGGCATGGTTCTGAGGTATCAGCATGGGTGTTGTGAATACCAAAACCAGCTATATCACCCAATTTGTGCGATATTTTGCCGATTTCGCTCATAGCCTGGTGTTGAATAAACCTATAATCTACTTGAGACTCCACCAAAGCCACTGTTGCCCGTAGTTGGGTTGCAGCTAAAGCTGCATAGCGTCCGGCAAGACTACCACCAATAATCACAATATCGTAATCAATAGTCATTGGTTATGGGAGTAGGGAGTAGGGAGTAGGGAGTGGGGAGTAGGGGACAAAAATACTTCCTCATGTTTCTCATCTCCGTATTGGGAAGTCTTTAGTGATGAGAACTCAGGACTGAATGCAGCGCTGTTAATAAGCGTTGGTTATCAGATGCAGTACGGACAGCAACCCGGAAAAAACGATCGCCTAATTCTTTAAAACTTAGGCAATCACGAATTAAAATCTGGTGATGCTGGAGTAATTGTTGCTGCAACTGCAAACTAGATTGTTGTGATGCCACCAGTAAGAAGTTAGCAGTACTTTCTAGGGGTTGTAAACCTGGAATTGCCGCTAAACCTTGAAAGAGTTGGTTTCGTGCAGGTGGTAACCATTGCCAAGTTAGTGCTTGAAATTCTTGGTCTTGGACTGCCGCTATAGCCGCCGCCGCTGCCAGGGTGTTTACAGGCCAAGGGTCACGCCATGACTGCCATTGAGCCAGACGATCTGGGTGTGCGATCGCATAGCCCAATCTCAGTCCCGGTAGACTGTAAAATTTCGTTAGCGATCGCAATATTACTAAATTTGGATATTCTTGCACCACCCCAATTAGGCTTTGTTCCTCGTCAGGAGACACAAAATCCATAAACGCCTCATCCACCACCACCAAAGCGTACTCCTCCAAGTAGGGCAAAATCGCCTCGCGTGAGAATAACCTACCCGTAGGGTTGTGAGGATTATTGAGTAATAACCCATATGAAGAAGATGAGGGAGATATAGACGCGTTAGTGCTAAAGGGGTTGCAGTCTTGGCGTGCCGTAGACATCACCTGGAGGGTGGGGAATGAGGAAGATAAGGAACAAATATTTTCTTCTTCCCCACTCCCTACTCCCCACTCCCTACTCCCTACATCAAGGGGAAACTCCAGTACTTTAGCGTTGTATGCCGCCAGAGTTCGGTAATAGTCACCAAAGGCTGGAGTAATTAATCTTGTTGCTGTTAATTTTGCGAGTTCCCTACCTGCCAGAGTAAGTAATTCTGCTGAACCGTTGCCCGGCAGAATCCACTCAAAAGGCAATTCATGGAAGTGACTGAGAGCTAGTCTCAGTTCACTATAGTTTGGGTCGGGATAGTGCTTAAGATTACCAATTTGGGCATGAATAGCCGCGATCGCACTATTTGGTGGCCCCAAGGGACTGATGCTGGCAGAAAAATCCAGAATAGCATCAGGGGGACAGCCAGCCAGTGCGGCTGCCCAGGCTAAGTTTCCCCCGTGTGCTGGTTGCCGCATCAAAAAAAAATTCCCTAAAACGTTATTTATTCTTTTGGGGGTGCAACCTTTTCTCTAAACATCTTACCAGCGGAGAAAGCGGGAACTCTGGTAGCAGGAATTTCCATCTTTTCATTGGTTTTGGGGTTACGACCTTCACGGGCTTTACGTTCCCGTGATTCAAAGGAGCCAAATCCTACTAGCGTTACTTTATCACCAGAAGACACAGCTTCGATAATCGTTTCCAAAGCGGCTGTTAAGACGGCATCCGCTTGTTTTTTGGTCACACTTGCCTTTTCAGATACGGCATCTACTAATTCACCCTTGTTCATATCAAACTCCTTGAGGTTTACTTGAGATTCGATTCTCTAAACAGATGCACCTTGTCGTCTTTTTCTTAAATCTCTGTTGAGAGAATTACAAAAATCGTCCTTTAGGAGTATTTACACTCAAAATGGCTGTACATCCTATCGGCTCGACTTTTCAATGAATCATTCTAAGGCGTTGTAGCCTGAAGTGGATAGATGAAACCATTAATTTATATGGATTTCAGGATTTTTTGGACTTTTTGGGTAGTTGTCGCGTTTAAAAATATACATAAATAAAGAAAATACTGAATAAATCCCCTTGTGATGGGCAGAACTTGGGGACTGGGATAAAAGAAAATTTTCCATTCTCTGGACTGGATCTCAAAATTTTGATCATCTTACAGGCGATCGCTAATTTCTACAATTGCCTCACCTTGTCGCAGGTGTTCCCAAGCATCTGGAAATGTAGCAGAAAGGATTTGCCGCAGGTTGCGGTTTGTGACATTACCACAAGTGAGCCACAAAATTTGTGGTGGTGTTCCCAAACGACACACCAAATCAACAAAATCGCTATCCTTGGTCATAATTACTGTGAAAGCTTTAGCCGCGGCATCAAAGATTTCTATGTCTTGGGCATCTCGTAAGCCTAAATCTTTTAACGCTATGGCACTAACATCAAAAGTGCTAGTTAACCACCCTGCTAATCCTGGAGGTAACTGAGCATCAATCCAGATATTCATGCAGTCAACCGAGAAAAGTCCGTGCGTCTTGCTGCAAATAACAGACAAGCTTGTATGTCTTCTGGCTCCAGATCAGGGAAATCTTCTAAAATTTCTTCTGAATTTACATTTTCAGCTAGCATCTCTAAAATATCACTAACCCGGATTCGCATTCCTCTAATACACGGGCGACCTCCGCATTGTCCTGGATTTTGTGTAATACGACTCAATAGTGTGGCTTTAGTCATCACTTTTTTCTTTACTTAAATATTTTTTTATTTACCCAATTAATACAACAAATTACAAAATTAAGCTGAATTTTCCATTAAAGAGTAGGGTTGAATCAACACTTCCGCCGGAATCCCTAATTGTTGATGTAACCGCCGAATCATCTCTAGTGTTAGCGGTTGCTGACGATTCAAAATCTCCCCTACCTTTTCATAACTGCCAATAGCAGGCTCCAAATCGTGCCAAGACAGCCCACGCGATTCGAGATAATATAAGATTGCCTCAACTGGCTCTGGAGCATCAATTGGATAGTGTCGCTGTTCGTATGCTTCTACTAGTGTCGTTAAAACTTCCAACAGATCGCACTCTGGTGTATTAGGTTCTGCATCAAATAGTCTTTCAATTTCATCAAGTGCAGCACGATAATCAGCTTCAGTTCGGATGGGACGGGATTCGAGCATATACGTTACCTCAAATTGTTGTCGCGTCTACGTTATCGTATTCAGAATGCGTTCCTACAAAGCGGATAAAAATAATTCTAATGTCATAACGAACGTGAACAATTAAGCGGTAATCATTGCCTTTAATATTAAAAACAACACGGTTATTAGCAATAATGCTGGCGTTGCGATAAGTACTTTTGATATCTGTTGGACTATTCCATTCTGCACGAGACGCTTCATCATACCAAGCTTTCATGGGCTGTTCTGCATCTGCATGTATTTCCCAAAATTGCCGTAAAGTGCTGCGGGCAATGATTCGCATACCAGGATTATATTGATTCTCCAATAAGTTTACAAAATAAAACCCGCCTTTGCGGGTTTGAAAAGCTGAATTTTTATGAGTACGAGCTGGCGGAGTTGGTTTGTATAGTGATGTATCGCTAAAATGCATTCAACAAGAATCCCATTCCCTACTCCCTACTCCCCACTCCCAACCTAAGTGACTAACTTGAGATCCAACAAAATATCATCTAGGCGCACTCAAACCACGACGCTCTAGCATTTGCCGCACCTCTGGACTAGGAGCGTAGTTATAGCCATAAGCCGAGTTCTCAGAGTCATCCATCACTTGAGGCGTGAGTAATACAATTACCTCATTACGCTGATTCTGTCTGTTTGTGGATCTAAACAGTGAACCAATTAGTGGCAGATCACCCAAAAGGGGTATCTTAGAGACACTTGTTCTGTCTGAATCTTGAATAATGCCTGAAAGAATCAGTGTCTGACCATCTCGTAGGCGAACTACACCAGAATTTAGGGAGCGCTCGGATACTAAGAATATTTGTTGACTACCACCACCTCCAACATTAATGCTAGCTGGAGCTACAGGTGCTTTGACTACAGGAGCTACTGAGAGAGAAACAAAACCGTTATCGTCAATTCGGTCAACTTTCACAGCTAAAGTTAAACCTACTTGCTCTTTTTCAGCCGAAATTGTTTCTGTAGCAAGGTTCGAGTCACGAACTATTTCTCTTGTAATGTTACCTACTACTTCTTGTGTCAAGTTTACATTAGCTGTTTGACCTTCTTGAACAATTAAGGTCGGGTCAGTCAAAATTTTAGCATTGCCATTTGTAACCTGGGCCTGCAAAGTAGCTAGAAGACGCTTAGGAAATTGGAACAGGCTAGGAAGTTCATAAGTTAATCTTGGAGGAGTTGTAGTAGTACCTGGAGTGATTTCTGTAATACCAGGTTCTAGTGGATTAGTACTTACTCCCGCTCTAGGTGGGTCTGAGTTGAAAAAAATATTTCCGTCTTGAAGTGGATTAGGCGTAACAGGTGTACCAGTCAAATTATTTTGGACTTCAGGGCCACTGGCTGGTCTAGCACCACCAAAATTCAAAGTGGCAGCACCACCATCATTAGTAAAGAAGTTATTACCAATTCCAAAGGAAAAACTGGAGTTATTGTCTTGGGTGTTCAACAGGTTAACATCAATAATTCTTACATTAACTGCCACTTGACGACGGCGGATATCAAGCTGACTTAGTTGAGTCATTGCCATCTCAACTTGTCTAGGAGGGCCAATTAAAGTCAGAGAATTAGTGCGCTCATCTCCTAATGCTTGTAAACCTCTCAGTAAAGGCTTTGAGTCTGTAAAATTAGCCCGTTGAACTTCCAGTCTGGTTTCTGTAGTTGTTTGCGTTTGGGTAATGGGAGTAGCTCCAGCACCCACAGGTACAGCATTCACACTGGTAACTTGACGTTCACGGCTGACGGCACTTTCTGCACCCATACCGACTAAATAGTTTAAGGCTACTCCCACAGTTACCTGATTCAGCCGCAAGCTACGCATTACTACATCACGGGTGGAGTTGGGTAAACTAGGCCCCACAAAAATCGTGCGATTACTGCGGTTAGCTTCTAAACCACTGAGGCGCAAAACGTAATTAAATACATCTTGCACTGGCTCATTTTCTATATCTAAAGAAATGGTTTGAGAAATTGCCTGACCTTCACCCCCAGCAGCACCAGCAGCTTGCTCACCGCCTACATAAGCCAAATTTAAATTAGCAGCACGGGCTAGCAGCGATAAAACCTCGCGGACTGGTGCATCTCTCAATACCAAGCGGGGTACACGTTCTTGAGTTCCTAAATCAATGCTGCTGGGAGACGCATCTGTAGCGGAAATAGCGATATCTCCCACTGGTGGGGCCACAGCTCTAGGCAACATAGGCGGCGCTTGGCTTACAGGTTGACCGGGGCCAGCAGGTAGCGCAGGTCTACCGTCAATTGAGACTTGTGGGTTAGGAACTAGAACATTAGGAGTGGGTTGGGCTGGAGCCGCAGCAGGTGGAGTTATGGCAGCCATAGGCGGCGCTGGGGTTGATGCAGTAGTTGCAGATGGCGTAAAACTGAGGGTAATTTCATCTGACTTTCGCACCAAAGGCTGACCTGTGGGGATGCTATTAATACCAGTCACCATTACTCGAACGCTATTAGCATCAAGTTGCATAACTTGAACTGAGGCAATTCCCGCAGCCGGGTTATCTTGGCGAAAACTATTGCCTTGCGGTAAACGCAATTGCGTATTAATAATATCTGCAACTAAGGAATTACCTCTTTGTGTGGTAAAAATTTGTGGGCGCGACCCAGAAGAAGTTTTTAAAACAACACTAACGCCACCATTTACTTGATTGAGTTTGACATCAGTGACTTGGGCAATTTGTCCCCAAGCAGGTTGAGCAGCTAGAAATACAAAAGCGGCAGCACCTAATATTACACTATTACCGTGAAGCTGTTTCACAGTTCATTCCTCACTATATAAAACACCAATTTACGAACTTTTTTGGCTAGCTGCGTTGTAATTATTACTATCTGCAACTTGCTATTTTTAGTCTTCCCATTTTAGAGGTGCTAAGGAGGATATTCACTTTGATAAATGAAAATATTTTCCCCCAACCTCATCTTAAAAATCTGTGTCCACACAAATGATTAAATAACTTCTATTGTTTGGCTGTTTCTGCTTCCGCAGCCGCCGCTACTTCCTCAGAATTCAAGGGCATTAATGCTTCTAGTTGGAAAGATGTAGTAATAGGTGCTGGCCCTACTCGGCGCACTTCTTCGCCTGATGGGTCTGTTGCAACTTCGGGAGCTAATCTCGCCTGATAGTCTTTAACTATGAGCAAAGGCTGTAGACGCTCGATATTGCGAATAATCGATTGCGTTTGCTCAAAAGTGCCAACAACTTCGACATTAACGCTACTGCGTTTTAATTTGCCATCAACTATTGCTCCGAGAGAGCCATCATTAACGGTTTCTGCTTGCTGTGCAGATGGGACAAATTTCTGTAGTTTTGCCCTGACTGCATTAGCCGTAACTTGAGCATTACCAGACTCAACTAAGCGATTCAAATCTAGTAGCAATGTATCTAAAGTTTTTTCATCAGAAAATAAACTTAAAACTTGGATTCTTTGCTGCTTTGCCTGGGCTAGCTCATTTTTTACTTTGTCAATTTGTTGAATACTGGCTTTCTTTTGCTCAATTTGCCCTTGCAAATCGTTACTTTTTTCTTGCTGCTGTTGATAAATTTCCCAAGCGGGCATTACCATATTCATCAGCATATACGCCGATCCAGCAATTCCTACTACACCCACTAAAATGCCGATAATTTTGGGTGTAAAACTAATACCAAAAACAACGGGATAAGCTGGTGCTTCGGCACCAAATTCGCCGCCTTCCGTAAAATTAAAATCTTCACTAAGCGTCATTTTGAAATGACTCCTATTTGTTGCATATTGCGAATTCGAGTTACTAATCCAATGGTGCCTTTTTGCTCTAACTCCCGAATTAAATCCGAAGCTGGAACATCGCTCAGACTGGATTGAATAGTGTATCTAACTACTTGGGGTAGTTTAATTTGCACAGCATTATTAGAGCGCCCAGCACCTGGTGGTATTGGTGCATCTACTAAAGTGGCGGTGATAATTCTGCTTTCTGAGGATTTCAAGAACTGAGACTGTTGGAGAGTCAACAAGAAATCATTGACATCATTAAAAGAACGAGCCAGTCCTGTAACCTCCAATCCTCCAGCCCTACTACCGGCTGGTTTTCCGGCAACTGCTGGTGTGGGTGGGAGTTGCTTGACGTTTTCAATTTGCACTGTGGCTGGTATGCGATCGCGCAAATCTTGTAACATGGCAGACCAAGGTCTAATCTGGTCAAATACTGTAACTAAACCCTGTGTTTCCGCTTGGACTTTTTTGGTTTCTTCGCGGATTTTGTTAATATTGCCAATTTCTGTTTCTAACCTCTTGTTTTCTTGATCAAGTTGTGCTATTTCTTGCTCCAACTGACTATTTTTGGCTTGCAAAAACCACAAACCAGCCCCAACAAAAACGGGAAAACATAGGCCCAGGGCAACCCCTATATATACAGGTGTTAAATCCCCCGTTGGCAGTTTAATTCCTGAGCTTTTCTTGGGCGTATTTTGGTAACTTACGCGGTCTTTAAGAAAATTAACGTCTAAACTGTACACTCTGTTACACCCCCCGCATTCCTAGACCAAGTACTATCCCTAAGCCAGAACGTTTTGCCATAGGATACTGTTCTTCATCAACTTGTAAGGACAAAGACCCAATAGGATCAATTTGGGTAGTTGGCAAGCTCAATCTTTGAGTGAAAAATTCATCCAGTTGTTGCAGTCCGCCTCCCGGCCCAGCTAAGAAAATCTGCGCCACTTCTAAGTTTTCACTTTGATTCAAGTAAAAATCGATAGAACGACGCAACTCATCTGTGAGTTCTCCCAAAACCCTCAACAAAGCTGCCATCCCAGGATTGATATCAGTCACCCCGGTTTGTCCACCATCGATGGGAGTTGGCGTAATCACCATTCCCATTAACAGTTCCATGTCTCGTGATGTAGGTAAACTCATGGCCCTAGCCATGGCCATTTGCATTTGATAAGTACCTATAGGTACGGTGCGCGAAAATTGCGGTACGCCGTTAATGACGATGGCTATTTCTGTACTGTCGAACTCAATGTCAACTAATACCGCTGCCTCTTGGGGGCTGAATTGCCGCAGTTGTTCGCGGATTGTCCGAATCAAAGCAAAACTGTTAATCTCTAAAATATCGACTTGCAATCCTGCCTGTTCAAAGGTACTAAGATAGGTATCTGTCACCTCCTTACGAGTGGCAACTAGCAATACCTGTACCTTTTCGATACCATCTTCATCAACAAAATACCCAAGTTTCTGATAATCTACATCAGCTTCTTCACGGGGATAAGGTAAATACAAACCAGCTTCGTGGTTTAATACCATTTCCCGTAATTCCTTGTCATCTAACTCTGCTGGCACAGGTATGAGACGGACTATAGAATCTCGTCCTGGTACACCAGTAGCAACACGAGAAACCTTGATTTTACTCTCAGCCAATGCCTGCTGAATTAACTGCGCCATTGCTGGGGTGTCGGTAATTTGACCATCAGTTATTACCCCTTCGGGAACTTCTACTGATGTCAAGGACTCTAATTTTAAGCCTTGGCGCTGCTTGCGTAGCTGAACTACATTCACCCGTTCCGGTGCAAGTTCGATGCCCACCCCTTTATTTGATTTGCCGAACAGACTATTGAAGCTTTTCACCACAGTTGTGCCCGCTGGACTGCTAAATGGAAAATTTAAATGATACTAAAGAATGTTCTGAGGACTAAGTAATTGATTTAGCCTATAATCTCGACAATTTGGCACAATTTTTTCACCCCAATCAAGCGTAAAAATACTGGTAAGATGATGCAATTGCGAAAATTCAAACAACTGGCGGTTTTTGCCCTAATTGGTTTATTGACCAGTTGGATGGTAAGTTGCAGTACCGGAAACACTGGTACCAATACACAACAAGCTGCTTCAGGAGAGGCAACTGTTGAGTTTTGGACTATGCAACTCCAACCTCAATTTACTGACTACTTCCAAAATCTAATTACAAATTTTGAAAATCAAAATTCAGGTATAAAGGTTAACTGGGTTGATGTACCCTGGTCAGCAATGGAGAACAAAATTTTAACAGCTGTCTCCGCAAATACGCCACCCGATGTAGTGAACCTAAATCCAGTTTTTGCGTCCCAACTTGCAGGACGAAATGCCTGGTTAGACCTGGATACAAAACTCTCAAATGAAGAACGCTCCTCCTATCTACCGAATATCTGGAAAGCCAGCACGCTTAACGGCAAGAGCTTTGGTATTCCCTGGTACCTCACCACACGGCTAACCATTTATAACACTGATTTATTAAAACAGGCAGGTATAACTAATGTACCCACAACCTACGGAGAATTAGCAGAGGTAGCACAACAAATTAAAGATAAGACAGGCAAATATGCATTTTTTGTCACATTTGCACCGCAAGATTCCGGTGAAGTGTTGGAATCCTTTGTACAAATGGGCGTGACGCTAGTTGATGCTGAGGGTAAAGCCGCTTTTAATTCCCCACAAGGAAAAGCAGCATTTCAATATTGGGTAGATTTGTATAAAAAAGGACTACTTCCCAGAGAGTCTTTAACCCAGGGACATCGCCAAGCAATTGATTTATACCAATCTGGACAAACCGCATTTTTAGCTTCAGGGCCAGAGTTTCTCAAAACTATCGGTAATAATGCTCCCCAAATTGCCAAAGCTTCGGCGATCGCACCCCAACTTACTGGTGATACTGGTAAGAAAAACGTTGCGGTGATGAATGTTGTTATCCCCCGCGCCAGCAAACACCCAGATGCGGCGGTGAAGTTTGCTTTATTTCTCACCAATGACGAAAACCAGCTAGCTTTCGCCAAGGCTGCAAATGTTTTACCATCTACCAAAAAAGCCCTGGCTGATAGTTACTTTAAAGATGTCCCGGAAACTGCTTCCACAGTAGAAAAGGCCAGAGTTATTAGTGCTAACCAACTACAACAAGCAGAAATATTAACTCCAACTTTGAGGGATTCAAAAAGATTACAAAGAGCAATTTATGAGAACTTGCAAGCAGCAATGTTAGGGCAAAAAACAGTAGATAAAGCCTTAGAGGATGCAGCCCAAGAGTGGAATAGTCGGGCGTAGGTTAGAGGCTAGAGGCTAGAGGTTAAAGATTAGAGGCTAGATAGAGTAATTTCTAGTCCCTAGTCCCTAGTACAGAACGGCGTAAATAAGCAGACCATTTGAAATCGTCAAATAGCCCAATACGGTTCACTTAAGAGAAAAAGTAGGTTGGGTTAAGCGATAGCGCAACCCAACAAAGTCTTGAGGATGTTGGGTTTCCTGAAGTCAACCCAACCTACGCCAGTTGTAGTTTTTAGCCTTAACGGGACTTCCAGAAAAATCAAGCCCAAATAAAGCCGAACCTGGCTTTATGAGCGGCAAATACGTCACGATTGACAGTCAACCATATGTGCAAAGCACACGCTACGCGAACAACAAATCGAAAAGAAATAGCAGTTCTAAAGGCTTCTAAGGCCTCAGTAAAAGAGTTCAACGGTTTAGTTGCCCACCTACGTCTAAAACCACCAGTCAACTGATGCCAAAGAACAAAAGTATAGGCACAAAATACCAAGATAAAATGTCGCGTGAGACTGGTTTTATCTCGGACTTGATATTCTTTCAATCCTAAAAAACCCTTGGCTTCTCTATAAATGCTTTTGGGCTTTTCTTTTTGTATATATGTGTCAATCGCCCAGTTATTTTGTGTTATGATCACGAACAATATTGGTTTATATTGAATATAAATACCAAAAGCATCATATATCGGACTTCTTGTAGAAATCAGGATTTTTCTTGTTCAAATTTCAGCATCTTCGCTACCGTAGGGAATACAGATAACAAATTCAGATCCTTTTCCTAGTTGCGAATTGACTTCGATATTTCCAGCATGTTTTTCTACTACAATTTGCCGAGCGATTGCCAGTCCTAACCCTATGCCTTTTCCGACGGTTTTTGTAGTAAATAAATGGTCGAATATTTTTTGTTTAATTTCTTCATTCATGCCCTTGCCATTATCTGCAATAGCAATTTTTACTTGTTTATTTTCGCTAACAGTTGTAATAGTAATGCGGTTGGGATGAGCTTTGATGTCTTCATAACTCCGCCCTGTATTAGAATCATTTAAGGCATCAATGGCATTTGCTAAGATATTCATAAATACCTGGTTTAATTGTCCAGGAAAACACTCTATGAGGGGCAAATCACCATAATTAGTGATAACTTCAATGGCTGGTCGTTGCTGGTTAGCTTTCAGGCGATGTTTGAGAATTAAAATTATACTATCTAGTCCTTCGTGAATTTTAAATAATACTTTATAATAGACCTCTTGCAAAATTACTTTTATGTTATATTTAAAGGCTGG
>JAKOMP010000208.1 GCA_022241785.1 Cyanocohniella sp. LLY | reverse complement strand
AACAGTCCTAAGCAAATAACAGTTAACAAGCTGTTATACCAGCTACTAAAGAGGTTTTTACGTAACCAAGTCAATTTAGTCATTAGTCATTGCTTCCCACTCCCTACTCCCTGCTCCCTACTCATTTGATCTGCACTTGGCGGTTGTTGGGGTTTGGGATATGACTTCTGTAATTAATGTAAATCTACCGCAGCAATCCTATGAGATTGCGATCGCACCTGGAAATTTAGATCAACTCGGTCAAAAGATGGCTGGTTTGCAGCTGGGTAAGAAGGTATTGGTGGTTTCTAATCCCACTATTTTTAAGCATTATGGGGAAAGAGCGATCACATCGCTGGAATCGGCGGGATTTGAGGTAGCTAGCTATTGTCTACCGGCTGGTGAACGCTATAAAACTCTCAACTCTATCCAGAAACTCTACGATATTGCCTTGGAAAATCGCCTAGAACGTTCTGCGACAATGGTGGCGTTGGGGGGAGGTGTGATTGGTGATATGACTGGCTTTGCTGCCGCTACCTGGCTACGGGGGATTAATGTTGTGCAAGTGCCTACCACTCTGTTAGCAATGGTAGATTCGGCTATTGGCGGCAAAACTGGTGTAAATCATCCCCACGGAAAAAATCTCATTGGTGCCTTCCATCAGCCGCGTTTGGTGTTAATTGACCCAGAGGTTTTGAAAACTTTACCCATGCGGGAATTTCGCGCAGGTATGGCAGAAGTAATTAAATACGGTGTGAATTGGGATGCTGAATTATTTGCTCAAATGGAAGCGAGTAAACATCTCAATCAACTTCGTTATATTAAACCAGAATTAATTGACTACATATTAACGCGTTCTTGTCAAGCCAAAGCCGAAGTAGTCAGCAAGGACGAGAAAGAAGCCGGATTGCGGGCGATTCTCAATTATGGACACACCATTGGTCATGCAGTGGAAAGCCTGACTGGTTATCGTTTACTAACACATGGTGAAGGCGTGGCTATTGGGATGGTAGCGGCTGGACAAATAGCTGTAGAACTGGGAATGTGGCAAAAACAAGAGTGCGATCGTCAAGATGCTTTAATTGAAAAAGCTGGTTTACCGACAAAGTTACCAGAAGGTGTTGATATTGAGGCGATTATTGAGGCCCTGCAACTAGATAAGAAAGTCAAAGCAGGTAAGGTGAGGTTTGTTTTGCCAACACAAATTGGTGTAGTGACTGTGACTGATGAAGTACCCTCAGATACTATCAGGCAAGTCTTACAAAGAATGCAAAGCTAAACTACGCCTACTAGAGTTGACATCATCTAACATTGTGGCAATTTGGCAACCAAAACTTATCTGTTGCAGTTTTAATTGAGATATCAGCTGGGTCACTGAGACAATCACCTTCGTTGTCTGAGGTACGCATTACCTCTAGTCTCAGAAATCCCACTCAATTGCCAGTTGTTGACTGAGTGCTGTAGAACGCCCCTACATAGTTAAGATATGTAGCTACAGCGCGAGGTCATCGCTTCACTGCAACTGGCTATAAATCCCACCAAAAACACATAGCAATTCCAGACTAGCCCAGGCGAAAATCAAAGATGTAACGCCTTATTTCTGAGCGATATCATAGGGTTTGCTGAAACAAGAATACCCATATGAAGCATAACTGAGTGAGAGGATTGTCAAGAATTAGATAATTTTTCCAGTTTCATTTTTTTGATTAATTCCATATAGACATTAACCTCATTAACTTCTACATCATGTTCAACTCTGGTGACTCTCCAGTTTTCTTTATTTATATAAATTTCTTCGCCTATTCTGGGAATAAATTGTAGGTCATATAACTTTTTTAAATAATCTTTTTGTTTTTCTTCCCATAAGATTACTTTGGCTCCTTCTCTGCTCATTGTTTCTCCTATTTTGTTACTAATTGAAAGTAAGTATTTTGATGACATGCATACGGCAAGTTTATCTTACTCATTCAATGTCATAACGTAGTTAAAACCACATTCTTTCAATTGATATTTTAGGAAAAGTTTAAAATTAAGTGAATTCGACGGAACCTAACCCCAACCCCTTCCCTTGTAGGCTATCCATTACCCGGATCTTTCTCAACAAAACTACAACTTACTTAAAAATAGCTAGAAAGCTTAGTAGGTATAGTTTTGAAATGAGATAGTAATCAGGGTGGTGGATAATGGAAAAATGGGCTGCCTCAGAATTGAAACAAGCCGATTTAGGAGATGCAAGACGAAACAAACGTCTGGTGCGTATAGTAGAAGACTTGGCTTGCCAACCCACAAGTAGCGTACCTCAAGCGTGCGGAAGTGTAGCAGCAAC
>JAKOMP010000026.1 GCA_022241785.1 Cyanocohniella sp. LLY | reverse complement strand
GTCATCAATCTATCTCCTTATTCTCCAGATTTTAATCCCATTGAACATTGGTGGTCACAGCTTAAAGCTTTTATCAAAACTTTTTCTCCAAAAACTACTCAAATGGTGGATGTATTGATTGCAGTTGCTTTAAACCTCATCAATCCTATGCATCTGCGAAATTGGTTTGCTAACTGCTGCTACTGTACTTCATGATTTAGGAAAGTGCTGTAAGATGACTATTGGTCATGCACTAAAAGAAAGATATAAGTTCGATGGCAACAACGAAAAATTATTTGAGGAATTGAACTGGCTTAAATTTGTTCGGAATTTATTACTGGATGAGGTTGCTCGGAGAAAGGGCAAGCCGAGTGGACACTCTATACAAGTACTAATCGAGCTTGATCTGAATGAAGCGATTCAAAAGCTTGAAGCGACAGCGCATCGATTACAGCAATCGAAAAACAACACAGCGATAGACAACTAATCATCAACAGCAGGTGGTTAGTTAGCGGAGATCGCTTTTATTGCGATAATAAAAATTTTATTTAGTAACTTATTTAAAAAAATGCTGAAATTATCTTGATCTCATTATAGGATCAAGCATTTTGTAGAGTTATCTTAATTCCTGGAGTATAAATATCAACTCTTAAAAATTAGTTGGTGCGTCTTATCTAAATGTTTCCACACCAACCCTAAATAACGTTATTGATAACCATAATAAAACCAAGCGATCGCAGTGAGATTCTGGAGTTGTTCTTGAGTTTTGGACTTATTGCCATTTCGGTAAACTCCAGATATATATCTGTGATAATCACATTAGGATTAGGCGTTGTGAGAAATAGGATGGCTGTTAATGTGGCGTCTTTGAAATAGAACTGCAATCAAATTACTTACCAAACAGGTGATTGCTAAAGACAACAAAATGTAAGTGGGGGCCATTACCACACCAATGATAAACCAAGTATATACATGCAATATCATCACAGAAGCAAAAGTGCTTGCTATTCCCGCAGCTTGCCAGACTTGATGTGTCGGACGATGTAATATTGTCAAAATGATTGTAAGTGATGAGGCAATCAAATTTGCTGGTATGAGAAAGGCACAAATACTTACGCAATTGGCACGAGAAAAGTCAGCTAAGGCGTTGAAATCAAGCATCAATTTCTTGGGGTAATGTCAACATCTTAAAAATAGGTAAAGTAAACATATTTTTAGATATTTGACGTAATATTAGCATATACCTAAAGTAATTACTCCGTTAATGTAACATAAATTAAACTTTTGAACTGACTTCTCAGACTATCTATCGTAAGTAGAAGAAACCCTTAAATTAAGGTGGAAGTTTACTTGCTGGAAATATATTAAGGAGGCAAAAACTGTATCTTTGAACCTCGCATGACTGGAAGTCACGAGTGTGCAGCTTGAAAACATCAAATGAATTAAATATGGCATTTCAGTAATCACTGTAACATCACTAATATCAGCTATCTTTGTTACTGAAAATATCTATCGAAGACTTAAGTTTTATTACAAAAATTTAATTAAAAATGAGAATGATAAATTAAGTATGCACAGGCTCAAGGGTAGCTTGTTATCAGCCATCGTTTTATGATAATCCTGAAAAAATCTCTGTGTTGAACAAATGTGCGATCGCAAGTACGCCATCCTCGGAACTGGTGCATTAGGTGGATTTTATGGTGCTAAACTCCAAAAAGCTGGTTTAGATGTCCACTTTTTGCTAAACAGTGATTATGAACACGTCAGCCAATCTGGTTTACTCGTCGAATCGAAAGATGGTGATTTTACTCTTCCTCTGGTTAACGCCTATCACAATGTAGACAAAATGCCACAATGCGATGTGGTAGTAGTGGCACTAAAAACAACACAAAACCATTTACTGCCAAAATTGTTACCACCTGTAGTTAAAGATCAGGGAATAGTGTTGGTATTGCAGAATGGATTGGGTGTGGAAGAGGAAGTTACCCAAATTGTCAGCAACGTTAAAGTTATCGGTGGGTTATGTTTTCTGTGTTCCAATAAACTGGGGCCAGGACATATTCGCCACTTAGATTATGGAAAAATCACTTTGGGAGAATATAACCCTGAATATGAGCCTAGCGGGATTACAGCGAGAATGCAGGAAATTGCTGATGACTTTAGCCATGCTGGTATTGCCATTGAATTAGCCACAGACTTATTTTTGGCCCGTTGGCAAAAACTTGTGTGGAACATTCCCTACAATGGGCTATCTGTGATTCTCAACGCTAGAACAGATGAATTAATGGCGGATGCTGACACGCGCACATTAGTTGAACAATTGATGAATGAAGTGGCGACTGGGGCCCAAAGTTCGGGGCGCGTCATTCCTGATAGCTTTATTCAAACCATGCTTAATTACACACTGAAGATGAAACCTTACCGCACTAGCATGAAAATTGACTATGATGAACATCGTCCCTTGGAAGTAGAAGCAATTTTCGGCAACCCCTTACAGAAAGCGCAAGCAGCCGGTGTAAATTTACCACAGATTAGCTGTATCTACCATCAATTAAAATTTTTAGATGCCAGAAACAGAAATGCCTTTTAATATTGGCGGTAATTATATGGATAGCGATGTACTAGCTTTTTTTGCAGGTGTCGGGTTACTGATTGTTTATCTGGTTTTTTCAGCCTTGACTGAAATGGGGACTAAACTTCCGAGGAAAAAATAAGCTTATAGGCGGAACTAGCGGCAAATTTTGGACATCTCAACCGAATGGAACTTGGAAAAACGCGCACATATCCTTTAGGCTGAGTTAATATACTTAGTCTATGTGGGAAGGTGCCAAATGCGAGATCCACAAAAAAATCACATTAAAATTGATCCGGCAACCCTGGTTTTGATTGTGTCTGTTTTGATACTTTTCCCCCTTGTACTCACTGGTTTCTTTTTTCAGTGAGCTTTAATTTCTTTAGCACAAATATTGGATCTAGAAAATACAGCGAACGCAGCTTCTAACATAGATAACTGCGTTCTTTCAGGTTTTTAAATAAAAAATAAAAAAGGGTAAAAGTAATTAGTCTTACTTTGACTCTCAACCTTTACCCTATTTCATATCTTGAACAAATACCTGTTCTCAAAGGTAATAAATAGAAATTTAAACCCTCAAACAAGGATAAATATCTTCAGAACGAGGATTAAGATATGGGCGTTGTAATTCAATTTCATGCATAGAAAAATGCTTTAAAATCGATACCATCCGAGTCTCTGGTGTATCATTATCTTGATGCCAAACTTCAAGTAAAGCATTCGCAATTATTTGACAACGGTTCAGACCAAAACTTTCTTTGTCAGTAAATTTGCTATTTGGTTCTTCAGCTAGAGCTAACCCTGGGGCTAATAATTTTGTAAACAAAGGGACAGCATCACCAAATAAAGATTGATGTTCTGTATATACCTTCTCTAGTACAGGGTGAACTGTATCATAGTTATGTTTATCAAAATAAAGCACTGCTGAATCACAACGTCCATAATCAGAAGGATTATATAGCGCTTTAAAAGTGAAAGGAATGAGCAGCGCATTAAGTTGAGTAGTCAAGCTATCCATGACAGCTATTGCACCATCTGGGGATAAATTGAAATAGATACGCACAATCTCATCATCACCATGAGAACCTGCATTGGCAACTGCCATATAAAATCCATGTTGCACAACATTTTTCGGCATTTTAATGGCAACTACACTGCCGATAGTGGCATCTTGATGTTCTGGTTGTAAGTGAATATTGCGTTCAATATGGAGTGTCAACCCAGTTCTATGTACAGCTAACGCACCATCTGTTTCCTCGTTCACCACCAGCCAATCATTGCTCCAATAACCTTCACCTCTATTGCTTTCATGCAAGCGGTCATAAAAAGCTATATCTACACCCAAAAAGCTGTTATTTTCTAGATTTGGATTCAATGCTAAATTTGTTGTCTCTTCATTTAATGTCAGTTCTTCTTTCAACGAACCGTTGTAATAAATCCCATAGAGAAAACTACGCAGTTGCAGACTTAAATATTTATTCTGAAGATCCAAGGGCAATTTTTGAAAGCGGGAAATTGCCTGCTCTGTCAAGTCTAAAGTTTTATAGTCTGAGTGCTTAATACAATGGTGAGACTCGATCTTAACCTTCTGAATAATGTCTTGTAGTGATGTCTGCAATGGCTCAGGAATACTTGCTATTTGAGTTTGTAGCGAATCTAATAGTTGCATAAGAGCTTGCCTGTGAATATATAAGGAATGGGGAGGTGGGGGGAAATAAAAGATTTCCCGGCGTTGGGATGTTGGCCAACTTTGCCACCTCAGTGTGTTTTAAGCGCGAGATAAGTTTTTGGGAGCGAGGTCTGATGACTCCATACCGAAAATTGTGGGGATAGATGCTTCTGGACGACACAATAAACTCTTGGCGACCTGGAGCATACAAATACCTTGATTACCAAAGCTTTTTTCGTACTGGAGTGTTGCTTGGATAGCTTGAATTAAGGCTAAACCAGAAAATTGTACTACTCGCCGTACAAAATCGGGACGATGCTCCAGAACTTCGGGAAATTCCGCCAAATAAGCGGTCATTAAAGCTGCCATCGAAGAACGTAGGGATTGTAGAGGAATTGTCGCTAGACGTAAAGATTCTTCGATTTCCATCCCTCTGCCAACAACTACGCTGTAAAGCCATAATTGCAGGTAACTAGCGATTAATGCTCCCAAATCAATAGCTGGATCTCCCCAAGAACAACGTTCCCAGTCAATCAATCTAATCACGCTTTCGTCTGAGACATATCCATGAGAAACGACATCCTGCCAATTTAAGGAGATGAGGATATTGTTCAACTTCATGTCATTATGAGTCAAACAGTAGGGAGTATAAGCGCTACCCAGTTCTGCGATCGCCTGACCCAAACTGTCGTAACGTTGATAAAGAGCAAAAAATCTTAACCCATCAGCAGGAACGGTACTAAAAATTTCTGGGGTCAGCCTATCAATACGATGATTAAGTTTTGCTGCATCTGCACCCGATTCATCCTGGGACTCTTCAAAAAATTCCCGATATTCTGGACGTTGAATACTGACACGATGAATGGATGCTAAATTAGTTCCGACTATGGTTGCAATCTGTGTGGGAAAGATATTTTCATTGGCGTAAAAGTCTGATAAATCCCGATAGTTACTGAGATAATTGAAAATAATGATGGAATTCTCAGCATCAAAATGCACTACCTCGGAAATAGAAGAGCGCAGGTAGCTAATTTCGGGTTGTTTTTGCAAAAACCCATGAATTTGCCATTCTTTGACAAACTCCCCCGCAGTTTTCCCTTCTCTGTTGTGGCGCTCTTGCTTAACTAAAATTTGCCGCCCATCGGGTAAGCTGAGTAATAAGTTAAAGTTTTTGGCAGGTTTTAGCTCGATATTGCTTGCTGCACGTTCTTCTTCAGTACACAATCCTAACGGAATTAGGTAATCAATAACATTTTGGTAGCTTAATAAAAATGGCACGGCGTTAAATGCTCCTCAGTAAAGTGAAAACTTGTTGTTGGTCAATCAAGAAACTATAGAACCAGAGAAAGGCTATCCAAGCATTGATTGCACACAACAGCTTATTGGTTATCATGTCAATAGAAATTCACTAATTAAAAAGGGATAAATGGAGAAGGTGGAGAATAGATATTTGCAGCACCAAATGAATGAGCTAAGGACACAATGCTGTAGATAGAAAATGCCGTTAACATAAAATCTAAAAGCCTGTAAGCAAAGTGAATCATTTGATGGAATGCGTAGTGAAATGCATAATCGTCACCACCATATACAGACAGAAAATGCATATCAGTTATTTCAATTAGAAAGCTTTCCGAGACAGGGAAATGTAGATCAGAAACTATGATTTCTGCCATTTGCTTAATTTTCACGGAATATTGAATAATTAATCAATTTCAGCCTATTATGTTGTGGTAATAGCCTTAACTGACTTACAAATCACTTGTTAATTTACACTGTATATTGTTTCACCTATCTAACAGAGATTTTGATTAATAAAAAGTAGCCTTTAAATATAGCAATCCTAAATCATTCGTGAGTTTTCTTGTTTCTCTGACATCTGCACTCTCTGTCTTCACTGAAGATAGGATTGCTATATTTACTTTTTATGTTTAATCTCAAAATAGCCGTCTAGTGCAGTATTAAAAAAGGCTATTACCAGCCAAAGCCATGACTATATTTACTCCTAGGCTGACTGAATGATTTAGCTGCATAACCACCATGACCAATAGCGAATGTACCAACAAATGCTCCAGTCAAGGCACTAATTGAAAATATCCCACCGACTATAGTGTCTTGATCCTGAAAAATTGCGTCACTATCACTGAGTTCATTCAAAAAACTTTCAGAATCGTGGAATAATTCAGAACCGGTAGCGTATAGTTGAAAAAGATTGATAGTTGCCATGATTTGCTCCTCAAAATTTGTGGAAATGAAACTCAATATTCCTTGATTTGCTAGGCTCTTCGGTATTATGAGTAACTTAGTCAACTCATGTTTATTACATAGAGACTTTTTACAGTTAATACCTGAAGAGCCCTTTATTTTGGTAATTACCTATTACCTAGAATTTACCTTTAACAGGTGGCTCGATTACTTGGGGTGGCTCAGGCTGACTAAATGACTTAGCTAACACAGTAACGTGACCAATGGCATATACAGTCAGAAAAGCTCCACCTAGCTTAGCTAGTGTTTGAGGATCACTGACACCTCCACCTTGACCACCAGAAATAGCATCTACATCGCTGAATTCATTGAGAAAACTTTCGGAATCTTGGAACAATTCCGAACCAACAGCGTGTAATTCAGAAAGAGTGATATTAGCCATGATGTACTCCTAAAAGACTTGTGAGACTTGTTTTTTGCGTGGAAAATCAAGATGGTGACTACTCGGCTCTTAGGGATGATTTGGTAATTTCAGAACTTCATGTTAATCATATAAAGAACTGTTTACCGTTCATCCCTAAAGAGCCATGTACTTCAGTAGTTACTTATTACCTAAATTCATTACTGTTGTGCGCTGAATGACTTAGCTAATACAGTAACGTGACCAATGGCATACACATAGACAAAGGCTCCAGCTAGCTTAGTCAGCATAGTAGGATCACTGACACCACCATTATTGCCTTGTCCACCCGAAATAGAATCTACATCGCTGAATTCATTAAGAAAACTTTCAGAATCTTGGAACAATTCAGCTCCAACAGCATGTAGTTCAGAAAGTGTAATATTAGCCATGATTTTCTCCTAAAAGACTTGTGAGGACTTTGTTCAATGAGATTGAAAATTGCTGAGGTTAGCTATATCACAGGGATTATGAGTAATCACAAAAGTTTATGTTGATCACATAAATCAGTTCTTACATTTAATCCCTGGACAATATCAAGCTCAGTAGTTAACCAGAACCATTAATTCAATTTGCGCTGAATGATTTAGCTAACACGGTGACATGACCAATGGCGTATACAGTTACAAATGCTTCAGTTAACTTCATCAGTGTGATAGGATCACTGACAGCACCATTGCCATTACCATTGCCATTACCATTGCCATTACCATTGCCATTGCCAATTTTGCCACCGCCACCAGAGATAGCATCTATATCGCTGAGTTCATTCAGAAAACTTTCGGAATCTTGAAACAATTCGGAACCAGCAACGTATAGTTCAGAAAGAGTGATATTCGCCATGATTTACTCCTAATAGACTTGTCTTTTCGCAATTAAGCAAGTCAACAAAAATTGTTCAAACCACCTGGAACTTAGAGGTTATTAATAGTAAAAAACCTTGTGTTTGTCACAAAAAGTAGTTTTACCTTTCAACCCCTAAGAACCATCAGGCTCAGGAGTTACCCGAAGCCATTAAAAGCCATTAGTATCCAGAACTGAATGACTTGGCTAGATAAGTAACGTGACCAATAGCATAAACAGTAACAAATGCTTCAGCCAGCTTTGTCAGGGTTGAAATATCACTGTAACCACTTTGGTTTTGACCACTGTGGTTATAACCACCATAGCTACCACCAGCAATGGTATCTACATCGCTAAGTTCATTGAGAAAACTTTCAGAATCTTGAAATAACTCAGAACCAGCAGCGTGTAGTTCAGAAAGAGTGATATTTGCCATATTTTTGCTCCTCAAGCATTTGTTTCTTGTAAAATATATTGGTGAACAATTAAGCTGTGTCTTGCTTAACTGTTACTACTATTGTTATTTAGAAAAACTTGGGAAGTCAATGATAAAAATGTGTTTAAAAAGACATATATTTAATAATTCTGTCCTTGTTAAATAGAATTTTTAATCACACAAAAGATTTCATGTAGTGAGACTAATCCATATTTTGATATTTGCAACATACCAAATATATATTTAACGATTAAGGGTATTGGGCATTGTTCTTAACGTGAATTCGACGGAACCTAACCCCAACCCCTTCCCTACAAGGTAAGGGGCAAAAAATATCTCACGTGGTACGAAATAATCAGCTTTTTAAGCCTCTGACGCCACTTGCTACAAGTCGGCATAGCCGCCCAACGCAGTGGCTCCTCCTTGCAGGGGAGAGGTTTGGAGAGGGGTCATTTCCAGCTTATCGAACTCACGTTATTCTTATATATCCCCTACCTAATGCTATGCAAGAATTTTCATCCCCTCTACTTGCTGTTAGGAAATGAAGTTTAAAAAGGGGTAAAGCTCACCCTAGATGTATTTCAAGAATTGAATATAAGTAGAGCTACTTGAGTCTTATATGTTCAAAGTTAAACATAAAAAAATGTGCATTTTCAATCTAATTAGACTCAGAATGCACAATAATTATCAATATTAAGATTAAATTAAAAAATCTAAGTTGTTCCCGATTCGATTGCTGGCAGTAGAAATTGTCGAAGTCATTTGTGATCTTAAGTTCCAAAGAAGACCTTCTAAATTTTGAGCAAATGTATTTACTAAAGATTCTTCATTGATATCATTCCTGTTTGATATCCCTCTGGCTATTTGACCTCCATTAACAGATTTTATTTCTCTGTCTGTTATTTCATGAATAATTGATTTTTCATCTCTAAGATAGAGGTCACGAATTTGGATGTTTGCCATTTTACAAGCTCCCTGACTAATACTAACTACAAGAATATGATGCGAATTTTCAAAACCTCTCTTACTATTTTGCAATTTAATTTTTAAAAGTCAATATTTTTTAGATATTTTATAGACAAAAACTAAGGTTTTATGTCTGGGAATATAATTATTTTCTAATATTAGCAGTCTGGGATATAGGGCTTGAATTCCTAAATTTAGAGACGCGATATATCACATATCGCGTCTCTAAGTGTCTTTATATATAGCTTAGGCAGTTAAGCCAAGTTAAATTCCTGAAAGGGACAAGGAGACAAGAACAAACATACTTCCTGATCTTCCCATCTCCCCTATCTTTTAACTCTTAGCTGGTGATAGCCCATCGGGAATTGTCACATCTATGGGCGTTACTTTGGTAGCGAGTTGCGTCAATGGTGGTTTAATTGCGCTTTGATTCCCGACTACTAAAGTTACCAAATTTTCTGGTTTGAGGTATTGTTGTGCTACCCGTTGCACATCAGCTTTTGTGGTAGCGGCTACGGCTTTTTGATAGCGGAACAGAAAATCTGCTGGATAGCCGTAATATTCGTATCGCATCAACCGTGATAAGGTTTGGCTGGGGTCTTGAAAGTTGAAAACAAACGAGTTGAGTGTAGATTCCTTAGCAAAGGTTAGTTCCTGTTCTGTGACAGGTTGAGCTTGGATACGCTTAATTTCAGTCTGCAAAGCCTTAACAAACTGCACAGTAGCATCCGATCGCGTCTGTCCACCAGCAATAAACATACCTGGATAATCAAAGCGGGGACTCCAGTAGCCGTATGCAGAGTAAGCTAAACCTTGGCGCGATCGCACTTCGTTAAATAAGCGGCCACCAAATCCATTTAACACTCCGTTCATTACATCCAAGGCGGCATAATCAGGATTGTCAAATTTGCCCCCTAGATGTCCCACCAACACACTACTTTGAGTTAGCTGTGGCTGATCCACATAAAACACACCGCCTGTATGAGCGGGTTTCACCTCGGATAATTTGGGTCTAGTGAGATTAAAATTACGCCGCCAGTCACCAAATTTTGCTTGCACAAGCGATCGCATTTCCTGGGGGTCAAAATCCCCTACAATCCCCAAAATCATATTATTGGGATGAAAATATTGCTGGTAGAACTTAATCAAGTCCTCCCGATTAATGTTTTCCAGCGTGGCATATTCTGTTGTCCGGGCATAAGGGCTATCTGGCCCATAAACCAGTTTCTGAAATTCCCGCGTTGCAATACTATCTGGATCGTCATTGCGTCGCGCTATACCACCCCTAGCTTGAGTTTTGACTAAATCTAGCTTTTCTTGAGCAAAAATTGGTTCTCGCAGCACCTCAGCAAACAAGCCAAAAACTGTGTCTAAATCTTCACTCAAAGCTTGAAAACTAGCATTACCTGTGGCTTCACCAATGCTGGTTTCCACAGATGCAGCGCGTTGTTCCAACAGATTATTGAGTTGATCAGCCGAATGCTTTTTTGTACCGCCAGTGCGTAATACCTCACCTGTCAAACTGGCCAATCCCACTTTATCGGCTGGTTCTAAGCGGCTTCCTGTACGCACTAAAGCGGTACCACTCACCAACGGCAAATCATGATCTTCCATCAAGTACACAACTAAGCCGTTTGGCAGTACAAATCGCTCATTTTCCGGTACTTGAATTGCCGGCAGTGGGGGCAACTCTAACTCAGTGTAATGCTGGGCTTCTGCTGTCGCCGCTAACGAAAAGTTAAAAGTTACAAGTAAACAAGTGACAGCCAGCATCACAACATAAAATAGTTGCTTGCTTTTACGAAGTGTCAATTTAAAATTGGGGATTTTCAATGCCATCTGTCCTTTACTCTTCACTTTGTATCCTTCCTTGGCAAACATGCCCTTTGCTGACTTTGCCTTTCATCATTTTTACCCTTGTTTCGATACCAGCTTGCCAATTGTGCGATTCTCAGTAGTAAATGTTGCTTTGGCTACACGCTGAATATCTGCATTTGTTACTGCAGCAATTTGATCTAGTTGTTGAAACAAATTTCGCCAAGAGCCAGTTTTTACCTCATATTCCAATAACTGCTGTGCCATGCCCATATTAGAATTGAGACTACGTAACAAACCTGCCCGTGCTTGGGTTTTAACCCGTTCCAACTCTGTCGCTGCTACAGGTTCAGTTTTCAATTTTTCGATTTCTTGACGCAAAGCTACTCCTACTTCATCTGCTGTATGACCAGGAGCAGTTAAAGCATAAAATAATACTAGATTTGGATATTTATCTCCGGGAAAGCCACTAAAACCTTGAGCATTTAACGCCAAGCGCTTTTGTTCGACTAAAGATTTATACAACCGTGATGTGCGTCCGTCACTCATTAAACTACTAATGATGTCATAGACGGCATTATCAGGATGAGTAATTGCTGGCCGGTGATAGCCTTCTAAATACCAAGGTTGAGAAGGTAATTCTAAACTAAATTCCCGTGTTTGTGCTTGCGGTGGTTCAGCGGGAATATTTGCTTGGGCTTTTTCTTTGGCTTTGTACCGACCAAAGTAAATGTTTGCTAATCTTTTGACTTCATCGGGATTCACATCTCCGACAATGGCAATGGTTAAATTACTCGGTGGATAGTGGGTATCAAAAAAGTTCTGGACGTTTTCTGGTGTCAGGTTACGGATATCTTCTTCATAACCAATCACTGGACGCTTGTAGGGATGAACTGTGAATGCAGTATCAATAAACTTTTCGATCATTTGCCCAATGGGCGAATTATCTACCCGCATCCGGCGTTCTTCTAAAATCACATCTTTTTCTTTATAAAATTCACGCCGAATTACAGGTTCCAGAAATCGCTCGGATTCCAGTGACATCCACAGTTTGAGTTTATTAGCCGGAAAGCTGTAAAAATAACGGGTAGCTTCAGCAGAAGTTGTGGCATTTAATCCCACACCACCAGCTTGTCTGACAATTTGCCCTAGTTCGTTTTGAGTGACAAGTTTATCTGCTTGGGATTCTACTTGCTGAAACTCTGCTTGTAACCGGACAACATCATCTTGTTGGTTATTGGCTTTGGCTGCTCTGATTTGGGTATCCAATTTCTCTAATCGGTCTAGCAAGACTTTTTCTGCCTCGTAGTCTTTTGTCCCGATGCGTGTTGTGCCTTTAAAAGCCAAATGCTCCAGAAAATGTGCGACACCAGTTTGCCCATCTGGCTCATCTACACCACCGACATCGGCATAGGTGACAAAAGACACTGTAGGAGCTTGGTGGCGTTCCAAAACAATAAACTTCATGCCATTGTCAAGGCGAAACTCCGTTGACTGCTTGATCACCCGATCTAAATATGGTTGAATCGAACTTTCAGTTTTTTGAAGTCGGGGGGTTCTTTGCAGAGGCGGTGCAGTCTGAGTCTGAGCCAGCGCGACCTTTGGCCCTACTCCCCACGATAAAATTACTAGCACCATGAATATGCTTAACAGCCGACGTAACCTGATAAATACTTGAGCAAAACCAGGCGAAATTTTTGGCGGAAAGTTGGCTGACTTGCTCCAAAATCCCAAATTTCTAATTGAACGGTTGGAATGATGCATAAGCGACGATAAAACTAAAGTTTTACTACCTGAGAAACATGCTAACTAGCAAATAGGGCGTTAATCTTGTATTAAGCTTTCTATATTTTTTGTACCTGACGTTAGACAATCATGTTACAAGTCGTGTTCTAAGGA
Organism: Cyanocohniella sp. LLY; assembly: GCA_022241785.1. Lineage (GTDB taxonomy): Bacteria > Cyanobacteriota > Cyanobacteriia > Cyanobacteriales > Nostocaceae > Cyanocohniella. The sequence goes on along the minus strand of JAKOMP010000026.1, from coordinate 47,822 downwards.
TCACACATCTAGTTATTATGCGAGTTTTTAATTCCCCTCCGCCGTCAGAGACACAAACACGCGCCCGCATTTTACAGGCTGCACAGCATTTGTTTGCCTCTAAAGGATTTGATGGCACTACCACCCGTGACTTAGCCCAAGCAGCCGGAGTTGCTGAGGGTACTTTATTTCGTCATTTTCCCAATAAAAAATCAATTTTGGTTGAAGTCGCTACTAGTGGCTGGGTGGATATTTTAACAGATTTACTTACAGAATTGAGTGAAATGGGCAGCTATAAGGCTGTTGCTCAGGTAATGCGCCGCCGGATGTGGAATCTGCACAAAAACGTTGATTTGATGCGCGTGTGCTTTATGGAAGTGCAGTTTCATCCTGACTTACGCGATCGCATTCAAATCGAAGTAATTAACAAAATGACCGATGTGGCCGAAGCTTTCTTTCAAACGGCGATGGATAAAGGCATTTATCGCCAAACTGATGCCAAATTGGTGGCTAAAGTCTTCTTAGGAATGTTTGCGATCGCCGGTTTCTCTGACAATACCTTGATGTCACCAGACGCTTCACCTCAAGAAATGCAGCAGATGGCAGAAGGACTCGCTGATATATTTCTCAATGGTGTGTTAGTCAAAGAATGAAAAATTAATTTAATTTTTTAAACCTCGTCCATCATAAAAAGTGGAGTTTTTGTCATTGCGACGCCAGGAAGCAATCTCATAATCTTGACTACAAACTAAAGTTTTCAAAGTAGACAAGGATCTAATCGTTAGGGCGACCAGTCCCGCAAGCCCGCCCCGAAGACTCCGCGTTGCCGCATGATTCGCAATGAGTTCTTAGATATTGGAAAGAAAAACACCCCAGTAAAGGTTGATTACACTAATGCTCTAAAAGTCAAAATGAGTCCAAAAATTCTCTAGAATTTACTTATTTTAGTCACTCAATTCGTCTGAATTCATTAATGACTCAAATTCCATCTGTGTCAACCGAGGAATTTGTACGCTAATAATTTGATTACATACATCCACACACTCATTACAAATATAAATAGAAACATTTCCCTGTGGTGGCCCTGCTATCAAAAGATTTACCTGTTCACTGCTTTTGTTACAAAATGAACAGCAAAGTTCTGGCTTAATTTGTGTATTTGTGTTGGTAGCCATTGTCTTAGATTCCTTAAATGAAATAGGTTGAATCTTCGCTCTTATAGGTAGCAAACGCTGTCTGAGTTGGTGGCGAGCTTTGTGCAAACGCCCCTTGACTGCACCGACTGAAATATTTAAGCGAACTGCTACTTCTTGTAGACTGAGTTGTTCGTCATAGAACAGCAAAGTTGCTTGACGATTATTGTCAGATAGAGAATCGATTGCTTCATTTAAAGCAGTGCGGAGTTCTTTCTGTTCTGCCACTTGCTCAGGAGCGGGTGAATTCTCATCAATTAATAATGGCGTATCAGCTAAATCTCCCAGCATTGCTTCTATGGAAAACACGATCACCTTTCGACGGCGCAATTCGTTGCGGCAAATATTCAGCACAATGCCATATAGCCAACTTTTAAAGCGCTCTGGCTGATGAAGTTTCTCCAATGAAAGATAAGCTTGCAACATGGCATCTTGTACAAGATCACTGGCTAAATCTTTATTGCGGAGCATTCGCTCTGCAATGCGTTGCGCCATCGGCTGATAACGTAACACAAGCCGACCAAATGCAGCTTTATCTCCCTGTCGTGCTAAAGAAATTAATTTTGGATCACTTTGCTCTGACACATCTGGCTTGCTGAACAACTCTACTTAATAGTGGCAGAGTCAACAGCAAAGGTTACTTGTAACGACAAGCCTGGGTAAAATGGTGAAAAATTACGCTTGCCTACTATTTGGGCGCTTCAGCAATTAGAAGCACAAGCCAAACTCATTCGTCGCATTTGTGGGATTGATACTTGATTGAAGCCCAGCAGCGAGAAATCGAACAGCAGAAACAACCAGGGCGGGGTTTTAGTTGATGAACCGTGTTGCGCCGACGAACTCGTTGCCGAAGGACGCTCAATTAGGGGTTGGGCATGGTTGGGAGATTGCCTGTTGGTGTTTGAGCCTAAGATAATTTTGAAGAGATCGGTAAAAGTTGAAAATTGAAGTCCAAGTTACAGTTTGGTAAGGTTGAGATGAATCAAGCTGAACAATTGCAAGATCAGTATGTCAAAGTCGGCTCTGTAAATACCCGATATTGGCAAGCGGGAGATTCAGGTAGCACGGTCATTTTGCTTCATGGTGGTGGCGGTTACATTGAGTTTTGGAAGTACAATATCCTTGAATTAGCCAAACATCATCGCGTTTATGCGTTTGATATGGTGGGTGCAGGTCGCTCCGATAAACCCGATGCTGCTCATTACACCTTTGACTTCATGGCTCAGTTCACGCGAGATTTCATGAAGGTTTTAGAGATACCCAAGGCAAATTTGATTGGAACTTCTGCGGGCGGTGGAGTAGCACTCACTTTAACGTTGAACTTCCCACAATTAGTTGAGCGACTAATTCTGGCTGGCAGTGCGGGTCTAGGGAAAGAACTTAATTTTCTGCTTCGAGTTACCACAATTCCTGGTTTAGCTAAGTTGTTTAGTTCACCAAGCAAATCAGGTGTAGCGATGTTGTGTAAACAGGCAGTGTACGACTCAAAACTAATCACTGATGAAATTGTCGAAGAGTTTTATCAAATGGCAACGCTTCCTGGAGCAGCAGAAGCAACATTAAATCTAGGTCGTTCAATTGATTTTTTGTGCTTGTTGGCTCCATTGTTGCACTAACTCAATAGCTGGACACAAGTCTCGGCGTTGCATTGTTGCTACTTGCAAACGCATAATTTGTTGATGCAATCTATGGGTGGGAGTTTGAGCTAATTGTCCTACAGAACCAATTCCTGCATGGAGCAATAAACCACAATATTGCATTCCCACGCTAGGAATCCGGGCTAAATCGGCTAAAGCAATCCATTTATTTACATACTGAAGATTGACGTGTAATTTATTTGCTAAATTCATCCTCGCTTCAGCAGTCTTGGCTTGTTTAATTAGCTCTTTGGTGGTTTTTATCCCACAGTTTTGGAATTGGGATTTTTCTTCTTGGCTTAATCCCGGTAATTGCTCAATGGGCCAGTCACAAGATGTGAGTGGACTTTTACTATTTGTGTGTCTAGCAGGCATTTGTGTAACGACCTATTTTATTTAACTATTGTTATACAAGACTACAACTATGTTCCAACTCATTACTAATATACAGAGGATTCCAACCGCATACGTAATAGTTCGCCAAGGCTGCCAACCGAAAAGATACGCCAATGTATGAAATATTCGCGCAATTGTAAAAGTAGAAAATAACCAAGTTGCTGCCATAGGTGATGCTCCAGTCAGCACATAGGCTATGGCCACACCAAGAAATATAGGAATGTTCTCCAAATCATTAAGCCAAGCTTTGGCTGCACGTTGAACCTGTGGTAGTTCCTCAAATGCGGGAGACTTGTTGAATAGTTCCGCGTCCTCAGGGTTCACAAATGTACGCCTGCCAATGCGGTAAAACCCTTGATAAGCTGAAAGAGCAAACATTTTCAAAAACAATACTACAACACACACCGAATACCAATAAAGAGAGGTTTCCATAGTTTCAATGGATAGAGATGGACTGTTACTAAAACCAATACCTTTGCCAATTTACGAGGGTGAAATAATGATACTTTAACCATTAACTCCCATTTCTTTGAGGGTTGGCAAAAACAATCAGTCCTAAAAATTCCTTTAAGGTTTCCCACAATTGTTTTTTAACGTATTGACAGCAGGATAAGGGTTTGGGATGACAAACTACCTTTTCATTAAAACGCTTATGTATGCTTGATTTTGCCACTTTTGCCAAAATTAATCTAGGCTCTTATTTTGGCAAAGGTATTGAAATGTAAACCCTAAAAGCGTTGCTGTATCTAAGTTTTTTAATTGCTTAAAGCCCTGATGGGCATGGCTGCGCTTAACGCGGAAGCGTGCCGTAGGCTAAGAGTGTGAATTGGTATGAACTATCATAGGAGTGTTATTGAAAGTTAGGCAAAGTCTAATGGATAAGTTGGTACGTAGTTTCATTCAAATAGAAAAGAGTCTTCAAATCGTTGCCTTGATTGGAGTGATTCTCCTCCTGGGATACTTGGGATTAACAAGTTCTCAGCAAGAGCGAACATTACCTGTCCCAAGCGTTTCACCAACAATAAAGAATTAGAGTAAGGATCTGAGTGTACAGCTCTAATTCCTTTCATATCATAGATATGAAAGGAATTTCTGAACTCTAGATAATTTAATTTCATTTTCAAATATTATTAACAATTAAGATGTGTTCGCTTTGAGTATCCGAGCCTCTCGGATTATTTAGTGCCTAAAAAATGCCCAATTAAATATAAAGAACCACATAAAACTACTAAATTATCTGTAGAATCACAAGCCGCTGTTAACGCTGATGATAAATCTGAATACGTACTGACAAATCCCAATGCTGGACAAACTTTACTAGCTAACTTTGCCAATTCTCCTGTGTCAGCTGAACTATGATCGGGTACTGGAACTAAATATAATTGATCATTTGGTCGCAGTAAAGCTTGAAAAATATCAGTATGCTCTTTTGTAGACAGCATCCCCATAACCCAAGTTAACTTCTGGATATCTAAACTATCTACATAATTTCTGAGTGCTTGAGCTGCGGCTGGGTTGTGTGCGCCATCAATTAATAATTTTTGGTCTTTCCAAGTCACCCATTGCATTCGCCCCGGCCATTGAGTTTTCCCCATACCGTTGATAATAGCCTCTGGAGAAATCACCCAACCTTGTTTTTGCAAAATTTCCAAAGCAGCTAAAGCCAAAGCTGAATTAGTTAATTGAATTTGTCCAGCCAACGGCAAAGGATATTGAATTGATTCATACTCAGCCCATCCTGGAGCGATTTGACGAGCAGGTTGAGGCGCAATATATGGGCATTGTAATTCTTGAGCGCGCGATCGCACTACTGTTTCCGCATCTGCTGGCAATTGTCCCACCACCGCCGGACACCCTGGTTTGAGAATACCTGCTTTTTCTCTGGCAATATCAGCCACAGTAGGGCCTAATTGCTGCCAATGTTCACGGCTAATAGATGTAATTATTGTTACTAAAGGCTGTTCACACACATTCGTCGCATCTAAACGCCCTCCCAGTCCCACTTCTATAATTGCTACATCAACTTGCTGTTGAGCAAAATATAACCAAGCAGCTGCGGTAATGACTTCAAATTGAGTCGGGTACTCGTCATCAGATTGAATTGCTGCTTGGACTTGCTGTAATAATTTACCCAAGTCCTCAGAGGCTATGGGCTGTTCATTGATGCAAATGCGTTCCGTCCAGTCAATTAAATGGGGAGAAATATAACGTCCTGTACGATAACCAGCTTCGGTAAGTACTGAGGAAAGATAGGCACAAACCGAACCTTTTCCGTTAGTCCCAGCAACGTGAATTACTGGCACTTGGTGATGGGGGTTGCCCAGATTTGCCAACACTTTGACAATGCGCGACAGCCCCAGATGAACTCCGAAATGTTGAAAGGGTTGTAGTAAAGAGTTGATATCCAATGGACGTGGAGATATGGGGGGACAAGGGGAGATGTCTAAAATCAATAAAACCGACTGCTTCTGGTGAGGGAAACAGCCGGTTCATGATTGCTGAAGTTAACTAAATTTAGGCTTCTTTGTTCAAAAAGCCTTGAATTTGTCTTAAAGCAGCAGCACCAATGTTAAACGCAGCCCAACCAGCAGCAATGGCTACAGGTGCAAAAACGATCGCAATCCGGTAATCGATATCCATATCTAGAACCCCTTTGTTAAGTAGAAATTAAAGTTTTGTCAACTACTCTCATTTTTATTTTTAGCTTAATTGGTCATTTTTGCCAGACCAATTTGTAAAGAATCGTTAAATTATTAGTTGTTTATTGGTCATATTTCTTTCTCCCAGTCACTAGTTCCCAGTCCCTAAGAGTGAAAGCCGATATCACTCCCCTTGCCAGCATGAACCAATGCTAACTTTTTGTAACGTTCGGCGTGTTCGATGAGTTCTGTGGCTTCATGGTCTGTCACTTGCCTTAACACCTTACCTGGCACACCAACGACAAGGGACAAGGGGGGGATATCTTTAGTCACGACTGCGCCAGCACCAATAATGCTACCAGTACCGACTCTGACCCCATCTAAAATGACTGCACCAATGCCAATTAAGCTGCCACGTTCAATGTAAGCAGAATGTACCACAGCGCGATGACCTACGGTGACATGATCCTCTAAAATTGTTGGTAAACCTGGGTCACCATGTAGAATCGCTCCATCCTGAATATTTGTACACTCACCGATCTCAATACGTTCCACGTCTCCCCTAACTACTGCTCCATACCAGATACTGGCTCCGGCTTTGATGTTTACCGAACCTATGACAACAGCGTTAGCGGCAACGAAGGCGGCTTGAGAAAAATCAACAGATGGCCAGTAAGAAGCGGTAGACACGATAGAATAAAAATATGGTACCCAGGAACACTGGAGAAACTCTTAACTTTGAGGCTGGTTGCACAACCAGGATATCACGATGTCAAGTCTCTAGACTGAGGAAGATATGAGTGATGTTGTTCTTGAGTCAACACTGTGTCCTTGCAACAGTGAGCAAGTTCCTCAAAGTGGAGGAGCCGAAGTGTAAAATCCAACCCTTTGATGCTGGTGAAGACAAAATTATGTTTGTATGCACTTCATGATGAATCCAGGCTTGCAGTACCCTATGTTTGGCCCCGACATTCAATGTCCCCATTGTCGCCAGACTATTCCGGCTTTGACACTTACAGATACCTATTTATGTCCCCGTCATGGCGCTTTTGAAGCTAATCCTAAAAATGGAGAGTTAGTTCATCTACAGTCAGGGCGTCATTGGCGAAGATGGAATAATGAATGGTATAGACAGCATACCCATCCCGATGGGATTCGATTTGAGATCCACGAGGCACTCGATAAGCTCTACACTCAAGGTTACCGAGCAACACGCGTAATTATTGCGTCACGTTATCAGGAATTAATGAGTGGCTATTTAGAACGCAGCACACCTTGGCGTTCTGGACAACCAGAAGCTAGCTATGCACGTTTATACGGGTTACCTGTGGAGTTTAGTCCAGACTCCTCAGAAGATTCTTGTTGGGAAGTGATTAATTTCGATTTGGAAAAAGAGCCTGGAGTGCCTGTGCGCTACCCTTATTTCCGATTATTTGAGTAAGTAATCAGTTATTGATAACTATTCTAACTTTTCACGGTATCTGGAAAACCTCTCTTTAAATCTCTCTCCTGGCAGGAGAGAGACTTTGAATTACTGGTTTGGAAGTTAGATTTTCCGTGGACTTTTCCACATGACGTGAAAAATCAGGCTAATTATTCTAGAATCTGCTGATGAGTAACTGATTTATACTGGACGACAACCAGATAAAATACTGTGCATATTTACTACTGAACCAATTACTGCGATCGCAGGCGCACTAAATCCTGTTTTTTCGACTTGCGGAATAATTGTCTGCAATGTCCCTATTAATTCTTCTTGTTCTGGTCGTGTACCCCAGCGCACCAAGGCAATGGGTGTATTTTCACTCAGCCCAGCTTGACTTAACTGTTCCACAATGTAAGGTAGATTGTGAATGCCCATGTAAATGACAATGGTTTCTGAACCGTGGGCGATCGCCTGCCAATTTACCTTCGGTCTATACTTACCTGCCGACTCATGCCCAGTGACAAAAATCACAGAAGAACTATGCAATCGATGGGTTAAAGGTATACCCGCATAGGCAGGCGCGGCAATGCCAGATGTAATTCCTGGCACAACTTCTACAGATATCCCAGCTTGGACTAAATCTGCCATTTCTTCGCCACCACGACCAAACATAAACGGGTCACCGCCCTTAAGTCGCACCACTATTGCATGATCCTGGGCTTTTTCAATTAACAGGTGGGTGGTTTCTTCTTGTAATAATGAATGTCGCCCCATGCGCTTACCAGCGTTGATTTTTTCAGCTTGGGGATTAATCATCTCCAAAATTGCTGGACTCACCAAGGCATCATAGATAACTACATCTGCACATTCTAATAAACCCTTACCCTTGAGGGTCATTAACCCTGGATCTCCTGGCCCCGCACCTATTAAATAAACCTTACCCAAACACCCTTGCCCCTGTTGATCTGTGCGGCTCATGTATGTATCAAATCCCCGATTATCTCAGCTAATTCTGCACTTGCTCCCAAAGGTTCTGCCAGTTGGAAAGTCACAGTGGGAAATTGTAATTTTAGCGTTTCTACGGACTGAGCGATCGCATCAGTTATGCCACCTGTAAATAGAAAGTAGGGCAAAATCGCCATTTCCCTCTTGCCAGCAGCCACAAGCTCTGGGATTCGAGATTTTAAACTAGGAGCTACAGCCCAATAAGCAGTCACGGCTCCCAATTTGGCAGCGATGGTTTCTATTGGCTGTAAAGAACCAGGACGACGGCTACCATGAGCTAATAAAATTGTTGTCTCAGCTTTCATATTAGCCATTTGCTGGGCCAACAATGTCACCAAACCAGGATGAATACCTAAGTGTGGTTGCAGGTCAAGGATAATATCTTTACCTAATGCTTGTTGTGCCAGGGCCATTTCCACGGGAATATCTGTCATCACATGGACACCCGGTAGGAGAAATAACGGGATCACTTTCAAGCGATCGCACCCCAAGGCTAAACTATTGTGGGCAAATAATTTAATCTGCTGATGCAAAGGCTCAGGTTTCAGTTCCAGAGCAGCTATTTCTACCAAATGTTTCGTATTGCCCAGTTTATGAGATACCAACCCTGCTAATTGCTGCATAGCAACTTCTGGGCGTGGGTCACGACTGCCGTGGGATACCAGTAAATATGCAGATGTCATGAGTAAATGTGTAACTCTCAGTAGCTATTTTTAGCGTAACAGGTTGGCAACTTGGAGACTAAAACCTGAGTATGCTGCCACCACTGAGTACCACCAGCCCAAATCCGTGAAGGTAGGTGTCCTAGAGGGGCTGACCAATGAAAAAAGAAGCGAGGACTGGAGTTATGCACATTCCAGCCAATGGCAGCGCAAAACCGACCGTAGTCACCATCAACGCTTTCGTAAATTTGCTTTTGGATGCTAAACCCAAACTTTCCTTGGCTATACTGCATCCACAATTGGTCAATTGTCTGTAAAATCTCATCCGGTAATTTTTTCAAGTCACCACAAAACAGATAGCTGCCAATGGGTTTCGAGAGTGCTTGACACATTACCGCCCAAGTCTCTTGGTCTGCTTGTTGCCATTTCCTCAAAGCCAGTAAGTCGCGTAATTGGCTGTAATCAACTTCTACTTCTAAAGTATCCGGCTGTTGTGTAGCTACATTTAGCGCTTCCAGCACTTGCGCCGCTGATTGGTAACGTTGGGAAAGGGCATTGTGCAGGAGTTTATCAAGAATTTGACCGAGTGCATGGCTTAAGCGATTTTCATTCAATATATAGTCACGCCATACCCAGCGATCGCTAATCACATCAAACAAATCAAAAGGAGAAATCCCCGTTAATAAATGAATACAAGTAACACCCAAACTGTAGAGGTCGCTAGCTGGCATAGCTCTACCCCGTGTTTGTTCAGGAGCAATATATTCGGGGCTACCTATGGTTGTACCTGTATGTAACAATGCTGTAGCAGTGACCTGTTTAGCCACTCCAAAGTCAATTAACACTAAATCTCCTTGGGGAACGCGGCGCATAATATTTGCCGGCTTAATATCCCGATGGATGACTTTTTGGTCATGAATAAATTGCAGTACTGGCAACAAATTTTGGAGTAATTCCCCAATTTGGGATGCGTTAAAAACTCCTTGCTGTTGCAGTTCCTCTGCCAAGGTTTGTCCGGCGATGAATTCTTCCACCAAATACAGATGTTGCTCTTGTTCAAAGTATCCTAGTAGTTTGGGGATTTGGTGATGCTGCAACTTATGAAGATGAATTGCTTCCTGACGAAATAATTCCCCTGCCTTGTAAAAGCTTTCTTGATCTTCTTCTGGAAAATAGAATTGTTTGATGACACACCTGGGTTTGGAGGGAAGGTGTTTATCCACAGCTAAAAAAGTTCTGCCAAAGCCCCCGCGTCCTAGACAATCAAGTAAGTAATAGCGGTCTTGCAGCAATAAATTTCCACTACATCTTGTACATATTTGTGCTGTATCGGGATTTTGTGGATACAGACAGCCAATGTGGGGACAGAGTTTCATGACAATGTGGAGTTTTGGGCTTACGATTAGTATTCCCAATTCTGGGCTTATTGCTCCTCAGCCGTGTAAGTATAAAAGTTATTAAATGCCCCCACTGTTTGAAATCGGTACGCAGGTAACAAGGAACTCAGTCTTAAATCCGTAGTGTAAATACTAAAAACAATCAGATTTTGCTTTTCCGTAGTCCGTGACAATATTTCCCTCATTTGCGGATTAGCTTGTTCTACCAGCCTTTCACATTGGGAATTGATTAAATTCTCGAAGAAATTTGATGTTTTTTGGCAAACATCCTGTTTTAAGTATTGGGTGAGCCTTTCAACAGCATATTCTTCGTATTCAGACTGATTGGGATTAGTTTTAGCCATAGTCACACCTAAGACTGCTAGTCCGGCGGCTCCTGCATATGCCACAATATTCAGTACTTTCATTTTCCCTAACTGAGATTTGCTATAATCATTGAACTCCAAAGACTGCCCAGTTACAAAGTCCGTTCCTGGCAGAAAAAAAAAATTTGGATCAATTTACAAAACAAGTGCTATAATGAGCATTGAGTAAAGTTGATGGCGAGCGTAGCCAAGTGGTTAAGGCAGTGGTTTGTGGTACCACCATTCGTGGGTTCAATTCCCATCGTTCGCCCCTTATGGTTCCAACAATTATCCTTGGTTTAATCAACCATATTTAGAATACTCAGGAATTATTTGTAATTTCTGAGTATTATGTTACAGATAATTTTTGGAAATAGATTGTTGATTCTATTAAAAAATTATTGGTTCTTCGGTACTTGTTATGCTAAACTGTTAAATAGGATGCCAATTTAATACGCATCTAATTCGGAAATTGTCAAAGTTTCTAAATCCATACCCTAAACGTTTAATCAGCTTTAGTTTGTTATTAATTCCTTCAACAGTACCGCTGGTTGTCCTATTATCAAAGTAAGCGACAATTTCACTAAACCAACGAATAATAGTATTGTTACTATTCGGGAAGTATTTCTTAGCTTTCGATAACCAAATACCTAGTTTAAAAGTTGCCGAATACCAATCCTTTGTGTTATTGAAAATTTTCCTAATCTTTTCTTTAAATTCGTGCATCTCCTTCAAAATAGGCGATACCTCTTTAACTTGAATCAGTTTATTCAATTGTTCCTCATTTAATTTATTTTCATTCTTAAGCAAGGGATATTTACTATTCTTCAACCCTGTCAATATTTCTTCATACTTAGATTTTTCTGTGGTATTTGCTTTTTTAATTAAATCTTCTACTTTGCGTTTTTCTCTTCTTCTTTGGGTATCTAATTCTTTATTAATCTGTGTCATTACGTGAAATCTATCGGCTACTACTTGAGCATTTGGCATTAATTCTGCTACTAATTTTTTATAGCCAGTCCACAAATCTATACTGACTTCTTCTATATTTTCTAAAACCTCTGTTCCCCACTCCATAAGGGTTTGTTTAATTATTTCTTGTGTTCGTCCGCTTAAGATTGTAATTAGTTTACCTTGTTCTAAATCAACTAATACCGCACAGTAATTACCATGACCTCTTTTTAGGGCTATTTCATCAATTCCCAATCTTTTTAAATTTATAGGTTTTAAATTTGGTAATTCTTCCGAAGCATCTTTTAGCATTCTTTCTATTTCGTCTTTTGTGACTATACCTTTTGACGCTACACTATGAATATTATTTTCTAAAACTTCTTGTATGATTTTATGTGCAAGGCGTTTTGTATAAGTTCTTTTCTTTTTTACAAAATCCAAATCTTCACTAAAAGGTTTTTTACATTCTTCACACTTAAACTGCCGTCTATTAATTTCTAAAAATACTTCTTTTCCTCCAAAAGGGAGGTCTTTAATAATATGTCTATGATTTTGATGTAATTTATAGCTGGTTGTGCCACATTTAGGGCAGATACTAAATGGCTTTTCTTGTTCGACTTGTAAAATCATCCCAATTTCAACATGAAGACGATGTGATATAACTTTCACACCGCTTAAATCAAGAAGCTCTGTTAGAATTTTAATATCTCTTTTACCAGTCATAACTCTAAAATTAACTAAAAATACTCTTAACTGTATTTATAGTTAATAATGAATGTTCTATATATGTCAATTGTTGCAGCACTTTTATCTATTTATTGATACACATTTTAAAAATTGTTTAGTACGTCTAGCTAACAGTTTAGCATAACAAGTACCGAAGAACCAAATTATTTTAGTTACTAGAATATTTACAGTTAAGTAGAACCGAGTAAATAATTAAAGGTTTGTAGTGAGAACTAAAGTTCTCAAATCAGGACTAAAGTCCTGACTAGAAACTGATTTTCAGTAAATTTACATTACTTTACATAGTTCGGTTTTTTCAAGTCGTTCTACTTATTACTAAAGTTTTGTGTCATTCACTATAACCTTGTGTAATTCATGCTGTTTAAGTACTTATGCTAGAGTGCGGCATAAAAAAGCTGCAAAAGCTAGTTACACATCATAATTTAAGGTTATTTTCCCACCTTCAAGGCTAAATTTTATTTTTTGAACCTAGTGAGAAATAGTGTTGCCTACTTATTTCAGTATTTATTTGGTAATAAAGTTACTTTTTTCTCAAAAAAATCTGAAATATAAAGCAGGTTCATTAAATGCAATTTTTTTTAAATAGAATCCGGCTCAAACTATGTGAGAGAATCATTACATACATCAACTCTATCAACAGGATGAACAATTGTACACCTTTAGTTAGAGTGAAAAAATACTGAGATGTCGATATTTTGAGTAAAGAGGAATACGAATTTAGATGCCTGAGAAATCAAGGCTGATTCAGAAACACAGATAGAACATTCTTCTGTGTTTATTCGTGTTTATACGTGATGAGACAAAAGGGAAGTGCTAGCTTTGCCCTAGAAGTCAAACAAGAAAAATCAACGTTAGGGGTGATTATGTCCGAATTGATCCAAGCAATCCTGGATAGTGAAGAAAGGAGCGATTTGCGTTCCTTCATTAGTTTGTTACGTCAGGAAGAAAACAAATACTTGCTGCGTAACGATATCTTGAGTGTATATGTGAATTTTTGCTTTAAGAACGAAAAGTCTTCTACTTTTGCAGCCTCTTCTCGCTTAGGTAAACTAATTTACTATACTCAAGAAATTATTCAAGAAGACTCAAACCTTTGTTTTATCATTCGTCCCAAGATTGCTAGTCAAGAAGTTTACTGGCTAACAGAGGATTTGAGTGTTGAGCCAATGACAGTACAGGAACTGCTGGATCTGCGCGATCGCCTGGTAAATAAATTTCATCCCCAAGAAGGTGATCTGCTAGAGTTAGATTTTGGCCCATTTTATGACTACACCCCGGTCATCCGTGACTCGAAAAATATTGGTAAGGGTGTGCAGTTTCTCAACCGTTATCTCTCCAGCAAAATCTTTCAAGACTCCAAACAACTGCTGGATAGATTATTGAATTTTTTACGCCTACACCAATACAACGGTGTACAGCTGCTAGTTAACGAGCGCATCAAATCACAGCAGCAACTTTCCGATCAAGTAAAAAAAGCCCTTTCCTTTCTTAAGGAACGCCCCAGCGATGAATCCTACGAAGAATTTCGCTTTGATTTACAAATGATGGGTTTTGAGCCTGGGTGGGGTAACACAGCCTCGCGGGTACAAGACACCCTCAACGTTCTTGACGATTTAATTGACTCTCCCGACCCCCAATTGCTCGAAGCTTTTATCTCTCGTGTGCCGATGATTTTTAGAATCGTCTTAGTATCGGCTCATGGTTGGTTTGGCCAAGAGGGTGTTTTGGGCCGTCCTGATACTGGTGGTCAGGTAGTTTATGTCCTCGACCAAGCCAGGAATCTGGAAAAGCAGCTGCAAGAAGATGCCCACTTAGCAGGTTTAGACGGGCTGAACGTCCAGCCAAAAGTGATTATTCTCACCCGTTTGATTCCTAATAATGATGGCACTTTGTGTAATCAACGGCTCGAAAAAGTCCACAGTACAGAAAATGCCTGGATTTTGCGTGTACCCCTGCGGGAATTTAATCCTAACATGACGCAAAACTGGATTTCCCGATTTGAGTTTTGGCCGTACCTAGAAACCTTTGCTATTGACTCCGAAAGAGAACTATTGGCAGAATTTCAAGGTAGACCCGACTTAATTGTGGGTAATTATTCTGACGGAAACTTGGTAGCCTTTTTGTTAGCACGACGGATGAACGTCACCCAGTGCAACATCGCTCATGCTTTGGAAAAATCTAAATACTTGTTTAGTAACTTATACTGGCAAGATTTGGAAGAGAAATATCATTTTTCTTTGCAATTTACAGCCGACTTAATAGCCATGAATGCGGCTAACTTCGTTGTCAGCAGCACCTACCAAGAAATTGTGGGTACACAAGACAGCATTGGCCAGTATGAGTCTTACAAATGTTTCACTATGCCGGAGCTATATCACGTAGTCAATGGCATTGAACTATTTAGCCCCAAATTCAACGTAGTACCACCGGGAGTCAACGAGAGTTACTATTTTCCTTACACCCGCAGAGAAGATCGCATAAAAACTGATAGCGATCGCCTGGATGAAATACTCTTTAATTTAGAAGACCCTAACCAAATTTTTGGCAAACTAGACGACCCCAATAAGCGCCCACTGTTTTCCGTAGCGCGTCTTGACCGCATTAAAAACCTCACAGGTTTAGCAGAATGCTTTGGTAAGAGTCAAGAACTACAAGAGCATTGCAACTTAATATTAGTCGCCGGTAAGTTGCGCGTTGAAGAATCAGGAGACAACGAAGAACGCGACGAAATTATCAAACTCTATCAAATCATTGAACAATACAATCTCTACGGCAAGATTCGCTGGCTAGGTATACGCTTATCAAAGTCTGATTCTGGTGAAATTTACCGAGTAATTGCCGACCGTAAAGGTGTCTTTGTTCAACCAGCTTTATTTGAAGCTTTTGGTTTGACAATTTTGGAAGCCATGGTTTCGGGGCTACCAACTTTTGCTACACAATTCGGTGGGCCGCTAGAAATTATTCAAGATAGGGTAAATGGCTTTTACATTAACCCCACAAATTTAGAAGAAACAGCTAGCAAAATTTACGAATTTGTCACTAAATGTGAGCAAAAACCTGATTATTGGGATGCCATTTCTCGGCAAGGTATTGACAGGGTGTACAGTACATATACCTGGAAAATTCATACAACTAAGCTGTTATCCCTAGCGAGGATTTATGGCTTCTGGAACTTTACTTCCAAGGAAAATCGGGAAGACTTGCTGCGCTATCTCGAAGCGTTGTTCTATTTAATTTACAAACCCAAAGCTCAACAACTACTAGAGCAGCATCAACATCGCTAAATCATCATTAGTCAGTTGTCAGATGTTAGTTATTAATTGTCACAAAGCGATGGCATATTTTAAATTAGTTTTTTAAATCCCAAAATAACTGACCACTGACAACAGACTAAATTGTCAACTCACGCCAAGTAACTGGGCCTACTATTCCATCTACCGCCAAACGCCGCTGATTTTGAAAAGCTTTGACTGCTGTTTCTGTCAGTGGCCCATAAGACCCATCAACTCCAATAGCATAGCCATTAGACACTAACAGTCTTTGCAAAACTCTCACTGAAGTACCAGAATTTCCAAAACGCAAAGTCGGCATAGATTGGGCGTTAAACCTTTGGGGTCGCGCTGCTACTTGGGCAACTTTGATTGTAGCTTGGACGTTAGCTTTAGCTAAGGTAAAAGAACCAGGGGATAAACGTTTTGTCGTGTTTATTGGAAAATTCCGGTCTTGGAAATTTTCTGAGTAACCTTGATCTGTCTGGATAAATTCAGGTGGTGTGATTTGATGATTTGGAGCTAATTGAGTTAACTTGCGCTGTATTAACTTCTGCGAGCTTTTCTCCATTGGAAATGGTTGCTGCTTCGGTAAATTATTGGGCAAATATGGTCGTTTTGTGATTAATACGCCCGTCATCAGCAGGCCAATTTCACTCATGGTCATTCATTTTACTAATACCCTGATATCTATTGACAAACCAACTGGTTGTTAGTCCGGAATAGTTACTCCTGAGAAATGTAAAAAAACAATGTAGTATTTTTTTTAATTATGAAAAAATAGATAATTGAACATTATTCTTGTTATTAAACATACAATTTGCCTGATAAAATTTTTACCTATTGAAGTAAATAAACAGCATAAATTACCGCATTTTGTAGAATATTTATTTTGCCTACTCTCATTGATTAGCGGTCAAAATCCCTGCATTACAAGAAAAGTGAGCATTATTTTATTTGTTTTTACCTTGAATTATTTAATAAATAAAATCTCCCAATCTGATTTTCTGAAAGTCAACTTTACAGTAGCCTATTGTTTACTTTCTTCCTCCTAAAGTCTCATCAAAATACTCAGTAATTTCAGAAGTTAAATAAATATAGACATCAAAAATTTTATTCAGTAATCGTGTGTGAGATACTGATAGTATTTGACACAATGATGTAAATTAATGAATGCTTAATAAGCTGACTCACTAGCTCTTTTTCACTAAAAAAGCCGATACTTGTAATCAAAAAATGTATGCCTAGTTACCAATTGAAAGATTAAAAATATGATGAAAAGTTGTACGATTTTTAACCGTAATCAAGATATTAATAAATAAGAGACAAATTTGTTAGTTTCAACTCAGTACAAAAACTCACAAAAAAAACGGCGAGTCAGCTTAATTCCTATAAAAAGTGGAAAAAACATCATCCACCGTCTTATACCATTTGGGATTGACACTCAGATAGGACTTACGCACTCGCTATGAAAATTCCCTAAGGTCGCAATGACGAAAATACGTGGTTGGTTACGTAAGCCCTGTCAGAGACTTTCAAGCCTGTTCCCTGCTATAACTACCCAACACTATCGATGACTGGATGAAAGTAGAAGGCCAAGCCCAAGACTGTATAGGCGGCTAATAGTAAAGTGCCTTCTAACCAATTGGACTTACCATCAGAACTAATGCTATTGGCAATCAACACTGACACCGCTACAGCCACTAATTCAAAAGGGTTGAAATCCAAATCCATTGGTTGACCGAGGAACCACCCGGCTATCACTAACACGGGGGCGACAAATAAGGCAATCTGCATACTTGATCCCACAGCCACTGATAATGAAAGATCCATCTTATTTTTCATGGCCACGGTGACAGCAGTAGCATGTTCAGCAGCGTTACCAATAATGGGAACTAAAATCACCCCTGTAAACAGTGATGTCAAACCTAACTGAGATGTAGCTACTTCCAAAGTATCTACCAACATTTCTGATTCTAATGCCACCAGCAGCGTACATACTAACAGCACGCCACTCCATAGCCAAACATTAGGTTTGGTCTGAGGAGTTTCCTCGGCTTCTATCTCTGCTACACCCACATCATATAAATAGGCATGAGTTTTCATGGAAAATAGCAGTGTCAAGGCATAAACCAGAATTAATACAATGGCCACAGCTAAAGAAAAATTTTGCAGAGTCTTTTCGTTGATGCCTACAGATGTATAATTCATCGCCGTGGGTAGCAAAATGGCAATCACCGCCAAATTCATTGACGAAGCATTCACCCGCGCTACAACCGACTGGAATGTCTGTTCCTTATACCGCAGTCCACCCAACAGCATCGAAAAACCCATCACCAGCAGTAAGTTACTGATAATGGAACCTGTAATGCTGGCTTTGACTACATCCACCAATCCAGCGTTCAGCGCCACTAAAGCTATAATCAGTTCTGTGGCGTTGCCAAAGGTGGCGTTAAGTAATCCTCCCAAGCTTGGGCCAACTACAACAGCTATTTCTTCTGTGGCTGTACCCATCCAAGCGGCTAAGGGCAAAATTGCTAAACCAGCTGTGATAAAAACTATTAAGTCTCCCCATTCTAGAAAGTGTGCTGCTAGGGAAACCGGAATAAACAGTAATAAAACAAGAAACAGAACGTTTTTAACTGACATTTGCTACCTTAAGGTAAGATTATTGTTCACAGAAGCTGATCCTGAGTTCTCCATTCTGCATGAAGAGTACAACAACCAAAATGATGCCATCTTCTCTGTTGTATTTTCTCAGCACTCAGCACGGACTAAAGCCCCACGACTTCAAGACTCTAGGATACTCTCAACTGTCTACACTTCTGTTCTGTGTTTGTACTGTTTCTCGGTTTGTATGAGATATGTAAAATAAAGTTGCAATTTATGGAGTTTTTGCAAACTTTCGTAGCAAAACTATCAATTGCCGCCAGCTTTTTACGCCAAAAATGGGGTTTAATAGATTAAATGACAATTAAATTTTTTACTGGCGCAGTCAACACAAAAACCCTAATTAAAACATTGTTTAATGACTGATGACTTCAAGCCCTTGGGGAAATGGCTGTGAGATAACGCAGATTTCTCACTCTAGTCAGACAGCTTTTTTGGATATTTAACTGTATCCTATACCCATAGTTTTCATATATACCGGATTTTGTGTTGAAACCTCTGTAGTCAGGTTTAAATACACAGTTTTCGGCGCACTTGTAAGTTTTTTGTTTGGATAAATATACATGACTTCTGCTGCTGAAATGCCAGCTAGCTCTGGCTCAACATTTACATCACATATCACTCCCAAAGATACTCACCAGACTGATCCCGTAAAACAGGCGACTGGTGTTTATGTCACGGTGCATGGTCATTTTTACCAGCCACCACGGGAAAATCCTTATTTGGATGCCATTGAACGTCAACCCAGTGCTGCACCTTTCCATGATTGGAATGAACGCATTCATTGGGAATGCTATCGCCCAAATGCCTTTGCTAGAGTCTTCAATGACCGGGGCGAAATAGTGGGGATCGTCAATAATTACGAATATTTCAGCTTTAATATGGGTCCGACGCTGATGTCGTGGCTAGAACGCTACGATTTGGAGGTTTATCAGCGGATTTTGGAAGCGGACACCAAAAGTGGTCAGCGCTTGCAAGGTCATGGCAATGCGATCGCGCAAGTATACAATCACATTATTCTGCCTTTGGCGAATGAACGGGATAAATACACCCAAATTCGCTGGGGTAAAGAAGACTTCCGTTCCCGTTTCGGCCGTGATCCCGAAGGGATGTGGCTAGCGGAAACAGGTGTGGACTATGCAACTTTAGAAGCTTTGGTTGCTGAAGGCATTCGCTTCATCATCCTTGCACCATCCCAAGCACAACGTTGTCGTCCCCTAGCAACTCATGATGGGGATCATCATGAATGGCAAGAAGTCGGCGGTAGTCAAATTGATCCCACCCGTCCTTATCGTTGTTATTTAAACCCACAATTGAGTACTACACAAGGGAGTGGGGAGTTGGGAGTTGGGAGTTGGGATGATGGCGATTCCCGTCCTTATATTGATATTTTCTTTTACGATGGCCCGATTTCGCGGGACATGGGTTTTAGTGATGTGGTTTATAATTCCAGTCATTTTGCTGGCCGCATCGGTTCGGCGGTACGTGGGGATCACCGTCCAGCACAACTAATTTCTGTAGCCACAGATGGCGAAACCTTTGGACACCATAAAAAGGGAACAGAGAAAACTTTAGCCTACGCTTTTACAAAGGAGTTTCCCAAACAGGGTTGGACAGTAACTAACTTTGCCCATTATCTCAGCTTGAATACTCCCACTTGGGAAGTAGAGTTAAAACCCGTCACAGCCTGGAGTTGCGCCCACGGTGTCGGTAGATGGGAAGATGACTGTGGTTGTGGTGGTGAAGGTGGTGTTTGGCATCAAAAATGGCGGCGCCCGTTGCGAAATGCTTTAAATTGGCTGCGGGATCAATTAATTGATGTCTACGAAGAAAATGCTAGGCAGTTATTCCGCGATCCTTGGCTAGCACGGGATGAATATATTCAAGTGCTGCGCGATCGCTCGCCTGCTAATGTTAACCGTTTTCTAGCTTGCCATCAAACCCACAAACTTACAGCCGCTGAACAAGTAGACGCTTTACGTTTATTGGAAATGCAGCGTCATGCTTTGCTGATGTTCACCAGTTGTGGCTGGTTTTTTGAAGAAATTTCTCGTCCCGAAGGTACGCAAATTCTCCGCTACGCCTCCCGTGCTTTGGAATTGGCTGGAGATGTGGCTGGTGTACAGTTAGAAAAAAGTTTTCTCAAACTCTTGAGATTAGCTCCCAGTAATGTGGATCTTTTCAAACATGGTGCAGAAATTTATCGCCAAATGGTGCAAACTGCTCAAGTGAGTGTAAAGCAGGTAGCTGCCCATTATGCGATTACTTCTTTGTTTGGCAATCACAAACCCGCCGAAACACTCAATCCCCTCACAGGAGAACAAGCTACTAAATATCCGCATCCCCACCAAAAGCGCGTTTATTGTTACACCGTCAATGAGATAGATTACCAAATGCAACGCATGGGATCATTGACTCTGGCGGTAGGACATTTACAACTGGTATCAGAAATTACCTGGGAAAGTGAAAGTTTGGTGTTTGCTGTTCTGCATTTGGGAGGCTGGGATTTTCACTGCTGTACACAATTATTTACTGGTAGACGTGACTACAGCCAATTAAAAGATAAGCTATTTGGGGCATTGCAACAAGCGAGTGCAGCTCACGCGATCTTGGTGATGACACAGCTATTCAAAGAAGAGACATTCAGCTTGCAGAATCTCTTTGCTGAAGAACGTCATCGAATTATGCGGCTGCTGAGTCAGGAAACCTTAACACGTTTAGACCAGCTTTACACCCAAGCATACCGAGATAATTACGGTATCCTCATGGCCTTTCACCGGGACGAACTAGAGGTTCCCCAAGAATTGCAGGTAGCCGCCGAGATTGCTTTAGGATCTCGTTGTATGACAACATTGCGATCGCTTGAGCAAGATATCAGCGAATCGGGATTGAGCTTAAATCACATTGGAGAATTAGAGGCGATCGCTACTGAAGCTAAACATCTGCATTGTCAGTTAAATATTCCTGAAGGTAAGCAGATATTAGAGCAATTGATTATGCGATTACTTTGGCAATTGTTACACAATACCAATGGTAGTTTTGCTATAGAAATCCAATGTTTAGAACGATTAATTGATGTCGCTTCTCAGCTAAATCTGGGTATTTCTCTGCACCGTTCTCAAGAGCTATTCTTTAGCTGCTTGCACAGCGAAATTGTGCCCTTGTGTGTCACGACGCCTGCTAATCAAGAAGATAATAATCAATGTCATCAATTACTCAAGCTAGGGCAAAAGTTAGCCGTTGATGTCAGTCATGTTTTGAGTAAATTTGAATAGATTTAAGTGGTAATTACCACAAAATAAATCTGTAATTAAAAAATAACCTAATAACCACAGAAAAACATACAATTTTTCATGTTTTTTTGTGGTTGTTTAATTTATAGCCGGGAACAGGGAAAAGTTCACGGAAAATCTCACTGACAAACCAGGAATTCAAAGTCTCTAACGCCACTTGCTACAACGCGGTGAACCCGCGCAACGCAGTGGTTCCTCCTCGCAGGAGAGAGGTTTTCCAGATACCGTGAAAAGTTAGGCTACAGCTATAGCTTTGATCTCCTAATGGGGTGGTTACCGAGATACATATCTCTGTTAGGGAAAGCTATGACAATGCACTTTTTCTACAACTTGACGAATTACATCAATGACTAATTCTGGATCATCTAATTGGATAACATGTCCACTTTTATCAGCAATGATGTGAACGCCTTGAGGTGACTCATTAGCTAGATCTGCATGTAATTCTTGCAGTTTTTCAAGCACCTCTTGTGTTATGCCAAAGTCTGGCTTTCCGGACGACAAGACAAATAGAGGAATTTCCGGAAAAGGTTTTATCTTGCGTGCTTGTTCAACCTGTTTCATGTTAACTGATACCGCAGCCGATTCCTCAGCAAAGGTTTTTCCAAACTGAGTTTGAGAATAGATTGCTTTAGCAAGAGGCTGTATTGAAGGTGGAAATTTTTGGAATAAACCAGCTGCAAAAGGCAAATAATCAAAAGTGACAAGCAAACGAAATAGACCCATGCGCCCTATGATTGGCAATACATAAATTAACAGCTTTTCAAGTCGTTGGTTTAATTCCACCCATTCGGTTGGTGTCTCCTCATACATTTTCTCATGAGTTACATCTACTAAAACCATTCCAGCTACTTCTTCTGGATACTGATAGGCAAATAATCGAGTGAATAAACCACTGAAAGACATTCCCACTAAGACATAAGGCGGCTCAATTTCTGCTTCTTTCAAAAGTTGCCGCAACTCATTAACAGCCTGCTCAGCTGTGCGTGGTTCTGAACTAAAATCACTCCAGCCATAGCCTGCTCTATCGTAGCTAAAGATTCTGGTAAATTTGGCTACTTCAGGCTGCACTAACTGCCAATCTAGGTGAGAACCTCCGCTTCCACTATCCACAATGACTGTTGGATGACCTTTACCCATTATTTGATAGTGCCAATTATTACCATTGACTTCAACTAATTTTCCAGGTGGCGGAAACCTTCGGCGATCGCGACTTGTGGCAAGTGCTTGATAAATTGCGCCAAACCCGACTACTCCCATCAATACCCCAAGGAGGACAACAAGCCATAGCATTTCAGTTGATTCCACTAAATATATTTGTGATTGTCTCACAGATAGCTTTTCACATCCCTCCCCAAATGCTTCCGTCCATAATTACCATATTAAACTCCTCCAGTACCAAGATAGTATCCTTCATACTTTCACAAGTTCATCTCAAAAAGTTACCAAGAATAACTTTCAAAATTTTGAATTGCCTATTATTAAGATAGACAAAGCTCAAATATTTGGAGTTCTTATGCCCAAGCGGGTGATTACAGAAGTACAAAGTTGGTTTAAACGAGATAGAATTGTCAGTAATTTAGAACTTTTTCAAGACTTGATTGTCATTTCCTTGTGCTTAGTATTATTTGGTGTAATGCTGATCCGATTAGGAGATATGTTCTTCGCGTTTTTGTCTCCTTTAGATTTACGGCAAATAACATCTGATATCTTGTTTATCTTGATTTTAGTAGAGTTATTTCGTTTGTTAATTGATTACCTGCAAGAACAGCGTATATCTGTAGGCGCAGCAGTAGAAATTACTATTGTTTCTGCATTGCGGGAAGTTATTTTACGTGGTGTTTTAGAAATTCCCCGTGATCAGATTTTAGGGATTTCTGTCTTTTTAGTAGTTTTAGGAGCAATTCTCGTTATTTTACCTTGGATGGCTAGTATTTTTGAAAACATGAAAATTACCACCCCCGAAACAACAGAGGAACAATTTTAAGCGCTCCTGGCTGGGAATAGTAATACTCTATTGCTGAAAATATCGCCGAAAATGAGGGTCAAGTCTGTCTGTTTTTTGCTGATTACAGGTAAAGCAGAGGGTGTGTAAGTTGCTAATATCATTTTGACCGCCACGAGCGAGGGGAATAATATGGTCGATTGTCAGGTCAGTTTCTCCGGTTGTTTTACCGCAGCTTTGACATTGGTATTTGTCGCGTTGAAATACGTATTTTCTGACTTCTGGTGGAATACGAATCCGAGGAGTTTTATTCATGAATTTTCTTGATTGATTATGTAGCGGAGGTCATCAAGAGGCGATTCGGGTTCAACCAATTCTGAAGACTTGCTATTGGTGGTTTCTAAATTATCTTCAATATAAAATTCAAAGCTGACTTTAAACTTTAATTTTCTTTTTTTCCAAGCATCAGAACCAAGTGTTAGTATATGACAATCTATACCTGCTGAAAAAACTTGATCATTTAAGCTTATATCAATAGTTCTATTACCTAATTCTTGCTCTAACGTATATGCTAATGAAGAATTAAATGATTGATGTAATGATTTTTTAAACTTGGCAATTTTGTATGTGTTATCATCAATTTCAAAAACATCATTTTCACTATAATTAAGTTTCTTAAATCCATTATCATTATCAAGTATCATTTGCCCATCACCTTTGATATTTATATTTTCTATTCTTCTATTAATCAAATTTATAGCTATATATAATAAGTCCGCCTAGGCAGACTTATTATACTTAAACCTGGGCTGTATTATTTACGAAACTATCAGCAACAGAAATCTCTTTACTAGCAAAATGCTGTTCAACAACTTCTGCATCATGTATGAGAGGTAGAACTTCTTCGTTACCAATTACAGGTAATAAATGGTCATACAACTGCATTGCTTGTAAACAGCTATTAATGTGAGAAACAGATGCATTATAAGTTTCAATTTTTTGTTCAACAGCACTCAATAAGCGTCGGTTATGCAAAATCTTTTCCTCGGCTTCTTGTTGCAGGGTTTGTTCTAAATAAGCGCGTGCTTGGGTGTACTGCTGCAAAATATCATCTGCTTGCTTATCAGCCATTGGTAACAACTGACTTTTGAGAATTTGGTTGATGGTTTGACGGAAGGATTTACGAATTGTGTGGGAAACCTTGGGTTCAAAGTCCAATTTCAACAACTGTCTAATTGCAGGTTCAGCTTCTATGATGCTTTCGCCGTCATAACTTTGGGAAGTTTGCATCAAAGTTTGGCGAAATTGATATATAGAAAAAGTGCCTTCATCATAAAATCTGGGACTTTCTCGAACGAAGCGATCGCATTCTACACTAGCTGCACTCACCAACGCCAGAGATACTGTTTTTTCTAACGCTTTTACCTCTTGTTCTATGCCACCATCGTTACCTAACAAGCGATACAATTGACGATAGTATTCTGATTTGCGAATCTTCTCCATTAACCGCTGGAATAAATTAGCAACCAATTGTTGGGAAGACTCTATTAAAATATCTTCTAATTGATTTGCTAAATAATAAAATGCTTCTACTAAAATAGCCAGTAAAGGTGCTGTGGCGTTTCGGGGATGACTGAGGGTAGAACGTCGATAAGCATCAGCTACAGAAAATGTATCTAGCAACTCATCTAAACGGCGAATCATTCTTGATTGTAATTGCCGAAAATCAGCATCAAAAGCATCACAAGAATTATTAATTAATTGATTCACTTCTTCTGTGATGTGTTGGCTAAAGTCTTTACCAACTTGCTGTAGTTGCTGATTCAGGCGTTGCAATTCTTGGGCTTTCATCGCCTCAATTTCTCGCGGCTGACTATCTAAATGTCTTTGTTCACTTTGATATTGTTTTTTTAATTTAATACAAATATCTTCTAAGTCATCAGCTAAATTTTGAAAAAGTTGTGGGCGCTTTTCTTCTGTGAGATATTGAGTAATAGCCGTGCGAAATTCTTCAATACCACTATCTTGAATTAGCTGCTTAATTAAAGGCGTACCTTGTTCAGCTAAAATGCGGACATAATTTTCGTTGGGAGTTTCAAAACTATTTACAGAAATGCGAAACTGACTGGATGACAATTTACCAGAATTAGCACAATAACGATTAAACTCATTAATAAATTGCGGTGTTTCTTCTCTACCAGTTAAACTTTTAACACTTTCAGCAAAAATAGAATCTAACCCAAATCTATCTTGGCCACTTGTTTGTTTTATCTGACTGCCGTAAAATCCCAACAAACCGCTAGTTTTATAAACCCTACGCGCATCGCGAAACTGTCCACTAATTAAATCATCCAACCGCTGCCTTAGCTGAGTATTATACCAAGTTTCATCGATGCGGTTGAAGGTGTAGAAGATGCGATCGCGGATTCCCCCATTTCTGCGGATAGTTTCTAAAAGTTCCGTTTCTTCCTTAGTCATATCACCAGCCGCCGCAGGTTTCAGCACACACACCACCGCCGATGTATCAGGATGTTCAATTTTGGAGTAAGTTAACTGTGAATCCTTCTCCACTGGTGCATCAATTCCTGGTGTATCGATGATGATATTACCATCTTGCAAAAGCGGATGGTTGCAATAATATTCAATCCGTTTTAAAACAGCACTATTACTTCCGCGCCGCGCATATCCCGCAGCTTCCTTAAGATTAGAAAAATTAAATTGCTCCATTGAATATGTAGCATTATTCATAGTATGAATATGCTGACGATTAGCCTCATATCCTGCAAGTAATAATATTAAAGCCTTCGCTTGTTTAGCGCGTTCCGATTTACTTTCTCCACCTTCCTGCTGAATAATAGCTTCACAACCTTGACGTAGTAAATTAATTACTTCGGCTTGATTAATATTAGCGGCTGTTTGAAACCCTAATTGTTGACATAAAGAACTCGCTTGTTCTCGAATTTCAACTTCACTTAAAAAAGTTAAAACTACTCGTTCATTATTTAAATCTGCATACTCAATTTTACATTCTGTACCTGTAGCGTGTCCTTCTGCACTGTATAATAATTCCCGTTCTAAGAGTGCATTAATTAACATCGACTTACCCGCACTAAATGCACCCGCAAACACAATTTCAAACTTCGGAGAAATCACCTTACCTAGAGAAGTTTGTACAGAAGTAACATCTTGAGAACGTAAACCAGGCTCTTGCTGTAACAGTTGTAATATAGACTCAACTTGCTCTGCCAAATTTTGACACTGAGTAGGTACACCTGACATTATTTATTACCTATAACTATATAAGTATATTTTAGTAATGAGATCCAACTTTTAGCTCAGTACATTTACTAATCATTGATTGATAACGCAAGGCAGTATTTAATGGTGTTTAAGATTTGTTGTTTCTTAGTCAGGACTTACGCAACTGGCACAGGCGATCGCACTCAATGGCTCTGATAATGTTCCTAATCAAAAACGAAGCCAGTTAATGGTTATGCAGCACACTCAATCAGTACTTATGTACGATGTAAAACAATCTTATATCATAGTATTCTCAGCCAATTACTGCTAACCTTAGAATAGGATTCTGTAATTTTTTCACAGATTTCTAACTTAAGCCTAAGGGATGAGCCATGCTTATCGAATTTAGTGTTGGTAATTACAGATCTTTCAAGGATCAAGTCACCTTTAGCATGGTGGCAGCTAATCTTGTATCAAGGGACAAAAGCCTTGATGTAAATAACGCTTTTGATGTAGACAAGGATCTGAAGCTGCTGAAGACTGCTGCAATATATGGAGCAAATGCTAGTGGCAAAAGTAATCTTGCTAAAGCATTAAGCTTTATGAAATGGTTTATGGTCAATTCCTCTAAAGAAACTCAAAGTACAGATGAAATAGGTGTAGAACCTTTTAGGCTAAGTACAGAAACTGAAGGAAAGCCATCATACTTTGAATTAGTATTTTTGATGGATGGACGAAAATATAGATATGGATTTGAAGTAACTCAAGAGAGAGTTATATCTGAGTGGCTATTTTATGTTCCTAAGGTGAGAGAAACTAAGCTATTTGAACGCAACCTCGATAATATTAAATCATCTAAAAATTATAATGCTGATGGTATTCAGCAAAGAACTAGAAATAATGCGCTTTTCCTATCTGTTTCTGCTCAATTTAACGTTGATCTCGCCGAGAAAATTTTAGATTGGATAACGGATAAATTGAACATTATTTCTGGTCTGCATGATCAACTATATTTAAATTATACAGTCAAATGCTTCATAAATAATAAGCACAGAACCGATATTATTCAGTTGATCAAGAAACTGGACTTAGGGATTAGTGAGATACAAGTTAAGCAGGAAGATTTTACAGTTGATTCTTTTGCTGATGAAATTCCAGACGAGCTTAAGAAGCTGATTGCCAAAGTAGGAGGAGGTAAAGCAACTTCAACTTCAATAGGTATTTCTCATCGAAAATTTGATGATAGTGGAAACGATAAATTAATCGAAAAATTTGACTTGAAAAGTCATGAATCTGAGGGGACGAAAAAAGTTTTTGCTTTAGCTGGCCCTCTCATAACTGCTCTTCAAGAAGGAGAAATTCTTATTATTGATGAGTTTGATGCAAGACTTCATCCTTTAATTAGCCTTGCAATTGTTAAATTATTCAATTCTCAAGAAACAAACCCAAACAATGCTCAATTAATTTTCATGACACATGATACTAATTTACTCAATAATAAGGTTTTTCGTAGAGATCAAATTTGGTTTACTGAAAAGAATAGGTACGGTGCAACAGATTTATATTCTCTAGCAGAGTATAAAATACGTAATGATGCATCTTTTGAAAGTGACTATATTAAGGGAAGATATGGTGCAATTCCGTATATTGGCAATCTAAATAATTTGATTGAATCTAATGCCTAGAAGAAAAATAAATTCTCGTGGGTATTCTCCTAGAAAAGTTGATACTAGAGAAGTTAAACAGAGATTCTTGATTGTGTGTGAAGGAGAGAAAACAGAACCTAACTACTTTAGAAGTTTTCGCGTTCCTAAAAATGTCGCTGAAATAGATGTCCAGGGAGTAGGAGAAAACCCTAGTAAACTTGTAAACAGAGCAAAAGAGCTAAAAGAACAAGAAGAGTATGATCAGGTATGGTGCGTTTTTGATCGGGATGCTTGGACTCCAGAAGATTTTAATAATGCTATAAAAAATGCTACAAAGCAGGGCTTTAAAGTAGCTTATTCCAATGAGGCATTTGAACTATGGTATGTCCTTCACTTTGAGTTTCTCAATACTGCAATTCCTCGAAGCGACTATATCAAAAAATTGAGTCTTCTCCTTAATAGAAAGTATCAAAAAAATAGTGAAATAATTTATGATGAGCTATTTGGAAAACAAGCTACTGCTATTAAAAACGCTATTAATTTACTCAATCAATATTCTCCCCCAATGCCTGCTAAAAATAATCCCTCTACAACGGTGCATTTATTAGTACAAGAACTCAATAAATTCGTTCAATGAGGATATTTTCAATAACCTGGGAATTTTGATTATGCTTCTATTTACTTGAATACTAAGTTTTGATTAACCCCTCAACTAATAGTCTTGCGTCATAACTAATTATTATACGGAAATTTTTCATATATTATATCAACCATTCCAAGTATATAAAGGCTTACAGATACATGAATTTCGTTTCCTTTGCGGTTAAGAGGTTAAGAAAAATTCTTTGTGTCCTCCGTGTCTCTATGGTTTGTATTCCTCCATACCCCAGACAAAGTATCAAAATCCACCTCATTCCTTCCCCCCTCAGCAGTATTGTGAAACAGCACTGTAAACGCACCAGCACCCAACCTATCTTGAGGAAAAAGGCGATAACAAGGAATATTACTTAAATGTGACTGATACTTCTCTAAATAACTCACATTAACCGCTTTAAACTGAGGAAACCTTGACAAAAACCATTCACAAACTTGCTCATTTTCCTCAGGGGAATAAGTACAAGTCATATAAGCTAAATAACCCTGTGGTGCCACCAGTTGAGCCGAATTAGCAATAATTCTTTTTTGCCGATTGGCACTTTTATTAATAGCAGTGGGATGAAAACAACCAGGAGCTTTATCACCCTTAGCCAGTAAAGATTGCCCAGTACAAGGTGCATCTACCATGACCAAATCACTAGACAACGGTATTTTTTCAGCAAAAATACTAGAATCTCGATTCACTACAATACAAGGTTTAATTTGACAACGCTTCAAATTAGAAATTAGCATCCCCAATCGCTTACCAATCACCTCATTACTAATGAGTAAATCTGGTTGCAAAGCCTTCCCAGCGAAAATACTCTTACCACCAGGAGAAGCACACATGTCAAAAACTACCCGCACGTTTTGAGGAATTGCTAACAAAATAGAAGCTGCAAATACAGAAGAAAAATCTAAACAATAGAAATAACCTTGGTCATGCAAGATATTTTTTCCGGGTTTTTCGCCTATGCTTAAACGGTCTACAAATTGTGGTTGCCAAATTATTGTTTTTTCTGCCCTAAAAGGCAAAATATCTGGTTTATCTTGACACCAAATAACAGCAGACTCAAAAGGTTGGGGATGAATTAAGGAATTGATGAATTTTTCTTGATTATCTGGATTTTCAAACAAACGCCGTGAGAGTTTAATTAATAAATTTGATGGTTTTTCCATTAGTAAAAATGTTACAGAAGAACAATGCTATCTAGGGTATTGGCTGCATACTGAAAACATAATGACCCCCATTCTAAATAATGATTGCCAAGCTAACCCACTGCACCGGAGATGGTCATAAATGTTAGATGATTTTCAGCAAAAATTACGCCGAGAAGCACAATTGTGGCGAGATGAAGGACTGATTAGTTCGTCACAGTACCAAGACTTAGCAGAACGTTATCGATTTAATAACTTGGAAGCTGCTGCACGCGATCGCTTTGGCATGATGGTGATATCTATAGGTGGTATCCTGTTATTTCTAGGTGTAATTACCTTTGTTGCAGCCAACTGGCAAGCTTGGTCAAGAGAAGTCAAATTCATCCTCATGATGAGTTTGTTTCTATCAACTAGTATCACTGGTTTTTATACATGGATACCAGTTAAACAAAGCAACAATGAAAGAAATAAACAGCAACAAGGCAGACGTATACTCGGAGAAGGATTACTAATTCTCAGCGCTTTTATTTTTGGCGCAAATATAGTGCTGATGGCACAGATTTTCAACATTAACGGTTCTATACCCGAACTGTTTTTTGCTTGGGGATTTGGTGTTTTGGTCATGGCTTACTTTCTGTCCTTAAATTCCCTGGGAATTATGGCCATTGTCCTGATCCAAATTGGCTATTGGACAGGAAGAGGAGACTTGTGGTATACGTCTAGCGACTGGAATTGGGTACGGTTGGCAGTTCGACATATGCCTTTATTGTCATGGTTGCTATTTGTACCCTTAGCATATTTTTGTCGCTCGCGTTGGATATTTGTCTTAGCATCTGTAGTTTTTGCTGTGACATTGCAGTTAAATCTCAATCCGCTACCACTGCTGAATTTCTCTGATATGGCTCCTTGGGTGGCATCTTTTGCTTTAGCATTGCCACCTGCATTATTCTGGAGTTATGATGATCTGCTTTTTCCCACAGTAAATTACAGGCTATTTCAACCCCTAGCCCGTAACTTAGCTTTGATATTTTTCGGACTTGTCTTTTATGCCTTGTCTTTTCGTTGGCAATGGGTAGCCCCAAGTTTCAATTCTTTCTTCCCATCCAACAATACTAACTTCTCCATGTCTCTGCCTGTAATTGATTTAGGGATTCTGAGTGGTTTAGCAGTATTACAATGGTTGTCGTTGCTGCGGTTGAGAAATAACCCACCTCGCCGGGAATTAATTTTCACCATTGCCGTTGTTACCACGTTTTTGGCTTTCATCATCATTACACCTTTCTGGCATCTAGCTATTACCCGTATTGATGAACTAGGCAGTTTCATGTTCAATGTATTGTTGGCGTTTTTAGCCGCGGGACTAATTCGCGAAGGAATGAAATTAAACGACAGACGCACCTTTTGGGGAGGTATGCTATTACTAACACTGCAAATTATTAGCCGCGTGATAGAATACGACACTGATATACTTTTTCAGTCCCTGGTCTTTTTTCTCTGCGGTTCGGCGTTAATTAGCGCTGGATTGTGGTTTGAACGTCGCTTACCTGCTGGATCTCGTAATTCGTAATTACTTTTTTGTAGCGGTACTAGTACCACCGTGAAGTCAAAAGCTTATTTCATAGGCTTTTCATGGATCTCAAATGGTCTGTTTATTTAACCCGTACTGTACTAGGTTGTAAAATCTCTTTACTTCATCCTGTTTAGAGGATCTCTGCGTCAGTCCTAATTCTGGAAATACCAGACAACATTTTGAAAAATAACCCTCATTTTAGGACTACGCTCATGAGAAGTGATGCCTCTGAATCGAGTAAAAAGAAAACATTGCCTCCGGAAGTCGAGTTTTCCGAGAAGCTGACTTTTCGAGATTACTTAATTGCAACTGAACAAAAAGCGAACAAGCCTTTACCTATTTGGCGGCTATTAATTCCCCTATTAATTCAAACAGGCATCATTTTGGCAGTTCCCACTCAAGCCATGTACACCAACATTGCCGGTAGGGATGTAATTTTGCAAACCTTGCCTCAAAATCCTAACAATGTGGTGCAAGACTTTTCCCTCAACTTGGATTACAACATATCTCGTGTGGACAATTTACGAAAGCTGCCCGGTTGGGATGATTTACTGAGGAGAAATCAAGGGAGAAACAGACAATTACTACCAGGAACCAACTTGTATGTGATTTTACAAGAGCAACAATTCTCAGAAGGTGGTGTTCCTAGAGCTTGGAGACCAGTACGAGTAAATGGTACTTTACCCCAGTCTCTTCCCAGTAATCAAGTAGCCTTAAGGGGTGTGTATCAAAATAATGCCATCACTTATGGAGTAGAAACATACTATCTACCAGAACAAGAACGCCAGCAAATTAGTAACGATATCTTTGAATCTGCCCAGCAAATCAGAGGATCAAGAGGTAGACAAATTAGACCCATTACCGTCAGAATCAGAGTAGATCCTCAAGGTAACGCTGTACCTGTGAGTTTGTGGGTACGCGATCGCAATTATCGCTTTTAATAGTACGCGGAAATTCCCACAAGCTCTCAAACTGAATGTAGCCCGCTTGTGGGAATAAATATATTTGTTTAATTGTCGTGACGTGCATTCCAGGCTACACAGCAAGCCGCGCCCGCCCCTGCTAATAAACCAGTACTCATTCCTTGGACAGTCTTTTGTACAGGATCTTTAGTCACACAATCGCTTGTAACCTCATCAGATTGCAAGCAAATCTTGCTTTCTGCCCAACTTGATGTACCTCCGAGAAGTACACCAGTTAGACTACAGGAAACAACTAGCAGTAACAGGCGTTTAGTTTTTCTATCCATAGACGGATGCGTCAAATACAAAAAATAGTTATTCGAGTTGCAACTACTGTACACATTGATGCTGCTAATATCAGCTGGTTAAATTGATTGTCTACTTATTATCAACCTTTTTCCATAGGTTTGGATAGTTTTTGAAAGACTTCAATAGTAAAGATAACAGAAGTAGTACCTTTCTTATTTGGCAATGGTAGCTGTTTGTTTTGGAAGTGCAATGGCTAAACTGACAGAAGATGTCCATTTAAGACTTGTTCCCTAAAGTACTAACCAACAGTTATCAACTTGATGTAATAGCTAGTTCCAGACCGCGCTAACATTAAAAAATGTAAATTCTCATAAATAAATTTTTGATACAACATTTTCTTGCTTCTTCGAGCTATATATACATAAATTAACAATGATGGCATCTACAAACACTTTTACCCCAAGTAAAACTTGGATGTGGCAAGGCTTCCCCATTTGCTATCAGAGTCAAGGAAGTAATGGCCCTGCGGTAGTTTTAGTACATGGCTTTGGCGCTTCTTGGTGGCACTGGCGCAAAAATATCCCCGTTTTAGCAGAAAATTGTCGTGTCTTTGCTATTGATTTGATTGGCTTCGGTGCTTCAGCTAAACCTCAACCGGGGGAAAAAATTGCTTACACACTAGAAAATTGGGGACAGCAGTTAGCAGATTTTTGCCGTGAAGTAGTGGGTGGGCCTGCTTTTTTAGTAGGAAATTCCATTGGCTGTATTGTGGCTATGCAAGCAGCAGTCAGCAACCCGGATATAGCTTTAGGAGTAGCTTTACTCAACTGCTCCTTACGGTTGTTACACGATCGCAAACGGGCTACACTACCCTGGTCTCGTCGCTTCGGAGCGCCCATTCTCCAACAAATATTATCTATCAAACCAGTGGGTAACTTTTTTTTCAATCAAGTTGCTAAACCGAAAACAGTCAGAAAGATTTTGCTGCAAGCCTACGCAAATGCAGAGATAGTAACAGATGAGTTAGTAGATATTCTCACCGCACCTGCAAAAGACCCAGGCGCTGTAGCTGTGTTTCTCGCTTTTACTGCTTATTCTACAGGCCCCTTACCAGAGGATTTGTTACCTTTATTATCTTGTCCGGCAATTATTTTATGGGGAACAGCTGACCCTTGGGAGCCAATTAGCTTAGGTCGAGAACTAGCTAACTACCCACAAGTGCTAAAATTCATTCCCCTAGAAGGGGTGGGACATTGCCCTCAAGATGAAGCACCTGAGTTAGTCAATCCTATTTTACAAGATTGGATTTGGGAGATGGAAAAGAGGGGCTAAAGGCTAGGGACGATAAATTTTCATGCTGACTTGTACTAGGCGTATATTTAATGGACTAATTCGTTGAAAAAAACGAAGCCATTGAGGCTTCGCTTCTAAGAATATGCGTTTGCAGACTTGGTGACTGTAACCGTAACCTTGAGTGTGCCGAAAAAAGTTGTTGATATGTTCTTGTTTCCTTATTGTTTGTGATCAGTGATAAAACTATGGAATTACACAGATTGTAGACTTAGCCAATTTACCACCAACCTCTTCTGTGGTGACCGCCACCCCACCAACCTCTTCTGTGGTGACCGCCACCCCACCAACCTCTTCTATGGTGACCGCCACCCCACCCGAAACCACGTCCTCCGGACACATGCTCTTGCTCTTCTGTAGATAAATCCACCAATAAATTAGATTGAATGACTTGATTTGACATAATCTTTTACCTCGATTTTATTTGTGGGTTGTACACACTTAAGCAAAAAGGAATATAGGTGTGTATTACCTATACTTTTATTTCTAAACATATTTGCCGGAGATTAAATGATCCCAAGGTTATAAAAAAAATAATCATATTTCTATCTTTTGACTCATGATAAATTCAAATTTAATTCAAGTTAAAATTGTGATTTTTAGAGACTAAATATCTTTAGATTAAATTTGATAATTCTGTCTATTAATGTTCTGTATTTACTCATAAATAGACATAAAAAAATAGATAAAGCCTCTCCCCCAACAGGCTAATAGGACTTACGCACAAATTACGGAATAACGTGTCGCTAAAGTGTAAAGCTCTGACAGGCATGGCTGCGTTTAAAACGTAGAGTGCCTGCCGTATGCATATCCGCGAACGCTTAGGGTGTGTTGTCGCGCAGTGCAAAGCAAGCACCATCAATGTTTTCCGGTGCTAGGACTAAAGTCCATACCGACACCCTATCAGTAAAAAACAACCGGACATGAAATTTTCCGACTTGCGTGTACACCGTAGCCCAGCAGGAGAAAGGTTTTACATCTCATACTTTTCTAATAGAGTAAAAATGAGATGATGATATTAAAAGGACTTTAATGTTTACTAGAATACTTACCAAGTATCCTTTACAACTATTCTTTGTCTGCATTCTTAGCAACGATTAAAAGAGCGTGTTTTTGGTCTTCTGCCACGTGGCCCTGCAATGAAGCCGAAAATGCGAACTGGGAAACTGTTACCACTAGAATCAGTCAACGTACCATTCACGGTAACATCAGGTCGAGATTGCCCACCCCAGGATCTTCTTCCACCAGATAAATTTTGTTGTTCTTCTGCGGATAGCTCCGCAAATAAATCGGATTTAATGTTATGAAATGACATAATTTATTGCCTCAATAAAATGTGTAGATCATAATTTTGATGACAGCCATATATTGGCAGTTTTTGTTTTGTCTCTAGGCTAATATTTTTATGCCTCAATAAGACAGCATCAAACTGCCAAACTCCACTCAAAAACTAATTTATTATGAGCGAATTATATGGCTGTTTTCCTCACTCCAAAAATTGCTAGGTTTAACCTAATTGACTAGTCTTTTTTGTCTTTTTTTGGCTTAACTACTGTAAGGATTCCAGTAAGCCGGATGGGATAACGACGAACCTTGGAGCCGCTTGGAAACTCCTTCTCTTGCTCATCATCATCATTATTATCTTCTCCATTTTCGCCATTAGTTTGACTTTTTCCACCAGAAAGAAGTTGTTGTTGTTCTGGAGATAAATCTTCTAGTAACTCAGATGCGATGATTTGTTTTAACATGGATTCTTGACCTCACTAATTTACATAGGTGTGTAATTACCTATGTTTTAATTATTAATTATTCTCTGATGATTTAAATTACTCTCAAGATATAAAATAATAAAAACGATCTATTTCTTTTGATTTATAATAATATTTTATATGCATATTCTATTATTTTGCAGCAGAATAAAGAGCCATAAATTGTGACCCCCTGAATTTACTAATATTTAATTTAAAAAAATATTTGTATTAATTTAAATGAGAATCTTGGTGACAATCCACAAGAATGATCAGATTTATCCAATAATCATGAATTAACATCTTAGGAAAATAATCCTCAACAATTTTATAATGCTAAAAATTTTAAATGCTCTCCTTGATGCGATATAAAAGTATCTTGAGTACCTTGTAATTGAACTTGTCCTTTTTCTAACATCACAATCCAATCAGCTCGATGGATGACACTGGGACGGTGAGTTATGAGGATTGTAGTTTTGCCTTTGCGATATTCTAATATCTGATCTAAGACGCTAGCTTCACTAACTGGGTCTAGCCCTGCGGTGGCTTCGTCTAAAATTAGTACAGGTGGATTAGTGAGAATGCCTCTGGCGATCGCTAATCTTTGTCTTTGTCCACCAGAAAGATTGGCTCCAAATTCGCCCAACACGGTTTGGTATTTATTGGGTAGTTGACTGATAAAGCTGTCAGCATCAGCGATATGGCAAGCGTGGACAATTTCCTCAAAGGGGATATGGGGCATTCCTAAGCGAAAATTCTCTAAAATTGAGCGACTCCAGAAATGAGGTTCTTGGGGTACATACACCACCTGTTGTCTGAGACAATCAAGAGCCAAATCTTGGAGATTGTACAAACCAATGCGGATATTGCCAGAAGTCGGTTGATATAAGCCTGCTATCAGCTTGGCTAAAGTACTTTTGCCACAACCAGATTTACCAATTAAGGCGATCGCCTGTCCACCAGGAAGCTTAATCGAAAAATCTTCTAATAAGTCAATTCTGCCGGCATGATGAAATGTCATGTGGGAACAATGAATATCTGCACTCCCCGATATTTGGGCTACAGGCTTTTGGCTACCTCCCACCACTTCTGGTGTAGCATCGATTACTTCTAAGAGGCGAGAAATGGCTGTTTGAGAACGAAAATAGTCGTCAACTAAACCAACTACTGAATTAACCAAATTCAGAACATTGATTTGCAAAGCATTAAAAGCCAGCATTTGACCAATCGTTAATTGTCCCCGAATCACTAGAATGCTGCCTAGTCCTAATAAAGCCACACCACCAATCGTCGAAAATAGTCTCGCCAGAGTACTGTTAATAATTCCGATTTGCACAGTACTAAATGTTAAATTAGCCAGGCGACCAAAACGACTTTGAAATTCTTCCCAAAATTGAGGCGCAGCATTTGTAGTTTTTAGTACTTGCGCCCCCTTAAATGTTTCCACTAATACGCCTTGATTTTCTGCTCCTAAAACTAAAAGATTACGCGTCTTTTGTTGAAGAATAGGTAAAAAAGGCAAGGTGGATAAAGTCATTAAAGCACCAAAAAATATCACTGCTAGTGTCAACTGCCAGCTATAAAACAGCATTAAGAAAAAAGAAATTACTGCAATAAAAAACTGGCTAGGTAAAAGAATTACTATCTGCGATACTAACTGGTTAATATCATTAATATCTCGTAATCGGCTAGTAATTTCACCACTACGACGGGCTTCGTAGTAATTTAAAGGCAACTGGAGAATTTTCCGTCCAAACTCCAAAACTAATCCTAATTGCAGCCTTTGACTAAAGTGAGCAATCATCGTAGATTGCAAAAATTCTAGAGTACTGCTGAATACAGTCATTACCACAACTGCGGCCACCACAACAGTGAGTAACTGAGTATCTCCCCGAATCAGCACATCATCTGTCAGCAGTTGGATTAAAACGGGAGTACCCAAAGCGAGTATACCTAAGACAACGTTGATCGATAAGACCTGACTTAGCAAACCACGATAAGGCAGAATACGCTTAATAAAGCGTCCCAAACCACCCATTGGTTTATCTTGGGGCTGATCAAAAAAGCGCTCTGGATCTGGTTCTAGTAACAGCATCACCCCATTCCAAGCGGCTGTTAACTCGTCGCGGGTAACATAACGGATGCCCACCGACGGATCAGCAATGGCGTACTTTTTGCCTCGTTGGTTATATAAAACCACCCAATGATAGCCTTGCCAATGGATGATGGCTGGCAACTGTACTTCTTTAATTCTGTCTATAATTTCTGGCGAAGCTTTCACTGCTCTGGCATTAAAACCCAGATTCTCACAACCACGTTTTAGACCTAATAAAGTTGTTCCTAGTTGTCCAGTTCCTACCGCTTCTCGACTGCGATTAATACTTAAAAACCGTCCATAATATTTGCAGATGGAAGCTAGACAAGCTGCACCACAGTCTTCTTCACTTAACTGTAAAACGCACGGGTAATTACTAAGAGGTTTGAATAGACCAAACATGGACACCAGACCTGATAAATGTTCTTAATTCGTAGTCCCCAGTCCCTATTACCCCTTTTGCCCCTTATCCCCAGAGGGGGCCCCGAGTTCCCTAGTCCCTAGCCCCTAGTCCTAAAAGTTAAACATCTACAAGCAATCTAGCTTTGCGGAGAATAAATTGAAGTACCGTTTCTTGACGGGAAATAATATCGGCTCTACCTTCCATACCAGCTTTGAGATGACATTGACGATCGCCTCTACCTACATATGTGGTTTTTGGCTCAATCATTGCTTCATAGGCAACCTGAGTAGTTTTTTGCTCGGCGCTATTGTTGCCCATTGGTAAGGCATCTGGGGCAATGGTTCTCACTGTCCCGTGGAGAGTACCATATTCTGGATAAGGACAAGCGGAAACCTGCATTTGCACTTTTTGACCAGGTTTTACTTTGTCGATATCTTGAGCTTTGACAAAAGTTCTAATCAGTAATGGCGCATTAAAAGGGGCAATTTGAGCAATGGGTTGAGTGGTTTGTACTACTTGCCCAGGATTACGCAGATTCAATTGCAACACGGTACCTGTAATTGGTGCGCGAATCACACTCTGATGTAGGTCAGTTTCTACCTGTTGTAGTTCTTTGCGCGCCTGAGTCAGTTGCTTTTGCAGTTCTAGACGCTGCTGAAGTAGGGTTTCTCGTTCTCGATTTAAACTGGCTAAAGTAGCTTCTCCACTTGCTTGTTCCTGCTTAATTCGTTCAGATGCTACGGTGACAGCAGCCTGACTAGGATTGATAGTGGTTTTAGCTTTTTCCCGGTTGATTTGCGCCACGTGTAAGGCTTGTTCTTTTTCCTCCATTAAGTCTTTGGCATTAGCTTTGGCTTGTTCTAGCTTGGCTTGGGCAGACTTAACGGCTTGTTCTCTTTCTTCCATTAAGTTTTTCGCATTAGCTTTGGCTTGTTCTAGCTTGGCTTGGGCAGACTTAACGTCTTGTTCTTTTTCCTCAAATAAACTGCGCGAAATTGCTCCTGATGCAATTACTGACTGTAATCGGTCGTATTGTATCTTGGCTAAATTCAAAGCTACTTCTGCTTCTTGTACAGTCGCAGCGATCAAATTATCCTGCTGCAAGCGATCGCGTTGTATCTTGGCTAAATCCAAAGCTAATTCTGCTTCTTGTACAGTTGCAGTTAATAAATTATTTTGCTGCAAGCGATCGCGTTGCACTTTCGCTAAATTCCAGGCGGCTTCTGCTTGTGTCAGATCAGCTGTAGTTGTAATTCGCTGATCTTCATATTGGCGCTCAGTCGCAGTAAGTTCGGCTCGAGCAGCAATCATTGTCCGGTTGACTAAGGTTCGTTGCGCCAAAATTTGATTGCCGATTTCATTGAATTGAGCATCAATTTGATTCAGTTGTAATTGAGTCTGCTGAATACTGTTTTCTAGTTGGCTTTTTTGTGTCTGGAGTCGGGAATCATCAACGTAAGCAATCGGATCGCCTTGATTCACCACTTGATTTTCTCGCACGGTGATTTTTTGCACGGTTCCCACCACGGCAGATTGCACAACCCGCAGTTCCCCTTTTGGTCGGATACTTGCCGGGGCTTTAACTGTAACTTTGTAATTTAAAATAGATGTGAGACCAGCCCCGGCTATAAATATAGTCAGTAAAAATATGGCTCCGATATTTGTCCATTTACTCAGACGGGGTAGAAACTCGTTAGCCTCGACTAGATGCAGTTCTTCTGCCGTCGGCTCATTAAAATTATGCCACGAATGGTTTTCTGGGTGGGGTAAGAAGTTCACGGTAATGCACCTTGGTATTAAATGAAAATAATTAATGTGATGAAACCCAGATTTTTGCTTGGTGCGATAAATTTCTCAGAAATTGGTTGTAAATAGAAGTATTTAGCTCATTGACTTAGAATAAATATGGTCAGTAAAACTATTAGCGATCGCTTTGTTTTGGACTAAAAGGTGAAATTGTAGTTTATGATGCCAAAATTAGCCCACATCATGGTTTTTGATGTTCTATAATTAGGAATGGGGAACGAGAAAGGAGTACGCTCAAACTCTCTCAAAGACCTCACTTACATTGAGCGAGTTGTAATTAACTCCTCTCTCCCCTTTTCATTGGCAAATCAAAAGTTAGTTATTCCAGGCTGGAAAGCAAAGGAATTGGGAGCATCACTAGATAAAAACACTGTTGCCCCAGAATTTACATCAGAAATTTGACTATTAGATTCGCTAGTATTTCCTTCGGGACTACTATTGTTTGTCTTTGTTGTTGCTGGCCTTCCTTGAGTAAAATTATTATTACTCCGGTGAGAATTAGCACCACCAACCAATAGCTGCTGCTGTCTAGTGGATAATTCTAACTCGACAAACCAATCCAATGTAATTATTTGATGTGACATGATTATTAGCCTCACTTACCGGAACAACTCAAAATTTGTTTGGGAAAGCTAAATCTGGCTAATTTGGACAACGAGGGTTACCCAAATTTACTATTACTACAGCGTTTTGCAGATAAATGAAATACAGACTTACATATTGTAAATCTTGTAGGGTAGGCATACTTCTCTACGAGACGCTACGCGGTAAGCGCAGCTATGCCCTTCAGGGCTTTACGACAAGTGTTACAGTGAGCTTGCCGAACTGCTCAGTACAAGTCTTGCCTGCCATTATGTACCTTATCGACACCAAATATGCTGTAAGTGAAATTCTGCAATTGCAGATTTATTTTCAGGTTAAACATTTTAATTGTCTGCTTCAGTCCGATATCTCATCCCTACCTCACACCGATGAAAATCTGCGTTGTTGCGAAACCTGAAAGCTAAAGATGCAGAAACTTGCACTTATCGCCTAAGCGGAATTGCTACCAACCAATTCAAAGTCGGCACTGCTTGCTAAAAGCTCCTGTTGCTCATCCGATAATGTGATTAACAATTCGGAAGTAAATATTTGATGTGACATGATTGTTAGCCTCACTTACGTACATAGGTCTGTGACTACCTAAGACCTCAACTATAAGCACTGTTTGTGAGGAATGCATAAATCCCCAGATAGAAATCAATATTGTATATTTACTCCTCAAAGTAGATACAAAATCTTTTATTTTTTCTAGATATACTAATACCTCAAGAGAATAAATAGTCAATATTCGATGTTTTTGCAGGTATCTCATCAAATACTCGATTTGTCCCCGGCGTTAGCGTAGCTTCCCGTCGGTATCGCTCATCCGTAATTGAAAAATATTCGGGTTTTTAGAGATACAAATATGCGTAAATAATTCCCATTGATGAATAATTTTTAATTTATCAGGACTTACGTAACCCTAATGTATTTTCGTCATTGCGACAGTAGGGAAGCAATCTCAAAGCCTTTATTTCATGACGAGTGCGTAAGTCCTACTTATTTGTAAGGTAATAACTCAATTAACATAAATGCTAGGGCCGCACTACCTAAAGGAACTGTCAAATTATCAATCCCCAAAAATGAAATGGCTTCTAAACTTGTTGCAACGCAGGCGATCGCTAGTGATACGACCCAAGTTGTCCACGTATTACCTTGGACACCCAGTAAAATCATACTACTGACAAAATAGCTGACTAAGGCCATCGTTAACGAACCTTCCCAGCTTTTTTGCGCTCCCAAGATTTTATACTTATGTTGTCCAAAGCGTTGCCCAATCAATGCCGCTAGCCCATCGCCCCAGGCCATGACCATAATTCCTATGGCTGCGTATTGGGGCTGTTGGATCTGCCAAAACCAGGCTATTAAAATGCCCACACTAACAGCATAAAAGAATGTCCCTAAACTTTGTCGTCCCACGCTATTGATACCGGGAAGAAGGGGAAATCGGTATGATAATAAGGTGATAGCACTCGCAACAACTGAAGCTGTAATGCCTACAATGGCGGGTATATTAAGCCACCAAGCCAGCAAAATTACATTCCCAGTGCCAATGTGAACTATTTTCCTGACTATTTCTGGATCGCCTTGAGCAAAGCGATGTACCACCCATGCAATCAACAGAATGCATGACACCCAAACTGCAACTATAGTAATTTGCAGCCACGAAGATGAAACAGATGTTAAATCGACAATTAAGGATAACAAAGAATCTACAAGATAAGATTTTTAGGTTTATTACTAATCTATAGGATCTGGGTGATTGTGATGAAATTATTATTCATTTGGTTGATTAAAGGTTACAGAATGTTTATTTCACCAATGCTTCCCCCGACTTGTCGTTTTCAACCCACTTGTTCGATGTATGCCATGCAAGCCATTGAGAGCTTTGGTGTCTGGCGCGGTGGGTGGATGGCGATTCGGCGGATTTTGCGTTGTCATCCCTTTCATCCCGGTGGTTATGATCCGGTTCCAGAGTCTAAGTTACATTGCTGTGGCCACACTCGGGTGGATTCTGTACAGGAGACAATAGAAGAAAAAGAATAACCTCTCACCCTACAGGATGCTATTCCCTGCTACACATTCACCAAGAAGTCAAAAAATTCCACCCTTCTTTTGTTTCTGGAATTTCCACATTTTTTTGTTGAATTACGTTCTCATACTCTCCTGAGTCAACCCATTTCAACAATTCGTGAGTACGCATAACTGCCCATGAAAGTTGATTATTTGTATAACTTAGTACTTGTGCAGCCCGTTCCATACCATCTAAGCCATCGGATGGAAATTCGCGGGCTTGAGCTATAAAATCTTCAATAACAGCATCATTCACATACTCATCTGGTAAACCAGCTGTTTTCAATAATGTACTTATTGCCACATTAATATCTTGGCAAGCTAGTAAACCGGCACGATCAACAGTTAACTCAGCCATCATCCGCCAATTGTATAAGGCCAACTCCATACCACTAGCCACTAAGCCACCTAATCCCAAGGTGCTACTACTCATCAAATCTTTCAAAACTGGCATGACAATTGCCATTTGATGATAAATCATGTGTTGGCTTTTCACGTGAGCAGCTTCGTGTCCCAAAGCAAAAATTAATTCATCCTTTCCCAGCCATTCCATTGCTTCTAAATTGATACTGACAATAGGTTCCTCTACCCCAACAATATGAGTCTCAATGTGTCCTGTACCTCGGCACAGATGTAGCTCAGGAACGGGAGCAATATCAATAATTTGACAAGCTTCTATAAATGTTTGATGCAATTGAGGAAAATTTCGCGGTGTGACTTTTATTTCACTACCAATACATTGCAGCCTCAGTAAGCTATCAATACCATAATCGTTAATTTTTTTAATGAGCAAAGACACACCAGGCATTTTTTTTACAGCCGCTAAGGCTTTGCGATCAAAAGGGTGTTCGTAAGCTTGCGAACTCAGTTCAGTTAATATTTTTCTCATTCTGCTTTATGAGCTTTTCTTAACCTAGTGATTAAGTTTAACTACTCCGATATCTACGTTAAAATAGGAGATTCATATTATATAATTTCATATTTCGAGAAAATTATCAAAGTTTGAACAGCATCCTTTAGACGAGGCGATCGCCTGAATTTTCATTAAAATAGTCTGAGGTATAGCCTTTTAATCACAATGGCTAAGATAGCTGGCGATTTGGGAAAACTTTGGCAAAAATTTAGTTGATGCAGGTAGTGAAGAATTTTAAACAGCATTAATCGTTATGAAATGTGTAATTTATATTCCTCTGGCCATTAGCCTGGGAGCCATTCCCGGGGCATTAAGTCGCTATTACTTAACTA
This sequence comes from Cyanocohniella sp. LLY, assembly GCA_022241785.1. Lineage (GTDB taxonomy): Bacteria > Cyanobacteriota > Cyanobacteriia > Cyanobacteriales > Nostocaceae > Cyanocohniella. Next base: position 3,506 of record JAKOMP010000026.1, on the reverse strand, counting down.
TATTATTTGGGCGTTGGTTCGGTACAACCTTTCCCTATGGAACCTTATTTATAAATCTTACAGGTTCTTTTATCATGGGTATTGTAGCAACTATTAACTCCAGATTAGCAATTGATTTTGGTTTATATTCGCTAATAACAGTGGGGTTTTTAGGTTCATATACTACCTTTTCTACATTTGCTTTAGATACTTCTAACTTATTAAGAACTAGAAATTACAGGACTGCATTGGTCTACTGGTCTGGGACTCCGATCTTAGGATTTGTTAGTATAGAATTAGGGATTTTTTTAGCAAAGATAATGTGATTTAATTTGTTGATTAACTTCTGTAATATTTGACAAATATGGCGGTAGCCAGCTAGTTGAGGACACAAACAAACCAAGAAATCCTGACACTTAATAATTTTGAAATCTGTTCTCTATTTTCTGTTATAAATTTAAATTTATAATTATTTTTAGATTGCAATCACCCTGAGTAGAAGGAAATTTATGAACACCCTAGAACGTCTGACAATTTATGTAGGTGAGTCTGATCACTGGCACGGAAAACCTGTTTACTTAGCTTTAGTAGAGGCGGCTAGACATAGAGGCATTGCTGGAGCTACTGTAACTGCTGGGGTAGCAGGTTTCGGAAAACATCAACACCTGCATACTACTAGAATTTTAGAATTATCGTCTGATTTACCAATGGTTGTGACAATTATTGATACAGTAGAGGCGATCGCTTGCTTTTTGCCCACTGTACAACAAATGGTAGCTGGAGGGATCGTTATTCAGGATACAGTGCAAGTGGTTCATCATGCACCGATAATTCCTCAAGTTTAATTTTGGTTATTTATTAGTGAGCAATTCAGCCAGTGTATTCCCTAATAATAGGCAAAGCAGCGCCAAAACAGCACTACTAAGCCAGTAAATTAAATCGATTTCTAAGCTGCGTTCTTGAAGTAATCTAGCGGTATCTAACTCATAAGTTGAAAAAGTAGTGTAAGACCCTAAAAATCCTGTGGTTACTAATAGCCGTATATCAGGAGGGATGGTGATGAATCGTCCTAGTGCCAATGTTGTCAAAAAACCCATAACAAAACATCCACTCACATTAATGAGTAGGATATTGTAGGGAAAGCTTGTACCAAAAAGCTGATTCAACCACAAGCCAAGATAGTAACGCAAAAGTGCGCCAAGAATTGCCCCAAGACTGATACCGACAGGTGTACGAAGCGCAGGGTTTTGCAGCATAAAAAAGCATCACCAAGAACAAGCAGCGCGTTGCATTAACGCTGTAAACCAATGACACCCTCTAGATCAGCACCTTGAAAGTTGGCTCCTGTGACATCTGCATTGGTGAGATTAGCATCTTCTAAATCAGCTCTTTGAAAATTTGCATCCCTGAGGTTTGCTCCAGTTAAGTTAGCATCTTCTAAATCAGCATTAGTTAAGTTAGCTCCGCTTAAATTAGCATTGCTCAAGTTAGCTTTATCCAAATCAGCACCCGATAAATTAGCGTTACTCAGATCAACACCATTCAGGTCAGCTCTTTCTAATTTTACACCTTGGAGGTCGCAACCAGGACATTGGCGAGTTGACAGCAATTGGTTTACAGTCTCGTTATTAGTCTGAGCAACATTAGTTTGAGCTACTGGTTGAGTTGCTGTCTGTTCAGAATTAACTGGAGGTACGGTAGTTGCTTGGGGTTGCTCTGGTCTATTACATCCGATAATGATGCTGGAAGATAGTAAAGCAATCGCACCGATAACTGTGTTTTTTTTGAAAATCATGAGTATCTAAGGCATTGTTTTCGTAATATCCATCACCTTAACAGTCTGTGATGCTGCCAAACTTCTTGCTGAAGGATGATTAGATTACTTTGGCAGAAACTACTCCTTGCGATTCCAACACAGCAGCAACTCGCAAAATTAAAGCTTCGTTGTCGGGTGCAGCGATTAATTGCACACCCAAAGGTAAGGCGTTAGGACGTTGAATGGGTACTGATAAAACAGGTAAGCCAATAAAAGATAATGGTTGTGTGAATAACCCCAAATGAGGACGTACCAGAATTTCTTCTCCATCTAACATCATGGTTTGTTGGCCAATTAATGGTGCAGAAATAGGTGTGGTGGGAGCAAGAATTATATCGACATTTTGAAATATTTCCCGCAGGCGATCGCCATACCATCTTCTAAACCGTTGTGCTTGCAAATACCAGCTACTCGGTATTAATGCCCCAGCCAAAAAGCGATCGCGTGTAGCGGGGTCAAAATCCTGGGGACGCGACTGTAATTTTTCTAAATGCAGATTTGCCCCTTCGCTAGCTGTAATCACAAATGCTGCTGCCCTAGCACGTTGGGGTTCCGGTATATTTACATACTCAGTTACATTTAAAGCCTCTGCTACCTTTTGCACCGCCGCCAAGGCTTCCGGTGCTGCACCTTGAGCAAAGTAATCTCCTGCAATGGCAATTTTGATACCAGATATACCTTGATTGAGTTGTGGTACACATAATTCCGGTGGATGCTGGGTACAAATAGGATCGCGCTGATCTTCTCCCTGAAGCACATCAAAGGCTGTAGCAATATCTTGTACCGAGCGCGCAAATGGGCCAATATGGTCAAAACTGCTAGAAAATAATGCTACCCCAGCCCGAGACAAGCGCCCATAAGTTGGTTTAAACCCAAACACGCCACACAAAGCCGCCGGGACGCGAATAGAACCGTTAGTATCAGAACCCAGTGTCAGGGGAACTAACCCAGCCGCCACAGCCGCCGCCGAACCACCAGAAGAACCACCGGCAATTCGTTGTACATCATGGGGATTGTGGGTAGCACCATAATGGGCATTTTCTGTGACAAACCCATAGGCATACTCATCCATATTTAAAGCTCCAACCAGCACTGCACCAGCTTGTTTTAACTTGGCTACTGCGGTGGCATCTTGGGTAGCTGGAGGATTTTCGGCGTTAATTTTTGAACCTGCCAAAGTTGTTAATCCAGCAATATCGTAAAGATTTTTGACAGCAAAAGGTACGCCAGCCAAAGCACCAGGGTCATTACCTTGGGCAATTTCTTCGTCAATTTTGGCAGCATCTACCAAAGCTGTTTCCGCAGTTATTGCCGTAAAACAGTTGAATTGATGATTGCGAGCATTAATTTCTGCTAAGGCACTCTGGGTAACTTCCACTGCGCTAACTTGGCCTATACGCACAGCAGCAGCTATTGATACAGCCTCGGCTGAGCGAATATTCATCTCAATAGCCATCCGAATTTAACATTAGAAGGAAAACTAAACTGGGAGCATCCCAGTTTTTTGCAAAGAAGGCGAAAATCAGTCAGGATAAGTAAGACGAGTGTATTTACTTACCGATGACCCCAGAACAAAAGCAAGCTCTTCAAGAACATATTCAGGCGATCTCTAAAATATTGTACGAAGATACGTCAAAAGAAAAGCTCACAAATCTTGCAGGAATTGAAGAAGCAGTGCGGAGTCAAATGCAGAAGCATGTCATGCCAGAAG
>JAKOMP010000025.1 GCA_022241785.1 Cyanocohniella sp. LLY | reverse complement strand
CCCATTGAACATTGGTGGTCACAGCTTAAAGCTTTTATCAAAACTTTTTCTCCAAAAACTACTCAAATGGTGGATGTATTGATTGCAGTTGCTTTAAACCTCATCAATCCTATGCATCTGCGAAATTGGTTTGCTAACTGCTGCTACTGTACTTCATGATTTAGGAAAGTGCTGTATAGTCCAAAATATCAGGATTAGAACACCAACATATTTACGAAATTACCCTTTCTGCATCATGATAAATGTAATGATTGGAATGTGACATTTATTTAAATGTGGAAAACTAAGGCTATTGGGTATTGAGTAAATTTCAGCCTGGTGAAATATTTTCAGCAATAGATCAAGCATTGTGCTATGCCACCTGCACTTGATCTTTGACATCTGGAGATATATTGCAATTTATGAAGCTGAGTCTTGAGGAATGGGTGCTATGAGAAGACGGTACATTATGAAAAAAACTACAGTAAAAGTAAGTTCAGCCTTGAATCTACGCTATTGACTATTGACCACTAACTATTGACTATTAACTATTGACTTAGAATTTATAACTCTTAACTACAGATGACCGAAGCAACAGCACCTCGTATCGAGATTGGCGTCCAGGAAACAGTACCAACAATTCATTATCTGGTAGCAATGCCTCAACCAGAAACGCATCTGTTTGAAGTGACATTGCAGCTAATCAACCACTCATCAACAATTCTTGACTTGAAAATGCCTGTATGGACGCCAGGTTCATACTTGGTGCGAGAATACGCCAAGAATTTACAAGATTTTGCGGCTTTTGCCCAAGATGAGCCTCTACCTTGGCGAAAAATTAGTAAAAACCACTGGCAGGTGAATACAAGTGGTGTTTCAGAATTGACTGTAAGTTACCGTATGTTTGCCAATGAGCTATCGGTACGCACAAATCACTTAGATACCACCCACGGCTATTTCAACGGTGCCGCACTATTTTTTAGACTCCCAGGTTGGGAGAGTTTACCCATTAACATCACCGTCGTTCCACCACACCCAGACTGGCGGGTAACGACTTCTTTACCACAAGTCAGCAACCAAGCTCATACTTTTTCGGCAGCCGATTTTGACACTCTTGTAGATAGTCCCTTCGAGATTGGAAACCACCAGTCATATCACTTTGAGGTCTTAGGAAAACCCCATGAACTGGCAATCTGGGGACAGGGCAATTTACAATCGCAGCGGATAATTGCTGATATCCAAAAAGTGATCCAGGTAGAAGCGCAGATGTTTGGTGGTCTACCCTATGAGCGCTATATTTTTCTGTTGCATTTATTTGCCCAAGCTTATGGGGGTTTGGAACATAAAAATTGTTGCTCTTTGATTTATCAGCGTTTTGGGTTTCGCTCACAGGATAAATACGAACGCTTTGTGCAATTAGTAGCACATGAATTTTTTCACCTGTGGAATGTCAAGCGAATTCGCCCCAAGGGGTTAGAGGTGTTTGATTACGAGCAAGAAAACTATACACCTTCTTTGTGGTTCTGTGAGGGTACTACAAGTTACTATGACTTACTGATTCCTTTGCGTGCAGGTATTTATGATGCAAAGTCGTATTTAAATCATTTGAGTAAGGAAATAACCAGATTTCTCACAACCCCAGGACGCAAAGTACAGCCACTTTCCGAGTCTAGTTTTGATGCTTGGATTAAACTCTATCGTCCAGACACCAATAGCAATAATTCCCAAATGTCCTATTATTTGAAGGGAGAAATGGTTTCTTTATTGCTAGATTTGCTGATTAGAGCGCGACATGGCAATCAGCGATCGCTTGATGATGTCATGCGGCAAATGTGGTGGAAATTTGGGCAAGCAGAAATTGGCTATACTCCCGAACAGTTGCAAGAAGTCATGGAATCCGTCGCAGGTGTAGACTTGGGTAATTTCTGCGATCGCTACCTTGATAATACCGACGAGTTGCCTTTTAATCAGTACCTAGAACCGTTTGGCTTACAGCTGCTAGCAGAGCGAGAAGAGGAACCTTACATGGGGATCAAAGCCAAAACCGACAATGGCCGAGAGGTAATTAAATCTGTGGAAGCCGGTTCACCTGCACAACTAGCAGGAATTGATGCAGGCGATGAATTGTTAGCTATTGAAGGCATACGTCTAACAGCACATCAATTAAGCGATCGCCTCAAAGATTACCAACCCAACGACACAATTCAGGTAACAGTTTTTCACCAAGATGAACTGCGTACTTATTCTGTCACCCTGACGGCACCACATCCTACTAAATATCAAATAGTTCCAGTCCATAACCCCGATCCCTCCCAGAAAGAGAATTTTGCCGGATGGTTAGGTGTACCCATAGTTACGATGCGTTGAGTTGAGGGAGATGGGGAGATGGGGAAGCATTTTTGTTCTTGTCCCCTTATCCCCTTGTCCCCTTGTCCCCTTGTCCCCTTGTCCTCTTCCCAATCCTCGCTCAACCAAAGACGAGGCGATCGCGTCCTTTTCTTTTGGCTTGGAATAATGCTTGTTCAGCCGCATTAATTAAAGCCGTCGGCTCACTGTTTAACTGGGGAATCATATTAGCAACGCCTAAACTGACAGTTAAAACCTCAGAAGGAAGACCACCAATACCGGGATACTTACACTCAATTGCTAAAGCTTTGACTTGTTGGCGAATTTTTTCGGCAATACATACAGCAGTTTTTGCATCTGCTTGAGTGAGAATAGCAAATTCTTCACCGCCATAACGAGCTACTAACACTGAACTAAGTTGATTGTCAGCAGTCAGTTGAGAAGTTTCCCCAGCACCATGTGTTTGGTAAATCTTACTGCTATGAGCAGATGACAAACTGCTATCACCCAATGGTTGCTGAACACAGTTAAAGATGGTGTTAGCAATATTTTGTAAACAATGATCTCCGGCTTCTCTGCCGTAGGTTTTGTTATAAATTTTAAAATAATCAATGTCACATAAAATCAGCGATAAACAAGTGTGTTGGCGGATGGCTCTTGGCCACTCAACTTGTAGGTAAGTGTGAAAGTAACGGTGATTGGCTAACTGAGTCAGTTCATCTAAGCTAGATAAGGCACGCAAGTATTGATTTTCTCTTTGCAACTGATCAACACGCACATGGGGCAAATCTTCATGACTATTGATTTGTCCCCGGAAATACAAACGATACAACTCACACGCAGGAGTACAGCGATCGCCTACTAAATTCACTAGGCCTAAACTCTGTAATTTATATGCCACTACTAGCTCTAATTTCACATTATCTGTAGCGGTAATTACTTCATCAAAAGCCGATGCTAATTCTGGTTCCTCTTTTAGTGCTAAAACGTACTGTTTTAAATAATCATGATAAATACCCGCTGTTGTTGCTACTTGTTGTAGTAACTGCTGTAGATTCCCTTCTAACCCCCCTTTTCCCACCAGGTGATACAAAGCCAACCTAACTAGATAAGGATGTCCCCCCACCATCGCCATCAAACTCTCAGCATCCTTGCCATCTGACCAATCTAGTCCGTGACGTTGTGCTAGTTCTTGCACCTGTTCGGTGGTAAAAGGGGGTACTTTTATGGGTAAACCAATATTAAATGGTGATTGAGTTAGTTTTAAGGGAACAAGAATTTCTTTGGAGTACACCAACACCAGGCGGAGTTTTTGCCACATCTCCACCATTTTGGCTTGTTCATACCAAGAACGCACCAAGGGCAAAAATTCCCCAGCAATGTCGGGATATTCAAATACCCAATCTACTTCGTTTAATACCAATACCAAGGGAGTTTTCAGCGCCGACAATAAATATTTTTGGAAATAGATCGAGCAGCTGATTTTGCTACCCATGTCCTCATCCCAATAATCATTAAGTTTTACTTCTAGCTGTAACTCCCGACTGACGTTGGCACAAAACCAGCGCAAAAACTTATCTAAACTCGTAAAAACTGCTTTATCGGCTTGTTGAAAGTCCAGACTCACAGTCCGAAACCCTTGATTGACAGCACGCGCCAGCACTCTGAGAATTAAAGAGCTTTTCCCCATTTTTTTTGGGGCTTTGATGCAGATAACACTTCCTGGTTCTGTTATTTCTGCGTAAGCAAGTTCCTCCACTGGTGGACGAGGAATGTAAAATCGAGAGTCCAAGGATACCGGGCCATTGGGAAATTCTAAAGCGATCGCAGTCGCTGCGCGGTTAAACTCTTTAATTAACTGCTGATGAACTTTACTCAAACGGCGAGGTTCTAAAGTTTGACGGAAATTAGATTTATGGATGGGTTCTCTCCAAAAATCACTCAGCAATTGCCATAAATGAGCAGCAACTTTCCTGACACGCTCTCCACCATAATGAGCTTCAAAAGCTATACTGGTATAAGTTTTTGCCTCCCACGATGAGCGTAGTATCATCTCTTGTAGAGTCGTCAACCCATTCACCTGGCTAGCTTTTAGCAGCAACACGACTTCATCTATAGTCATTCGTCATTGGACCTGATTCGGTGTGACACTTCCTCAACTGATTTTTCTGCATCAAAGTTTAGGTTCTGAGGATGCAACTTGATGTAGCCTCCTAGATTTTAGTGAAAGCCAATATTTTTCAAAAAAGCTACAAATAGGACTTGACAAATTTATTTTTATCTGAAACATCGTTTATAAAATAATTATAGAGTTTTTTGCTTAATAATTTTTGGGCAATTTAGCAATTTTTTTTGTGTTTTTTTATACTAGTTATTAACATTTTGAGATTGATAAGTACCCAAAATGTAGCTAATTCTTTCTCAAGTTCAACAGAGGCGATCGCTTCAGAGGTTACACTTTTTTATTTAACTTTTTCTAGAGTTAATTCAAGATGAGTCATGCCTTGCTTATCTATCTTTCAGCTTGAATCAAATCGACTGAGTAATAGCTAAATTAAGCGATTGTGACTAAATTAACATCTTTCCTCCCTAAATCCTCAAGTGCTAAGACAACGTAGAGAGAGAGCCTAAAGAATATCTTCCTCATCGTATCAGCAGCTATGCATATTGAAGAACCAGCTATTAACCAGATGGAATCGCAAAGCTCCCAAACCTTTCCTGCGTCTCCAAATCCAGAATCTTTAGAGATTTTCCAGCACTCACAAGCAGCTTTGCAAATGGCATTAGCTATCAGTGGTCTGGGCTGGTGGAATTGGAATCTAGTGACCGAGGAAACTTATTATGATTCTCAGTGGAAAAGCATCTTAGGGTATCAAGTAGATGAAATTACTGGTCACTATAGATCCTTCGAGCAACTTGTACATCCACAAGATTTGCCGAAAGTCCGCCAAGTATTGAAAAACTATCTTGCAGGTCACACGCCTATCTTTGAAGCCGAAATGAGAATGTTAACTAAATCCGGCGAATGGAAATGGATTCTCAGTTGTGGCAGAGTATTTCAGTGGGATGAATCCGGTAAAGCAGTCTGGATGACAGGAACACACAGGGATATAACTCTAGAGAAATTATCCCAACAAGTTTGGCAACAACAAAAAAAACAACTATTAGAACAAGTTGACAGCGAAATTAGCAATCGCCAGCTTGTAGAGGCACAGGTACAAGAAAAATCACAGCAACTAGAAATTACCCAAGCAGAACTTAAATATACCAAAAGGCAACTATTACAGAACGAAAAAATGGCTAATTTGGGAAAATTAGTAATAGATACGGCTAACGAAATTCATCATCCCGTTAATTTTATTTATTGTCATCTCCATCCAACTAGTCAATATACTGAAGATTTAATTAAACTAATTGAACTTTACCAATATTACTATCCCACACCGACCTTAGAAATTACTTCATATCTTCAACAGTTAGACTTAAATTTTATCAAGGCAGATTTACTAAGATTAATATGGTCAATGCAATCGGGATCTGAACGTATTCAAGAAATTGTTTCTGCCTTGCGAAATTTTTCTGGTTTTGATGCAGACAAACTGCAAAAATCTAATTTACATGAAGGAATTGATAGTGTTATCAGAATTTTGCAGCATCGCTTGAAACCAACACAAGATAGTCCGGGGATTGAAGTAATTAAAGAATTTGGAAAATTGCCTTTGGTCGAGTGTTATCCTGGCGAACTCAATCAGGTATTCATGAATATCTTGATTAATGCCATCGAGGCTTTAGAAGAGAGAATGAAACAGGATTATTCTTTCATACCCAAAATTTGGATTCACACAAAACTGGTCAGTAGTCATTTGTCATTAGTAACTAATAATGACTCTAGTGCAGTTAATAAATCGAAAAAACAAAAAGTTTTGATTCATATTTGTGACAATGGTAAAGGCATTCTACCTCATATCCAAAGACATATATTTGAACCGTTCTTTACAACTAAAACTGTGGACAAAGGCAAAGGTTTAGGACTAGCAATTAGTCAACAAATTATTGTAGAAAAATATCAAGGTAAATTAAAGTGTAACTCCCAATTAGGGCAAGGTACAGAGTTTATTATTGAAATGAATACAACAGCAAGACACTACATCAGTAGGTGGGCGTGAAAGGGACTTCAAACTAAATAAATGTCTAATCACTGGGTAAGCAGGGGAGCAGGGGAGCAGGGAGCAGGGAGCAGGGGGGAGAAAAACAACCTTACATCCCAGTAAATTTGGATAATTTAATTTCTGGAAGTCCCAAAAGGCAGGGGGCAGGCTTCGCCGTCAGCGTAGCTTCCCGAAGGTTACGGGGGCAGGGGAGAAAAACCACTCACAAGGAGGAGCCACTGCGGTGGACGGGTTTCCCGGCATAAAGGAGCCAGCCGCGTGGTGAGGCAGTCCGGTCTTGGGGAGCCTACGCCGACTTGTAGGAACTGGCGTGGTTTCCCCCATGATGAAAATTTTTATGTTGCCTGTTCCCTGTTAATTAAATTTCTACATCTTTAATATTGAGAACAAGCAATTTTAAATCAAATAAGGCCCTTCGCATATTCATCCAAGAGCGATAAGTTTGAGCTTTTGTATTCTCCAGTTGATTCTGATGTAAAAGATAAGTTTCAGTATCATCATTACCCTGAACAAATCTACTTTCAATATCTTTAAACTCGTCAATAGCCTGATTAGCTAAAGATTGAGCAGTTTGAAAATCTGTTCTTGCTTGATCAAATTTACTCAAAGATAAAGCTACATTTTCCCTAATTTCATCTACTAACTTTGCTCTTCCTCGTTGCAATTCATCTACTTTTACTTGAACATCCGCAATAGGCAGTGTCTGAAGTTGAACTTCAGTATTTACACTTCGATTCCTATTCAAAAATGGTATGCTAACCACTCGTAACAGTCCCTGAATCAATCCTGTGTCACCGCGAACAATACCCAAAACATGATCAATAAGCCTATTTCCTCGTTGTTGTGGTTGTCCCGGTTGTGGTGCTGGTCCTAGAATATATTGCAGTGCTGGCGTTAAAGCAGCAAGCTGAATAGATCTTTGATTCTTAGCTCTGGCTTGGTTTATAGTTTCATTAGCCTCAGCAATACGATGATCAATTTCTTTCAGTAAAGGTGACTGAGCGATCGCTTGATCTTGTAGTTGCTGTAAACAAGTCGCTGAGTTTTCTAAGCATGGCAAGCCAGCGCGCATCTGTCGCCACATATCATCATCAGCTTGAAGTTGCACAATAGCATCAATATTAGACTTCTTGCGAGGATTTTTTTCTGGTTGAGGCAATTGTGTATCAGCTTGATTATCTAATTGTGGATTCTCCTTGGGGGCTAAATCCTCTGGTGTGTTCTGTTCTTCAACTGCTGATGTTAAAGGTGTTGTTTGAGCTACTGCTTCCCTCATTCTCAGAGGAGATAGCACAAGCAGCAATACTAGTAATAGCCTTTGGGTATTGTGTATATTTTTCATCTTATTCACTTAAAGTTTAATCCGCCTAATATATCCATTACAAAGCGATGGGCAAAGCCCCGCCTTTGGCGATAGCGAAGCGCTGCTGCAAGCAGATCGCACCATCAGGATTTATGCTAATTTATCCCCAACATTTGCGAGGTACTCTAAAAGTGGAGCGTTGAATGGGATTGATATGCCCCTTCAAGCTGATATTGTCTATAAATATAAATACTCTTTAAACCCGATATATACTTAACTTATATTCATCACGCTTCCTAGTTCTTCCACAGCATCACGAACGGTATAAATTTAATTCTAGACAATTGAAGTAATTTAGTGCGCTCAAGTTCCCCACCCCGGACTTGATATCCTGCTTCCGAACAAAATCGAGAAATTCTTGCTGTTTGCCGATATAGAAGATAACGCAAGGGTGCGCGAGCCACAAAATAACTTTATTGTCGGAATTTCCTAACGGGACTTAAACAAAAGTTAAGAAAGCCAGCAGAGAGAAGAATAACTCTATCTGACTGGCTAGATTCAGCTATAGTGTGGAAAATTTATGCTTCTGGTGGCAAATCTTTGCTGTAAATAATTTCCCCTGCTAAATTACGCAGTGTGACCGTCATCACTTTGGTATAAGCATCAATTTTCACCCCGCCAAAGAATTGCAACCCTTCACTGGGTGGTCGATTTGGTAGCATCCCTAGAGGATTACTTTGGAATATTAATTGGGGGCCAAAGGTATTATCTAATTGTCCTGGGCCAAATGTACCCGCGTTGAGAGGGCCAGCGACAAACTCCCAGAATGGCTTGAAGTCGGTAAATTGTGCTTTGTTGGGATCATAATAATGGGCGGCTGCATAATGCACATCTGCTGTTAACCAAACAACATTTTGAATATTCCGGTGTTTGATAAATTGCAGTAATTCAACCAGTTCTAACTCTCTTCCCAAGGGTCGCCCATTGTCAGCGTTAGCCCAAGCTTCAAAAGCGTTAGGGCCATCTCGAACTATAAGTCCTAAAGGCATATCACTGGCAATTACTTTCCAGGTGGCTTTTGATTTTAGTAGTTGCACTTTTATCCATTGCAACTGTGATTTGCCCAGCATATCTGTTTCTGAACTTTGTACTGGCTGAAGATTTTCGGTGTTTGGCCCCCGGTAAGTACGTTGATCTAGCATGAAAATGTCCAGCAATGGGCCATGTTGGAATGAACGGTATATTTTCGATCTATCAGCATCAAATCTGCTCTTATAGGGCATGGGCATATATTCAAAAAATGCTTGTCTTGCCCTTTGTGCTAGCAAGTTAACATCCTTGACTGTATAGCGGTCATCGCTGAGAAGAAATTCGCCAGGATACCAATTATTAGTGGTTTCGTGGTCGTCCCACTGTGCCAACATGGGAACTTCAGCGTTAAAACGCTTTACATTTTCATCGAGTAAGTTGTACTTAAAGTTGCCACGAAATTCTGTGAGGGTTTCTGCTACTTTTGATTTTTCTTCGATGGTAATATTTTTCCAGATTGTGCCATCATTTAGCAATACTTCTGATTGGATGGGGTTGTCAGCGTAAATGGTATCGCCGGAATGAATGAAGAAATCGGGATTAAGTTGACGCATGGTTTCATAAATTTTCATGCCCCCAAAATCAGGATTAATACCCCATCCTTGACCTGCTGTATCTCCGCCCCAAACAAAGAAGATATCTCTTCCAGTTATTGGGGGCGTGCGGAAAGTACCGCTGACAGGTTCGCTGTAGACATTTTGATAATCTAAATCTTGGAAAGTTACCCGATAAAATATTTGTTGGTTTGGTGGTAGATTATTGAGACTAAATCTAGCTGTAAAGTCATTTTCTTCTAAAGCCCGTGGACCGAAAACGCGTCGCACATTGCGAAATGATTCGCTGGTGGAATATTCAATTAACATCCGGGCAGGGCGATCGCAACGACTCCAGAGGATAATACTATTATCTGTGAGATCTCCAGATGCTATGCCGTACGGTATGCCAGGACGCATTTTATCTGAGGTAATAATTGCAGGTGCTTGAGCAAAAATGCGTGACTGGGATATAAGATTTGTGGCAATAACTCCACCTGCTGTGACAGATGAACTTAGCAAAAACTGGCGGCGATTCATCTTCATTGGCTGATTAGATTTTCTACTCATTATCAGTAAGTTCCCGTGAGGTGTTATATAACAGGGAATTACCACATGAAGTTACGCCAATGAGTAAAGGTTTAGTTATCTCTAGGTTATTAAAAGGTTGTTGAATTTGCTTCAGATTATCTTAATATATTACAAAAGCATTATATGGAGGTAATATTACACCTGACCCCGCCTATAAGTCACAGAAAACCCCCAGGACTATAGAGGAACGTGGGGGTTTTTAAGCTATTTTTTAACTTTATTTATTTGGATATAAAGGTCTCAAAGTTTTTACTTCTAAGCCCCAACACCCATCATTATTTTCATCAACAAGTTTTGCTAAAAATGGAACACCCCGTTGAGTTCCTAGAAACTTCATGATTTCCAGCCCAATGCCTGTATTATCTAACTGAAGCATATCTTCTATTATCAAATATTTCATTTCAGGTTCTGTAAACCCCATATTTTTTAATATTCTAGCTAGGATGTCATCCTTCTCATAGATAAAATCAAAAGTCATTTCATATTCTTCTGTAGTATTTATATTTTCTCCCTGTACCTCAAATGTTAGGCTGATCTTTCGGGTTTTAACTATCTGATACCTTAAGAAGGTTAGTTTATTTAAACCTCCATTTAAAGTTTTAGCAGGTGAAAACCCCGATTTAAATGTAACCATATTTCTCATCCTGGGGTTTTATTGTTTGCATTTGCCCCATGTATATGATATGCCCTCAGTATATTCCCATGCCAAGGCTGAAAACCGTACTAGAGCAAATCAGAGGATACGTAAGCTTAAATCAGTGCTAGGCGGCTATTAAGAGAGTTCAGATTTTACCAACTATCTTGAATCTATGGCGTAATAATACACCTGAGATCGCTATTCCTTTAAAAAGGTTTCAATGTTGTAACATCTATCTGCCAAGAATGCTTAAGCATCTCCTGAGTTTCATTATATATTTTAGCTAAAAATACATTCCCTTGATTTAATATTAAAAACGTATCAATCCTAGCCTCAATATTGTCATCTTCAAACTGATAAAACCCGTCCTCATTTATAAAACATTGTTTGTCAGGTTCTACAAAACCCATAGCTTTTAATATTTTACCTACAAAGTTATTGTATGTATATATTGTACCGACCGATATTAAAACTTTTTCAGAAGTTCCTTTAACCTCTCCCATTACTTCAAAAACAAAGTTTGTTGTATGCAAATGTTTGTCTTGAGTGATTTCAACTTTTCTATTAACTCCCAAAAATGTTAAATGAGATAAATCCTCTTCGTTGACGGCTGGTATAAAAGCTTTTTCAAATACAGCCATAGAATATCCTTTGAAGTTCTTTTATTGGTTCCACCCGTTGAACGCATAAATATGATATGCCCTAAGTAGATTATTATACAAATGTTGAAACCCTACTAGAGCAAATCAGAGGATAAGTGAGCTAAAGCCAGTGCTAGGCGCTTATTAAGATACTTCAGATTTTAACAACTATCTTGAATCTATGGCGTAATACTACACCTATGTACATAGGCGGTTAGGTTGCAGTAATCCTGTCTTCTGATCAACACACAACCGCCTGATGATCACCAACAGTGCCTTAAAAAGATTCTGGAATAGCCTGTGTCTATGACGATCATTGACTATCCCCCGATTACCATTTGACTGTCTCTCGACGATCATCTGACGATTACCTGACGATCATGTGACTGTCTCTCCACCTGCTAGGCATTGCTTTGACGATCAGTTTGACTATCAAATAGCGGTTTTATTAACTTTTGGATTTCCTTAAAGGGCTGAAACCCTGAAGGCGACACCCGGATTTGAACCGGGGGATGGAGGTTTTGCAGACCTCTGCCTTACCACTTGGCTATGTCGCCGCTCCCACAATTAACTATCATACCAACATTTTAGCTAAATTGGTACCTCCAGAAGAGAAAATTTTGCTGCTTATCAAAAAATTTAGTAATTACTGGTATTTTGACATCCAGGGCAATGGTAAATATTTTTGTCCAATTACTTATTGCTGACTAGACATTTGTGGAGATAGCGTGAAGAATTGATGAATTTTTGCCAAGGATGAGTGACGTAAAATACCAAAAAAAGGCAATATCACTCTTAAGATGGATGAAAAATCAGTTTTTTTAAGAAATTACATGTCTATATGTGGTTTTTAGTTCTATGATGACATGAAAATCGTTAAAACCTGGATTAGTTACCTTCCCTAAAGAAGAATCAGATGTTAAGACACCCACACGGCGATCAGTAAAAATGAATCAAGTGTCTCCCCTATCAATTGCTCAGGTGACAGATATCCATCTGTTTGCTTCGGAACAGCACCAAATGCTGGGAATGCCTACTACACAGTCTTTACAGGCAGTTATAGAGAGATTAAAGGCATTGCGGACTGAACTTGATTTACTACTGCTGACGGGAGATTTATCTGGCGATGGTACGCCTGAGTCCTATGAAAATCTGCAAAACTTACTAAATCCACTACAAGTACCAACTTACTGGCTACCAGGGAACCATGACTGCGCGATCGCAATGGATGACATCTTAAGTATAGGGATGATTTCCCGCCGCAAGTCTTTTCAGCGTGGTGGTTGGAATTTTATCTTGCTTAATTCGTCTGTACCTGAATGTGTGCATGGTTATCTTACAGGTAATACTCTAGATTGGCTGGATTCTGAGTTAAAAATGCTGGGAAATAATCCTAGTGTAGTAGCTCTACATCATCCACCTTTTCTAGTTAATTCTGCCTGGTTAGATAGCAGCAGTCTCAAAAATCCCCAAGAATTTTTTGCAGTTCTAGATCGCCACCCCCAAGTCAAGTTAGTTTTATTTGGTCACGTCCACCAAGAATTTCAACACCAACGTCATGGGGTTGATTACCTCAGCACTCCATCGACTTGCATTCAGTTCCAGTCAAACAGCCCAAATTTTATCATCGACCAACAATTCCCAGGATTTCGGTTGTTGAAACTATACCCCAATGGCAGTTGGGAAACTTCTATTGAGCGAGTTCCTTATGGCTATCCATTGGAGTTAGCCGCCACAGGTGCTTAAGAGATTGTAATTAGTTTTACTTCATCGGCAAAACTATGTTTACGCACAAAGTGAAATGGGCCAGCGACAGACCCCCAAATATGTTTATCGGTATCTAAATCACGTCCTCGGTCAAGGCTGATAAATCTCTCTTCGCTAATTTCAAACTCACTATCTAAATAGGTTTTTTGCCCTTTGCGAAATACAATACAACCTTTCCCTGGTTCTACTGTGCCTTGAAAGCTGTTCCCAATCCACTCTACATTCATGTTACAGCCTTGTAACTTTTCTAAGTCGTCACCTTTTAGGGTTTTCAGGCGTTCCAGGTCACGAGATGCACCGTAAAACTTTTCTTCTTGCTTAACAGTGTAGTTTTCAATTTGGATGCGATCGCCTGCGGTTACCAATTTCAATACCCGGACACGATATGGGTCATTTAGCGTATAATCATAAGCTTGCTCAACAAATAAACTCACCCCTGACAATACATCCCAAGATAGAGGACGCATACACACGCGAATATGGGCAAAAAAAGGTGGGTTTTCAAAAGCTTGTGCTTGATTACTAAAGTCAGCTGCCATCCAACGGGCTAAGGTGGCAATATCTGTGGAATTAGTCATTACAGATGATCAATGGTTTTTTTAAATTATCTGCAAGTATTGTAAAGCTTAGGGGTGGGGCGGTGGGGAGAATTTTAGTTTTGGATGCGTCACACAAGTTGGCAGTTAGGATTGTTAGAAGCAATTCTCTATGGAAAATCCAAAATTTTATTAGGTAAATTATTTATGTTAAGACGTTTATGTTTTACTGTTACTTTCGCTATAATCTGGCAACTGAATTGTTCTTTGGCAATAGCTGAGAGTAAAAAGCCCCAACAACCAGATAAGTTTCCTCCCAATCCGCTAGAAATTACCACACCTGATCCTTTACTACCGCCTTTAATTGACAAACAGCAGTTAACTCTCCCGGAACTGCAAAGCTTAGAGACGGCGCTGGATCAATTAAATCTGGAAGCGGCGGCGAAATTGCAAGCAGGTGATGAGGAAGCAGCATTTGATATCTGGAATCGGGAACTCCGCTTGCGGCGATATTTGGGTGCGTTAGCAGAGGTACAAGCATTATCGCGGGTAGGTGCGATCGCCTGGAATGAAAATAATAATGAACAGGTACAATATATTACTCAGCGGTTGCAAACCATTCAAAAGCAAGCACAAAGCTCAAAAATTGTAGACTTAGAATTAATGCGATCGCTAGGTGAAGCTTACCAAAAAGTGCGATCGCCTCAACTGGCGCTAGAAGCGTACAACCAAGTTTTGGCAACCGTGCGCCAACAACAAGACACCAACGCCATCTTGCAAACTCTCAATACCATTGGAGAACTGCATCTACTGTGGTTTAATTACCCCCAAGCCGCCGCCACCTACGAGGAATTACTGAGTTTAACCCCAGGCGATCGCCAAAACCAATTAGTATATCTACAGCAGCTAGCTTATATTTATCAACAAGCAAGACAACCCCAAGAGTCGATCAATGTCTTAAATAAGCTCGTCGAAATTTATGAACAGGATAATAATCCGAATAAAATCTCAGAATTGAAACTAGCGATCGGTGCCAATTATGAATCCCTAGCACAGCAAAATCCTAGTTTACTACGAGAAGCATTTAACAACTATCAAACAGCTTACGTCACCGCCTGGCAATCACAGCAATATGCTCGTGCAGGTGAAGCTTTGCAGAAATTAATTCTCCTTTATCGTTCTCAAGGACAAATAGACGAGGCTTTGCAAGCTAGCCAAATTCTCATCGAGACACAAAAGCAAGCCGTCAATTTTTATGGCATGATGCAAGCCTATGACCAAATTGGGCAATTGTATTTAGAACGAAAAAATTATCCTCAAGCACTCACAGCTTTTCAACAAGGATTACAACTAGCGCAACAACTTAAACACGAAGAATCATATTTTACTCAGCAAATTGAAAAAGTGCCAGCCGCTAATTTTTAAGAAACTAAATAAAATCAGGACTTACGACGTAATCAACCACGTATTTTCGTCATTGCGACCGTAGGGAAGCAATCTTAAAGCCTTAATTTTCGTAGCGAGTGCGTAAGTCCTAAAAATGTTTGCTCGTAGTCAGGACTTCAGTCCTGTCTTGAGAAACTTCATTCCCCACTACAAACTTTTCATTATCGGGACTTAGACAAAAAATAGCGAATAAAAATGCTCAAAGGTTTATCCATAGAGGCTTTGACATCGTTTTGCCTGGTTTTTTGTTATATCTGGATTCCAGGCGTTTTTGGGTATTTGGTGTCTTTACCTTACCCTACAAGGATTTGAGGCTGATTTCGCCCTCAAAAATGTTCAAGTCCCGTTATCAGGAAATGCCAGAGTATAGACATACCCTGGCATTTGTCTTTTTTATCTACTAATTAAGCCTTTGTTGATTCAAATTTCTCCGATGCTTGAACCAGCTGATAAAGCCTGGCTTCAAACTTTTCTGTACACGCCGACCAATCATATTGAAGAATAGAAGGACGAGCTTGTGCAGTCATTTCTGCTTTAAGTGGAGAATTTTTCAGAATTGTCACCACCTTCTGGGCAAAATCTGCGGGGTTGTTGGGTTCAGCTAAAAAGCCGTTGTGACCAGGAAAAACCTGCTCGGCAGTTGAAGGTGCAACCACAGCAACTACAGGAGTACCAGAAGCTAAAGCCTCGTTATTTGTAGTACAGAAATTTTCGGTTGCTGAGGGATTGACAAATATATCTGCACGAGCAAACCAACCCAACAGTTCAGTACCGTGAGATTCACCCCATACAGTAATCCCGGATTTAAAATTGCTAGCACGTCGCCGTAATTCATCGTCGAGGGGGCCACTACCAATAACAACCAAATGAACATCAGGAATTTCAGCGGCAATCAGTGGAAACATCTCTATCAGTTGCATTACATTCTTTTCCGCCGTAATCCGTCCCACAAACAAGATAATTGGTCTGTGGTCGTCAGGAATGGGGTTATGGATAATATTTCGGGGATGAAATTTCTCACAATCAATTCCCTGATAGGGGAGATATTCACCACGTTGACAGTTCAGCAGTTCATACTTATACAGTTGTTCTCGAGAAGAAAACAAATTGGCATCATAAGCCTCAGTGGATTGCTTAACTAACATGGGAATAATCGGACGCATCAAGTTAAACCACTGTTGTCCTAAGTAGTATTGGATATAGGCAACAATGTCAGTATGAAAGATAGATATGATGGGAGTACCTGTTTTTTGAGCGTATTCCACACCAATTGAACGACCATAACCTTGCAAGAAAAGTGAGTAGAAACCCCTCATTTGTGGAGCTTCTTCAACTACTATAATATCGGGTTGGAAGTTTTCTAATAACTTAGTATCGCTCCAATGTCGATAATTTAGTGGTTGGGGTAGAGACTTATAAAAAATTAGTGGGCGTGTGGGAAATGCATAAGCACAAAAGTTGGGAAAAGGCAATAATTCATCTAGTCCTGGCATGGGGCGATCGCCCACATTTTTAGGATACTTATCATTGATTTCTGGATGAACGAGAAAGACTTCATGACCTTGTTGTAGTAACCAGCGAACTCGTTGATGTACTGCGACTGAAACACCCGTCAAAAAAGGGGAATACAATCCCGTAAACAGTGCAATGCGAAGAGGTTGCTTGTTCATAGTTTCAGTGTATTTGCGTATTTTTATTCAGAGAAGTACTGGTGTTGAGAAACTTAGAACACCCATTCACCCTGATGAACTCGAATTTAGGATTTACGCATTGACACCGTTACCGAATTGTACAGAGTAGATTTTTACCCTATACTCTAATGAGCAATGAGAGTATTCAAAGAGATGTATGGCGATCAACAGATTGTTCTAATACTTGATAAGGGCGGTATTCCAATAGCCGAATCCTCCAGAAATTTTTGATTTGATAAGTAATACCGCGCCACTTAACTTTTGGCATCCACAAAGATGACAGCATTGCTAACCCAGAAACCCATTGTGTAAGGGGAATGCCCATTAACATTTTCAAAACGTGAGTAACTGACAATTTTGTGCGAGGCTGACCATGAAATTGAAGAACTTGCTGTACTCCTCGCTCCAAGAAAAGTATGATTAACATCAAAGCCACTACATAGCTGCCATAGGAACTAAAAGACAAGGCCGCAGCACACCATTGTCCAGTGAACAAGGCTGCCAAAGATAGCAGCATTAGTCAAATCAAAGAGATATTTTGCTATCAATGGGTTGATCTAACAAATCATAGGGATGGTATTCAACTAATCGGATATTCCAGGGGTTTTGCACTCGATAAACAATACCGCGCCATTTAACTGTTGACATCCACAAAGAAGATAGCATTGCCAATCCATACACCCACTGTGTTAGAGGGATGGCAACTAATATTTTGCCTACTGTCGCAACTGACAAAGGAGTCATAGACTGACCTTGAAAGCGAATTACTGGACGTACTGCTAACTCTAATATCAGCGTTAACAAAAGTAATCCGATGGTATAGATACAATAAGTAGCCAACAGTATCATTGCCAAATCCCATTGAGTATCGAGCAACGACAAGATAAATACTAGTATTGCTAGAGAAGGAAACAAGATACTAGAAACAGCATCGCCAATCATAGCTATCCAACGGGGATGATACAGTCGAGAATAAAATAGTAGCCGCTTCAGAGAGTCCATGAAGCCAAGTAAATCACATTCTTCCCGATTCAGCATAATTAAAGAAGGAACAAGCTTGACCTGCATCCCATGTTGTTTGAGGATGTTATGCATCATCAAATCTTCACCGAAAGCTTGTCCCCACTTCTCTAGTATTCCTGTGTGACGTAGCACATCTGTTTTGATAGCTAAAGTCCCGCCCCAAGGAATACGAAATAAGTACATCTGCACAACTGTAGAGACGTTACCGATGTACCGTACTAAAGATCCCCAATATTTACCTGTAGGTATGTACCAACGGTTACCTGTTGTCGCGCCAACTTTGGGATCAGTTAAGGGACTAACTAATTCACGCAGCCAATTAGCATGAACTATTGTATCGGCATCTACTAAAGCAACTACCTTGTAAGAATCATCTAATTCCGAAACAGCTTGCAGCAGCGAACTGCATTTGAGACTACAGTTGTGGCGAATTATTCTCAAAGGGCTGATTTGGAAATTGCTGGCTTCTTGCTTTTTGATAGTTTCGTTGACAACTTCCCAAGCCGGATCATCTTGACTATCAACAATTAGCTTTAAATTGTACTCTGGGTAATTTTGATTTAATAGGGCCTCGATACAGTTGGGTAAATACGGATCGGCTCCACGTAAGCAAAGAATAACTGCTGTTTTAGGTAACTCCTCATCAGGCAATACTTTTTTGTGACTTAAGTGGATGTAGAACAAAAAAACCAAAGCTAAACACATTTGAATAGCCAACCAACCCAGCAAAGACTGAGATAGGAATATTGTCAACTCTTTCATATATAGTCTCCGGCAAATTTTGCCTTATTGACTGAGGTGGGAGGTTGGGTGAAGAGGCAGGGGTGCAGGGTGCAGGGGGGAAAGACTTTGAGTTGCTACCAAAATCTTTGTTTTTCTTATCCCTTATTCCCTACTCCCTACTTCCCATACTTAAGAATCGAGGGAATATTTCATGAAAATATTGATTTTGGTATTTTGGTTCATGAAGAAACTGGCATCATGAAACTTAGGTGTACCTGTGGCTATAGAAACGGTGGGATTTCTAGAAATTCCAAAACCTTCTTTAGGAATGCCCAAAAAGTCTGTGTTCAACTTGCGATCGCCATTTTGATCATCTACTACGGCAACGGCATAATTTCCCGGCTTCAAGCCAGAAAATGTATGAGTTAAAGTACTCCCTGTAGGCTGCACACAGGCACTTTTGAGAACATCATTAGTACTCATAGGAAATCCTTTGGACTTAGAGTAAACTCCCATGCAAATCTCACCGTTTTGGTTATTGATTCCATTCACTACGACTGTCAGCGTTGCTGTAGTGTCTGCATTCACTGTTTTTGCAAAGCTCAGACTTAATAAACTAGCTAGCAAAAGATAAGAAAGATGAGTTATTTTCAGCATGATTTGGTTATTTTTACCAGTAATTTTTGTTTTGCATTCACTGTTACCACACCCTTTTATTGTTAAAACCAAATTAGTTAAGAAACAATTTGCTGTTTTTGAGCAACAGAATCTTGCCAACGTTGCCAGACTATTTGCACCGCTTTTAGTAAATCTTGGAGCAAAAGATATTCACTACCTTTCGACTGTTGATAAATACTGATATGGCAATATACTCGCTGATAAATGCTTAATTCAAACAGGTATATAGAAAGCATATATTCCCAAACTATTCTCCAATGTGGAAACAAAATTTTTCCCTTTTTTGAAGAATCAAACCACACTGTATAGGCATAAAAGTCAGGTAACATGCTTGGTGAGTATGTAGTCTGATTATCTGTAAATAACCGATAATTGGGAAAAAACATACTCAAAGATTGTTCAGGATGGCTTCTAGCAAAGAAAAGATATTCAGGAATTTCATAAAATCGACCCAGTACACCAAGTCTTAACAACAAAATTCCATCCGCAGTACCATAACTACCCATAGGTGGTATTTTTTTCAGGGCATTGGCGCGAATTACTCCATAACATTGATAGCAGAGATGTTTAGTAAGTAATGCATGAAACCGCTCATGAGGTTTGAGTGAATCGGTGTTGAGTTTGAGATTGTAGTTTTGCAAAAAATTGCCATTTTCGTCAATGAAATAGACGTGGGAATGGCACAAAACTATTTCAGGATTATAATCAAGTATGGCAACACATTTCACAAGAAAATCTGGAGCGTGTAGATCATCATAGGCTGCCCACTTAAAGTATTCACTTGTAGACAACTCAAAAACACGATTGAAGTTAAGAGAACAACCGATATTTTGATCATTGCGGTAGTAGCGAATCCGTTGATCTTGAGCGGCATATGCTCGACAAATTTCTTCGGTGTTATCTGTCGAATCATTATCTGAAATAATTAACTCAAAATCTTCAAATGTCTGAGCCAACAGTGAATCTAAGGCTGCTTGGATAAACTTCTCACCATTGTAGACAGGTAATCCGATGCTTAATTTAGGCGGATTATTGTTCATGTGAAATAATATTATTGAAACTTTTTCGACTACTTAATTAGTTGTTGTCTCGGCAAATATGTTGTTTTGTTGCAGCAATCCATGCATAATCATGAACATAAACTGCTTTCAATATTTACCCAGTTCTTTGCCAAGCAAACTAGGTAAACACTGCGAAAAATTTTATAGGTGGGTTCACCACCATAGCCAAATTTTTAATTACAGCATTTTTCGCTTTGGTAAAATACAGCTTTATCGGAGAGAGAGAGGAAGCGCTATGTTTATGTTAGTTTTTGAATATCGGTTTTATTCAGCCATTCCTGCGTACAATGCAGACCTTTTTCTAGGTCAATTTTAGGTTGGAAATTTAACAGTCTTTGTGCTTTGGCAATTGAATAAGCGTAGGGACGACTCATAAAATCTACAGATTCTGGGAGAATATCGGCTTTTTTCCGAAAAAGCTTTTGTCCTTGGGCCCGCAGTTTCAGAAATAATTTCATTTCGTCTTTTGGTAACGACATTGGTGCAGATAAATTTTCCATTGCTGCCAATTGCAGAAAATATTCTTTCCAAGATGTGTTTTGTCCATCGGTGATATTAAAAATTTCACCGTATGTTTCTTTTTCTATTGCTAAAAAGATGGCATCTATTAAGTTGTCTATATATACATGATTGATGATTCCTTTACCATCATTGGCATAAGCAAATAATTTTTGGCGCATCATCAGAATTGGTCTGACTACCCAAGAAATACTTCCTGGCCCATACACATCTCCAGCGCGAATAATGATGATGCCAAAATCTGGAGGTGCATTCAGAGGTAAAAGTTCGGTTTCGGCTTCTATTTTGGTTTGACAGTAGGGATTATTTTCACCTGATAAAGGCCCAGTTTCTGTGATGCCGTCAGGATAATTAAACCCATAGACCATCACACTGGAAAGATGTACAAATGTTTTGACGCCAGCATTTTTAGCAGCTTTAGCCATATTGACTGTACCACCAACATTTATCGCCCGAAATTCTTTAATAGAACCTGCTTCTTGGGCCATTTGTGCTGTATGCAAAACAATATCTACACCCTGACAGGCTTTTTGGGCAACAGCAGCATCAGTAATACTGCCAACAATTACTTCAATACCTAAATTCTGTGCTGTTTGATTCTTATCGGCAAAACTTTGGATTCCACGAACTTTCATTCCTTGGGCTATAGCTAACTCGGCTGCACGCAAGCCAATAAATTCATCAATTCCAGTAATTAAGAGAGTTTTGTTTTGGAGGTTCATGGAGATAGGAGTGATTGGTAATTTATATGATTGAAGTTAGAAGATAGTTCGCTTCTAGAAGACTAGAAAATATCAGCTGGATCTGCGGAGCGGAGTTTATTAATTGCCAATGACCCCGAAGTTATACATATTAAAACTGCTGAAACCAAGACTATTACTGCATTATTCACAGTCATCATGATTGGCAATTTAGTAGCTTCCATTGCAAATGCATAAATAATTATGGAAGATAAAAATCCTGGTATATAACTTAATAAAGCCAAGATTATTGCTTGTTGAAAGACTACATTTAAGAGATATGTATTGGCATATCCAATTGCTTTTAAAGTTGCATAGGCTACAAATTGAGTAGCAATGTTGCTATAGAGAATTTGATAGACAATTACTACACCAACTACAGAAGCCATAGTCAGCATGAGATTAAGGATAAAACCAATGGGTGTTCTCACAGCCCAATATTGTTTTTCAAAATCAATGAAACCCTCACGAGTAAATACTTGAACATCCTTAGGTAAAATTGCTGCTAAATTTCTCATAACTGTATCTGGGTCTGCACCGGGATTAAGACTGATGACACCTATATCGATCATTTCTGCTGGTCGAGTGATAGGATTTATCTTCAAAAAAGTTGAGTCACTGACAATTAAATTGCCATCTACACCGAAAGAAGGCCCCAAGCTGAACAAACCCCCTACCCTCACTCTGTAGCCAATGAGAGCATCAAAGGGAAATATTTCAATTGTCTGCTCAGAATTTCCCGCATCAAATTGTGCAGCGATGGGGCCAAACTCTGGGCGAGAAATTCTGTCAAAAAGGACAATATCAGGAATTTTAAGTCGGTCTAAATTTTCTGCAACTTCTGGTATATTGAAGACAGATTTTCCTGGGTCAAAACCAATCACATATATTGAATACTTCTCTCCAGTTTCTGGATTTTTTAACTTGGCAAATTGTAAATATATGGGATTAACTGACTCTACACCATCAAAACCCAAGGTTTGGTATAAACGATTGCGTGAAAAACTTTGATTTGATGTCAAAGATTTGTATTGTGAACTGACTAAAAATAAATCACCCCGGAGATTTTGATGCAGTGCGGTAGCACTAGAATAAAGTGCATCTTGAAAGCCAAGTTGGATAAACATTAGCAGTACAATAAAAGCAATCCCACTTACGGCTACGACAAACCGAACTTTTTGCTGGGCTAGCTGTAGCCACGCCAAAGGAATTCTAAAATTCATGGATTCAGTTGTGATTTGTTATATGTTGTTTATTTGTCAGTTGGCAGTTAGTGGTTATAACCAACAACTAACCACTGACTCATGACCAATGACTATATTTGAATGGCAACATCTACCTGTAAATTCGTCAAACGAGCTACCCGCGAACTATCTTCGGGATTATCGATGCTGATTTTGACTTCAACTATTCTGCGGTCTGTATCTGCTGTGGGATTAAGGCTGAAGATGCTTTGGCGACCAATTTGCCAACCAATTTCGGTCACTGTTCCTGAAATTGCGCCAGCAAATGCCGTGCTAGTAATGGTAGCTTTTTGACCTACACTGACTTTTGATATATCAGTTTGATAAACTTCTGCAACTACAGACATCTGAGCTATTTTACCGATCTCAGCAAAGCCTGCGTTGTCAATTACTTCTCCGGTTTTGGTGTGAATTTTTAAAATTTGGCCATCTATGGGAGATTTGAGGTAAGTCAATTCCTGGTCAGCTTTTGCTTGTTTGATAGCAGTTACGGCACTAGTAACTTCGGTTTGTGCCAATTCAACATCGACGGGACGGACTTCGCTAATACTGTTAAGTCTAGCTCTACCTTCTTGTATTTGGTCTTGGAGAGTAGTTTGAGTGCGGTTGAGGTTGGCTTGGGCTTCTGTGAGCTGCTGTTGTACAGTCTGGAGTTGTAAAGCTTTACTATCTGCTACAGAGGCAGAAATTGCACCTTGTCTAAATAACTGTTGATATCGCTCGTTTTCGCTTTGGGCGTTGTTTACCTCAGCTTGGATGCGGTTGATTGTTGCTTGCCCTGCTGCAACGTCTCCTTTTAATTGTGACTCTAAACCTGCGATCGCAGCTCTTTGTGCAGCAATATCTCCACTTCTAGCTCCAGCTTTCACCTGTCCTAGTCTGGCTTTGGCTACTTCTAGCTGGTCTAATGATTGTTGCAGGGCAGCTGTGGAGCGAGCATAATTTTCTAAATGCGCCAATACTTGTCCTGTTTTAACTTGTTCACCTTCGGTGACTAGTAATCTTTCAACCCGTGGGCCGTTAACTGCATTAGGAGCAGACAAAGTTGTCACTTCTCCTTGGGGTTGTAAACGTCCTAAAGCTGTCACCGCAAGTCTAACAGGAGTAGTTTCTGTGGTAGTTTCTGGTGGAGTCTGAACTTGAGAGGGTGTCCGATTTGGTGAAAAATTGTAGAAAGCGATGATTCCGGCTAATAAGGTGACGGAACCGGCCAAAATAATCCGCCACCGACCTAGGGGTTTTGAAAATAATTGGCTGTCTTTGTTTGCTGCCATATTTTTATTCCAATTGTGTTAAATTTGTCGATTGCAGTCGGCTCGTCTGCAAGTTAAGCAATATGACTTATTCTGGTAGTGCTGAATTTAAGATATGAAAAGCTCACGTAAAGGTGCAAAGATGAGTTTGGCTTTACGTATTTGTGGGTTTTAGGAATCTTTGTATGTCTGTACAGCCACCTTAATTTACTAACTTGGCAACAAAATCGATAGTGGCGTTACTTCAAATCTTTCTTAGTTTTATCCTAATTTGACTTCGCATCCAGTATCGTAAAATACGATATTGTCATTAGTCATTGGTTACTGTCTCCATCACCCCACCTCCCTCACTGCTCCAAATTATGTATACTGATTCTTTGACTGACTGCACTAAAAAGCTGTAATTATGCCCATTGTGCCTATAGACCAAATTCTTATTGGTCAAAACCGCCGTCCGGTAAAGGGTGAGAAGGTTGATGATTTGAAGGAGTCGATTAAGGCTAATGGTTTATTGAATCCGATTACGGTAGACCAAAAGCTGAATTTGATTGCTGGTTTGCATCGGCTGACTGCTTGTAAGCTATTGGGCCTGGAGGCGGTTGAGTGTAATATTGTCAACTATCAAGATGCGGATCAAGCGCGGTTGGCGGAAATTGACGAAAATCTGATTCGCAATGAGTTGGAACCGTTGGAACGTTCGGAACTGTGGTTTGAGCGTGATCAAATTTTGGTACGGATGGGACTGAGGGCGAAGGCTGGCGATAATCAACATACTAATAAAGGTAGTGAAATCATTTCACCACCTCCCAAGCGCACGGTGGAGTTGGCTAGAGAGGTGGGCTACTCGGAACGCACTTTTCAGCATGGTAAGCAAATTGCTAAAAGTATTCATCCAGAGGTGAAACAGATAATTAAGCGATCGCCTATTGCTGATAGTCCTACAGCTTTACTGAAGATAGCTAGGGCTGGTAGTCAGGAACGGGCGGCGGCGGAAGCGGCGCAACAGGCTTGGGAGTTGGCCCAGGCTAGGGGAGACGAGGCGGAAGCTGCACAGTTAGCTCAATTGATGGTTGATGCGAGGGCGAAGCAAAAAGAGTTACAGATTTTGGCCCATAACAGTGCTATGGCACAAAGGGCTGCTAAGTTGGCACAGAAGCAGAGTCAACGTCAGCCAAAACAGGTGGCGGAACCAGCAAATACTCAGGTGAAACTTGGGGATGAATGGCTGCTGGATCGGCATTTGGTGTATTGCGGCGATACGGCTAGTTCAGATTTTACCAACTTGTTACCTTCAGATGCATCTCTGGCGATCGCCACTCTTTCTGCTACCTGGAAGCATGATTATTTGGTAGATGAGGCGCGGGTGGTGGCGGTGTTGCGTTCTGAGGGTCAGATTTATGAATTTTATCGCCGTTGCCAAATGCCCTTTCAATATGAGTTGCTGCTGGGTAATGTTTATGTGGGTATTTTTTCTCATCAATCAATATCTCGGCCGCAGGCTCCTATTAATATTGAGGGCGTGGAAGGGATTGTTAATTATTTAATTAATTTGTATACAAGTCATAATAACTTTGTAATAGCTCCTTTTATGGGACATGGGGAAATTTTGCTGGCTTGTGAACGGTTGGGGCGTATCTGTTTCGTGGGGGATGCAAATCCGGAGTTGGTTGGACGGGGGTTGCTACGTTGGCAGCATTGGAGTGGGAAGTCAGTTATTAGTCATTAGTTTTTTGGCTATGGGGTTAGCATCAGAATTTTATTAAGTGTGATATGGGTATTTATGGCTATTTGTGGGATTCATGAATTTATTTCTATTTCTGTAACTTTGTTGTCAGATGTTAGTTGATGATATCAAAATGTTGGGGATTCATTACAATTTATTTTGTGTTGTTTATTATGTACAATTTACTAAATCAAGGTTTGCTTCATAAATAACTGTTTGGATATTTTTGTTATTTAATATTCAAAAATTATTAAATATTTGGATTCGATTATGATGTTCTGCTGAGAAATACAGCTACTTACTACTGTTTTATTTCTAGGTGTTAGTTAGATTTTTATTAGTTCAATCAACTCTGGTACTGATATGTAAATCAGGCATCCAGGGGTAACTTAGCTAATTTTTATCTGGTTATATTGGATATTAATTATACTTTTGGTGTATGGTTTATACAAAAAAATTGCCCGCAAGAATTTAGGTTTTTTATAAAATAACCTTAAACAAATGATTTAGTTTCTGTGAATCATGTTATTCTTTTTATTAATTCAAACGTTTCAAGGCGGCAAGGAAATTTAGTTATTTTGTTAAGCGTGGAAAAGACAAAACTAAACCTGACCGCATTGGCATCACCTTTTAAGTGTGTGAGTATTTCTTCAGAAAAGTGCATGATTCGGAATAAGGGGGGATGTTTTTTCGGTAACGAACTTGTCAACTTTTCTGGGTTGAATTGCTTAAAATACATTATCCTGGACGTTGAAACTGGCTATGGCATTTATCAAAATACAGAACGTCATTATTAACACTAGCTATATTGCTGCTGTTAAGTTAGATACTCAAACAAGTTTGGGAGAAAAAAGCGTTTCTGTCTTAGTAGCTACTCCTCAATTTCCGGCGATCCAGTGGGATACAATTGCCCAAAACCTTTGCCATTACGAATGGATGGAATTCACTGGTCAAGCAGCTAACGCACTCCAAGACTATTTTACCAGTTTCAACAACGTCATTGACCTATTACCACAATATCAAGAATCGAGTGCTGGATAAAATTCTGACGCGATCATCGCTGTTTTCGGAAATTGCCTGGAGGTAGAAAGGCAGTGTGTATCGTGTGGTTTCGGTTGTTTAAAGACAAACATTTAGTTTTGTCTGCCTCATGTTACGCGTAGATAAAAAATAGCTCATTTTGAATGGGCAACAGGAATTACTGTAGCTATGCTGCGCCACGCAAGCTATCACGATTCACGGTACTTAAGAACAGTATATGCCTTATGTCTGCTTATTCAATTGATACTGCCTTGGCAGAGTTGGAGAGCCTAATCAATAGTTGTCAAAAAACTGTGATGAGGTCAATAGAGGACAAGAAATCGAATAAGGAAAAACCAATGTCAATTAGCAAGATTAACAGACAATTACAACAAAATCCTATAGCCATTGTTGGTATGGCTTCTCTATTGCCTCAAGCCAGAAATTTACGGGAATACTGGCAAAATATCATTAACAAAATTGATTGTATTACTGATGTTCCTGCTAGTCACTGGAACATAGAGGATTATTACGATCCTAATCCTAGAAACCCTGAAGATAAAACTTATTGTAAACGCGGTGGTTTCATCCCAGAAGTGGATTTTAACCCGATGGAGTTTGGTATTCCTCCCAGCATTTTGGAAGTTACAGATATTTCCCAGCTATTGGGTTTGGTAATTGCTAAAGAAGCAATGGAAGATGCTGGTTATGGTGAATCTCGTGAGTTTGACCGCCAGAATGTCGGGGTAATTTTAGGGGTGGCTATGGCCAAGCAATTGGCAACCCCGCTTTCGGCTCGTTTGGAATATCCTGTTTGGGAAAAGGCACTCAAAAGCAGTGGTATTTCTGATGAAGATACCCAAAAAATTATCGAAAAAATTAAAAGCGCTTACATCAAATGGGATGAAAATGCTTTCCCTGGGATGTTAGCTAATGTGGTTGCTGGACGAATTGCCAACCGCTTGAATTTTGGCGGGATGAATTGTGTCGTTGATGCAGCTTGTGCTAGTTCCTTTGGTGCTTTAAAGGTGGCAATTAGCGAACTAGTGGAACATCGTGCTGATATGATGTTGACCGGTGGTGTGGATACTGATAACACCATCATGGCTTATATCTCTTTCAGCAAAACACCGGCTGTTTCTCCTAGCGATAATGTTAAACCCTTCGATGCTAAATCTGATGGGATGATGCTGGGTGAAGGTGTGGGAATGTATGTCCTCAAGCGTCTAGAAGATGCAGAACGGGACAACGACAGAATTTATGCAGTGATTAAAGGCATTGGTACTTCTAGCGATGGCCGCTATAAGAGTATTTATGCTCCCCGCAAAGAAGGTCAAGTCAAAGCCTTAGAACGTGCTTATGAAGA
This sequence comes from Cyanocohniella sp. LLY, assembly GCA_022241785.1. GTDB lineage: Bacteria > Cyanobacteriota > Cyanobacteriia > Cyanobacteriales > Nostocaceae > Cyanocohniella. The sequence goes on along the minus strand of JAKOMP010000025.1, from coordinate 33,760 downwards.
TGCTGGCTTTTCTCCTGCCACTGTCAGCTTAATGGAAGCCCACGGTACAGGTACAATGGCGGGTGACCCCACAGAATTTGGTTCTTTAAGAGATTACTTTAACCAACACGATACCAAAAAACAGCACATTGCTTTGGGTAGTGTGAAGTCCCAAATTGGACATACCAAAGCGGCGGCTGGTGCGGCGAGTTTGATTAAAACAGCTTTGGCACTGCATCACAAAGTTTTACCCCCGACCATTAATATTACTGAGCCTAACCCCAAACTCGACATTAAAAATTCCTCATTTTATTTAAATACCGAAACCAGACCTTGGATTCGGGCAGAAGGAGAAGCGCCAAGACGGGCGGGTGTAAGTTCTTTCGGCTTTGGCGGTACAAATTTTCACATTGTGTTGGAAGAATACGAGGGTGGCGAAAATCGTCCCTACCGTTTACACAGCACTCCCCGCGAGGTGCTACTGTTTGCTAACAACCCAGCCCAACTGTTGAGTAAGTGTGAAGAAACTCTCGGTCAATTGCAAGCAGATGGCGGTGAGAGACATTTTGCGGCATTAGTTCAGGAATCCCAATCAATTGAGATTCCCCAGGTTGCAGCCAGAGTGGGATTTGTGGCTGAAAATCTGCAAGAAGCTTGCAAGTTCATGCAAATTAGCATTGACTGGTTAAAGCATAAAGGTTCAATCACATCTTGGGATCATCCCCAAGGTATTTACTACCGTTCCTCTGGGATGGAGTTGGGCGGTAAAGTTGTGGCTTTGTTCTCTGGACAAGGTTCTCAATACCTGGAGATGGGACGGGAAGTGGTGATGAATTTCCCAGAAATGCGTCGTCTACACGGCTGTATGGATAGTTTGTTACTCAAAGATAATTTGCAGCCGTTATCAGAGATTGTTTTTCCCCATCCCGTATTTGATGAGGTAGAAAAAAATGCCCAAATTGCCGCACTGCAACGTACAGAATACGCCCAACCTGCCATCGGCGTATTTAGCGCGGGTTTGTATTCCATCCTGCAACAAGCTGGGTTTAAATCTGATTTTGTCGCCGGACACAGCTTTGGTGAATTAACAGCTTTGTGGGCTGCGGGTGTTCTCAGTGAACAAGATTACTTATTCTTGGTGAAAGCCAGAGGTCAAGCAATGGCCGCCCCAGAAGACCCAGACCATGATGCTGGTAGTATGTTGGCGGTGAAGGAAGACTTATCCAAAGTGGCTGTAGTCCTGCGGAATTATCCCCAGGTAACCATTGCTAACTTTAATTCTCCCTCACAAATTGTCTTGGCAGGGCCCACCGCAGAAATCGCTAAGGTAAGACAAGCGTTACATGACCAAGGTTGTGCGGCTGTATTGTTACCTGTGTCCGCCGCCTTCCACACACCGTTAATTGCCTTTGCTCAAAAATCCTTTGCCATCGCCACTAAGTCGGTGAAGTTCAACAGCCCCAAAATTCCCGTCTTCACCAATGTTACAGGTAAGCCTTACCCCCAAGAAGCCCAAGGTATTCAAAAAATCCTAGAAACCCACCTTGCTAACTCGGTGCTGTTTAAACAGGAAATTGAAAATATCTATGCAGCCGGTGGTTATTGCTTCGTAGAGTTTGGCCCCAGACGGATTTTGACCAACTTGGTGAAAGATATTCTAGGCGATCGCCCACATCTTACCATCTCCTTAAACCCCAGCACCCAAAAGAATAGCGATCGCTCCCTGAGAGAAGCGGCTGTACAGTTGCGTGTGGTTGGTTTACCTTTGAAAAACATCGATCCTTATCAAGTTGAACCTGCACTACCCCCCGTTGAGAAAAAGAAGGCATTAAATGTGCGGTTGAAAGGCATTAATTATGTGTCTGACAAAACCAAAAACGCCTTTACTCAAGCTTTGCAAGATGGGCATACAGTCAGTTTACCTGCTGCACCTGCCATCACTTCTACACCAGAGTTTTCTGAGGCTGTGGTTGTAACTCCACCAGTTGAAGACAGTATTGGTAATGGACGTGTTGCCCATCCGGCAGAGAGTTTGCCCGAATTATCACATAACTCTACTAATTCCACTGCATCTAGTACCACCCCACCCCAGCCGCAAATGAATCCGGCCATGCTTCCCACTCAAATAGACCAGGAAACGAAGATGCAACCAACACCAGAAAAACCTGTAAATTATCAACGGACGCTAGAAGGTTTAGAATATCTGCTGACTCAGTTCCAGAAAAATCAAACCGAGAACTTACAAGTTCATGGAACTTATCTGCAACATCAAATGGAATACACCAAAGCGTTTTTCCAACTGATGCAGCAACAAAACTCCTTGTTTGCCAATACTAAATCTGATGCTGATACAGCACAACTTAAGCTAGTTGTCAAGGAAAGTATTGAACGTGGCATGATGCAGTTTCACGGTCAACAAGGTGAAACCTTACGCATCCATGAGCAATATCTCCTGGAACAGTTAGAATACGCCAAGAACTTTTTCCAACTAATACAAGAAGAATATTCTCAACTAATCTCTGGTGAGGCAATTACTCAATCCACAGAGACAGTTATTAATAAAACCACACCTGCACCTGCGCCAGTAGTAGCAGCGCCAGTTGTCGAACCGCAACCTGTACCTGCGCCAGTAGTAGCAGCGCCAGTTGTCGAACCACAACCCGCACCTGCGCCAGTAGTAGCAGCACCAGTTGTCGAACCCCAACCCGCACCCGCGCCAGTAGTAGCAGCGCCAATTGTCGAACCACAACCCGCACCTGCGCCAGTAGTAGCAGCGCCAGTTGTCGAACCACAACCCGAACCTGCACCAGTAGCAGCAGCGCCAGTTGTCGAACCACAACCCGCACCTATATCTGTTCCTACCATTGACTTAGCTGACTTGGGTAATAACTTGTTAGCCATCACCAGTGATAAAACTGGCTACCCAGTCGAGATGCTGGAAATGGATATGGACATGGAGGCTGACTTAGGAATTGACTCCATCAAACGAGTAGAAATCCTGGGTGCATTACAGGATATGTATCCTGATTTACCCCAGCCAAACCTAGAAGAACTATCAGAAAAACGCACCATCGGTCAAGTTGTAGAATATCTGCAATCCCTTTTCTCCGGTAGCGTTCCTGTAGAAACAGCTACACCTGCTACTAATACCCCTACCCCAATTATCCCAGAACCAGAAGCAGTAGCACCCACAATTCCCACCCCGGAACCAACAGTAGAATATACCCAAACCCCACTCCCCACTCCCCACTCCCAACTCCCCACCGACGACTACGCAGACTTAGGTGAAACCCTGTTAGCCATCACCAGTGATAAAACCGGCTACCCAGTGGAGATGCTAGAACTAGATATGGACATGGAGGCTGACTTAGGAATTGACTCCATCAAACGGGTAGAAATCTTGGGGGCGATGCAAGACAAGTACCCCAACTTACCCCAGCCAGACATCGAAGAACTGGGCGACCTCCGCACCATCGGTCAAATAGTTGATTATCTCCAGAAGTTGGCTGGAGGTGAAAAAAAAAAGCCCCAGCAGGAGTTTAGCTACCAGCCAGTCCAGATAATTGACGGTATTGCTCGCCGTCCTGCTAAACTTCAGTTTCTACCACCACCCGATAGTTTAGATTTCGCGTTACCAGAGGGACACGTTGGTTTAATCACCGACGATGGTTCCCTCACCACCGCCCAATTAGCTCAATCCTTAAGCGATCGCGGTTGGAAAGTGGTAGTTTTAAGTTTCCCCCAATCTATGGTTTCCCAGCAATCGCCTTTACCAGTGGGAGTGCATCGCGTAGTTCTCGCAGATATGACAGAGGAATTACTACAACATAAATTATCTGCGATCGCCACTAACTTTGGCAATATTGGAGCTTTCATCCATATTCATCCGGTATTTCAGGTAAATCAAACACCTACTTATCTGGAAGCAGAAAAGGCAATTGTCAAGCACGTATTCTTTATGGCTAAACATCTCAAGCAATCCCTGAATGAAGCGGCGGGTTACGAACGTAGTTGTTTCTTGACTGTGAATCGTTTGGATGGTGCTTTTGGGTTAGAGCATAATGTTTACCCTGAGCAAAGCCGAAGGGTGAACTTCGGGGCCATTGGTGCAGGGTTATTTGGCTTAACTAAGACTCTGAAGTTTGAATGGCCCAAGGTATTTACTCGCGCCATTGATTTAAGTCCGGCTTTAGATGCTCAAAAATCAGCAGAATATATTATTGCTGAATTGCATGACCCGAATCTACTCATCAGTGAAGTGGCTTACGGCTCTCAAGGGCGTGTGACTTTGGTTGGTGATTTGCAGGAGTAATTTTGAGGAGGGGGAGATTGCACCATATCCCCCTCTGCGTTCCAGGATTGTTTTTTGTTTCACGCAGAGACGCAGAGGCGCAGAGTTTAAGAGCGCAGAAATCTTTAAAAAACTCTTTCTTGGCGTCTACAGCCCTTACGGGCATCGCTGCGCGCGGGCGTCTTGGCGGTTTATTTTAATCATAAATTCCCAATAATATGACTACACAGACTCAGGTTCGTCCTTCATCGGTTTTTGTTGTAAGTGGTGGCGCGAAAGGTATCACAGCTCAATGTGCGATTAAATTGGCGCAGCACCAGCCTTGTAAGTTTATTTTGCTTGGTCGTTCGCAGCTTTTAGAAATTGAGCCGGCGTTTGTGCATGATTGTTTTGAGGAACCAGCGTTAAAGAAACGCATCATGGAAAATCTTCTATCTCAAGGGGAGAAGCCGACACCCATCAGTGTACAGAAGATATATAACCAGATTATTTCTAGTCGAGAAATTAAGAAAACACTGGCAGCGATCGCCGCAACAGGCGCACAAGCAGAATATATTAGTGTAGATGTGACTAATGTTGCCGATTTGCAGCAGAAGTTGGCGGCTGTGGGTGGAATTACGGGAATTATCCACGGGGCGGGAAATTTAGCTGATAAGTTAATAGAAAAGAAAACTGACCAGGATTTTGAAAAGGTTTACACAGCTAAGGTGCAGGGATTAGAAAATCTGCTATCTTGCGTCAATCTTGAGCAACTCCAGCATTTAGTATTGTTCTCCTCCGTAACTGGATTTTACGGGAATATCGGACAATCTGACTATGCGATCGCTAATGAAATTCTCAATAAATCCGCCCATTTGATTAAGCAAAATTATCCCCTGTGTCACGTAGTAGCCATTAACTGGGGCGCTTGGGATAGTGGGATGGTATCACCGGAACTGAAAAAGGCTTTTGCAGAAAGGGGAATTGATATTATTCCTGTGGATACAGGTACACAAATGCTAGTCAACGAACTACACCCAGCCCATAATGACACTGCACAAGTTGTCATTGGTAGTCCATTGGTTCCCCCAATTATCGAGTTAGACACCCAACTGCGAACTCATCGTCTGCGTCGCCAGATGACATTGGAAGCAAACCCCTTCTTATATGATCATGTCATTGCGGGTGTTCCAGTATTACCTGCTACCTGTGCCATGTCCTGGATTATCAATTCCTGTGAGGAAATGTATCCTGGATATAAATTATTTAGTTACACAGATTTCAAGATTTTGAAGGGAATTACCTTCAATGAAAATTTAGCGAAAGAGTATATTTTGGAAGTAGAAGAACTTGCCAAAGTCAACTTAGAAAAAATAGAACTGAAAGCTAAAATTTGGAGTAAAAACCCCGCAGGAAAAACCCATTATCATTTTAGCGCTCAACTCAATCTCCAACGAGAAATTCCCCCTATCCCGATTTATGAATCAATCAATTTAGCCGAAGATAACATCATCACAGCCACCAAAAAAGACTTCTATCAAAATGGAGGAGCCACCCTATTTCATGGTCCATCATTTCAAGAAGTCCAACGAGTTTTAAATATTACTCCCGAAAAAATCACCACAGAATGCTTGTGGACAAAACTCAGCCCTCAAAAAGAAGGACAATTCCCCGTCAGATGGGTCAATCCTTACACAACAGACCTGAGTATGCACGCCTTATGGATTTGGACACAACACTTTCATCAAGAAGGTTGCTTACCCGGAAAAGTAGAGAAATTTGAACAATTTGCCCCCACCCCACACAACGAACCATTTTACGTATCTTGTGAAGTAAAAACCAAAACAGCAACTAGTGCGATCGCTGACTTTATTATCCACGATAAACAAGGAAAAGTATACTCCCGAATGTTGGGTGCCAACGCCATTATTTGGTCAATGAAATTACTTAGAAGTTAGTCAGTTAGTGTAGCTATAAATCTTTTTTTGCCCGCAGAGACGCGGAGTTACAGAGAATAGGAGACTATATTATGTAACTCAGCAACGTTATTATTTTCTGAGAAATTGCCAATAAACGTAGACTCCCAACTCTCTTCTAATCTCTTACTCTCCGCGCCTCTGCGCCTCTCTGACTTTTCACGTCATGTGGAAAAGGTAACGCAAAACCTACACCTGTCAGACCCCCATTCCCTACGAGGGAATGGGGAGAAGTCAAAGTCTCTCGCCTCGCAGGAGAGAGATTTAGAGAGAGGTTTTCCAGATACCGGGAAAAGTTAGCTACGCCTTTGCGCGAGACAGAAATTCTCAAGTTTGGGGAACAGCGTAAATCCTGCCTTCTTTTAAATACCCCAAAACTGTTGAGGATATAACAATGCAAAAAATAGCCATCATCGGATTGTCATGCCTATTCCCCGATGCTAAAAACCCCGACGAATTTTGGCAAAATCTCATAGACCAAAAAGATTCTACCTCATCAGCAACAACTACGGAAATAGGCGTAGACCCCAACATTTTTTACAATCCAGTTAAAGGCACACCAGATAAAACCTATTCCCTCAAAGGTGGATACATCCGGGACTTTCAATTTAACCCCGCCGAATATAACCTGCCATCAGAATTAGTTGCTGGTTTAGACGACTCCTTTAAATGGTCATTGTATGCCGCAAAACAAGCCATCACCAATAGCGGCTACTGGGGAAATCAAAACCTACTCGCCAAATGCGGCGTAATTCTCGGTAATCTTTCCTTCCCCACCAGACTTTCCCATCAATTATTTTCCCCCATTTACCAACAAGCGATCGCACCTGCTGTTAAAGAACTTTTACAAGACGAAGATTTTGCTTTAGCTGGTTTACCAAAGACAACAACAGCGTCTTTATACAACGCCATGATTTCTGGTTTACCAGCGTCTATAGTTGCCCAAGCTTTATCGCTATCTAGAATTAATTTATGTCTAGATGCTGCTTGTTCTTCGTCATTTTATGCTATTAAATTAGCCTCGCATTATCTCTCATCTCACAAAGCTGACATGATGTTAGCGGGAGCCATCAGTTGTGCCGATTCGCTGTTTGTGCGGATGCTATTTTCCGGTGTCCAAGGCTTTTCTGAAGACGGTACGAGTCGCCCCTTAGATAAGACATCCAGAGGTTTAATTCCCGGTGATGGTGTGGGCATGGTAATGCTGAAAAGATATGCCGATGCTGTCAGAGATGGTGACAATATTCTGGCCACTATTTGTGGTACTGGACTCTCCAATGATGGCAAAGGTAAGCATTTACTCAGCCCTAATACCAAAGGGCAAGTCCTCGCCTTTGAACGAGCTTATAACGAAGCCCAAATTAGTCCCCAAAGTATTGATTATCTAGAGTGTCATGCTACCGGTACATTACTAGGCGATACAACTGAACTTAATTCCATAGCTACATTTTTTGGACAACATCAAGCCTCACCCCTAGTAGGTTCTGCCAAAGCCAACACCGGACATCTACTAACGGCTGCGGGTATGGTGGGCTTGACTAAGATCATTGTGAGTATGTCTCAGGGAGTCATACCACCTACTATTAATGTTGATGTACCTTTAGCCTCAGACAATAATGTCATTTCCAGTGAAAATATTGTCAGAAAAGCTACAGCCTGGCCTAACAACAATACACCAATTAAACGGGCAGCCATCAGTGCTTTTGGGTTTGGTGGTACCAATTCCCATTTAATTATTGAACAAGGCATCACAGCATCAAAATCCGAATCTACAGCACCCACACCACCCGCCAAAATTGCCATTGTTGGTATGGATGCCTATTTCGGTGGATGTAATGGCTTAGATGCCTTTGAACGCAGCATTTATGAAGGAACCCAGCATTTTATTCCCCTACCCCCCTCTAGATGGCATGGTATAGATGAGCAAACAAACTTACTCCAAGAGTACGGTTTAACAGATGGAAAAGCGCCAATAGGAGCATACATCCAAGACTTTGACATTGATACTTTAGCTTGTAAAATTCCCCCCAACGAAGTTGAAAAACTCAATCCCCAACAACTGTTACTTTTAAAAGTTGCTGACCGGGCTGTTAAAGATGCAGGACTGAAGGAAGGGGGAAATGTAGCAGTAATTGTGGCGGCGGAAACAGAGTTTTCTGTACATCAATTACAGCAACGATGGGATTTATCTTGGCAAGTCAAAGAAGGCTTACGAGCCGAAGATATCGCTTTACCAGATGCAGACCTTTCCCAGTTAGAAGGTGTTGTTAAAGATAGCATTCACCATCCAGTAGAAATCGGTGAGTATGTCAGTCACATCGCCAATATTATGGCGAGTCGGCTTTCCGCTTTGTGGAATTTCACTGGCCCCGCCTTCACCATGACATCTGGTGAAAACTCTGCCCTTAAGGCCTTGGAAGTTGCTCAAATGCTACTGACATCTGGAGAAGTCGAGGCTGTAGTGTTGGGTGCAGTAGATTTAGCCGGTGGTGTAGAGAATGTCTTATTACGCAGTCAATTAGGCAAAGTCAATACAGGCATCAATACCTTAAGCTTTGACCAAAACGCCGATGGTTGGATGGTCGGTGAAGGTGCGGGTGCAATTGTCCTCAAGCGTCACGATACTGCCCAACAAAACAACCAACGAATTTATGCTGTACTCGATGCCGTCAGTTTTGCAGAAAATACTTCTCCTCAGCTAACAACATCTGATGCCCAAGCTATCCAAGAGGCCTGTCAACAAGCCTTCCAGATAGCAGAGATTCAACCCACAGAGGTCAACTATGTAGAAGTATTTGGTAGTGGGATTCCCCAACAAGACACAGCGGAAATCACAGGGTTGTTACAGGCTTATCCCAAGACTGGCAATGGTTTGCAGTGTGCCATAGGTAGCGTCAAGTCCAATATCGGCCATACCTATACGGCATCAGGAATTGCCAGCCTAATCAAAACTGCCCTCTGTCTTTATTACAGATACATTCCAGCCACACCTCAATGGTCTGGTGCCAAAACACCACAACTATGGGAAGGTAGTCCCTTCTATGTAGCTACAGAATCTAGACCTTGGTTTGTCGATAAAGGCGGCTCTCGTCGGATAGCTGCCCTCAATAGCCTCGGTATAGATGGCACTTACGCCCATGTCATCTTGTCAGAAGACCCAGACCAACAAGAACGCGACAGTAGATATTTACAGCAAATGCCTTTTCATCTGTTCCCCGTAACAGCTGATAACCAAGGCAACTTACAAGAGGTTCTAAATAGCCTCCAACAAAGTATCGAAGATAGTTCTTGTTTATCCACCACTGCCAGTCAGACCTTTACCACTTTTAAAGAACATACTGAGGCTAAATATGCCCTAGCAATTACCGGACGTAACAAAAAAGAACTCCTCAAACAAATCGATGCTGCCCGTAAAGGCGTAAATACTGCCTTTGAAAAAGGTACAGATTGGCAATCACCACTAGGTAGTTATTTTACAGCCAAACCCTTGGGTAAACGCGGGACATTAGCCTACGTTTATCCAGCCGCAGTCAATTCTTATATCGGCATCGGCCGGACAGTCTTCCGCCTATTCCCCAAAGTCTTCGAGGACTTAAAAAGCAACAATCTCTATAACCGTGCAGCCGATGTAGAGAAATTAGTTTATCCCCGCAGTTTCCCTAAACTCACAACCAGACAACTAGAAACCCTCGAAAAGCAACTTTTAGATGATTCCCTGGCGATGTTTGAAAGTGAAATCGCCTTCGCCAGATACATGACAGCAATTTTCCGAGACGACTTTCAAGTCAAACCCCAATGCGTCTTCGGCTATAGCTTAGGTGAAACCAGCATGATGGTAGCCCAGGGAGTTTGGAGTGATTTTGAAGGCGGTAGTAACATTCTCAACTCATCACCCTTATTTGGCGATAAATTATCAGGCCCAAAAAACGCCGTCCGTGAGTATTGGGGCTTAACTACAACAGAATTACAAGAAGATAACTTCTGGGGTACTTATGTACTCATGGCAACCCCCTCTCAAGTCACAGAAGCTCTCAAACATGAGTCACGAGTCTATTTAACTCAAATCAACACACCAGAAGAAGTCTTAATTGCCGGTGAAAAAACAGCCTGTCAAAGAGTAATCAAAACTCTAGGTTGTAACGCCTTCCCCGCACCCTTCGATCATGTCATACATTGCGACCCTATGCGATCGCAATACGCAGAGATAGCTAAAGTCAACACCTTACCCAGCCAAAACCTACCAGGCGTCACATTCTACTCCGCCGCCGAATACCAACCCATAGTCCTAGATAGTGGTGTCATAGCCAGCAGCATAGCCACCGGACTGAGCCAACAACTGGACTTTCCCCAACTAGTTAACCGTATCTACGACGACGGCGTAAAAATATTCATCGAAGCCGGTGCAGGTGGAGTATGTTCACGATGGATTAGCAAAATCTTAGAAAACAAAGAACACATCACTGTATCCCTAAATCGTAGAGGCATGGATGACCACAGTTCTATGGTCAAAGCCTTAGCAAAACTTGTCAGTCACCGAGTCACCTTAGACTTATCACCACTGTACAACCTCACCACCACCACCAAACAAAACAAATTAACCCTAAGAACCATCACTTTGGGTGGTAAATCAATTGCTGCGGCAATATTGACCGAAGCAAACCGTAAACACTTCCACAATATCGCCAATAACCTCAACAATTATCGGGTAAAAAATCTGCATCAAAACGTACAATTACTTACACCAAATCAGCCAGCAGAAGACCCAATAAAAAATATCATGGAACACGGTTTTGAGACTCCAGAAGAATTACAATCTTTTGAGTCAACAGCCCTGGGACAGAAAAATCTGCAACCAATTGTGTCATCTCCAGTCACAAATCATCAACTTGATAACACAATTAGAATGTCTGAACTCAACAAGACTCAGTATCAAAAACTGAGTGAAAACAATGACCGCATAACCAAAAATCATACTGCTTTCTTACAAGCCAGAAAAGATTTTAGTAAACAAATGAGCGAAATCATTCAATTACAACTAGCCTGCGCCGAAAACCTATTGAATGAAAAATCATAACTAATACTCTCTCTGTTACCTCCGTGTCTCTGTGGTATGCGCTACGCGAACGTTAAGATCACGCAGAGACGCAGAGAGGAACGCCAACTCACTCTATAAAAATCTTCTTCCTTGGCTTACTTGGCGACTTGGCGGTATGCGCTGCGCGCACGCTACGCGAACGTTAATTGCCATCACCAATTAGTAAATAGGTAAAACTACAGTGACCCCCGTAGATACACTACCAAACAAACACAATAATAGTCTGAAATTTTCTCCCCAAATTCACACCCCAAACTTTACCTGGCGAGGATGTCTAGATAGTATATCCTTCGACCAACAAACCATCAAAACCAAACTACAAACATTAGATAAACCCTGTTACATCCTCAAAATCGCCGACAAAATCGGTATTACTAACGAAGGCTACCTTTGCCAAGACAATAACCCAACTGCACAACTCCTCACCTCCATTCCCCCCATCACGCTCCAACAACTAGGAGACCCCACCTTCCTAGCTTTTCACGGAGTCAAATACGCCTATGTAACCGGCGCAATGGCAGGCGGTATAGCCTCTGAAGAAATGGTCATCGCCCTGGGAAAAGCTCAAATCTTGAGTTCCTTCGGTGCAGGTGGACTACCACCAGAACGTTTAGAAACAGCCATTAAACGTATTCAAGAAGCCTTACCTCATGGCCCCTACGCTTTCAACTTAATTCACAGCCCCAACGACATGGCCATCGAACGCCGTGCCGTAGAACTGTACCTCAAACATCAAGTCAGAACTGTAGAGGCCTCAGCATTTCTCGACTTAACCCCCAACATCGTTTACTACCGTGTCGCCGGACTCAGCTTAAACGATGCCAACCAAATCGAAATCAAAAACAAAGTCATCGCCAAAATTTCTCGCCGAGAAGTAGCTACAAAATTTCTCCAACCAGCACCACCTAGAATTATCAAAGAACTCCTAGAACAAGGACTAATCACCGACTTACAAGCTAAACTTGCGGCTAAAGTCCCCATGGCCGACGATATTACAGTCGAAGCCGATTCTGGCGGACATACAGATAATCGTCCCCTTGTCTGTTTATTACCTTCTATTATTGCTTTGCGGAATGAAATCCAAGAACAATATCATTACGACCAACCAATTAGAATTGGTGTAGCCGGGGGAATTGCCACACCACAATCAGCCTTAGCAGCTTTTATGATGGGTGCTGCATATATCATGACTGGCTCAATTAATCAGTCCTGCGTTGAATCTGGAGCTTGTGAACATACCAAAAAATTACTAGCTCAAGCAGAAATGGCAGATATGATTATGGCTCCAGCCGCCGATATGTTTGAAATGGGGGTAAAACTACAAGTCCTCAAACGCGGCACAATGTTTCCCATGCGCGCGCAGAAGTTGTATGAAATATACCGGACTTATGACTCCATTGAAGACATTCCCCTGGCAGAAAGACAAAAATTAGAAAAGCAAGTTTTTCGTAAAACTCTCGCCGAAGTCTGGGAAGGAACAGCAGCTTATTTATCCCAGAAAAACCCCGAAAAACTAGGCAAGGCAGTTAATAATCCGAAGCTAAAAATGGCATTAATTTTTCGCTGGTATTTAGGATTATCTTCCCGTTGGTCTAGTTCTGGGGAAAAAGGCAGAGAAGTCGATTATCAAATTTGGTGTGGCCCAGCAATGGGTGGTTTTAATGATTGGGTGCGGGGTTCTTACTTAGCTGAACCACAGAATCGTCGGGTAGTTGATGTTGCTTATCACATCATGACAGGAGCAGCCTTCTTGTATCGCATTCAAAGCTTGAAAATTCAAGGAATGCAAATCCCCGAAGATTACAGTCAGTATTGCCCAGAAAATCCTCAATTATTGGAGATGTAAAAATGACTCTAAAACAATCTTATAGTGCAGCAGATATTCAAGCTTGGTTGGTATCTAACCTGGCTGAATTATTAGGAGTAGAAGCCGACGAAATAGATGTCAATGAAAATTTAGAAAATTATGGTTTGGACTCAGCACAAGCCATGACTTTGGTCAGTAAGTTAGAAGAATTATTGGGATTCCAACCCTCGCCGCTACTCTTATGGCATTATCCAACTATTGCCTCTCTTTCACAGCGTTTAGCGGAAGAACTGCAAGAAGGTGTACAGGTTCAAGATAGTCAAACTAATTCTACTAACACCCCAGTTCTCAATTTAGCTGCTGAGGTTGTGCTTGACTCCACTATTAATCCTGCCAATGCATCCAGCATATTTATTGGTGAACCCAAGAATATCTTTTTAACTGGGGGAACTGGCTATTTAGGTGCTTTTATTATCCGGGAACTACTACAAGAAACTGATGCCGATATATATTGCTTAGTGCGGGCTGCTAATTCCACAGAAGGTAAAAGCAAACTGCAAAAGAATTTGGAACAGTATGCAATTTGGGATGAGAAATTTAATTCTCGAATTATCCCTATTGTGGGCGATTTATCTCAACCACTGTTAGGTATTCCCTCTGAACAGTTTCAAATCTTAGCTACTAATATTGATACCATCTACCACAGTGCAGCTTTACTGAATTATGTTTATCCCTATTCAGCACTGAAGACTGCTAACGTTCTGGGAACTCAAGAAGTTTTGCGATTGGCTTGTCAAACCAAAGTCAAGCCCGTACATTACGTTTCCAGTGTAGCTGTGTTTGAATCACCTGCTTATGCTGGTCATTTAGTAGAAGAACAGGACGACTTTAGTCATTGGGAAGGGATTTTTCTGGGCTACTCTCAAACTAAATGGGTGGCAGAAAAGTTAGTTAAAGTTGCCGGTGATAGAGGATTACCTGTAACTATTCACAGACCACCATTAATTTCGGGAGATAGCGAAACAGGTATTTGTAATACCCATGATTTCATCAATTTGATGACCAAGGGTTGCCTAGAAATGGGCAGTTTCCCCGATGTCGATTATATGTTGGATATGTCTCCGGTGGATTATGTAAGTAAAGCCGTTGTTTATCTATCCAGACAAAAAGAATCTATTGGTAAAGCATTCCACTTACAACATCCCCAACCAGTACCTTTGAGTTTCTTAGTTGACTGGATACGCTCTTTTGGTTATCAAATTAAAATGCTGCCTTATGATGAATGGCAAGCAGAGTTAATTAAAAATGCGTCTTCTGTAGACAATCCTTTATATACTTTGCGACCTTTTCTTTTGGAACGCTGGTCTGATGAACAATTAACTATTCCAGATTTGTATCTAAAAGCTAGAAGACCTCATATTAGTTGTCAAGCTACGTTGAAGGCTTTAGAAGGTAGTTCTATTGTTTGCCCAACCATAGATTCTCAATTGTTGATGACCTATACAGCCTATTTGATTCAAACTGGATTTTTGAATATGGCGAATGTAGCTTAGGTTAGGGACTGGGGAGATGAGGGGAATAAGGGAAATGAGGAAGAAATATTGTATGTCAAACCCAAAGTCTTCCCCTTTCTCTACCTCTTTTTCCCCTGTTTCTTTCCACTTCGCTAACCTCCTTATCAGAATTAGGTAAATTGACCGGCTGGAACTGAATAAATTCAGTTATTTGCTTATATCCCCCAAATTCTATTTGAGGGCTTTACTCATCACATTTCATAATTTTTAGCTTAATAAGGGGCTAAGTATTACTACGCATTTACAGTAATTATACTTAGATTTTTGCGTATATATTCTTACGTATAGTATGTTTTGTCACAGCTTATAAAAAAAAATAATGTAATTTTCTATAAAAATTACATATATTTACGGTTATTTTTTTAATTTAAATATTAAATAATAACTACATAAGTTAAGTTTTTGCATTCAATGTAAAAACTTTTAATTATTTCTTGCCAAGTTAATTCATACAAAAGTATACATTCTCGAAGAAAAGAGTTTCTCTAAATCTGCAATGTTTTTCACACAAGTTTTGCAGATTTGAAAAGTCTATTTCTCCGTCGGGTTTTGTTGTTTGAAATTGCCTGATAGCTAGTTGTGGCTACAACTCAAATGTTGTATTGCCATATTTTTGGCTATCAATCTTCAGGTTTGATATTGCTTAATTTCAGAAATTACTGGAGTATTCATGAAAAACCTTGTCTTGCCAGAATTATACTGCCCCTTTCCATCTCAGATTAGTAAGTATGCAGATATTTTAGAAGATTATGCTTTTGAATGGGTACTGCGCTTTGATCTGTTGGAAAATGAATCAGTTTATCAGCGTTTTAGCAAGGCAAAATTTGCTTGGTTGGCCGCAAGTACCTATCCTGAGTGTCAACTAGAAGAACTGAAAATTGCAACTGACTGGTTGAGTTGGTTGTTTATTTGGGATGATCAATGGGATATGTCAGATTTAGGTAAAAGACCTGAATTGCTGAGAGTTTATTACAGAAGATTTCTGGAAATCTTTAACGGAGCAGAATTGACGAGCAAAGATATTCCCCTGACTCATGCCTTAAGTGATATCCGCAAAAGGATGCT
The DNA here is from genome assembly GCA_022241785.1 of Cyanocohniella sp. LLY. Lineage (GTDB taxonomy): Bacteria > Cyanobacteriota > Cyanobacteriia > Cyanobacteriales > Nostocaceae > Cyanocohniella. The sequence continues at coordinate 17,994 of JAKOMP010000025.1, read as the reverse complement.
GCAAACAGGGAGTGCAAAATTATTGCATCGTGTTGTTTACAGCTTTGAAGACTTCTTTTATGGATGTGTTTTGGAAACAACTAACCGCGCTCAGGGAAATATACCTGATGTTGAAACGTATATTGAGCTACGTAAATTAAGTGTAGCAGGAGACTTGATTATCTTATGGATTGAATTGTTCAATCAATTGAACATTCCCGATGTTTTACGCAAGGACAACAGCGTCAAAAAAATCCAAGAGATGACAATTAACATTCTGGCATGGTGTAACGATATCTTTTCTGCGCCCAGAGAAATGGCAAGTGGTGATGTTCATAATCTAGTGCTGGTACTGCATTATCAACAGCAACTTCCTTGGGAACAAGCAATTCATCGTGCTGCCGAAATGCATGATCAAGAAGTAAGAGCATTGTTGAACTTAGAAGCATCTCTTCCTTCTTTTGGGGAAGAAGTAGATGGTCAACTAGCAAAATATATATCAGGAATGCATAGTTGGATACGTGGCAACTTGGATTGGTCTGCTCGTTCTGGCCGCTATAAATCTGCTGAAAGGCTGGATTTAGCTGTTGGTATTACTCCAACGGTGAACGTGTAAAGACAGTAAATTTCGCAAGGAAAAATATCAAATGCAACTACCTAATCGCCTCAAAGCCCCTCGTTTTATCCAGAATTTCCAATGGGTGGTTGACCCTATCGGGTATATGGAAAATGCAGCTAAGAAATATCCTGACATTTTCACTGCTGAGATAGTTGGTTTTGGAAACACTGTAACATTTGTGAACAATCCCCAGGCAATCCAGGAAATTTTAACTGAAAAGAGAAAAAAATTTGCCTCTGTTGCTGAGCTAAACAGATTTGTGCAACCGGTATTAGGGGATTATTCACTGTTGATGTTAGATGGCGATCGCCACAAAAAACGGAGACAACTTTTGATGCCCTCTTTACATGGAGAGCGAATGCGTGCATACGGGGAGCTAATTTCTCATCTCACCGAAAAAATCTTTAGTCAAATACCAGTTGACCAAACCTTTTCGGCTCGTAGACCTTTACAGGAAATTTCTTTCCAAGTGATCCTACAAGTTATCTTTGGCTTGCATGAAGGAGAACGTTATCAACAACTGACATATTTACTAGTGTCGATATTGAATGTCTTTCGTTCACCTTTGACTGCTGGCTTCCTTTTGGTACCCTCCTTACAAAAAGATTTAGGCCCTTGGAGTCCTTGGGGAAAGTTTGTCCGCCAACGGCAGCAAATAAACGAATTGCTTCAGGCTGAAATTACTGAACGTCGCGCTCAACTAGATCCAGATCGCATTGATATCCTCTCTTTGCTGATGTTAGCGAAGGATGAAAATGGACAAGGTATGAGTGATGAAGAGTTATGTGATGAACTGAAAACTCTGATGTTTGGAGGTTATGAAACTACATCAACAGTAATGTCTTGGGGATTGTATTGGATTCATCACCATCCTGAAATCCGCAAAAAACTCCTGCAAGAATTGGATAGCCTCGGTGATTCACCTGACCCGATGAGCATTTTTCGGCTACCTTATTTCACGGCTGTTTGTAATGAAACCTTACGGATTCATCCGGTTGTGATGATGACGTTTCCCACGGTAGTGCAAGAACCAGTTGAATTACTGGGTTATGCGTTCGAGCCAGGTATGGCATTGGTTGGTTGTATCTATCTGACGCATCAGCGTGAGGATTTATATCCCCAACCCAAGGAATTTCGGCCAGAGCGTTTTCTCGAACGCCAATTTTCTCTTTATGAATTTATGCCCTTTGGTGGTGTCCGTCGCTGTATTGGCGAAGCTTTAGCTATGTATGAAATGAAGCTAGTTTTTGCAAAAATATTGTCTAATTATCAACTCGAACTAGCTGACCGCCAACCAGAAAGACCTGAACGTCAAGCTCTGACAATTGCACCTGCCAATGGCGTGAAAATGGTAATGACAGGTAGACGTGCGCGTCCAGAGTCTCCAGTGAATATGGCAACTGCACACACCGCTTAAGTGGGGAGTGGGGAGTGGGGAGTGGGGAGTGGGAAGTGGGAAAATGAGGGAGATGAGGACACGTCCAAGTTTTTGCTTTACTCTACCTACTGCTTCCCCAACTTCAAAAGCAATTGATGATTTTGGAAGTCCTTTACTGTTGCATTGGTATTTCAATCACAAACTCAGTCCCCTGTCCAGGAGTCGAATTACAAGTTAACTGACCTTTGTGTTTATCTACAACAACTTGATAGCTAATTGATAACCCCAATCCTGTACCACTACCTATGGGTTTAGTGGTAAAAAATGGGTCAAAAATTTTCTGACAGACCTGGGCATTCATCCCATAACCGTTATCACCAATGCGAATCTTCAAAGTATTGGCTTCTCCTCGCTCAGTACTAACGCAAATCTGTGGTTTGGCAGTTATTTTTTGATTCACTATTGACTCTTCTAAAGCATCGATGGCATTACTGAGGATATTCATAAATACCTGATTGAGTTGGCCAGCGTAACAATTTACTTGGGGTAGCTGTGCATATTGTTTAATCACTTCAATTTCTGAGCGATCGCTCTTTTCTTTGAGTCGATGCTGCAAAATCATTAAGGTGTTATCAATGCCTTCATGAATATCTACGGGCTTCATTTCTGATTCATCGAGGCGAGAGAAATTACGTAAGCCCAAAACTATATTCCGGATGCGTGAACTCCCGACTTTCATAGAATCCAGAATCTTCGGCAGGTCTTGTGCGAGAAAATCGACATCAATTTCTGCGGCTTTCTCTTCAACTATGTCTGAGGGATCAGGGTATTCTTGTTGATAGAGAGCAATTAAATCTAGCAAATCTTGGACATAATCACTAGCATGACTAATATTGCCATGAATAAAATTGATGGGGTTATTGATTTCATGGGCTACTCCTGCCACCATTTCCCCTAAAGAGGACATTTTTTCACTTTGAATCAATTGGGTTTGGGTACTTTGCAATTCTAGGAGTGCTTGTTGCAAGCGTTGGTTGTTTTCGTTGATTTCTTGGGTTCTTTGCTCTACTTTTTCTTCTAAATTGTGGTTGTATTCCTCTAAACTTTGATTGGCGCTGGCTAAATTTGTGTAAAGCAAAGAATTTTCTAGGGAGATTGCCGCTTGGGTAGTCAGCAGCTTTAGCACTTCGACGCGATCGCGGGTAAATGCTCCTGTCGTCAAATTATTCTCTAAATAAAGAATACCTAATAATTTACCTTGATTAATCACCGGGACACACAACAAACTCTTGGGTTGCTCACGCATAATGTAGCGATCGCCTGTGAGAAAAGCCACGGTTTTGGCATCATCAATCACGAAGATTTCTTTGGTACGTTTGATGTAGTTAATTAAAGTAATGGGAACATCAGTACTAGATTCTAGTTGAGTTGATGGAAACTCTGTGGAGATACAGTCCAAATTGGCGCTAGAACTAACTGCGGTCACAGTTAAATTTAAATGATCACCTTCACTCAAAATCAGAACGCACTTAGAAGCGCCGGCATTCTCCATCACAACTGCCATTAAAGTAGAAAGTAGTTGCTCCAGCTCAATTGCTCCAGACAATGCTTGGGAGGCTTTAATGACAGATGCCAAGTCCAGCATATCGGAAACGCTGCTTTGAGAAGCGTTAGAGTTAATGACAGTTTCGTTAGTACTGGGGATAGATTGAGATATGCTGATATCGGTAATTTGACTATTACTGGTTGAGAGTTTCAGTTTTTCTGGCTGAAGAATAGGCGCAAGTAATTGGGGATAGTTGGCTTGTAAGTGTTCTGCTTTGACTAATGCTCCCCAGTGAATATACCCATAGTAAGCATGATTCATATAAAGTTGGGCAATTTTGTCTTTGCCCCATTGAAAATAGAATTTAGCAGCTAATTCGTTAGCTAACGCCTCTTCGTTGAGATATTCATTTTCTTTGGCTAGAGAGATAGCTTGCTCATAGTTATCCATTGCTGCTAAATTTTCCCCAAAAAGCCGCTGCTTTTCAGCCTCCACAAGATAATATTTGTGCAAGAAATTCATGGGGGAATGATTTGCCCAGTGCAGCATTTTTTCTTGATTAACTTGCACTCTTGCTAGTATAATTTTTTGCTGTTCATCTGTTGCATCTGCATACATTGCCAGATGTGCCAAAGAATCATAAAAATGGAAAATAGGAACAACTAGTTGTCCTGTACCACCATCTAAATACTTTTCTGCCAACATAGCGTTTTCCACAGCTTGAGAGAAATCTTCAAATAGATAACATAGACATAGTTTGCTGGTATATAAATGAAACAGCCCCATGAAATCATTTGCTTTGAGGTAAATCGGCAGCATTTTTTCTTCATCGTAGGCTTCGCCGACTAAACGACAAGGATTTACCGCAGATCCTAACAAGTTCAAGATATTCTGCCGATAGATTTCATTCCAATAAAATGCTGTTTGTTGTTTAATTTGACAGATGGCGTGGCTATAATTTGCTACCTCTTGTTGCAAACCTGCCAGTTTTTTACCCATGTAATATGTACCATAAGTGTAATTAAACAGTGCATAGGCTGCATGTTCTAAATCTCCTGTTTTTAATCCAGCAGAGTAAGCCTCCAATAGAGGGCCGGAATTCTTCCTAGCATGTTCCTTCCAGTGTCTAATAGCTGAATTAAATACTACTACAGTCTTAGCGGTAAAATTTCCCGTATTCTGCTTAATCAACAGGTTTAAAGCTAAGTTACCAAATTGATAACCAGACTCAATGTTTCCCAGGGAACAGAGTAGAAACCCATAGCTAACATAGACAAATGCAGACAACGGCATATTGCCATATTGGATTAATAAGTTGATTTGTTTGAGAATAATCAACAAAAATAGATGAGGATTAGTCTGATAGGCCCAAGAACTGACACTGGATAAGATAGGCATAATTGCCATTGTTTGGGCTGCTGTCATTTCCGGCAAGTCAATTAAATCCTCAATGCGCCTACCTATGAGGTTTGATGTTGTTTCTGCCATTGCTAGCTGTACATCTGACTGGCTAGCATTTTCGGGAAACTCTACCCCTAATAATTTTAAAAATGATAGTCCAATGTTGATTGCTGCTAATGCTTGATTTTGCGCTCCATAAGCTTGAATTTTGATTTCATAAAGTTTCACTTTCTCTAACAGAGATTGCACCTTTTGTAGTGCTACCTCTGTTAATTTTTCCATTTCTTGAAAATCCCCCGTTAAATATGCTGCCTCTGCGGCTATTTCATAGAAAGTCAGGGTTAATTTATATTGATTTTCCCAGCTATCATCTGCCAGTAGTTTAATTCCTGTGGTGAAATACTTGAGTGCAGCCGGATAAGCTGTGGATGCCAAAGCCTTACGCCCAGCCAGTAAATTCATCTCAGATAATTGAAGGCGATCGCTTGGCAATTTAATTAAAGGAATGGCAATATTAAACTGATTTACTAGTTCAAAAATTATTTCTTCTCTTTCAATAATCGAGGTGTTTTTTAACAGTATTTGTCCTATTCTTAAATGAATTGACTGTTTTTCTTGTTGGGGAATTAGAAAATAAGCAGCTTGCTGTACCCTGTCATGAATAAAACTATATTTAGGTGATTGGGAGTTACCATGTGTAGATTCTTTTTCTTCCAGATATTTTGTGGTGTCTGGAGTTTCTTTGATGACTAATTTGTAGGATTCAGTTTGCGGTATTACCAACCCTTCAACCAAGGCAGTCCATAAATCTAAGGCTGTATCGACTGTAGATTTATCATAAATAATTGCCAGGGTTTTTAGGTCAAATTGATTACCCACGCAGGCTGCTAATTTCAGGACTTCTTGAGTTGGTATTGGCAACTTCATGAGTCGAGATGTCATAAATTCTACGACATCATCTGTCAGAGCTAATGCCTGAATATTTACTAAATCGTACTGCCAAGATGCTAAATCAAAATTAAATTCAAATATGCCATCCTTGTATAAAGCTTTGAGAAATTCATGAGTAAAGAAAGGATTGCCTTTGGTTTTGGCAAAGATAATTCTAGTCAGAGCGATCGCCTGTTTTTCTGGGCAACGTAAAGTATCAGCAATTAAACAGTTTAAATCACTTTGTGTTAAGGGTGTTAAAGTGATAGTATTAACCGCAGCTTTGGTATTTTTCAATTCTTCAATTGTCAAATACAGTGGATGTCCCTTGGCTACTTCATTATCCCGATATGCACCAATTATGAGCAGACTTTTATCACCTGTATACCCGGAAGATAAAGCCATATTTTGTGGAGATTTATTGGTTTCGCTCATTAATAGTTGCATTAATTTTAACGAAGCCGCATCTGCCCATTGCAAATCATCCAAAAATATTACTAAGGGATGTTCTCTCGTCATGAAAACATGGATGAATCTCTGCAATAATAAATTGAAGCGATTTTCGGCGGCATTACCCGTAAGTTCTGCTATGTCTGGTTGCTGACCAATAATTAATTCCAATTCAGGAATCACATCAATAATTACCTGGCCTTGTTCACCCAATGCCAATAATATTTGATTTTTCCACTGCTGAATTTGCTGATCTGTTTCTAAAAGAATTTGCCCAATTAAGTCCCGAAAGGCTTGTACAAATCCGGAAAAGGGAATATCCCGTTGAAATTGGTCATATTTTCCCTTAATAAAGTAGCTACGTTCCCGGACAATGGGTTTGTGAATCTCGTTGACTACAGCCGTTTTACCAATACCAGAGAATCCAGCTACCAATATCATTTCTGTGGTACCGTTACTGACACGTTCAAAAGCCGCCAGTAAATTTTCTACTTGGGTTTGGCGACCATAGAGTTTTTCGGGAATCAAAAAACGGTTGGAAATATCTTTTTGGGCTAGTTCAAAATTGGTGATTTTTCCTGTTTGTTGCCATTGTTGACGACATTCTTCTAGGTCATGTCTGAGTCCGTGGGCGCTCTGATAGCGGTCTTCCGCATTTTTGGCCATCAACTTGCTAATAATGGCAGATAATACTGGCGGAATGTTCGAGTTAACTTGGCTGGCTGTTGGCGCTTGTTTGGCAATGTGACAGTAAACTAACTCTATGGGGTCTGCGGTAACAAAAGGCAACTCTCCCGTAAGCAGTTCAAACAGGGTGACACCCAAAGAATAAAAGTCACTGCGGTAATCGATACCTCTGTTCATCCGTCCCGTTTGTTCAGGGGAAATATAAGCTAATGTGCCTTCTAAAACGTTGGGATTAGTCAGGAATTGAATTTCTCTAGGTAGCAAGGTGGCAATACTGAAATCAATGAGTCTGACCTCAAAGGTGGTGGGGTGAATAACAATATTGGCAGGTTTAATGTCTTTGTGGATGATGCGATCGCGATGCAGTCCCTCTAGGGTAGATGCTATTTCTGTGGCGATGTGAAAAAATTCTTTGAGGGTGATACCATTTTTGTTTTGGCGCTTTCTCGCCTGTTGCCACTCTTTTAGAGAGATACCACCACAGTCTTCCATGACCAAAGCATAGCTGTTGCCGTAGTTTTCTAAACTCAAGGGTTTGATTATGCCAGGTAAGTTGAGGTTTTGAGTAATAGTGTACTGATTACGGAACTGAGCAATTTCGCTGAATGTAGGGTATTCATTCCGCAGCAGTTTAATGATAACGCCTTTTTGGTCTTGTTCTCTGATGCCTCGATAAACTAAGGTTTTGCTACCAGAATATATTTGCTCGGTAATAGAATATCCCGGAATGGTCAAGATTATATCGGATAACGCTAACATTACAGCAATGCTCACAGGTATGATTTGCTTTAGTATTCCCTGATTACTGATACCAAATATCACAAAGGATTAGGGACTTCCAGAAATTAAATTATGCCAATTTTGATAACGAAGACGATAAGCAGATTCTTTCTCCCCCTGCTCCCCTGCTCCCCCTGCTTCAAAAGCGATGGAACATTTTTTTATTTGTCAGTCCCTTATTCTTGGTTCCTGTGGACAAATATGTTATTTCCGGTATGGAAAAGCTGAATATTGCCAGCATTGCAACGAACAGTCAGAACCTGCGACCACAACAGCAGCCAGATAATTTTTAGTAGGCGTTAACTCAAAGAGACTCCAATCTTCAGATGTTTGTAACTTGGCAGATTCACTAATATTTAGCACGACTTCAATTTGTTCTAACTGGGCGAGTCCTTCCCCAGTGGCTTTTAAATACGCTTCTTTACAAGTCCAATAACGGAAAAATATTTCTTGCTGTTGATTACCCGAGAGCGATCGCACTAAGTCATATTCTCTGGGTAAAAAGAACCTTTGGGCCAAGTTTTCAATATCAGACATGGGGCGGATACATTCTAAATCTACACCGATGGATCGATGATAATTCACCGCACACAAAGCTAATCCCTGGGAATGAGACAAGTTAAAAGCTATGCCACTATTACTTAAATTAGCAGCTAATACCGGTTTACCACGGGGTTGATAATCAAACTTGACTTGTTGTGGCTCAATACCCAAGTAGCTACCCAAGATACTCCGCAGACTACCACGACCGGCAATAAAACGCCGCCTATGCTCCGGAAAATAAAAGCGGTTAGCACGAGTGATTTCGTCACTAGAGAGGGTTGCGAGTAAGTTTTGTAATTGTGGTTCTGGCACATCCAGGTCAATTCGCCAAACATGAACATCATTCGGCAATAAAGTTAAATCTGCTGGTACAGGTAGCCACATGGAATCATGTATATCACGTTAATTTGGCATTTTGGCACACTTAATTTTAAAAGGATAGATACACTGTGTAAGTGGGATACATTTCATGTGCAAAGTACTAAAGATTGAAATCCCTCGACTAGTTACCGAGGGATTTTTTATCCACTTTTGTTAAGGCGATAAGCCCGGAGGGCATGGCTAGAGCCTCCGGCACGCTACCGCGAATGCCTATCGCAGCTTGATCAGCTAATGGGCATGAATAATTAAACTATGCCAAATAATAGCAGCCGACTTACTGATCAAGTGACGAGTCTAGAAAATTTGACTTTTGACTTCCAAGGCAGCGGTACTAGCCTCTAGCCCCTAGCCTCTGTTTGTAATTGAGTGTACCCAATACAACAGTCAACAGCAATAAAGCTTTGAGCGCTGACGGTTCTGGTACTTCTCTGACTTGGGGTGGCACAAAAGTATTGCTTGTAGGCGATTCTCCTCCATTATCGACGGCAATTAAGGGGGGCAAAGTATCGGGTATCGCTTCGACAGGAGTAGGTGGTTGACTAGCAGAATCATTTCCTCTCAGAATAAACCATAGAAGCAGAGCGATACCAATATAAGTCCACCAGGGAGCGCCGCCTCGGGGTATTACAACTTCACCAATGAAGGGATCACCTAAAGCAACGGTCATCTCTTCTCCTCCCAGTCCTGGAGTCTCGCTGATCAAAGCTGTTCCTGGTAACGATGGAATTTCAGGTGAAGTCGTTACCGGAGTGTCAACTAATTTCCGCCCATACCAACCGTCATCTTTAACGCCTGGTGAATAGGGAAAAGAAAGTAGTCTCAACACGCTTTGTCTGAGTCCTCTCTCGTCACCTGTATTTAATGCGCGTAACCCTTGAGAAATGTTAGATAAGTAAAACTGAGTCATATCTGGAGGTAAATCCAGAGAGGTAACCTGCTGTTCTAGGTTAGGAATTTTGGCTACTTCTTCTAAAAGAACGCGCCCGTAAGAGTATTTCAGGTCTAACAAACCATCACGAAGGCTGATTTCTCTACCTCTTGATAAGGGTGACCAAGCAAAATTCCGGGTGACATCTGCAAGACCATTTACAGGATTACGACTTACAGATTGACCCAACACATAACGATATCCATCCAAAATTGAAGGATCTTCATTCCGCCAAAATGAGGCGTAGGGCATTGTAGATAATCGAGGATTGTGATTATAAAAAGCCGCGAAGTTACGGTAGTTATCTTGACCACCAGTAGCTCTCATCAATAAGTCATAGTAGTTAGCACCATGAGATTCATTAATGATTTGTTCAACTACTGTTCCTGTTTTGTTACAGCCCAAACCATCACCTAGACTACAATCTGGCATAACTCGCATCTGGCGCAGATTCTGATTATTCTGACGTTGGTACTCTAAATACTGCGACTCTTGTCCTTGAGGAATAGAATCACGCTGGTTCAAACGTAGCTGTGCTGTGGCTGATTCACCCATTGTCAGCACTACAACCAAAGATGAAAAGAAAATTGCAATATTTTTAAACGTTGACTTCAACAAGATACACCTCAACAAAACCACACAGAACGCTTACCGAACATCATGAAAAACTGAGCATTGTTTAACGATTAAGTTTTAATCTCTCTCTTATAGAGGGTTGTAATCTCCTGGGCGTAGATCCAGTATTTAAGTTTTCAGGTGCTTGAATATTGATGGTGATGGCCGAGCCTTTGAGGTCTCCTGTAGTGAGTGTTTGGTACAAAACTAATGCACGGTTGGGTTGGTCAAAGAAAAACCCCCGCCGTGAGGCTTGTATTTTGCCTTCTTTCACCAGATCTACAAAGGTTTCTAAATATCTGCGGACACTTTGACGGTTCTCTTGACTGGTATTCATATGACGCTCAACCAGCTTCATAAAAAAGTCAATACTTTGATATTCCTGTCCTTCAATGAAGTTACCGCCATCTAGAAAAGAACTGGCTATCAGCTGTCCGTTCATCTCTTGCACCTTAAATAAGGTGTAATAGCGTTCTTCCCTTTTAGGATCGTTGACATAACAGACCCACGCACCATCTTGGCTTTGTGTAAAACCTTCCTGAGCAAGATAGGACAGTAAGGAATTACTTTGCTGATTTGGTAGTGGTGGTAATAAATCTGCAACTGGATCTACAGAGCAAAGCCTCTGGTTTGTTCTTGGTTGAATAGTCGTCGGTGTCTCTTTGGCAATGGCCATATAAGACATTGCCATCAGTGCCAAGACTTGCAACACGAAGGCGCTAGACCAATGAACAAATATTTTCATCTTCTTTTCCTCCATTTTTAGAGTCAGTAAGCAATAATACTGATTTTTTTAAGTATTGACTGGGATTTGTATTCTAGATAAAAAGTAACAATCAGTTGGTTTGTTTTATCGGTTATCACGCACTATTATTTACACAAACATTAAAATTTTCATGAATTGTAAAGGGAATGCAACACTGTAAGTGTTTTACACTCTTGTATTGCTTTAGTTACCAATGCCACTTGCTTCTATCAATTGATTTTGCGTGATTGACCCTTTTGTTTCCACCAATCTATACCTGTCAGCACTGGAGGCAGAGATTAATTTAACTGATGTTAACTATAGAGTTACGTTTGGTAACATTATTAACGTCAGTATCTATTTTATGGTGTGATTCCTTGGTCTTATATATTACCTGTTGTCTAAGTATTAGCTATTGATTATTCAATCAGTACCTGGGGATAAGCCTTGCTCTGATGGCAACTGGGAGCAGATGTAATAGTGACAATATTTGGTCAATAGTTCAAAATATATCTTCACCCGCACGCAGACTTTAGCATTGCTAACAATAGCAAGCTACATGGCTGATTGATATTTTTTGTATCTAGAAAACAGAAGCTTTTCAGTCAGCTTTGAAGGCTTCGGTTAATATGATGCTATTGACTATTTCTTGATCAAAAATTCACATATAGCGTCTTGCTGTATGCCTTAATTGATCAACTTCCATACTCGGATCAATTCTGTCTGCTTTGCTCTCTAAAGCTTGTGTGAGTTTTTGTACCTGTATTGAATAACTCACTATATTTTTGGTGATCGGTAGTGCATCCATGTATGTTTTTAATCCAGTCTGTTACTTGATGGATGTAAAGACTTAACTTTACATAGCGGTGATATTACCATCAAGGACAAACCAGAAAAATAGTGTGTGTACAACTTTCAAAATTGAACACTGTGAATCTTGGAGGTGACTGTTAAAACTGTGCAACTCAAATTTTTTGTCAACGCATTCTTTGACAACCAATATCCATTTTGCCGAATCTAGGTGGAAATCAGCGCCAAGAAACAGCTAAATGGAATAATACAAAGGAAAAGATTTTGCATCCTTGGGCTTCACATACACCCGTTGCTGTGGTTCTAACTGTAACTCGTTAAAGCGATCGCGTGTTAAATGTGCTGCCACGACTTGCCCATCATCCAAAGTTAATTCTACCTGAACTTCCCAACCCAAATGTATCAACCGACTCACGATAGCCGGGGTAGTAGTACCATTGGCTTGTCTTTCAATCAGCACATCTTGTGGACGCAAAAATATTTGAGGATTTGGGGAATCGAAACCACTGCCTTGAAAAATTCTAGAGGTGTTAGGCAAAACGTTCACAGGGCCGATAAAGCTCATCACAAATGCTGACGCCGGGTTGTCGTAAATTTCTGCCGGTGTCCCCATTTGTTCTACACGTCCTTTATTCATGACTACGACTTGATCAGAAACTTCCATTGCTTCTTCTTGGTCGTGGGTGACAAAAACAGTGGTAACATGTACCTCATCATGGAGGTGGCGTAACCATGCCCGCAAATCTTTACGGACTTTAGCATCAAGTGCGCCAAATGGCTCATCTAGCAATAATACGTTAGGTTCTACAGCCAGGGCCCTAGCTAATGCCACCCTTTGTCTTTGACCACCAGAAAGCTGTGATGGGTAGCGATCGCCTAACCCACTCAATTGCACCAACTCTAGTAACTGGTCTACTTTTCCCTTAATCTTTTTCTTGGGTGCCTTGCGAATTTCTAACCCAAAGGCGATATTCTGCCGGACATTGAGATGCTTAAATAGGGCATAGTGTTGAAACACAAATCCAATATTCCGCTCTTGGACGCTTTGATATGTAGCATCCTTGCCAGTAAGCAAAATTTTGCCGCTATCTGGCATCTCTAAACCAGAAATTAACCGCAGCAACGTGGACTTACCAGATCCCGATGGCCCCAACAAGGCAACTAATGAACCACTTTTGATTTCGAGATTGACCTCATCAACAGCTTTAAAGCTCCCGAAATTTTTGGATACATTTTCAACTACTATGCCCACTGCTGCTATACCTCTGCAACTCTATCTACGGCTTTTCGCTAGGGTTTCCGTGCTTCATATATACCATACATTCATATATTTAGATCCTTTGAGTTAATTCAAATTAGACATTAATCGAGAAAGCTACAATTGACTTTTAACTTTTGACTTCACGGCGGTACTAGTACCCATTTTTGTATCGAAACATTAAGGAATGTTGCATTTAAGTCAAAACCTGAAGGTAGAGCGCGAAAACAGCCAAAACTCCGTGGTACTATGCTTTCGGTAAATGTTTTTATCAAAAAATTGGGAGAAGACCTTTGACACTACGGGTTGCTGTTGTTGGGTCAGGCCCTGCTGGTTCATCTGCCGCTGAAACACTGGCAAAGGCTGGAATTGAAACCTACCTGTTTGAGCGGAAACTGGACAATGCAAAGCCCTGTGGGGGTGCTATTCCCCTATGTATGGTGGGTGAATTTGACCTACCACCAGAGATTATTGACCGTCAAGTACGGAAGATGAAAATGATTTCGCCTTCCAATCGTGAAGTTGATATTAATCTGGTAAACAAAGAAGAATATATAGGAATGTGCCGCCGTGAGGTGCTGGATGGTTTCATGCGCGATCGCGCGGCAAAACTAGGCGCAAATTTAATTAATGCCACTGTTCATAAACTAGATATACCCACAAACAACACCGATCCTTATACAATTCACTACGTTGACCATACAGAAGGCGGCGCACAGGGTATTACTAAAACCCTAAAAGTGGATTTAATTATTGGGGCGGATGGGGCTAATTCCAGAATTGCCAAAGAAATGGATGCTGGGGATTATAACTATGCGATCGCTTTCCAAGAACGCATTCGTCTCCCCGAAGATAAAATGGCATACTACAATAACCTAGCGGAAATGTACGTCGGTAATGACGTTTCTACCGACTTCTACGCCTGGGTATTCCCCAAATATGACCACGTAGCCGTGGGTACTGGCACAATGCACGTCAACAAAGCCAGTATTAAACAGTTACAAGCTGGCATCCGTTCCCGTGCTTCCGAAAAGCTCGCTGGCGGTAAAATCATCAAAGTAGAAGCTCATCCAATTCCCGAACATCCCCGTCCCCGGCGTGTTGTTGGTCGGATTGCTTTAGTCGGAGACGCGGCTGGCTACGTTACCAAGTCTTCTGGCGAAGGTATTTACTTTGCGGCTAAATCTGGGCGCATGTGTGCCGAAACCATTGTCGAAATGTCTAACAGTGGTGCGCGCATTCCCACAGAAAAAGAACTCAAGATTTATTTGAAGCGTTGGGATAAAAAATACGGACTCACCTATAAGGTGCTAGACATTCTGCAAAGTGTGTTCTACCGTTCCGACGCTACCCGCGAAGCGTTTGTAGAAATGTGTGGTGATATGGATGTCCAGAAGCTAACATTTGATAGCTATCTGTATAAGACAGTTGTCCCCGCCAACCCCATCACCCAACTAAAAATTACTGCCAAAACTCTTGGTAGCTTAATTCGCGGTAACGCTTTAGCACCCTAATCACAACATAAATTAGGATAAAACTTGGAGGAGATGGGAAATAGATTAATTTATTCCCTGTCTCCTCTAAATTTTTGCCCTGAGAAACGCTATATACTTTGATTGAGTAATGCCAAAATTGTTATTAAACGAGCAATTGCGGAAACAATATCATGTTTCAACCTTTAGTTGAGCCAATAACTTTTACAGAATTTCTGGAGTGGAAACCAGAAAATGGCAGATATGAATTACATAAAGAAATCATAGTCGAAATGCAGCCGACAGGAGACCATGAGTTGGTTAGAGCATTTCTGATTAGGGAAGTCAACTTTGAAATTCGCAGATTAAATCTTGCTTGTTCAATTCCTAGCCAAGCATTGGTTAAAGCAGTAGATAAAAAATCTGGTTACATTCCCGATGTATTAGTATTAAATATCCCTAACTTAGTTAATGAACTACTTTGGAAAAAATCATCTACTGTTGTTCAAGCAGAATGAATTTCATTAATAGTGGAAGTTGTCAGTACTAACTGGCGTGATGACTATTTTCTCAAATTTGGTGAGTATGAAGAAATTGGTATTCCTGAATATTGGATTGTCGACTATGCTGCTCTTGGCGGAAAGCGGTTTATTGGCAACCCTAAACAACCAACAATATCAGTTTATAGTTTAGTTGAAGGAGAGTATCAAATCACTCAGTTTCGTGGCAATGACCGCATTCAATCACTCGCTTTCCCACAGCTAAATTTGACTGCTGAACAAGTTTTTCACGCTGCTTTGGGGGAATAATCAACAGGGTGCTGTTTTTTTACCTCTTTCCTCGCCTCATAGGAATCCCTGTTGGGAGGTAGGTAGAACCTCCCGTTAAAATCAAGTTTTGCCTATCTTCGCAAACTGCGGGGATCGAGGGCATCTCTTAAACCATCACCCAATAAATTAAAAGCCAACACAGTCAGAATAATTAACGCCGCTGGGGGCCAAATTAACCAAGGTTGCAGCACCAAAATAGAAGCATTGGTAGCTAAAGAAAGCATATTACCCCAAGAAGGATCTGGTTGTTGAATCCCCAAACCAATTAGACTTAATACAGCTTCCGCACCAATAAAGCCGGGAACCGCCAAGGTAGCAGAGATAATCACATAAGTGGCAGTTTGGGGCAAAATATGGCGGAGGATAATATAAATTGGCTTACCACCCATTGCTCTTGCTGCTTGGACAAATTCTCGCTCTTTAATTGAGAGTACCTGTCCGCGAATTACCCGCGCTAACCCAGCCCAACTAATCACCGAAGTAATCACTACAATCAGTAAAAAGCGTTGAGTACTAGTTAAGCCAGGTGGTAACACTGCACCCAAGGTTACCAACAGATATATTCCAGGAAAAGTCATCAGCACTTCGGCAAAGCGCATAATCACGCTGTCAGTCCAACCTCCGAAATAGCCGGAAATGCCACCGATAATTAAACCTAGAGGGAAAGTAATCAACACCCCGATAATGCCAATAAACATACTAATCCGACCACCATGCACCAAACGGCTGAATTGATCGCGGCTTTGGTCGTCAGTACCCAAGATATTGAATTGAGCTTCACCAGTGCTACCAAACAAGTGCCAATTTAAAGGTATACCGGGAAAGATAGTCACTTCATCCCAGTTGGGGGGTAGAGGTAAACTAAACTCAAACAGTCGGTATTCCGGCCCAGAGACAAATAAACGTAGAGGCGAGGGTTTTTGAAAGTCTACAATAAGTTGGCGATCGCCTGTTTCTAAATCAGTATCTCCCTGGGTTGTCGGATAAATATGCGGCCCGATAAAGTTTCCTGATTGTTGAGATACCCAATAAACCCGAGTTGGTGGCAATAATGAACCATTTGGCTGTGAAGCAAGAGGATTATACGGGGCGACAAAATCAGCCGCAATTACCGCCACATAGAAAATTAACAGCACAATTGCCCCAAATCGCGCCAAAGGATTTTTTTGAAGTCTTTGCCACCAATTCATAGTTATTTGTCCCTTGTCATTAGTCTTTTGCGATTAGTCATTCGATAAATAAACTAATGACTAATATCTAAGCATGTCTTTGCTCTACTAAATATAGATGTTCTTCTTGGCTTTTTTCATGTTCTACCACAAAAACATTCGAGTAGAGATTAGCCAGAATTTGTTTACCCTGTTGTGTCAAAGACAAATAATGCAGTCCATCTTTAATATAGGGATGTACGCCATGCCAGTAAAACTTAGCGTAATTCTTGCGTAAATCGGCAGGTGTTTCGTAACCTAAAACTTTATTCATCCCCGTTTCTTCAAACTCGTAGAATAAAGAAGTGATTTTCTTTAAGTAACGTGGGTCACTTAATTGTCCAATCAAATCCGCCGCACGGACTAAGCCAGCAAAGCTAGTGGTATCTTGATGATCTTCAGCTACAGGCACAGGAAACCGTGTCCATTCGATATTACTTTTTATGACATCAGCATCGATTAACTTGTGACCACCAAAACGCTCATCAATGAAAAGTTTAGCTCTATCAACATGATAAGGAGTGAGACTGGCATCAGAAGCCCCTGGATGCAAAGAAATCATTCTGCCGTTTTGTCCTGTAGCATACAAACCTGCGGCTTCTTTGTCTTGGCGACAAACTCCTTTGACGTAGCCAATATCATGACATACCAAGGAAATAATAAAGTGCAACCAGTCTTCACTAGACACACCACCTTCGCGGATATGTTTACCGCGTAAAATTTCCTGTCCTACCAGCGCAACTAAAACGGAATGCTCAACATTGTGATACAGGGCATCGCTATTGGCAATATTTTCCAACGCCATATTCCCAGCCCAAGCGATGATATCTTGATAATCATTTTTTAAGCAGCCGTATGTGCGACTATAACCTTCTCGAATTTGCTTAACAAAGGCATCAATTAAAATTTCAGTGGCATTGAACATATTGTTGGCTCAGATAGATAAGAGTTATTTATGTAATATCGTCAAAATTGCATCATCATGTTTGCCCTGACTAGATTGAAGACAATGCAGATTTATCCTTTGTAACTTAAGTATCGGTATGGGTGCTAGTTACCTTTATACTTGCTCATAATCATAGGCCATGCTTTCGTGAACTACTTACGCCGTAAGCTGCACCTGTCTCAGTATTCCATACCCATCTACTATGTAGCGGTGATCTGAATACACAAGGTTTGTGACTTCAAGATAAGCCGCGTGTGCCTTCGCAAAATATGCTATTGTAGTTGTTAAAATTATTGGTTCTTCGGTTACTTTTATGGTGATTATGAAAATTAACTGAATTATAAGGGCTATGATTTAAAGACAATAATGCCTACGATTTAGATTTGGCAAGTATTTAAGAGATATTAAGCATTATGTAAAAATACCAAAATTATAATTTATATTATAAAATTGTTAGTTTTCAGGTATTTACGATGAAGTTTCCTGTA
>JAKOMP010000207.1 GCA_022241785.1 Cyanocohniella sp. LLY | reverse complement strand
CCGAAGAGTATCGGTACCATCGTTAGATGGTTCGGCGAAATAGTCGGCTATTTTGACGGCAGAACTACGAGTGGTACTGTAGAAGGAATTAATAATAAACTTAAGTTAATTAAAAGGCTTGGATATGGCTTTCGTAACTTTAGTAATTTTCGATTACGCAGTTTATTAAACTGGCATTTTACTATTAATTCTCCATAAAAGTAACCGAAGAACCTAAATTCATTTCCCAAGATTGTCAAAGACATTCTCAGACCATTGCCAAAAAATGATTATCCGGTTTTGAACAGCCGTCTTTACGTTGAGTGTTGGTTGGCTTATGCCTTGGATAATAGTTTAACAAGTATGCGGGACTTATTTAAAAGATTAAACAATACAGGAATTGATGTAAGGATTTCGACATTTTCTAAGGCTAACACACACAGAAGTCAAGAAATATTCCAAAATATTTATCATCAATTAAATCAATTAGTCCAGAAAAAAGTCCAGAAAAAATTACATGATAAATACGCAATTTGCCCAATTGATTCAACAGTAATTACATTAACAAGCAAGTTGCTATGGGTTCTAGGTCATCATCAAGTAAAACTGTTTAGTTCCCTCAATCTGTCAACAGGTAGTCCAGAAGATAATTTGATAAATTTTGGTCATGCTCATGATTATAAATTTGGTTCATTAATGATGTCTAATTTACCACCAGATGCAGTTGGGGTAATGGACAGAGGAGGCAGTGCGTTGGGCGGGTTTCCCGACTTGAAGCAACTGCCGTGGTTTGYAGGATTAAATTTTATGGGAGAGTTAGTGCAAAAAGACAAATATTTTGTAGTGCGAATTAAGAATAATTGGAAACTAGAATTTGAATCAGAAACTGGATTAGTAAAAATTGGGTCATCGACCGATGCTCCTGCTTATAGGGTAATTAATTTTTGTGATTTAGAAACTAAAACTGAATTCCGCTTAGTTACRAATTTACCTGCTGATGGAGAGGCCGYAGTTACAGATGAAGAAATCAGAGATATTTATCGTTTACGGTGGGGAGTTGAATTGTTATGGAAATTTTTAAAGATGCATCTAAAACTGGATAGATTAATTACCAAAAATGTTAATGGTATTGCCATTCAAATCTATTCTAGTCTCATCGCTTATCTGATTTTACAACTTGTATCTGTTCCGAAACAATGGGGTGAAAAGATATTAGATAAATTCCGCTATCTTCAAGCTTGCATGTGTCAACAAATCAGTTATGTTCACTGGATGGAAGATATTATGAAATGTTGATATTTTGTCCTTAATAAGACTACTATACTTGAATATGTAAAGTTTTATAACGACATTCAACATTTCTGTATATGGGTGTATCTTCTCTGGTTCAAAATTAGTCGCAAAAGGAGAGGTAGGCGATTAATATATTGTCAAATGTTTAGACTTCAACAGATGTTAGCATTTCTACGTCAAGCTGTTGAGAAAAAGTATAAAACCGTTGAAGGTATTTACATTCCATCCGATTAGAACAAAAGAACAATTAACTATAATTAAAACTAATATATTCCCACCTGCTAGTTTAGATAGTTAAGCAAAAAATGTCTCTTTGATTACAAAATYTTAGCGATGGGCTAGCCCCGCCGTAGGCGATCGCTCTTTTGAAAAAAAACTTTGCGATTTACTGAATTTATTATCAGGCGGTATGTCGGGGGGGTCTAAAAAATACCACCACTGATGAGCTTTGTTCCGCAAGGAGCGTAACAGTTTACCTGCTTCCCCTCCAGCTTTATCAAACCAGAAATGGATAGCAGATTCAACTTTTGGTTTAAACTCGGATGCCCAACTCAAGAATTCATCAAGGTTTTGGGTTAGTTGGAATAAAGCGTAGTTTTTAAAACCTTCATCTATCAGAGCGATGAATTTTGTCCCAATTTCTTGGTTATTTAAGCCAGGAATCTTGATTAGTTTCTTGAAGTGACGGCGTAAATGTGCAAAACATTTCTGTTGAGCAATGACCTCATAACCATTGTAGGCACTAAAGTCATCAGAACTGAGTACACCCTCATAGCGTGAACCTAGAATAGATTCACGCTTCAGCACGAGAACGAGTATCAGCCGCATGAAATAAAGCGAAGTCGGTATTGGCAAAAATCCATAACCATTCTTTTACACCTTTGACTACCCAAGGTGTTTCATCCGCATGGATATTGGGGTGGGTTTGTTGTATCCACTGTTTGAGGCTATCAATACTTTGAGCCACTGCACTATCTATAGCGGTTCCTGCTTGAGTACAATACAGTATGGGATGATGGAGTATATTAACATCTAAGTGTCTGTGGAATGAAACCTTACTCCTGTGATCTGCGCCAGAAAGTGATTAATGCACATAACAACACAGAAGGCTCTCAACGACAACTGGYAAAAAGATTTAGTGTCAGCTTGAGTTTTGTTCAAAGTTTACTCAGACGATATCGTAGTAGTG
>JAKOMP010000024.1 GCA_022241785.1 Cyanocohniella sp. LLY | reverse complement strand
CACTGTCAAAATACTGCCAAAGGTTTCGGTAAAGACCGACTTCGATAAATCAGCATTCTGGAAGTTAATGCGATTGAAATTAATATTTTTCAGATATGCCTGCCAAACTGCGAGGTTTGAAAAATCTGCATTTATTAAATTTGCCTTGATGTGGCAGAGTAAATTCAGAAGATTCCCCCCAGCGTATCCGGATTGAATTTGGGGATGATTGCGTAAGTTACTAATGGCTTGATAAAAATAATCTTCTAGTCTATTTTGATTTCCAAAGTGTGTTAGTAATTTATCAACTAATGGTTTAACCAACAAACATATTTGCGAGTCCCGAATATAGTCTTTAGCAGTAGCTTTTATTAAGGCATAAGAATTAAAAATATAAATTGTACCTGTAGTGATTTCATTAAATACAGCAGTACTTAATTTTTCTGTCATGTATTCCATGACAACAGGTTGTTGAGTAAAATTTATCCTATGGTTAGCAGCATGATTACTTGTTTCAATTAATGATCTCGCTTTTAAAGACTCTAGTGCTTCAATGAGTTCTCGTGTCGATACAGGTGGTACAATATCCTCTCGTAATTCAGCTAGAGGAACTGCTTCTAGATTGATTGCTAACCAGTACATCACCTGCTCTTCTAAAGTAGATAAACGTTCACACTGTTGGTCTAAAAGTTCCCAAATATCACCAAAAACAGATATTTCGCAGTCTAAGAAGTGCGACATATCTCCAGCAAATAACTCTTGAGTTGTATTTGCAACTATCTTTAAAGCTAATGGATTACCGCTATAAAGTGAGGTTAGTAGTTGCTCTTGCTCTGGCGAAGCAGAAAAACCTCTATCTGTCAAAAGTTCGTGTGTTTCTAACTCACTTAAACCTCTAATTTGTAGGGAACGAACTGGTAAATTTTTACCTTCTTTCAAAGCTAAACTTTTCGGTTTCTCGCGGCTAGTCAATAGTAAGCAGCTTTGATGAGATACTTCAGCAATATACCGAAATAGCTGTCCGTAGCTTTCATATCCTTCTCGATATTTTCCTGCATTGGCACCACTAACTAAAATTGTTTCAACGTTATCCAAGATAACCAAACACCGCGATGAACTTAAATATTTTATTAACAACGTCAGTTGCGCTTCGTCGGTGTCGGGTAAATTTGTTTCTTGCTGATTAGATAAAAATTTAACTAAGTCTGACAATATATTCTGTATAGGCGGCGCATTGCGTAGAGAACGCCAAAAAATATACTCAAAGGCATCTTGGTTATCTTCTGCAACCTTGACTGCTAAGGAAGTTTTACCAATACCACCCATCCCTTGCAGCGTGATTAGACGACAGCGATCGCGGACTATCCATTCAAAGAGTATTTCGCGATCGCTTGCACGTCCGTAGAAAGCTGAAACGTCAACCGCATCCCCCCAGTCTTGGTAGCATTGACGCTGCTGTAATTCGGAACTTTCCTGACATTTGACTTGTGGGGGATTTTCTCCATTACTAGCTGCCACATCTGTATGGCTAGAGTTTTTCCCTGAATACCGTCGCAGCACTGACCGAAAGTTACTTTTCGTCACTTTTTCACCAAAGGCTTCAGTCAATAACCGCCACAGTTGAAATCCTACATATTTGATGTAATCAGGCTGATAACCTAATTTTTCTGCAATTTGCTCATAAGTCAACCCTTCCCACATTTCGGGAAACACATCTTGTTGAATGTCACTCAATATTTCCGGACTGATAACTGTATCAATAATGGCTAGTGCTTCTTTAGCCGACAGGAATGCATCTTCTGAATTCATTTTTGGAAATTAACTTAATATAGCAACTAACTTTTTATAACTTTGGCAATTTAATTACAGCAAATTATAACCTCAAACTTACTAACTTTGGATAACTTTTTCCCACAGACAAACTCAAAATACTTACATACAGTAAATATAAATCCACAGAAAATTACAGGAACATTAGTTATGAACTTCAAAAATTTACGCCGTTGTGGTTACTTACTAACACTATTAGCTAGTACTTTTCCGTCAGTTGTTTTTGGTCAAGCTGCATTGGCTACTTCCACAAATGAGTTTTTCAAACCTTTAGAACCATCAAATCCGTCAGTAAACTGCTACTGTCCTCGACCCTTTTCTCCTAATTTTACTAAGGAGTCTAAACGCTTTATTCCCAAAAGATATTGTCCGGATTTTGATAAACGGTTACCAAATATATTTCCGAGGCAATGCCCTTTGTATCTGAAACCTTCTATCAATTCAACCTCGGTTATTCAACCAATTATGCTGGCAAAAAAAGAAGCTGACGAGGGAAGAATGATTTCTACTCGTTCTACACCAGGTGAAACACTTAAACAAGGACTGCGCGATGAAGCACAAACAGAACGCAATAGAGGGAATGATGCAACAGCAAACCTTCTCGATAATATGTCTAACCGTTTAAATACAGGCAATATTAGTGAAGAGGAAGCTTCTGACATCGCCAGAGAAGTAGCTGGAGGAGACATTGACCGAGCTGCTAACCTTGTTGAACGTAGTTCTCGTAATTAGTGACTAGCAATTTTGGGTGAGTAATACTCACCCGAAAAAACTCATTTCCTTCAACAACTTAGAAATGGATTCATCCCTGATTTTTAAAATCGCTGTTTATAAAGGAGGTTGTGGTGAATATTTCTCGATACTCTTAGCCAATAGTCATTTCAATAGTTCTAATTTCCACTGTTGCTCCCATTGCTGTAAAAGCAACGGAACTTGTTAAATTCCCCATCAAATATCTAGAACCTGTAGGTTGTATGTGCAATGGCAAGAAAGTTCCTGTAAGGTTATGTCCGTTTATTCACTGTGCTGATGTTTAAAGCAGCTTCATTATTGTTGAGTTTTACTCCGTTCTACCAAACTTATGGTAGTTGGCATTAGAAGACAAGTCCTAGCAAATGTTTAGAGGTTTTTATGAAGTTAAAATCTTTTTGTTCTGTGGGTGTATATCTGTTTGCAATCATGAATTTGATATTGTCGTTTATGCAAAGTCCTGTTTTAGCAAAGCCAAATGTAGATGAAGGCAAAAGTACCCTTCATCTACCTAGTCGTGGAAGCGTATTCATAAAAACTACTATACCAAGTACGGCAAATCCAGAAGGAACTCAACCAAGAGCAGGTGAAGATTCTAGAGAATTTCGGTTGCGTACAGGAAAAGGTAGCGAGGCACAGTTAGACAGGGATAGAAGAAGCACAGTTCGGGAGGTTACTGGTGAAAAACATATGCCAGGAGGGGGCCCTCAAAATTAATAACTTTTCTCTCCTGCTTTTTTCATGTAATCTTGGAGGCAATTATGATTTCATCTCGTTCTCTAGCCAAGATTTTAGTAGTTCTAACGTTGATGCCAGTAATCGTATCTGATATACCAGCCCAAGCAATAATCAGAATTGGTAACAGCCGAACTACCACCATCAAAATTAATCACAACAAACTTGCTGAGTCTAGAGTAGGTAACGGTAGAACTATTGACCGAAAGCAACCAAGCCGTAAGATATGCGGTCATCTAGTCGGTAACGGTTAACCCTGTCTTACGGCGTTAAATTTTCTGACTTCAATCAAATAAGTACAAAGCTATGACTAGAGGCAATCTAGGATTAAGTTTTTTAGCTTAACCAAGTCTTCTAGTCATAGTTGTATTTCTGGCAAGTGGATTTCTGCCGAACAGCTTGATAATGGTTTCAGCAAATTCTTTATTATCGTAAAACTCATGCATCAAAGTAATAGGTTGAGAATAAAGTTGATCGCTAGAAAATATCGACTGCCAATCTAGTTCCGTGCTATCAACAACTCCAACTTTTTTCATCTCTTTAAGGAACTCATAAGCAATCAATCCTTGACCGATGGCAGATGGATGAATGCCATCTAAACTAAACAGTCCACCTTGTCGTAGTCGCCCAGTAGTGTCTGCGTGGTAGTATTTGGTGTTGACCTGGGGATAGGCAAAATCGAAGTATTCTGGAAAATCGTACTGCACTTTTCCAGCATTTCGCTTGAAGGCAATTTCTTGTAAGGCATTGGCAAGATCAACAATGTGATAGCGTGGTTGTGGATACTGAG
The DNA here is from genome assembly GCA_022241785.1 of Cyanocohniella sp. LLY. Lineage (GTDB taxonomy): Bacteria > Cyanobacteriota > Cyanobacteriia > Cyanobacteriales > Nostocaceae > Cyanocohniella. The sequence goes on along the minus strand of JAKOMP010000024.1, from coordinate 58,851 downwards.
TGTTTTTACTATCGACCAGTTCTTTGATTACTTTATTGTATGTGCGAATACAGTCATCAATGTAGACGGCATCTTGTAGCGTCAGGTATAGGGTTCCGGTTTCTCTAACCGTATCCTCTTCAAAAGGGAAATAGGTGTAGTATTTGTAGTAAGTTGAAGGTTTTTCCTCTCCCGGCACCTTAATTTCAGTGGTTGGGCCCACACCTTTTGCCAATGGCGCAATAGTTACAAACGGTACTGTTCCAATGAAGACATTCCAATCGGAGTTGCTGTTACTTTGCATGATTGCATCAACCCGATCAAGCAATTCTTGATATTCAGCCTTGAAATCGTTGGGATGCCACAGGTTCCATTTTTCTCTTACCTCACGGAATGATTCGGGCTTTTGACTTGGGTTTTTGAGAATCTGATCTGGGTCATTGGGAGTTTGATTAATTTCTAAACCGATTACAGTTCCAAGCGCATTGTTTGCTCCTAACCAGATAATTAAATTCTCAACTCCTCCTGGAGCGATTGTATGGTGGTTTAACCAACCAAGTTGGCTATGGTTGTCAAAAGAAGGATTTAAAGACGGGTTGAGAACTTTAAGTGCAGTCCGGTAGAAGACAGCGTTGGGCAGACCGAAGAAATCATCTTTACCCTCTCCTTTGTCGTTACTAAGTTTAATTTGATACTTGCAAACCTTGGGCGTAATCATCCAAGAATCAGCAATATCAAAGCCCTGAATTGCTACATTGTCGAAGAATTCAATTCCTCCTGGATAACGCTGTTCAGCACTACCTCCTTGCCGTTCATAGTAATCTTCAGCTTCATCAAGTACCCCCTCAATAGTTGGTAATATGGTCAGCCAATCTAGGGCATTGATATCTGAACCATATTTTTTCTCCAAACGCCGTAAAATCTTCTCAATATTGGCTGGTAGTCCGCCCATTAACCATTCAGGATACAGATATTCAGCACCAACTGTTAGCCCCATTGACTTAGCAATCAAAGTTGAAAAACAAAGGTCTGTCCGGGCTGCTGCCAAAGACATAAAGCCTTGAGAAATACTGTCACCAATTGTAAAGAGTTTCATTTAATACCTTTGGAGTTATATTTTTTTGCGTGTAAGTAGCAATGCGAAAGTCCTGATTCACAAAGTATATTCCGAACTTCCCAAATGTTGGAGCTTGTTCCGTGATACTTGTAACTCAATTTAGATGCGTGTAAATTTGTTGCTTGATTGTGACTACTGCGAGCGCCTGCCTGAAATTCCTCCCCCAACACTCATATCAAAGAGCGGTGCTGCAAGGAATGACGAAGCCCAGCCACAGCCTGAGATTTCCTCTAAGAAGAAAGGACATTCCGACTATAAACAGACAAAAGTTGCTATTTCTCAGACTTGAGTAGAGGATTAATGATTGAGAGGAGCGATCGCAGCAATGACAAATGACATCTCAGCCTATCCCTTGACTTGGACAACAATCTACCCCAGAACGCCGCAGCACAAGCGAGAAGCTGCGCGATTTGAGGTTAATTTATCAACTGCACGAAATGATTTACTTAACGAGCTTCGGCTGTTGGGAGCAAAGAATATCATCATTTCTAGCAATGTACCAACGCGCCAAGACGGTTTACCCTATGCAAGGCACAAAGAACCAGACGATCCAGGCGTTGCTGTTTATTTCAAAATCAAAGATAAAAGCTATGCCTTGTGTTGCGATCGCTGGCGTAAGGTAAAACACAATCTTAGAGCAATTGGCTTGCATATTGGGGCTATGCGCGGAATGGAAAGATGGGGAGTGGGTAGCGTTGAACAAGCATTTGCGGGGTATCAAGCACTACCACCAGTGATGAGTGAGAGGAAGTGGTGGGAAGTGCTTGGTGTTAGTCCTGGTGCTTCTGATGAGGAGGTAAGGGAAGCATACCGGAAACTAGCACGACAACATCATCCAGATTATGGTGGTTCACCTGATAAAATGGCCGCAATCAACGCTGCCTATGATCAAGCAAAGCAGGCTGGTTACAATGTGCAAGTATGAACATTAATCCTAAAGAATTTGAGAACTATTTAAAAGACCCTGGTGATCCAGAACTCAAAACACTATTTGAACAGGTTGAAGATTGCTTGCAACAGTATGATGCCAAATGGAAAGAGATAAGGAAACTCAGTCAGCAGATACAAGATTTAGCATTCTCAATCGATTTGGAATGTGCTGAATGGAAATACGAAATTTATATAGATGACTGAGGCAGTAATTACCCCAGAGTTAAACTTATTAACTTATTAATTTGTCTGCCAAATCTTCACAATACAACCCGTATCTTTACCGTACAGTCTGCCGGATTGTATGGCTGACAATGGAGAAACACATAACCAGACAGTTGCTTGATATGGCAGACACACAACCAGACAACCTCGAAAATGAGGCTAATTTTTCTAAAATTTCCATATCAGATTTACAAAAAAAATATTCCATTGGGCGTGACCCACTTTACGCCCGTATGCGCTACCTACAGATAAAGACTTGGAAAGTGTCGGGTAAGGCTTACCTGGATGCTGAACAATTTGCCCACATGGAGGCTTTACACGAACACATTAAAGCTGCCGGACGCATGGAAGGCTACCCAGTACCGCCGCCATCTGGGCCACAAGATGAACAGCCAGATAACACAACATCTATTACTGTCCAAGAACCTCAACAGCTAGGGACTAAACCAAACTACGATCCAGGACAACGCCAGCATGAAACACCGGAAATAGAAGCGATCGCCTCACTTGTCCGTTCTGCCCAAGGTAAAGCAGCTGGTTTCATCATTGCTGAGAATATGCTTACTAAGCAATATCTCGAAAATCCTGACACATTGCCAGAAGAATTAAGGGAGAAAATCAAAGAATCAGCGCAGGTTCCCGAAATTGACCCTTTCGCATACGCCACCGCATTGACCAATTTCGCCAAGGGTTCTGGAGCAGTAGCCTAAAATTTTTAGGAATGGTGGCAGTTGGGGTAGCGTTGTCGGTGGCCTTGCCGTTAGGCATTACAATTAATGGGTTAAATCCCTTATCAATACTGGCTTTAGTTGCTGGGGGAGTGTTGGCGTTAGCCTTGCCGTCAAGCATCGCGCTATTACCCAAGTTTTCACGTCACTTGCTACAAATCGGCAAAGCCGCCCAACGCAGTGACTCCTCTAAGAAAAACGAAACTCAAAACCCAGAACCAAAAATTGAGAGCATACCTGAGCCTGGAGAATTCAAAATTTACCGACAGGCTGAACTCAACCGCACTACGGCATCCCTCTTGGCTAATGGGGCTATTCTCATTGCTGGGGAGGATGGGAGTGGTAAATCTGTACTAGCAAGTGCAGTAGTTGAGAAATTGCAGACTGACGGGTTTATGGTGGCCTTCATCGAGCCGGCTACCCCTAAGCAGATGCTTTTGGAAATCGCTAATCAGTTTGATATCCCGACTGAGGATTTAGAGGGAAAATCTCTCACAGCTGACAAATTAAAAAGAGCGATCGCCACTTTCTTAGAGGAAAATACAGCATTCCTGATTGTGGATGATGCCCACAGTTGCGATGCCAAATTTAGAATGTGGCTGAAACAACTGCGGCGAAGTGGCGTACCCATGCTACTTTTAGCCACTGCTCCCCCGCGCACCGACATCTTTATCAATATCCCCAGAATCGAACTCAAACCCCTGAGCGAGTATGCCATCAGGGAAATTATGATACAGGCAGCCGCAGAAAGAGCGATCGCACTAAAGCCATCAGAACTAGCCAGATTACAAGAACGCGCCGGGGGAAATCCGATGTTAGCAGCACGAGCTGTAGATGAGGAATACTTAGGGCTGGAAATTGAAGGAGCAGACCACCGGCGTTACTTCGATATCACCCCTTTAATACTGATAATTGGCGTAGTCTTCGTAATTATGCGCTTCATTGGCAGGGGAACCAATGACCAAGCACTTTATATATTTGGAGGAATAGCCGCCGCAGTATTTATGGGCTTATCACGCATTCTGTATAATCTGCCACGCGAAAGCCAGAGGATACGGTAATGCTAGGAATCAGTCATTTATTAATTAGTGGTACAGCAACATCATTATTACTCGGAACTGCCAACCCTACAATCATCGCGGTGGGTGCGATCGCTGGCTTGCTACCTGATGTTGACATTTCCACTTCGCCTGCTGGTCGTGTTTTACCTTGGGTGAGTGGATTCTTTGAAAGCAGGATGCCGCACAGGTCTTGTACTCACAGTTTATTTGCTAGTGGTGCGATCGCACTTGGCGGGTATGGAATTGCACTGTTTAATCCCAGTTTTATCAATCTCGTCCACGCCGTAATTATCGGCTATACCTTTGGTTGGTTTGCTGACTGCTTTACTCGCGGTGGTGTGGAGATGTTTTGGCCGTCCCCAGTGCGGTGTGTCTGCCCAGGTAACAGAAACTTGAGGTTAAGAACTGGGAGCAATGCTGAGTATGTTGTGTTGGTTATTTTGGTTGCGATCGCATTGTTTATTTTCAACATTAATAATTCAGGGGGGATATTAACCCAGTTCAACCGCCTAATTGCTTCACCATCTGGAGTGCAGCGCATTTACAACGAATCAGGCAGTACTCACCTAATTAAAGCCAACATCAAAGGTGTGAGGTATGCCGACCGTTCTAGAGTTAACGGGCAATTTTATATCATCCAAACTCACGGAGCAGGTTTTATAGTTTTAGAGCCTAGTACAAATAAACTATACAAAGCATCTACTGAAACTAATTCACAAATCATTATTGAAGAAATTACAGCAGATGTAGGACGTGCAGCAATAACCACAGTTGAATCAATATTCTTAGAGGATGAACCTATAGTGAGTGCGATCGCACGATTCAACCGCACTGGGACATTGGTGTTTATTAGCGGTCAATTATCAGTGGATGAATTTGATACTTCGGTTATCCCCCGCGACCCTTACCAATTTCCATCCATACTCGCAACATCATCTAGTGTAACTCTAGAAGCTGCACCACTAAGAGCCGTTGCTAGATACTTAGGGGATGAATTTGCTACAGGTTCATTACAAATTCGCTCAATTGTTAGCTCATCATGAAAACAGCACTAGACAAAGCAATTGAAGAATACCAACACCTCTGTAATTCAATTGGTGGTAATCCACCATATGGTGATTGTGAGTTAGTGGCTTTAATGTTGTACTTCAAGGCAGGCGGCGTAATTGCCAAAGGCCAGGTAATTATGGAAGACGGAGAAAAGCTAGAGCATTTTTGGTTAGAGGTAGACAACCAAATTTGCGATCCTTTATCCAAGGACTGGACGAGGGCGGCTAAGACTTGGGTGAAAGTAGAAGAAGTTTCCCCCAATTCAATAATTGAAAATTTCAACAGGTTTTTAGATGAGTTCCCAGATCCATCACCCTATTCACCTTGTCCATTACGCTGGAAAGTAAAATTATGAAACCATTACCACAAGCCACACTCAAACCAAATCAAACTAAAAAGGCAGTTGATGAGCGATCGCATCCTGGTATTTTTTTGGGAGAAAAAGTAACTTGGAACCCTGAAACTTTGCCAAATGGTCACATTGCCATTATCGGCACGTCAGGTAGTGGTAAAACTCAGACATTAAAAGCAATAGCCCTGGAGTTACCTAAATTATTTCCAGAATTACAGCTAATTATTATTGATTATCACGGGGATCAGGATTTACCAGGAGAAACCCTTTATGCCCTGGACATGGAATCACCCCACGGCATTAACCCGTTAGTTATTGACCTTGATACTAAAGGAGGTGGCCCAGCCCTACAAGCGATCGCAGTGGCGGCGACATTGAGAAAAGCATTAACTATGGGAACCAATCAAGAGGGGTTGGTTATAGAAATTTTAGTGGGATGCTACAAGCGCCGGGGCATCATTCAAGAAGACCCCAAAACCTGGATTAGTGAACCTCCAACTTTTGCTGACTTACGAGATGAAATGAATTCCAGAATAGAAGATGGCTGTAAGGAGTCTCAGAAGTTAGCTTTAAAAATGGCGGCTACTTTTGAGTATGGGATATTTACCAAACCTCAACCGTCTTTTAATTCACCCATTATCAGATTTGATTTATCGGCACTTGGTAAAGTACCGGGCTTGGGAGCGATCGCCACTGAAACCATCATTAAACAAGTAATGGACTCTCACAGGATTAAAGGAGAAATTCAAAATAAAACTCCCCGCACTTTCATAGTTATTGATGAAGCTAAAGAAGTTAAAAATAGTAAAATTTTAAATATTATTTTGGCAGATGGTAGAAAGTATGGTTTATGCTGTATTGTTGCTAGTCAACGCGATGCGGAGTTAAGTAAAGAAGTTATTGCCAACACTGCCACTAAAATTGTTTTAGCCGTTGACCAAACAGAAGTTAAAGCCGTTTCTAATAGATTTAGATTTTCTCCAACACTTGTTGGACAATTGCAACCGCTAGAGGCATTAATTAGGATGGGTAGTGAAGGCTTTAAAACTAAAATTAAGCCATATTATGAACGCATATAAAGATAGATTACTAACTGGGACAGTATTACTTTTGGGTGCGTCTTTATATTACGGCGCACTCTTTCAAGCTGTCCCCCAAACTGCAACCAAATCTATAGCTGTTGCTAATACTCCTGCTATTATTCAGCCATTTGCAGAACTAGATAATGAAGATTTATCAACGGAAGTATTACAACGAAACCGTCCATTAAGAATGGTGTTGACAGTAGATGACCCATCATTTTTAAAAGTTCGGTTAAATGATGAAATTAAAAAAGGTGATATTATTTCTGATAATTCCACAGAACGGCAGAGATTAGAAAGGCAAAAAAAAAGTATTAAACTACAAATTGAAAATTTAAATTCTAAAGTTCTTATTGCCCCTACACCTCCACCACCCACCACAGAACTGAGAAACTTACCCCCTGCTAATTTTGCAGAGGAGTTAGCAGCCATCAATCAAGCTGAATTAAAGTTTAACCGTGCTAAAGCTATATTATCTAGTCGCTCTAAATTACTTACATCAGATAACCCAGAGCGAAGGGCTGAATTTGAAAAAGCTGGTTCTGGATTAGCAATTGCTCAACAGAAGATTCAAGAACAAGAGCAGATGATCCAGGCTATGCAAAATATGAAAATGGAGACGGAGATATTACAGCATGAGCAATCCAAGCTAAAGCAAATTCAATCTGAGTATGACCAAGCACGCTCAAGTGTTGACCAAGCCCAGGCTAAATTGTCCGCTGCGGCCATTCTTCAAGGTCAGGATTTAGAAAACTTACAAACTGCGGTAGCCTTAGCCCAATCAGAATTACAAGTTGCTCGTTCCCGCTTAGAAGCTGCCCAAAATCGCCGCCAAATCCAAGAATATCAAGCCAGTGTTGATGCCAGTAGGCGATCGCAAAGTGAGATTCAAGCACAGCAAGATTTTGAGCGTTCGCGCCTTCAGTATGAAGAAGCCAGTAGAAATAAGGATTATCAACTAGCTCAATTAGGGATTTCTCTAACAGCAGTAGAAGATAAATTAGCGGAAATTCCTATGGTGAGAAGCCCTCGTGATGGATACATTAGAAAAATTACACCCTGGAAGGGCAGAGATGGGAAATATACGACTACTATCACTATTGTTGCTGATATTAATTCCTCTAAGAATGGAGAGGACAATCGCCCAAATACCACCGATAATTAGTCAGAATATTGAAGTTGAAGAAACGCCAGAAATTGAAGATGATGACCCACCAGAAGACTTATCCCCAGAAGAAGCACAGCAATTAGATGAGGAAGCTGATGCACAATTACCCAAACCAGAACAGAATCCTTTTAATAAACCTAGTATTGATGCCATCCTAGAACGGGAATTTAATGATGATATGTGGCGACTGCTGCGGGGTGGCTTGCCATGCTTAGAAACATCCGCCGCTTGTTTACAACAGCTTCAAGATAGAGCAGTTGCCCAGTCTCCCTTACTCAGAGAAATTGATAATCGTGTTGCTGAGGCTAATGAAAAAATCAATGAAGCTAGAGCCAGGAATCAAAAATCTATCAGGCTGGCGCTACTCACTCCAGCACTGCAATATCTTTTAGGGCCAGCACCACAACCGGGGCAACCACAACAACGGGGATATGGGCTGATTGATAATATTTTGGGTATTATTCGCGGTGACACAGGATTAATTAATGGGTTACTCAGAGTAGTTGGTATACCTTTTTTTGAAGGGACACAGGGGGGTAATGCAGATGCTCAACGTAATGCGATCGCAATTAGCGACATTCAAGTAAAAGTTGCAGAATTACAGCGTGGAAGGGCAAAGTTAGCCGATGAGATTAGAGAAAAAGTCACTTTGTCTTTAGTTCGGTTTGATGAAGCAAGAACAGATTTTCAAACTTCTCAAGTGGTAGCTAGTCGAGCAATTGACCAATTCAAAGTATTTGAAATACGTTATGTAAGAGGTAATAGTGATACTGAAACTTATTTAACTAGACAAAATCAATTAGACAATACAAAAGCCCAAACTTACAGGGCTTGGGCTAAGATGCGTAGGGCGTTATTTGAAATAAAATTGTTGGTTCTCAACATTAAAGATGCTGAGATTTAAATGCAATCGGGAATATATATAACTCCGTAAGAAATTATTACAGGGTTATCATCATCACCATTTTTGTAAGCAACTAACCAACTTGATTCACCATCAAGAGATGATATGGATGTGAAATCTATATTTGCAAGTGTTGTTTTTCCTTCAGAGTCGGTTGATTGACTTCTAAAGTTTTTGTAATACGAACCAAGATGTTCTTGATCACTAAATTCATACATTGTATTTGGTTCGAGTCCAACTACCAAAACATTACTTCCACCATTTATCCTACAAGCCTTGCCATAAGGAGGACGAGGATCTGAGGGTGGTGGTGGTTCCTCCGGGGGTGGCGGTGGCGGTGGTGGTGGCGGTGGTGGCGGCGGTGGTGGCGGTGGCGGTGGCGGTGGCGGTGGTTCCTCTGGCGGTGGTTCTTCTGGCGGTGGTTCCTCCTCCTGGGGTGGTGGATTAACGACTATAAGCGGTGGTGGTTGAGACGGTGGATTACTCCAGGTTGTTGTTGTTGTTGTTCCTGCACTACTAATTGCAGCAATAGAAGTATAAGAATAAAAGTTAATTTGATTTTGTGGCTGATTTCTCCATTGAGTAGCAGATACAGGATTTATGGTTGGTTGAGGCGGATAGCTAACATATAATTTTCCTTTCCTACAAACTATTCCCCCTCCTGATGTTGAATTATCAATCGAAAAAGCTGAACTATTATCAATAACTAATCCTGAAGGCTGGGGGTTTGCTAGTCTTAAGGATATAAACCCACATTGATTAGCTCTAATATTTCGCTTAGGATTTTCTGATAATAATCTAATAGTTTGTCCCCTAGAAGGAGAAAGCCCACTTATCCAAATTGTCCCTTTTGCATCTTTCCAGATTTCCCTCTCAGGCTTTACTTGTCCTGTTGTACATCTAAATTCTCTTATAGGAATATTTGCACTGTTCTCAAAACCATAAAATTCATTCCTGGTAATATCATGAATTTCAATCTTGTCGCTCAATTTTACTGCACCACCAGCAGCGATTCTTAAAACACCACAACTATTAGAATTACCCGCTCTAATTAGTGGCATTCCCCCCAAATCAACAGAATAAGATTTATTGGGCTGTAACCCACGAATACTAAAAAAGCCATCTGCACCAAGATATCCCCTCATTTGGGCAAGTGCCATTGATGGCCAGCCAGCAAGAAGTAGAGTAATAAATAATAAAAGCTTGTTCATATATCCCCTACAAATATAAAGCGATGGCGTAACCACCCACCAAAAGCGTTAGCGGAGCTTATCGTAGATATCGCTTCTTTTCCTCTAAGAAAAAATGAGGGGCGATAAGCCGGGCGCGCATGGCTACGCTTACCGCCACATCAATTCAATTACCAAGATGCAGGAACATAACCGAATGGATTTCCATTGATGGTTCGGCAATATGGGGCAGTTGTCGCATCAGGTAGGGTTGATAATGTGTAACTGGTCGTATCTACAGAAAATGAAGCTGGTAATGGGCCAGAAGCTGCTGTAGGTCTTAAAACTCCAAAACCACAAGCGCCAATAGTTACGTTGCGACTTACAAGAGAAGGCAATGAGATAGTAACAGCCGAGCTTGGTGTTTTCCCAACTATCACAACTTGCCCTGTTGGGGTTCTAAAATTAGCACTACGAGTTTCACTAAATGAGCCACTTACACAACTAGGTAAAGTTTGCACTGGGAGTGATGCAGCATTGATAGCAACTCCATCAACTTCAAGCCCTGTGAAATCTCCACTACTAGGTGGGCTAATTCGTACTTCACCACAAGCACCAGCCAGCCGCGCTGCCGGACGAGGTGAAGTCCCCAAGTTAACGCTGATTCGACTACCGGGAGTAGCACTAAACACTACTACTTGGTTGGCTCCGTCCATCGCTTTGTAAACTGTGGCTGATTGATAAGGGATAGCAGCAGCCGGAGCAATACTAGAAGCTAATGCACTAAGTGCAGAGGTAACGATTACTGCTGTTAGTTGAATCTTTTTCATACATCACCATGAGTAAAGTACAATTTCTCTTTGCTTTATCTCATGTTTGTTTGTAGTTATCTTTTTTAAAAACAGTAAGCTTACTGAAAAGTATTAATTATATTTTTAGTGATTTTAAATTTAATTAGTTTGGAATATATGCTTAAAATTTTAGTAATTTATATAAGGAATACATGAAATAATACAGATAATTACTTGTATTTTTATAGCGTTTATTATCTGGCATACAACTATTTTAAATTATAATTGTAAACTCAATTATCCGGCAGACAATTAGGTCTTACTAAAAGTGTTTGGCAGACAAATATAGTTGTGACAATTTCTTATTCCAGCAAAGTTATAAAACTCAAGCTGACTGGGCAAACTAATAAAAGTATCACAGCCCTTATATGCCGAAAAAGCTCCTAAATAGCCCAGCCTTTTTACTTGCCTGTATCACTGCTATTGCTGCTGCTGCCTTGATGTCTCCCAAAACTAGATCACTTGTAGAAGCTGCGGCAGACTCCACATCACCGCGCTCAGTGCCACTGTCTGAAGATTGGGAAGTTGTCAGGGTTGCCGACGGTGACACCATCACAGTTAAACGTGGTAGTGAAACTAAAAGAATCCGGTTCTGTGGCATAGATGCACCCGAAACTCAACAACCAATGGGTAAAGAATCCACAGAGAAACTGCGATCGCTCGTTGCCTTAGCGAAAAATCAAGTCATCATTATACCTGTGGAGACTGACCGTTACGGGCGAACTGTGGCTGAGGTGATGGCCGCGGTGAGTGGGGAGTGGGGAATAGAGATGAGTTTTCAAGAAGAAATGCTCAAAAGTGGCATGGCTAGAATCTATCCGGCTTTTGTTGATAAATGTCCTAACAAGGAAGCTTTCAAGCAGGCTGAGGAAATAGGAAAATCTCAACGCTCAGGAGTATGGGGGGATTCGTCAAGTATCCCCCCTTGGGAATTTAGAAAGCAGCAACGTCAGAATAAGAGTAACTGACCGTTAATGCTGGCTTTTGAGGCGGCAACACTTTTTTGTATAAACAATATACGCTTAGATGCCCAAACAGAATAGCTTTAGAGAATGCGGAAAGACTAGCTCAATCTAAAAAGCTGGGTGTGTGGTCAGGGAATTATCAACGTCCTTGGGATTATTGCAGAGAAAAACGGAATAGATAAGCACAATCAGCAATACTCATCACTCTAAAATCGAGCAAACTCATTTCGATACATCAAAACTTCATTGAAACTTCCTCAGTATTACAGGTGTTACTTTAAATACTAAATGTCAAGCTAAAAATAGCCTTTATTTAAAGAAGTATGTCAATATTAGAATTTCTTGCAAGTGTAAATGGTGTGGCTTACTTGGTAGCTCAAGACGGGCAGCTGTTAGGACTGTTATCGAGCGACCAATGTAACCCAGATTCTATAAGCAACCCTTGTGGCATTTATGGTAGTCCATGTGGTGTATACAGTATCCGTAATCAATGCGGTATTTATGGTGCTTCATGTGGTGTATACAGCCCTTACAATACAGTCTGTATCAACCCTCCAGTTATAGTATATCAAGGTCAGGCTGTAATATTAGTCACAAAAAATAACTATGTAATGACTAACGGTTTGCCAGTTGTTGACCCTGATTTGTTACTGGGTGTATATGCTCAATTAGGTGGACAAGGTTTATCCACTGTACAGCAAATGAATTATATGTATTCAACTATGGGCGACCGGGTAAACCAAGGCGCTCAGAACACTATGAACGCTGTTCAGAATGCAGCATCAATTATGGCATCCGTGTTTTATTAATAACCTTCTTTGATGCTTCTCTAGAATGACCTAGCTGCAAAGTCTTCAAATCTAAAAACTGCGATCGCCTCCTTTGTGCGCTCCGCGCGGTAAGCGTTAGCTATGCCGTCAGGCTTATCGCTCATACTTTCCTCTAAGAATGAGGTGATGGTTTCGCCAATTGAAAAAGATAGGTATGGGCGAACTGTGGCAGAAGTATTTATCACTGTTGCTGGTGGCGAGAAGTTTTTGAATGAGGAGCTACTATCATCAGGTAACGCCTACCTGTATCAGCCGTATGCTAGTAGATGCCCGAATAAATTGGCTTTGGAGAATGCAGAGGCGATCGCACAATCTAAAAAGCTTGGTGTGTGGGGTGGCAATCACCAGCGTCCTTGGGATTATCGTAGAGAAAAGCGTAATAGGTAAAACCCACTGTACCGAGTTATGACTTTTGAGTGAGCTGATCTGAAAAATGCCAACCTAGAAGATAGCAATCTAAAAGATGCCAACCTAGAAAGTGCTAATTTGAAAGATGCCAATTTAGAGGATACCAATCTAAAGTTAGCCAACTTAGAGAATGCCAAACTGGAGGGTGCCAATCTAAAAGATGCCGATGTTAGGAGTGCTAAAAAGTTAACCGAAGAACAAATTAAAGTAGCTAAAAATGGGCAGCAAGCTTATGGAGTCAACAAGTTACGCTGAGGCTAAAACCATTGCTAAATAAGCATTTGTCTATCACTATTTTTGTGAACTCTCACTGGATCAAATAAACAATTCAAATAAATGCCCTAATCAAATTGCAATCGCAACTAATCTCCCAATAACCACTTAAGCTGAACTGCTACTTTCGCCAGTCATGACAGGAGATGCGATTAAATGTGCCAAACGCAAAGCTTCTGGGACTTTGCCGCAGTCAGTTAAGCGTTGAAGTACTTTGGCTACTACAGGTATGAACTAAGCAAAAAAATCAGGAACGGGGCAAAATTTTAAAACTAGCTCCAGAAGAATCCTCAAAAATTGCACCTCGTCGCTCTAAGTCAAGCTTCATATCTTTAGTCAGCCCTAAACTTTCTCCGAACCTAGCATCTTGAACTGTGGCATTACTCAGGTTAACGTGGCTTAGGTTGGCACCATGCAGATTAGCACCTAGCCGACCGACACCATTGATATAGGCACGGCTAAGGTAGGTACGACTCAGATAGGTATGTGTGAGATAGATGATGCCATTCATGTAGGTACGACCCAAATAAACATAGCTTAGGTTGGCATAGCTTAGGTCGGCATGGCTCAGGTTAGCATGGCTCAGGTTAGCATGGCTCAGGTTAGCATGGCTCAGGTTAGCATGGCTCAGGTCGGCAAGATTTAAGTCGGCACCACGCAAGTCGGCACCACGCAAGTCGGCACCATGCAAGTCGGCACCACGCAAGTCGGCACCATGCAAGTCGGCACCACGCAAGTCGGCATAACTTAGGTCGGTATCGCGCAAAACGATGTAGCTCAGGTTAGCATGGCTCAGGTTAGCATGGCTCAGGTTAGCATGGCTCAGGTTAGCATGGCTCAGGTTAGCACCGGGTAAGTAGTTAGTAGTCTTTATGAGTTCTTTGGGGTCTGTAAATCTCCTTCTTTCGCTCCATGCAACAAATCCAATCCCTAAACAGACACTCAAAGCAACTACAAACGTTGGAGGGTTTCCTCTAGTTAACAGCAGCATAATTAGGAAACCGGCACCGACCTGAGATGTTTGCTTAACTAATGAACTCAGCCCAAATTTAGCTTCTTCATAAAGACTAATATTTTTACGGTTGATCAGAGCCATGTCTACCTCCTTTCCTCAAATCCCATAAATCTGCTAAGAAGCGACCTATAATTCGAGCCGCAATAATGATCCAAAGGAGAAAATCAGATATTACTATGATAAAACAGGCATAATGTGACGCACCTAAGGCGTTCTCTTGGAGACAAATACCAAAATTAGAGAAGCTTTTACCATAAATTAAATGCCCGATAAAATCTGGAATCTTTAAAAGAATATAGATAGCAATAGCATCCTGAATTGACAGGTAGACAGTTCTCCAATAATTACCCATCAAACTTTTACCGAATAAATCTAAAGGCTCCCAGATAGTTCTTAAAAATTTTTCTGTCTTTCTACCTAATTCCGTTGTTAGCTGAGAATTATGCATTTTTTGTTGCTGACTCATCCGTATCTAATATCTAACATGCATTCGGACGTGCTTAGAGTTTAATCCTCTGTTTTTTTTACGTAAGTTTTTGATTTACTAATTTATTTAATTCACTTGTTTTCCATGAACTAAATTCACACAATTTCGTACTTTGTCTGGAATAAAATTAATATATTAGAAAGTGTTGTAGTAACAATACCCGGTATCAAGCCGATACGATTGAGTTTCAGTAGAGATTCCAGTTTCATTAGCAGCTTGATAAAGCGTCAATTCTTACGAAGATTTAAAACCAAACAGCCAAAAATGCAACTTTCCCTAAGCCAGCCCGACAAGCTAGACACAGCAAAGAAGAAAGAAACTGCTGCGAAAACGCGGCGGTTACGCGTGCTGGCCTAGCTCGTCGCCTAGTTACATTTTTGGCTTTGGAAGAAAAAAAATCATATTTAACAGTGCGGCGGGTTTTGGTTATCTGCGTTAGACTCAAAATTTTGTTGCGTAATCTTTCATTGATTGAATTATGATGTCGTACTTGTTTATTGGAATTTCAGCTGTACGCTCTAACTGAAATCCTGCTAGTACTGACTTCACATCAGATTCCGACAGCTTTAATTCATTTCTGGCGATCGCCCAAAATCTTTTAGCCTGGGCTTCAGATATGGTTTGTACACTCGATATTCCAGCCATATCATGCAATATTGAGCCATTGTTTTTATTACTCGGCTTTTGAATTAGTCCAGCTTCGGTTTTAATTTCCTTAGCAATTTTTCGTTTGGTTTCTTGCCAATCTTGGCTATTGGGTTCAATTATCGTGATATCGAGTAGGCACAAAGTATTATATCTACGTCCGTAACTTATTTGGGTGCCAAGTTCTTTTGCATCAGCAAAGTCACTAGGTAGAGGAAAAACAGAATCTATCTGCTCACCGCTTTCATGTCTAAGCGTAGAAATTAAGCAATATCTACTTTCAATAAATGCCATTTGGTGAGCGATCGCTAGGCCACAGGCAGATAATACAGGTGTAATTTTAGGTGTAATTTCTTCTAGTTCAGCGTATGTAAAGCTGATTTCCCTCCCTGATTTAGTGGGAATTTTGACATTTCGATTGGCCAAAATAGCCGGTATTTCTGCTTTAGCTTTGGCGAGGGATGCGTTAAGTTGTGGTGTTTGTGTCATATTTTCTTAGAGGAAAATTTATGATTGGTAGCGATCACCTCCGTAATAGCGTTACGCCATCGCTACTGATAACGTTATGAATCCATCCATCTCTACGAGACGCTACGCGAACAGCCTACGTGCTGTATTTAGCCGTTGGCCAACACTGTCAAGTTGAGATTTAATTTCCTGGTCTGTCTCTGGCGTTGCATCCTCAATTTCAGCCATATAAGCTAAGAGCTTTTGTAACTGCGCTGCTGCTTCCTGGGTATACTGCCAAATTTGAGCATAGTCCCAAGCCGGATCGGGTATCGGGTAATCAGCGTTAAGTAAATTGTTTAATTCTTCGTTATTCATCAAGTCACCTGTTTGTTATCATTGAGTGGCCGCGCTAGGGAATCCTTGGCCGGATACCTCCCTAGTTAATGCCCTCGCTTGATGGCTGTGGGCTGGCGGCCAGTCAATTAAATTACCCTTACGGGTTCAGTAGTTGCTTATGGGGGAAACCCCCAAGACCGCACTACCTCACCAGTCTGCTAACTCTGGCTCTGGATCAGGGTCAAATTGCCATTCTTCTGTTATGGCTGCTTCCTTGCGTTCCAGCCAACAATATTCGTATTGCCGTAAGTTTTCACAACCAAGATATTTCCACACTGCAAAGATGTGTTTATCAGGTACTTGTCCCTGTGCAGTTGAGTTAAGCATTAAATGTTTGCTTGCAACTGGGTCTTGTGCAAAGGCTTTTTCAATTCCGCTATATGCGTGGCAAGTGCAGGTTACTTCGTAGCGATAAAGTTTAATTTCATAAAAGTCACCTGTGTTACCACGAGCAATCAAATCATCCCAGTTATCCCCAGGCTGCAATTTATAAGGATCAGCTTTTTGCCAACAGCGAGTTACCAATACATCTACATAATCAGATTTTGAAATGAAGCGAGAAATGCCACGAATCTTAATCAGTTGACCACGCTTCTCAATTTTGTTGGGGATATGTAAATATACAAAATTTCGATATACATCAATTGTTGCGTAATCAATCCCAGTTTTAATCTGCTCTGATGTCCATGCCCACTTTTGTAGTAAAGCTTTAGTATTTTCTAAGCTGTAAATATGTCTTAATGCGTAGTCTTCGCTGTTATCTTCATGCAGTAAAGATTTATGAAAATTGGAATACTTATAGTTTGGTTTGATGTGTGCCTTAGCAGAAAAACGTGTCATGGCCGGATACCTTTTTCTAAGGAATTTATATATTTATTATAGCTGGTCGTCTTGCTATAAATACAAAGTTTACAGAAAATTTATATATAAAAAATGACGTGATTAACACGCCATACAAGCGAGGAAGATATGGGAGCAATGGCGTAACGCTATTACGGAGGCGATAAGCCGGGCGCGCATAGCTACGCTTACCGCACATATTAACTAACCGTGATACTCACGAAAAACATAAACGCCATGAGGTGAAGCTTTTACAGAATCGTAACCCTCAAGAAACAACTCACGCGCTACAGAATCCCAATCAATATACTGTGACCAAAACAGAAAATTTTTCTCCAATTCTGACCAATTATACATTTGTTCAATTTCGTCAGATTTTAAAACAAAGTCTCGCTCTGATTCCCAATGACCACAATAATAACTACTAAATTCTTCAGCTAACTTTTCAATATCTGCATCATGAATTAGGTCTTTTGCATAATTGAGCCAAGCCGCCATAGTGTCAGGATCATCAGCATAATATAATGCTTGGGCTAATTTGCTAATATATTCCAAGCTTTCATATTCACGTAATGAGAAGTCAGCAAAGTTTTCATAATCATGTATTGCATACTCCTCACACGGTTCATCATCTGTAACTGGCGACCAAGAAAGCATCCATCTAATATCATCTTGTATGTCTTCCGGTTCTTGGGTGGCATCAATCCAAAGCCCATGTAAATGACCAGCATTATAAGCACTCAGACAAGCCACATAAATTTTAGGGGTTTTGTTGTCCGTGCATTCTCGCTCATGCCTGGGGAATGGTAAGCGACATTTTAAGCTGCTGACAATAGGGAAACTGAAAGCAGGGAAAGCCGCACCCGCCAAATTAACAGCCAGTTCTAAAGCTTGATAGTCAATTGTTTTTTCAGCAGGAATTAAGATTTTACCTATCTGTTGGATGTTATAAAGCTGTTCAGCCACAGCAAAGGCTTCTGATTCTGAATTGAAAACTAATTGCATTGGCCGGATACCTTTTAAAATTCTTAGAGGAAATGAAGGGAGGCGATCGCGCTGTGTGTGCGGTAAGCGTAGCCATGCGCGCCCGGCTTATCGCTAATTAACTAAACACAGTAATAATTGCTGTAAGGCTTGGGTGTATTTTGTGGTGTAAATTCCCAAATCTTGCGCCGGGGACGAGGCGACCAGCTTACATGAATTGGTGTATTTGTGCCGTAGTAGTAAATTGAGTCATAGTTAAGAGTTCTTAAAAAACTAATAACTTTTCTACTATCAACACCAACTATTACAAAGTCACAGGCAGCACCTAGATGTTTACAGTAATAGTTACCTTTATTGTTAATCTCACAACTCATGTGCTGGTCAACTTTTACGCAGATACGCGATTTTTTACGGTTGAGGAATTTCAACAAGTCTTTGCTACAAAAACCATAAGTTAGCTTAAAGTTTTCAGCACCAAACTTGTTAATAACTGGTGTGATGATTAATTGTGTTAAAGTTTCGAGCGATCGCAGACTTTCAGGATTATCAGGATAGGGATTAATAAGGCCAGAGTATTTAATGTAAGTATCAGAGCAGGTGCAGAGTTCTTGAATCATAATTCTTAGAGGAATGAAGGGAGAGCGATAAGCCGGGCGCACATGGCTACGCTTACCGCTTTAGTTAGGCGATGATCTACGGTCGGTCATAGACCATCGCACGGATTTAGTCAGCAATAGAGCTTGCTTTTAAAATCGGACACATTGAGTATTGACCTTGTGGGTAACAATATTCTTCTGTTCCATCTATGTAAATTTTTCTTTTTGTGATTTCGTTGTGACTTTTTATGGTAATAAATGCTTTTGTTCTGCTGATTACTTCATATCTAAATATGCAATCATGGTCACAGATTGACCGACATTGATAGGTTTTTCCTACGATAAATTTAGTCATGATATGCCTCAAAGGAATGAAGAGATAGAGGGAATTAGGCGATCGCTTGGGTGCGATGACCTACGGTCGGTCGTAGACCATCGCAGATTTAATTAGAAAGGAACAACAAACCGCTTAAAGTAAGTGTCTAAATCTGAAGGGTTCAGTAAAACTTCGTTACCTTTAGAATCTGCACAAACAATACGTAAATATTGCTTGCCATCGATAAATTCAACTTTGCCACCAACAATTTCTACATAGTCGTTAAGATTGGGAACAAAGATAGAAGCTGTACAAGTTTTGTCAGGTGTCATTGGCCGGATACCTTTTTTCTTTACTCTTATATTATAGCTGGTCGCCCCGCTATACAATTAAAGTTTGTGTAAAGTTTGGGTAAAGTATAGCAGGACGACTTACTATAGTAGAGCAACTAATAAACTAACTATTATGCCTAGACCTGGGGGAAATCCCGATTTTGGGACAAAGTATAAATTTGAAACTGATAGGCCTGAGCCTTTACGCCACAAGCTAACAATAAAGTTAACTGAATCAATGATGGGATATTTAAAAAGCTTGGGCAAAGATTACCCTGAATTTGTGCGTGAGGCGATCGCAGAGAAGATGACGCGACACAAGGCCGCAACTGAAACTAAAACAGAGACAACTGAACCGGCGACTCGCGGCCAACCACAGCAGCACAACCAAACCAGCCGGGAAGACCAGCAAGAGGAAACAAACCCCAGCCAGCAGGAACAGACAAAGACCCCAAAAACACAACGCAAGGCACGCCAGACCCAAGGGCAAACGCCAACGAAGCCCAGGAACCAGACCCGGAACCGGAAAAACACCGTGACTGAGAACTAGAAGGCAACAAACCAACCGGGCAGGCAGAAGCAGGGAACGACACCCACAACCCGCCACCAGCAGCGACGGCACGAACACACGCCACAGACCGCGCAGCAAACGCACCACGGCCACGACCCCACACACCAGACGAAACCGCGAACAACTCGGCCGCAGGGAAGGCCAGCCGAAAGAAAGCATCGACACCGGCGGCGCAACCAACCACAACGCGAGAGCCAGAGGGGACAGCCGCCGCAGCCAGGGACAGGGGAGCAGGTGACTGACCCCACTTGCGAGAGCCAGAAAAACCAAAGCAGGAGAACTGGGAAAAAACGGCTGACAACATAACGGCTAAAAACTTATAATAATAACCATTATAGCAAGACGACCAGCTAAAAACAAGGATAGCAACAGTTTTGAGTGCCGGCGCAGCCGGCACGAGGCGAAGGAATGGAAGGCCACACGAAGAACGGGGGGGTAAGGAGCGAGAACTAAACCACCAGTGGCACACCGACCAACCGCAGATACCTTTACCTCTCCTTTTTCTTTCTCGCTATTTCTTCTCCCCTCAGTGGTTTTTGAAGCCCAATGTTTACAAAAAGCACGTAGTGGAACGGAGTGGAACGAAGTGCTAAAATTTCCCCAGGCTGAAAAAACCCTAGTGACCACACAACCCACCTCAATGCACACCGATCCGCCGCCTTCACCAGATGACTCGATGCTACTCTTAACCAGGATATTTCCAGGCTTCTTAATCAGGATATTTCGGGTTTTTGAGTGAATGAGTATTACTCATGAGTGTATTGATGCGGTCGTGAACGCAGTGAACCAGTAGCATCGTATTTCAGCACCATCACAAAGTGGAGGGAAGTGAAACGACCGGAACGACCAATTTTCCATGAAGTGCTGCTAGGTATGATTTATTACTCATCTACTTAGCTTGCCAAACAAGGAAGCGATGCTCTACAGGAGAAGCTATGCGAGAATTACTAGCTATCCTCTAAGAATTGTCACAAGTAAACTTCTAGCGATCGCAATTTTCACTCAACTTAAGCCGGGCGCAGCCGGGCGCACCTAACATTCTCTAATCAATTTCCTAAAAAATCCTCTAAGAAAATCATCTAAAAACTTAAGCCGGGTCTACCGGGCGCACATAAAGCTTATCTATTACGCTGTTGTTTTCGATAATCCCAAAGACGCTGATAATTTCCTGACCATACACCCAGCTTTCTAGATTGTGCGGTAAGCGTAGCTATGCCGTTAGGCTTATCGCCTTATAAAACCGCATCGGTAGAGATGCAAAGTTCTCTTGAGTAGAAAAGAGTTCACTTTTAAATGGCATTTTTTGGGAATTGCCATTTTTACTTTTGTAGTTTTATCCATTACAGAATCAGGAATATGGATGGCAAAACAACTCAAGAGATACACATAAACCTTTCAGGTGAATTAAAAAAACGGTTTCATGCTACTTGCGTTATGCAAGGGAAAAAAATGAATCAGGTAGTAATTGAGTTAATTCAGCAGTGGCTGGACACTAATGAACTGTCTTTAAATGGTGAAAAAGAGGGGTTGTAATCTATGAGTGATAATCAACAAAAAGGTAATTTCTGGACTACTTTACCTGGTATTCTTACAGGCATTGCAGCTGTAATAACAGCTATAGCCGGAACTTCAGAATTAATTAAAGTATTAAACCAACCAAAACCAGGAAATTCAGCAACAGCCCAAGAAGTGACAGTTCATGCTGAATCAATGAAAGGTGAATTTTTTAGAAATAAGGATGATAAATATGTACAGGTAAGCTTTAAAGCTAATCCTTCTGACAAATGGCTTGCCATCCCTGAACATATTCAGGATGAAGAGGCAAGAATTCCTGAAAGTGCTAAAGGCTATATATCAGCAAAGGGTGATCCTAATTTTGAATCTAACAGCACGCCGTGTAGGGCACCACTAGGAGCCTTAATAATTATGGGAGAGGATGGTAAATGTATAGCTTATGGCGAAGAAGGATCTTTTGAACTAGAACCACGAAAAACTGTTTTTTTTCTTATGAATGATGTTCCTGGTCTTTACCAAGACAATAAAGGTTCTATAAAAGTTAGCTTATCGATATCCAAAAACTAAAAACATAGTGTAAATATAATGCTACAGAGTCTGTCACCCTGTGCCAAGTAGAAATGTCAATTTCGGATTTAACCTGTAGGTTTAGCACTTATCCTTTTTGTGGGAGTAAAACCTAACCAGATCAAGATTCCAACTATTTGGCACAATGTGACACTCACTTTAGCTATAGGCTAAAAGGATATTTTAAAAGTGGGGGCTATTGTTCAGATCATAAAGCTAATCCCGGAAGTTCGTAGACATGCCTCTTATGAGCAAATAAGTACAGCACACCCTAATGATTTAATGTGGCAATTACAAATAATTGTGCAGGTCTACTCATTTGGTTGACTGATATAAATAATTTCCACCAAGTAATAATTGCTGTTTTGCAAGAGTACTGAAGATGAGAAAATGCGATCGCCCTACCACCCATTGATCGCTTGTCCTCTAATCTGAATTTTCCTCTAAGAATTTTTGGAAATCAGTTTCTAGCGATCGCCTGCGGTTATCCTTACCTGCTGTGATAGCTCCTAAGTTTTTTCGTCATCATCTTCTGAGCTAATCTTTTTGGCGATCGCATCTAATATCGTTGATATCTGGTCAGGACTATTTAAATTAACTTGATATACATTTGTAGCGTGGACTTGATTACTACCTATTACCACTTGTAGGCCAGGTTCACCCAATAGATGCTTGATTAATTTCGCTTTCCCCTCGGCATCCAAGCGATCGCAATTTTCCATTAATTTTTCTAAATCATCATCATCTTCTTTATCTACCACGATCAGCGCCTACTTGTATATATAAAAATTCAATAGGCGATTATACAGCTACTTGCAGGTCACTTGTATCAGTAGTTTTACTATTGATTGACCCTGGCTGTAATACCCACTGTGCGATCGCTTGTAGGATTTCAGCTTTTTCTCTTGGTGTTGCGGCTTCAATTAATTGAACAGGCGTTAGCTCAACTACTCCTATTCTTGCTAGTGCAGGAATTCTACATTTTTCTGGCAGGGCATGAAGGATTCTGAAATAATTTCCAGCTTTTAGGTCGTTTTTGCCATCAAGAAACTTACTGATTGTACTTTCATGCACACCAGCCTGAACAGAAATCTCTCTTGCTGTCAAGCCACTTTCCCTAATTGCTGTAATTAATATTTCTTGATGTTTATCCATTTTCCCACTACTTGCTTTTTTTCAAGTTATTGAATATTATCAAATTTATCTAGAAAATACAATCTAGCAAAAATCACACTGGCTTAGTGTTGCTGGGGTGACAGTTGGTGAAATTTTAGCGACTTTTACACAAAAGGCCTAGCCCTACCTGTTAATGCAGGCAAGGGCAAAAACTTGTTTGACTTATCATCCATTATGACAGACACAAAGATTCAGGGAAAGTTCTACCCACTCCAACATCAAGAATGGTTGAGGGCCTGCCGGGAAACACCAGCAGTGGAAGGGGGTGATGCGTAATGTCTAAATCTACTCACTATCCCTTAACAGCAGATGAATTTTTTAGGCTCAATGCTGAACTCAAAGATGCTGAACTCAGAGTATATCTCTGTTTGATGGTTCTTAACCCATTTCCAAATTCTGTCATTGAGATAGACACTAGCCGTATTGCCGAGCAATTAGGACTAACACGGCGTACAGTGCAACGGGCAGTTAAGCGACTGTGCGAATTACAACTTATTGAAATTGAAATTACTAAGTTCAAGTACAAAAAAGCAGTCCACGGTGCTTCATCTAGATTAGGCTCTGGCGACACTAGGATCGCCGACAGCGACATTAGGATCGCTACAAACGACACTAGGATCGCCGACAGCGACATTAGGATCGCTACAAACGACACTAGGATCGCCGACAGCGACATTAGGATCGCTACAAACGACACTAGGATCGCCAGCACACCTGCCAAACCCTTACCAGAAAAGGATTCCAGCACGCCTCAGATCAATAAGATCAATAATACTTATTCAGACTTTATAGACTCTCTCTCAGAAGAAGAGAGAGAAAAATTTTTAAAATTTGGGGAAAATAAAGCCGCACAGTTACCCCATCCTCCCCAACTCCCTCGGCGGTGGATAGAGACGAACTGGCAGGAATTATCAGCGCAGTGGTACAAATCAAAAGGCCAATCTTCCCCGGCGCAAAATTCAAAATGGGAAAATGACCCGCGCACCCTTGACTGGCTGGCCATCATCGAGGAAACAGCTAATCCCTTAGAATTCGCGGTTGGGAATCCTGAAAAACTTGAATTTGTGCGGTGGGCAAAGGAAACTAAACAATTTAGCTGGCTTCGGGAGGAATCATGATAGACGATTTTCCCCAATTTGAGGCCATGCCCGTGAGGCCAGAGGAAGAAACGGAAGATAAGGAGATTTGGCAACCAAGCTGGAAATGTTTCTGCTGTCAAGACACAGGCAAAGTGCAACCGCATCTAGTCCGGCTGGTAATGCCAAATTATGATTACAACCGCGATCGCTTACCTATATGCCAACTGTGCAGCTGCGGCGATAAATTGTATCACTTAACCGAGCTTGGTGTAATTGATACCAGATTCGAGACTTTACTATGTAAAAAACTGGATGCTTTAGCCCGCCAGGAGTGGAAGCAAGCGACACAAGAACAGTTTGCGATCGCTAAGAAGAAAGTGCAACTAGCAACTGATGAGGTTGCCCAAAATCACAGCTTGCGGAAGGGAAAGCGTACAGACAACGACAACCTTGAACAGCAACAGCGCAAAAAAGAAATTGAAGCTATCAGCCATGAGCAATGGGAAGCAATGAAAGCCGCTTACCTGGGAGGCGATGATGAGTAAATTTCAGGTGAGTGTAGCTTGCTGCTCCGTAGGCGATGGCATTATTACCCCCGGTGGTCGTTTGGGTGAGGTAACGAGTGTAAATCCCAAAATAACTATCACTTGGGAAAACGGTTTATCTGGCGAATATACCCTAAAGCAAATGCAGGCTTGGAACTATAAAAAATCAAGCGAGGATACTTCGACAGGCTCAGTAACCAAGGAAGCGATATCTACGACAACTCCAAAGGAGAACGCCCAATGCTCAAACACGCCAGCTTCTTTGCAGGAATCGCCGGCTTTGAACTGGGAATCAAGGCAGCCGGAGCATCTGACATCATCACAACAGAATTATTCATTGAAAATAACCCCGACGCTCAAGCAGTCCTTAAATACAGATTTCCCAATATCCCCATCCACAGCGACATCAGGGACTATTACCCCAAGCCTGGAGAATTTAACCTCTGCACAATTGGATTTCCTTGTACTGGCACATCAATTGCCGGAAACGGTACAGGACTTAACCACCCAGAATCAAAACTCTGGTTTGAAGCCTTACGGTGCATTGCCGATGGCCGTCCCCACTTTGTCATCATCGAAAATCCTCCAGGGGTTATCAATCGAGGATTACGAGCAATTCTTGGGGGACTTAGAGTGGTCGGCTATCAGTGGGATGATCCGCAAATCATATCAGTTGCGGAACTCGGAGGTGTTCACAAAAGGGAACGATTATTTGTGGTTGCCTACACCAACAACATATCCCGCCGGCTCAACGGGATGCAGACCAGCTGGGACGAACAGATTAGAGCAGAAATTGAGGCCACACATAGCGAAAACAGAAAAGCTACATCCAGCCGTGCCGGGGTGGATGATGGGGTTCCCACCTGGATGGGCAGAACAAGTATTGGGGGACACTGGCGAAATGCTCTCAATACAGCCCCCGCTTACCCTGGAGTATGCCGCCACCTCAACAAAAGACGCAGCTGTGTTGACCTCTACGGTCGAGCAGTTAGTCCCCAACAAGCAGCGATCGCTATTAAACGAGTCTGTTACCTTGCCAATCTCGCTTATTCAGTTTAAAGCTATCACTCTACATCAACCTTGGGCTTACCTTGTTGGTAGATATAAATCGTTTGAAACTAGAAGCTGGTCAACAAACTACAGAGGTAAAATCGCTATTCATGCCGCCAAACAGCAGAAAGATACTAAATACTGGTATGAACAACTAAAAGACTTACTACCTCCACTAGCAGAATTACCCTTTGGCTCAATAGTTGCGATCGCTGAACTGACCGACTGTATTTTGATGACTGAAGAATTGATTAATCAGCAGTCACCAACAGAGTTAAGGTGTGGATTATGGAAGCCTGGGCGCTATGCCTGGAAGCTGGAAAATATTCAGATATTGCCTGAACTTATACCAGCTAAGGGTAAACAAAAACTTTGGAATCTTGAGTTATCAATTCCTATTCCTCATGACCTCACCAAAGCTCATGCTCAACTCGAAACTGATATTGAAAAAAGTCAGCCTCAAACTGTGGCAGTTGTACCCATTGAGCGTACACAGCAATCAAATGATGTAACTTGTCCTAGCTGTGAATCGCCGTTGCTCACCTTAAATGATGGTTGTGGTGTGTGTGGATGGATACCCGAAAATTTCTTAGAGGAAACTGAGCCGCGGCCGGAAGCTGTGCAGAAGCCGAAAGGCAGACAGCGCAAAGGATGCCTGTACAGATACATTGAGAATAAGAAGTTGAAAAATGGAAGTATAGTTTCTTACCCCCGTGTTATCGGACACCGTGAGCCTGATAATCCTACTCATTGGAGGTGGGGCTTTAATTGGGAGGAAAAGATTGATGGGGAGTGGAAGGGGCGCAGTATTGGCAGTGTGCCAGTAGGGGCAATTCCACTGATTCAATCTATGCAAGAACGCGGGGTTAGCTTAGAGGAAATAATTGGTTTTATCAAAAGAGCTAAGGCTAAGAAATAAATTCTTAGAGGATGAGTGCAATGATATTAACAGAACCTGAAATCCAACAAGTGTTAGAGCGAGTTCAAGTTGCTTTTTCCAACTTCACTAATTGGGAATACAATAATGAAAAAAACGGGGAGTATTTTGGCTTCTCTGTGTGGGGAGAGTTTGAAATTAAAACCGAAGAACTAATGATACCCCGGCGGTTTTTTATCACACTTGACACTAATCATGAAGATAAATGGCAAGGATGTTTAACCATAGGACTACACAGCTATTTGTGGTCGAGTGCTGATGTGGGGGACGCTCATCTAGTAGATACGGAACCAAGTGAGACTTTAGAAGAGGCTATTTCAGCACTCAAGGCGAAAATAGTAGAACTATTGGCAGCTTTTTCTTAGAGGAAACAGAGCGATCGCCTGAGTATGGGGCAAAGCATCGTCGCAAGAAGGCGGATTCTTCGCGTCAAGAATAATTTGGCTCCACATTTGGATTAACAAAATATTATTAGTGGGATAGATTCTTGGCTATACATTTGCCAGACCGATGCAGAAATACGTCTTGAGAGTTTTGCGATCGCCCATAGCGTAAGGTAAAATCATTTTCTATTGTTGAGAATTCGCAAGAGAAAAAAGTTTATGGCAGATATGTCCGGTCAAGACCCCTCGGAAATCATAATGGCAACGGTTGATGAAGAACGAAAAGGCACATCTTTCAGCGGTACGGTCATCCTTGGTATAGATCCTGATGGTGGGGTAGTCGTTTTCTTTAGAGACTTTTTAATTGAAGATTATAAAGGCGAACTTACCGCAAATCTTGCAACAGATGGCGATATAACGAAAAGCATTGATTTAGGCGAAATCGATCATAAAAGCCCCAGTTTTGGGCTGCCAATTCCGCTGGGAACGGATACATCACTCTACAATACAGTCGTGTTGAGCGACAAAAAAAGCAAGAAAAAAATCCTGACGATCAATCTATAAAATTTTTAACTTAGCTCGTAGTTCAGCCAAATTCGATTGCCCTCTTGTATAGAACCCATAAGACATTTTTTGCTGGGGTGCAAGGCTTTGAAGTAAGCCGTTACTTTGCGATCAATGATAGAGCCTGCTTAAACTCGACTGTTTTTTGCAAGAACAGGGATAAAACCAGCTAGCTGCAAGGCTTTTAGTTTCTGGAATAGATCTCAAATGGGTTCTATAAAGGCGGGTAGTATCTTCCCCTTCGGTAGCGCCAGCAAGTGTACTTATATAAGTACTCCGATGATGTCATTAGCGTAGGCTAGCAAGCACCGCAGGCATCGCTAATATACGCGCCTGTAAATGTTCAAATGTTCCATCCTCACGCCATCGTTTTAACCATCGGTGTTCCCCGTGCTTTTAGATGCCTATGTCTCCCCACGCGGCAGATCACACCATCGACACCCAGTAATCAAAATGTACAACAGGCTATTTAATACATGGCGATATGGTGCATGAGGCATTCCTTTACCACGCTTGAGGAAAACAAGATCCTGGTAAGCGAATTGCAGTTCATCGCTAAAAAGTAAGGTGTGAGTCGCACCACTTGTATCCCAATGTAGATGCTCTAGAGAATTTAGAGTAGTAAGCAAGAGTGATATCAGTTATTCCAAACATTACTATGACTAACTCTCAACCGCCACTGCCACAGCCTCAATTAGAACCTGCGGGTATTACCTTTGACCAATATGCAGAATTTACCCCAGAAAAGTTGGAACTGTGGGACGGATATCTGGGCTACGGCGGACAAAACCAACTTGGGTTTCATTTGGCTGTTTTAAGAAATATGGGGCTACTTACAGCAGTTCGCCAAACGGAATTATCACTGTGGATAGAAGCATTAGACCATCATCTCAGAGAAAAACTAGAAACCGTTAGTGGCCAACCAGAAGTAACCCAAGCTTTGCTCAATCGCCTGAATCGAGCAATGGAAGATTTGGCGGCAGTGGCAGAGTATTTGGAGGGATAGCAATGTAGCAATATGTTAAATTACAAAATTCCCAAAAATTGGTTACAATTGGTTGCAATTGGTTACAATAGCTTTGTTATCTGCCTTGTTGCTGGCGATCGCGTTGTTGTAAGGCACTCCCCTAAACTATACTTTTCACGGTAAGTGAACCTTTGGGGCAGTTTCACTATTAATGGCACTAGATACCACTTTGCGCGGCGTAAGGAAGGCAAGGACAATTGCCACCAATAACAATGCTGGAACATCACCAAAGAGGTGTCCACGTTCAGCAGGATCAATTACTACGTGTACCGCCATAATTAGGCCGTGAACTAAACTTGACCAAACAGTGAACCAGATTAAACTTAAGTGAGCTTCTGGTTGTCTTGAAGCCAACAGCAAAAAGACACCAAGCGTTGCATAAACACCAATAATCATTTGTTCATATTCGTACTGACCAGGTTGCCATAACCAGCCTGATGGCCAGATYTTYRTCAGCGGATAGATAAGTAAAAAGGCAATTCCGACAAGAATGAGAGCGATTTGTAAGTAACGATGACGCTCATCCATTGCTCTAACCTCTGCTATTTWYYGRTGSAGTCTCTATCAAAAAACCGCTTAGTTTGTAATGTTATCGCTACTAGTGATACTTCAGTTTTGGAGTGTTAGAAATTTTAATGCTATATTCACTGCTTTAGCAGACGGCATCCCGTGAAAAGTCAGCCCCTCAATCGGTTAACAGGTTTACTTGATTCAATTCTGGGGGATAATCTATTAGTTTGTACCAGCGATCGCCTTGGAACCCAATCAACTAAACCTATTTCCAGATGTGACCCCTACACCAGCACCTAGAGCAGAGACATTGGTGATGAGCAAAGATGCCTTGCTGAAGTGGCGATCGCCTTTTAATAAGGAAAATTGGGAGCGGTGGGGGCAACCGTTTGGGTAGGACATTTTCTTAGAGGATTGGGGGAGCGATCACTGGGGTTTTCCTCTAAGAATTAGGTAGAGTAAGTAGCGCGTGAGGTGGAAAACCTTCACGTTGTAGTCGATGGTCATTCATATAGTCGCTATCTAAAATCCCATAGTGCTTAACTTTTCTTGCAAATTCAAACACGAATTCTCTATCAAAAACTATGCCCAAATAAGTGCTGCCTTTGTGTTGCTCACCTATCCAGGTTGGGTCTATTACTTTTCCTTTTTCATTGATAAGCCAAGCGTGAGATATTGCAAGAGGCAATTCGTCATCAATTGCAAATCCCTCACAGTAATGAAAATTTGGATACTTTAATAATGCTTGAAAGCAGTTTTCAAAACAGGATTTAGGTTTACCTTTAAATGGTGATTGAATATTTATAGTAAAAGGTTGCCCGTATTCTAATACTAAAGCTTGGGTACTTTTATAGCGAAAGCCAGAACTTTGGTTGATTTTATCGATTAACTCAGCTTGTTCTTTAATTTTTTCAAGTAGACGCTCTAAGTTGTTATTCATAATTACAGTAAAATTATTAATTCATATTTATTCATATTTTTATATGTACTAAATATTAAACCACCAATATTTATGTACTCCTCTGAGTTTTGAATTTGCATTTCCATGTTCATCCGCCCATGTTAGTGTACTATCATCACCACATATATAACCAGAACCACCAAATTTATTTTTACCCTCTTCTATGATTTGCATCATTACTTTAATAATTGTTTTTTCACTTACAGAAATATCGTAGTTCTCTAAGAGTAGCTTTTTAATATCTTGAGCGCAAACACCATCAAAAAACCTTGGCTTTTCTGCAAGAATATTAATAATAAAATTTTTGAGAGTTTCTGCTTTCATTATTTTTATACATATTATTTATTTTACTCTAAAAATTATTCTATATATTTGAGCCACCCTACACATTTTTCATAATGAAATTCCTCATCTTCACATATTGCTATTCTAACAATATCTTCTTGATGATAAGGATAAGAAAAAGAACCTAAATATCCTTCTTTTATGGAACCATTTTCTAATAAAAACAAATAAGTTCCATTCTCTTCAGGTATTTCCTCAATTAGTTCAAATTTAAATATTTTATTTGACATTTTAATTATCCTTTAACAAATGGCTAAAATCCTTTTTGTTCTAACTGTCTGAGTTTTTCTAATTTCCGATTTAGGAGTGAAGCATCAGTTTCTGGTTCAGCATTATCATTCACTGTGCGTTCCTCTTCTAGCCATTCCAATAACTGAGATTTTTTAACATCATCCCAATTTCTATCAGATTGATTATCACTATGAATCACCATATATTTAGGATTAGACTTGATATTTTCAACTAATCTTGGTAGCTTTATCCTGTCTAATTCTTGAATTAATCTGTTTAGACCAGATTCATATTTGGCATTTATTTCATCGTTCATCATCATGATGATTCCTTTCCACCCATTACTAGAACTGGTTCAATCCAGACTAATTTTCTTTGCTGTCTGCCTTCTCCATAAGGTTGATTGCGTAAGAAGCCTCTACGCCAATGGACGCTCTTAGTGCCATGTGTACTGCTACTGCCTTCACTACTTTGCGTCCCTTCACGTTTGAATTTATATCCTTGCCCAAGCCAAAGTGGTTGATAAAAATCTTGCACTTGCGCTTTGCCAAAACCTTTATTCATCTTAACTACCTCACTTGTTGTAGCTACAAGTTCAGGGCGGCATTCCATTATCAAAATTAATCGCAGAAAAATTGACTGCAAATATTCATTAAATCCTTTAACTACGTTGGAGTCAATATCTTGAACATCGGTATAGCTAATTTTTTGTCCATTAAGTTTAAATCGACGACAAAAAGAACTAGAACCATCGGTTGCTACCCAATAAAGCATATCAGCTTCACTATCGTAATTCCAAAAAATAGCATCGACGTTTTTATTTTCAGGGGAAAGAATTACACCTTTAGGTAACATAAACATTCCCGTTTTCATTGCCCAGTTTAAACTATCAATTTCAACAGTTAAAACCGATTGCAGCAATGCTTCAAGTAAATCTTTATTTATCCAATATGCCGGACATTTAGCTTTACCAACTTTAAACAGAGTATAGATACTAATATACCTTGATTCTCCAGGGTCAGTTATTAATTTACGTTGCAGTTTTTGTTCTTCTACAGAGTAGTAAATGTCTGCAACAAAACTGCAAATTTTCTCATAGCTTTCGTAACCGTCCACAGGCACGACAGGACGAATAACAATTTCTTTATACCAACTTTTAGGTTTTTTGCTCATGCAGCACGCCTTGAAAACTCTTCACGATGCCATTGTAGAGAATCTAGCCTTGGATAATACTGCTCTTGGGCGGGTAATATAATGCGATCGCCCGCCATATCCCGCATTGGTTTAGCATTAGGCGATTCTTCCCGCAGATTGTCAGCAACGATAATGGTGTAATCATCATTAATGGTGAACCAAAAGCGGTCAAATGCCCAGTGATGATTTTTGCACAGCGATAGCCCGTTATCAATGCGGTCGTCGTAGAACTGGGAGAAAGGTTTAATGTGTGACCCATCCACAATATTTTGACCGTTGGCATCAAGTATTTGCAATCCGCAGAAGGCGCAGGTGTGGTTGTAGGTGGTAATTACAATTGTGCGAAAAGCACCATCTCGCACAATTACAGCTTGCTCATCTTCCAGTTCTTCTGGCTGATAGACCTTGCCACCAGTGCGTTGCAACTGGTCTTGCAGTTCAGCAAAGGCGTTAACTTGAAATAACTGTTCTATATCCTGTGTCTTTTTTCTAAACCATGAATCGATTAATACATGAGTCAATATACTTCGCTCCTGCGGGTTTTGCAGAATTTCCCACAGATTATTATCTAAGTAAGCGTACTTTATAGTTTGCCTAATGGTGCTGGGAGTGCGGATTTTTACTTTGGCTTGTATCAACCTTTCAAATCCAGGCTTGGGCTGATAGTGCCAAAAGCCGTCACTAGTCATGTGGTAAAAAGGTAATCCTATATCTGGCTTGCGTACTGCTTCTAAATGACTCCACAATTTGAGAAATGTGGCAATGAGTTCAGCCGACAGGGGAATTTGGTTTTGTATTATCTGCCCTTGGCTTACCATTTCGATGATAGATAACAGCAAAATGGGTTTATTGGGTGCAACCCCACCGTTACGGCTGACATTTAAGCCAAGTTTATTTGAACTAGACTTGGGAGAAAATTTCTTAACGTAGTAATCTAAATCTTTATCTTTATTCATTATTCATTTACAGCTATGCGCGAATATCGATGTACACGTAACGCATTATACTCACACGACTGTACTGGGCGTGATGACTTAAGAGAACGCCAGGGGCATTACATCTGGGCAATCAACGAAGAAGCTGCATGGCAAGAAATGGCGCGGCGGTATCCAACCGAAACTGAGGCGGGGTTTACCGTGCAGGAGTGGGAAAGTTTTGACGTTAAGGTGATAGAAATAAAACGCGATGAAAATGGGGATATTATTGATTGATGGAAACTCTGAATTGGATTGACAAATCTACATGGGCAGACGGTGAATGGCAACAAGAACCAGACCGAATTGAATGGGTTTATCTTGGATTACCTTGTTTAATAGTCAGGCAAGACTCAGGTTTTTTGTGTGGCTATGTGGGTATTCCTCCAACTCATCCTTATTATGGTAAGGATGGGACAAACAACGAATTAAGGTGTATTCAAGTTCATGGAAAAATTACGTTCTCTGAAGCATCTCACCAAAGTGATGACCCCAGAGCAGTTTGTCATCAACTATTACCAATAACTGATAATTATTGGTGGGTAGGGTTTGACTGTACCCATAGTGACGATATTTCTCCACTTATTGTGAATATTTTTAATTATAGGGATGCTACATATAAAAATTTAGAATTTGTCAAAAATCAAGTTGAATATTTGGCACAGCAATTAAGTACCTTGAAAACAGAATAGATTATGTCATCAGGCAGCATCATTATTAGCACAATTCTCAAACACGATACTAAAGTAACAAGCTACAAAATCGCTTTGTTACGTGCCATTAATGATATTGTCATCAGCATTTAAACCTATATTTGATAAATGCAAGCACCACTCTCACCACGTCCACCACTGATATCTGCTCTAGATGCCGTCAAACTGAGTAAACGATGTAATATGTTTGATAGCACCTGTGTTATCTTGACAATGCGAGATTTAGGTTACACTTTACAGGCTCATTGGTTAGAAGCACATTTAGATAACTATTTGGATATTTTGATAGATGAATATCAGCAGTGGATGCAGCAAAGTCCATCAAACGAGTCATTAGGACAACAAGTAGCACGAGAAACCGGGTTAGAAGTAATTGAGGAATAATTTACTCAAGGTTTTTATTCACATAGCTAAGTTTTGAAGTACAAAAATGACCGAACAAGCAAAAAATATTGCATTCAACGTCTTAAAATACCTTGCACCATCTGGTGATAAAGCTGGAAGATATATTTACGTTGATTTTTGGCGCAACGAATTGGTTAACTACATAGCCCAAAAATTAGAAATCGAAGTTACAGATGATTTGCGCTTAATTGTAGAAACAGAACTTAAAAGTGCATGGCAAAATATTTTAGAGTTACGCGAATGCAGAGATTAAGCAGGTTCTTCTTGCCACCACTTAGAGTTAATCAACTCTACTTTTGACACTTCATAATGGCGGCAAGTTTCTAAGTCAACTTTAACTGCCCTAATAGAGCGAACAGCAATACTTGACAGCGAATATGCCTTCAAGTCTGGGGTATCGGAATTTGAAAGTGTAATTARTACTTCCATTGGAGTTAAGCTGGCACTTAAGGCTACCACGAATGGTTTTAGGTTCATCCAATGTAATGCTGCACTAGTAGACCAAGTTGCTGAAGGCTGTTTATGACACTCTTTGTAGCCCACTTCAAAAGCGTCACGGGCTTGCTCTTGGCTTGAGTATGTTAATAAAGCGTTATTATCAGGGTTAAGGGGCAAGTATGCGCCCTCCATAGTATTCAAGATAATGAAATAGTTTTGCTTGGGTTCCATAATTTTATTAAGTAATAAATTTTAATTTTCCTATGATTTATTATAGGTAAAATTTTGTATCTTGTTGCTGACTGAATCACAAGATATATTCTAGCAAATTGCTGAAAATAAATGATATAAATACAATAAAAAATAGTGTTATCACTAGCTGGCATGAAAACATATCAACTCAGCTTACAAAACTGGTCACCAGAAATTTACATTAAAGCCTATAAGTTTGCTGCACACGCACATCAAGGGCAGAAATTTCCAGGCACAGACATATCTTATATTATGCACTTAAGCTTTGTGAGCATGGAAATAATTGCAGCCCTAAGTGCAGAAGAAGAACATGACGGAGACTTAGCTATTCAATGTGCTATTTTGCATGACACAATTGAAGATACTAATACCACTTATGAGCAAATAAAAGCTGAATTTGGTGAATCAGTAGCTAATGGTGTACTGGCATTGACTAAAGATAATTTCCTAGAAAAACATCTACAAATGGCAGATAGTTTACAAAGAATAAAAGAACAACCGTTAGAAATATGGATGGTCAAATTAGCAGATAGAATTACCAACTTACAAGCACCTCCACATTACTGGAATCAAAACAAAATTATTCGATATCGAGAAGAAGGTATTAAAATTTATGAAGCTTTAAAGGATGCTAGCCCGTTTTTAGCATCTCGCTTATTTAGTAAAATTGAAGATTACAAGGCGTTTATTAAAACGTAGCGAACTGACAAAAGCCCTCCGGGCATCCAAGAAACAGCGCTTGCGCGATCGCCTGGTTTCCTCTAAGAATGAGGGGAGCGCAATCCCCCAAGACCTAAAATACTGCTATGGTCAAAAAAAGTTAGATTGAACATGAATGAGACTTTAGCAGCCACACTAGGGGAATTACAAGCACAAATATATTGGTTACATGATGCTGAGGAGTTTACAGAATTGGCATCAGCAGCAGCTACTATATATATGAAACTCGGTTATTCTCAACAGCAGGCCGAAACGGCGGGTAAGTTAATTAGTGAAGCTTATAAATTAGCTGATGATGCTGCTTTAGCTCAACAAGCAGGTGATTTTGACAAAGAAATGCAGTTTTATCATCAAGTTAAAGATAAATTAACCCAAGTAGAAAATACATTAGGTTATCAAACAAGTATTGCCATACATCAAATGCAGTGGTGGATGTATTTTCGTCATAGACAGAAACTACAAGTCTTGCTACATTTGTTTTTACAACATTTGAAAGCAGTGGGATTAATTAATTTATTTACTGCTATTAAACTGACATATTTCCTAATGGAAATAGGCAGGGTTCATAAATCGCGTGACATGGAAACCACCAAACATAATGCTATACGATACTGGGCGGAAGTATTGAAAATTCAACCGCCACAATACCCTTATCTTGGTTGAATTACCTATTTCTCTAGCCTGACTGCTTCAATGACGTTGTAAACTACTACTTTATGGTGTGAATTTTGTTGGTGATGGCATGATGCCATGTATCAATTACTGCCCTGATTTCCAAGTTCTTAGTTTGGTCATTACAGGTTTATTAGGTGTGGACAAATTGAGTCGATATTGGGTTATTGGTACATAAGAACCATTACCCTCACGGACAGTGACAAGAAAGGCTGTTTTATTGCGTGGGTCTTTACCGATTTTATCGATGTAACCAGACTGTATTTGTTGTATATTCAAGGGTTTTGCTTGTTTAAATCCTGGTCGGGAAATACAGACAATTGGAGAAGCATCTATATACTGACCTGAGTAAAACCAATAAGTTTGTCCTTTAATTTTAAATTCGGATTTGTACATAACCGTAAATCTGTCAAACTCGTCTAATTGCTGATTTTGTTTGCAGGTATTGTCAATATATGTTTCTTGAGCATTGCTTGGAGTGCTGGACAATAAACCCAACATTAAACTAATAACTAAGCCAGTTGCCAGTGTTGTTTTAGACATGATGTTATAAATATCAGTTTCCTCGCTGGAATTTGGTGAGCGATGACCACTATTTTTAGTGTTCCCATAATGGAGAGAGATTATACTCAGTACAAGGCGATCGCACTCTCGCGCTGTGCTGGATGCGATCGCTCTTATGTTTCCTCGCTTGAATTTACCTAAAAACAACAAGAATGCTCCCGCCACAGTCGCAGACTTGGCGGCGAGACGGCAGTTGCTACTCTGCGAGAAGCCGCGCAGAGCGCGTCTACAAGTCGGCAGAGCCGCCCAACGCACTGCCTCATGAATTGTTGGCTAAAAACGAGACACCCCTTAACTGAATCAAACCTACGGTTTGACAAGACGAGGGGTAGTTGAGTTTTTAGCAATATTCGTGGTATTATTACGTCAGTAAGTTTGACGTAAAGATGCTGGTATTTGAGGCAAAACTTGAAGGAACAAACGAGCAATATCAATCGCTGGATGAGGCGATTAGAACTGCTCGTTTTGTTCGTAATGCTTGCCTCCGGTACTGGATGGATCATCGAAACATCGGTAGGTACGATTTGAGTGCTTATTGCGCTGTCCTTGCTGCCGATGAAAACTTCCCTTGGGTAGCCAAGCTCAACTCGATGGCAAGACAAGCCTCTGCTGAAAGAGCGTGGTCTGCAATTGCCAAGTTCTTTGATCACTGTAAGAAGGGTAAACCAGGGAAAAAAGGTTATCCACGCTTTAGGAAAGAACAGACACACGGGAGCGTTGAGTACAAAACTAGTGGATGGAAGCTCTCTGATGACCGTCGCTACATCACTTTTGGCGACGGATTCAAAGCAGGAACTTTCCAACTTTGGGGAACTCGTAACTTGCATTTCTACCAGGTGAAACAGTTCAAACGTGTGCGGGTTGTACGTCGTGCCGATGGGTACTACGTGCAGTTTTGCATTGACCAAGACAGAGTAGAGAAGCGAGAACCAACTGGTAAAACTATTGGTTTGGATGTGGGGTTGAACCACTTCTATACCGATAGTGAAGGGAATCAGGTTGAAAACCCTAGACACTTGCGTAAAAGTGAGAAGTCTTTGAAACGCCTGCAACACAGATTGTCTAAGACTAAGAAGGGTTCCAAGAACAGAATCAAGGCGAGAAATCGCTTGAGCAGAAAGCATCTCAAGGTAAGTAGGCAACGTAAAGACTTTGCTGTGAAGTTGGCAAGGTGCGTAGTCCAGTCTAACGACTTGGTAGCCTATGAGGATTTGCAGGTGCGGAATATGGTAAGGAATAGACATCTTGCCAAGTCGATTAGTGATGCAGCCTGGACTCAGTTTAGGCAATGGGTTGAGTATTTTGGCAAAGTGTTTGGCGTGGTAACTGTCGCAGTTCCACCCCATCACACCAGTCAGAATTGCTCTAACTGTGGTGAAGTGGTGAAAAAGTCGCTTAGTACAAGAACTCATGATTGCCCTCACTGTGGACATATTCAAGACCGGGATTGGAACGCTGCGCGGAACATACTTGAATTAGGACTACGTACTGTGGGACACACAGGATCTCAAGTCTCTGGAGATATCGGCCTCTGTTTGGGTGGAGAAATCCCTCCAAATAAGCCGAGTCGTGGAAAGAGAAAGCCCAAAGAGTGATCTTTGGAATCTCCCGCTACACCCGAAGGGTTAGCGGTGAGAGGATGTCAATTTATTTACCTAATACTGACTCCAAGCGGCTGGTAAATTCAAAGGAGCGTAGGCGTAGCCCACCGCAGGTATCGCAACTCATAATCAACTGGTCAATTGCCCGTGTCATTGCCACGTAAAGTAATCGCGCTTCTTCTTCTGGTGTGTTGTACTCATCAGGCATAAAACCAATACCAGGAATAAACACCACAGGAAACTCTAACCCTTTAGATGAGTGCATGGTTATTAATTTTATACTGTCTTCATCTGGGTGATAATTGCGGCTTTGACTATCTGCATTTACCCATTCAATGGGGATTTGAGCTTGTTGGAAGTGCTTGTTAATGTCTTCGCCCATGAATCTAAGGCGGTAGATAATGGCTATTTCGTTCCAAGCTGTACCACGTTCATGTAATTGTTTCACCCGTTCGGCTAGGTAATCTACCTCATGTTTAAAAGTGGGTAAACGGATGAGGTCTGGTTTGGGGCCTTGTCTTCCAGCACTAGCGGGTTCTACCAATACCACTTGGTCATCATCCCCGGTGGTGGGGGTCATCACTTCTTTAGCAAATTCATAAGCCACACTTAACACCTGTTCTGTATTGCGGTAGTTGAGTTTTAGTATAGTGGTGCGTCCCTGTGCCTGAATGCCTACGCTCTTAAAACTAAATTTCTTATTGTGTTTTTCACCGTAGAGGTTTTGGGCATCGTCATAGAGAATAAGCAATGAATTGGTTTCGGGGTTGACCATCTGGGCAATTAACTTTAACCACTCTGGTTTGAAGTCGTGGCCTTCATCTAGCATGACCGCGCCATAAGTGCCAGCAGGTATTAATTTGGCATCGACGGCGGTAATTACTCGGTTAACCAGTTCTTCTATATAGTCTTCACCTTTGTAATCCCTAGAATCAGGTTTGGGGATGTTGTATTTTTTGAGTAAATCCATGCACCAGCCATGAAAGTGCCGTACTTTGATGCGACTAATTTTGTTTGGATCTTCTTGAACCACCTGCCTGAGTTTGGCAGCTAGAGAGACGTTGAAACACAGTACCAAAATTGGTTTATTTTTTACTTGTGCAAGGTATTGACAACGGTAGGCTAAAATCATGGTTTTACCAGAACCCGCTACGCCATGAATTACCCGATGCCCATCTCCTAAACTCCTGGCTAACTGTTCCTGTTGCAAGTCCATAATTTTGAGAATGTCGGGGATTTGCAACTGTGGCGATTCTTTGGTGGCAGTGTCTACATCAAATAAAGATAGTTGTTTGGCACTAATGCGTAATTCTGGGAAGATATGCCACCGGATTCTATCTATTTGGCTGCTGGTTAAGGTCTTACCAAATTGATATGCTGATAAATTCCAAAGTCGTTGTTGAAACTCACCTGCATCTGTGCTAGGTAGCATTTCATCTTTGCAGATAACTAAGTGTGACTCAAATACTGCTGGTAGTTTACTGTTGTTAAAATCCTTGCGGGTGATGTTGGTGAACACCACGCCGTAACCGTAGGGGATGACCAGCTTACCTTGATAGTTACCTGCTTGCTGCACCAGGGCAGGGTCTTTTTCTAGCACCTTGTTGATAGCTAGGGCATAATCTCTTGCCTGTTGTAATGGGTGCTTGACTTCCTTTATCCCATTCTCAGTAATTATGGTGACTGTGGAGGGGTTGATATTTTTAATAGTGTCGAGTTTCCAGTCTTTGACTTCCAGAATAAACAAGCCCCGGCTGGGGTGCAGCACGATAAAATCTGGATGCAACTGCTTTTTACCTACTGGTACGTCATACCACAGTAGGTAATCATCCTCTAGTTTCTCCTCTAGGCGTTGGGCTAACCTCCTTTCGCCTGGGGTCATCCGCATTGAGCAACTATTGAATGAGGGGATTAGGGTGGCCATAGGTAGATGTTTACGGGGTTTCCTCTAAGAATGGGGGCGATCGCAAACAGGAATTTTATGTATGCTTTTGGGTGGAAGTATGAGTAGTTTCTAGTAGTCTGTTATTTTGTTTGATAAGTTATGGAGTGTGCATTGAGGTCAACAACTACTGTTCCTCCCCCATTTTTGTCTACCAGATGCCATACTTTGTAGCCCGTAAGGATTGCCCTTTCCCAATCACCCAGTGAACACCGAGCAACTTCTAAGTGAGAGGTCATGTTCTTAATAGTTTTGAGCAGATGGTAATCGACTGTTGAGATTCCCTTAAAGAAGTTGTGATCCTTGGCATAACTAAACACTAACGCTGATATACCTTCCTCAATAGCTATCGCACGACCTCCATCTTCAACCTCATCAACGCTGGGATTACTTTTGCGCTTACATTTAAAATTACTACGAGTAACTGGTGACCAACCCAAAACAGCAGCGTAAGATAAATGGAAAACGTCATGAAAGCGATAGCCATCCTTTGAATAGGAGTTGTCGGTAAGGTCATTTCCAATCTGTTGTCCATTGATAAATGCTTTCATCTTCACTAAGTTGTCTTGACTCACCTGAGTAACTTCTACGGCAAACTGCTGTGGTAAACGTTCTTGTTCTGGAAAGTCATTGTCGAATCTATACCCTAAAGTTTTAATATCAGTCTGTGCTGAAACTCTTGCTGACCAACGTTCAAAACATTTTTCAAGATTAATTTTCGCAATTTCTTCCAACTCAAGGTCAAACTTACTTGCCACATTAGCAACATACCAAAGTAAATCCCCTAGTTCTTCTCTAACACTTTCTTGAAACAGTTTGTGAGCATCTCCATCCCGGAGATATTTTTTATATTCAGTGAGGAGTGAACCTGCTTCACCTACCAAACCAAGCAAGGGTA
This sequence comes from Cyanocohniella sp. LLY, assembly GCA_022241785.1. Classification (GTDB taxonomy): domain Bacteria; phylum Cyanobacteriota; class Cyanobacteriia; order Cyanobacteriales; family Nostocaceae; genus Cyanocohniella. The sequence continues at coordinate 17,864 of JAKOMP010000024.1, read as the reverse complement.
TAATTACTCCATCTCCTCTTTTGGTAGGAACTTGATCGGTTTTTAGTGCTTGTTGTTGATAGTCATGAAAATCCATTATCCACTCCTTACCTTAAGATTTTATTTAGATTTAGATTGAGTACTAGCCTGAATTTTTCCGCACTCTTCAATAGCTTGGTTAATTGTCCACTTTGGTGGATACCAGTAATTTATTGGTTGCCCATTAGCTGAATACTTTTGTTTTATACGAGTGCGACCTGATATTCCAGAGATTTCAGGATGCCTAATTCGAGCATACTTATCTACCTCGCAGAAAAGATTTTGACAGTCAATCAGTTGCAGCCGACGACCCCATAGAGACTGAAAATTAAGTCCCAGTCGCTCGAATTCAGACTCTTGGTTATCAGCCATGAATTTAATAATTTCTGGTTCGTTGAGACCACCAAGATCAAGAAAACATTTGCGGATGCCATCGAGCGCACCGGGGCCAGGCATTACAAACTCCATTTCGCTAAAGTTCGTAATATCGCTATAGTTCACATCAGTTATAAACTGATACGCTAAAAAGTCGCCAATAGTTGGATATTCACGCAACATATCGAAACCTTGGTGCATATTCCGTGCATCTGCGAGTTTCTTTGGCAAATCATCAGCCATCATCTTCTCAATCAGTTTGAGGTGATTGCGGTGCTTTGTAGTGTATCCGAGTGTTTTACCACCTGATGGCATGATGTATGCCGCAGAATAGATGGTCTGATGTGACTGCATGGCTTCTGTGAGAACTTTATCATAGCGTTCAAAAGAATAGTTGGCATAAATGATGTTGCCAAGCTTATTTTCTAGAAGCTGCCATGTTTCAATTTTGTTAAAAAGTTTGAAGAGAATAATTCTAAAGAATACTTCGTCAGATGAAGATGGAAGATCCTCCCGATAAATGACATTACGTATCAAGTACTGACTTGTGCGATCGCTTGCCCGATAAGCGTTGGTAAACTTGTATGTCGAAAGAATTGGATCGTCAGTCCAAGGCATTGATGAGTTACCTATCTTTTGAAAAAATATCTTTTGCCGTTCGGCGGCGAATCGCCAGTAAGTATCAAATACAACTGTTGGCTTGGCGGGCAGAATATGTGAAATGATTGCAGGAGAAGCAATTGGTTTATCCCCGTATGCTCCAAATTCAAGACTTAGTTGTTCAGTTTTTTTATTGTTCTCACTGACCTGCTTTTGACGTTTTGTCACCATGTTATTTCTCTTTTGCCAATTTAGTGTGAAACCTTGATTTTACGTCGGCTTTATTCTCGCCAAATAGTTAATTTATGGGAGAATGACAAAAGAGAGTTATGTTCTATCCGTTGTCTGTTCGTTAGTTGTGGATTGCAGAGTATTCCGAACTGCCTCTTTAAGAGGTGTAAGGCTATTGTGTGACTTGCAGATCGTGTCCAGCTTTGCTACACCAACAAAGCAGTTCATGCGGTCAAACGCCAGCCCCATTTCGTGAGCCATGAAATCGCCCAGCCTACAAAGACCCAAGTAATTGCCGTAAGCTTTCTCGAATATCTGCTGGGTAGCGTAAAAAGCATTGATTGTCAGGCTTTTTTCCTTGTTGTTCGGCACAAAACTGACGTGTTGCAGGCAAGGAAAGGGAAGTTGTGCAACTGAGACGTGATCTCGCGCAGGATCAAAAATTGAAGCTTGCAACATTGTTCTTCTCACTGCTGGGCGTGACGTGTACTCAGAAATAATGTGTTCGAGTTGGTTACCACTGTAGGGCCCCAATCCGAAAGCGATCAGTCTTTCAAAGTAAAGGCCACGTCGGTTTTTCGATTTAGCAAGAGCCGTAATTCTGGGAAGAGCATTGAGATAAATCTCAAATAATTTCTGGCGATTATGGTTAGCCATTCGCCAGTGAGAGCTAGGGAAAATCGTGTTTGCAACTGTATGAACTTTCTGCTTACTGTTTGTTGCAAGACAATTGTCGAGTGTATCTCGAATCGATTTGTCTTCGTTTGGAATACCGTTGTTAAAACCCGTTAAGCTGATTACCAGTGGTGAAATTTCCGTTCCAGAATTATCAAGAATGTGCAGAAATACACGACCCCAAGCGTGAGAGAGGTTTGTTTCATCAATAAGGAGAGGCGAACTGCTACTCATCTTCCATTTCCTCAAGATGTCGATATTGACTTAGCCCGACAAACTGATAACGTGAAACTCGGACAAAAACTGCCCACTCGCTGTCACGGCAAAAAACGCGCACAATACCGGGGCGGGTAGCTCGAAAGAGCCGTCCTGTTGGGTAATTTTCTTGGATAGTGATAGTGTCATTCGTAGCCTCTGCTGTGCTTGGTAGTAGAAGCTGACTTCCAACTTCGGCATCGAGTGTAGGCATTGACCAGTGTGCATCAGCAATGATCAACGGCTCTGCTGATGAATGCCCAAGAACTTCTTGTCGGATAGACTTGGGTGTAGATTTTAGAAGCAACACCGCCTGGGAATGACTAATCATCTTTAGGGTATAAGTCATGTGATTGATCAAAGTCTCGTACCCTACACCAAAATTACAGGCAATCATGAAAATCTGGAGTGGTGTTGCTGAAGCAGCATTCCATCCGCGTGAAGCAAATGCTTTTCTCACGCCTAAAGTCGGCATTAGTAAGAAACCTGCAAAGGAGTCAACCAGAAACTCGTCCGGATCGAAAGTTTTAAGTTTTTGATGTTCCTCTATTAGGTCATCAACCGTCGAACTGTGTCCAAAAATGTGGTGTCCAAGTTCATGGCCGCAAGTAAAGTTGCGCCGAGTAAGGGGCCGTAGTGCTGAAAGTAAGATTTTTGGTTCTTCTGTTTTGAGATAGATGCCTTCCATGCTTATGTCAACAAAACGGACTTTCACCTTGAGTTGGTCGCACAAACTATAGATGCAAATCGGGCTTTTGAGGTCAAGACCAACTTGTGTCCTAACGTCGATTGATTTAAGCATGGCCTGTTGAGCTAATACTTGCCTCTGATTAACCACAGATTGTTTCCCCCACTTAGCATTGAGGTATGTGATATTACTGGTCACAAATTATCTCTCCCTATTCGCATTGATGCAAGTAATGTCAACAGTCTGTCTAAATCTTCTGGCTTTAGCTTCTGGAGTTCTCTAGCAGCAAGCTGAAGTTTATTGTCATGAAGATTAACTTCGTTTGTATCCTCACCTAGCAGCCACGATGCACTCACATCAAAAATTTCGGCAAGCTGTGCAATCTCCTCAGCAGAAACACTTCTGTTACCAGCTTCGATTTCTGAAATCGAAGGTCGATGCAAACCCAGCATCTTAGCTACCTGAGTTTGCGAGAGACCAGCCATCTTACGTGCTTCACGAATACGCGAAGCAATTATTGCTTTTTTGTCATTTGCTTCAGTCATCGCTGATTCTCCTCTATGCTGACAATTCACAGACCACATCAGCTAATTCGTTAATAGTGAGCCGCCGCGTGCCATCTTCCGATAGGAAAATATTTTTATCGTTAGGGATGTTCACATTAAGCACACTAGCCAGCATAGTGATTGCAACTGGACAGAGCAAACTGTCGAACCACCCTAGATCATCAATGGGGCAAGTTGTCCCTGTGATTGGTTGTCCTTCATATCCGCTATCATTTTGCATTTCCTGAAGCACTTCTATGAGTTTGACCTTCACATCTTCTGGGATCATAGTGCGGCGTACTATATTACCTTTGGTAAGATAATCTTACCAAAAAATTACAGGCTGTCAAGGAGTGGATTTAGCATTTATCCAATTAACGCTGAAGAGGCGATCTCCCCCCCCAACTTCCATCATCACGCCCTGTAAAAAGTAGCATGGATATCTTGCAAATAATGGCAATAGGCGATGCCCATCTGTGCAGAATACAAGCGTTCGTGTGAGCGCGTCTCGTAGAGAGGAAATGTGAAAAAGAGTGATCGCCTTCCATACCCTAGCTAAAGTCTGTAAATTGGCATTACCTCCAAACAATAAAATCCCCACACATCAGACAGGGATGATAGGCTAACTCTAAAGTATTGATACAAATGTACTATGTCGTAAGTATTGACACAAAGCAAGTGATGTCTGAGGCAAAGTGCTTTACTTACACCCAAGTCAACTAAGATACTTGAGTATGCTTGTCTAAAAACAACTTGGTCAGTCTCAATGAATAAAATCTTGTTCTTGTGTACAGGCAACTACTACCGCAGCCGCTTTGCCGAAAACTTATTTAATTGGTTAGCCACCAAACAGGGGTTAGATTGGCAAGCTGATTCTAGAGGGTTAGCACTTGAACGGGGTATTAACAATGTGGGGGCAATTTCTCGGTATGCGGCTGAGGCTTTAGCAGTGCGTTTGGTGAAGCTACCAGATGATGAACGGTTTCCACTCGCAGCCAGTGAGCAAGATTTCCAGTCAGCTACTAGGGTTATTGCATTAGATGAATTAGAACATCGCCCACTTATGAATGAACGCTTTCCCCAATGGGCAGAGACTATTGAATACTGGCTAGTTCATGATATTGATAAAACCTCGGCAACAGTTGCCCTTGAGCAAATTAAGAAACAAATATTGCAACTGATAGAACAACTGGTACAAAGTTAGTGGCGATCACCTGCGGCGGGCGTAGCCATCGCCCCCAGAATATTCTTAGAGGAAGTGCGATCGCTCAGAGTGACCATTAGGAAAACAACGCAGATAAAAATAAGAAGTATAAAAAAATATGGATACAACTGTTATTTCTGCTTTAATGGGTGCTGTAATTGACCGTCATTAATCTTGAATTAGCAGCACCATCTTAATTCCCTGACAGAGTACTAGCTGCTTCGTACATCTGCTTATGTTTGGCTAAAAGCTCTTGATATTTCTCATTTGTCTTTGCTTGTACCCACTTCACTTTAAATATTGCTGCTGACTCGGCTTTAACTGAGTCTACTTCATAGGGAAGAATCTCTTTTTTGGAATCTGAAGTTTCCAAATTTTTTTTATACTTCCTGCCGCTTTTATGATTAGCATAACGGCGAGAGCGAGTATAACCCATTTGGATAAACTTTCGTGCCATATCCGCGCCGACAAAATCATCTTGTTCTAGATAAACAAGAAACATAGAGTAGATTTTTTCACTTGCCTCTCTAGCAATATCAGGAGTTTTGAAGCGCCAGTAAGGAAGAATTTCTGATTTGTATGGTTCTACCAAAAGTACACCCTGCTCACCCTTGCCAACACGATAGAGTTCAGGATGTTGGCGAAAATCAATATTTTTAAAGTCTAAAGAATAATCAAAAGCCATGAGAGATTTTTATTAAGAATAGTAAACTTTCAAAAAAAATTCAACTTCTATCTAAGTATTGAGATTTTGTTCCACTATCCAAAGATTCAGGAATTTATCGAACGCATCCATGCGCGACCTGCTTACGAACGCGCCCTTGAACGTGGAGGCAAATACGACTACGCCAACAGCATTTAATAATTTTCGTACAAGAGCAATATCTACTATAAGCTCCGCTAACGCCCATCTCCTGAAATTCAAGCGAGGATAAACACCAAAGCAGCAATGCCGTCTATGCTCTTGAAGGTAAGCATCACATTTACTCAATCATCAGATAGAGTTAGAGCGGGGAAATTAATGATAGTTTGAAATGATGGAAAGTTCATCTCAACCCCCGAAGTGAATAACTCAGTATTAATTGCCCTGACCCTCACCGCGTCTATAGTTCTATCGCCAATTAGCATTAGTGGTACTGCCCAAGGTTCAACCCAAGCCATCAAAATGTCCTCCTTTAACCTCAGTTCCCAAAAATGGCAAAATCGCGTGCTACTAGTGTTTGCGCCGTCTGTTGATCATCGTGATTACCAACAACAGATGCAGTTATTTCAACAGCATAATAGTGGTTTTGCAGACAGGGATTTAGTTCTGGTTCAGGTTTTGGCTGATAAAAGCTATGCCAACGGACAGTTAATAGATGAATCTTCTGTGGCCAATTTGCGATCGCGCTTTGGAGTTGACAAAGATAATTTTCGCGTCATTTTGATAGGCAAAGATGGTGGTGTTAAGCGCCAAGATGCTACACCAGTCCAAGCCACAGCAATATTTGAGCAAATTGACGCTATGCCCATGCGTCAACGAGAAATGCAACAGCGAGGTAGAAACTAGCTATAACGATTGTTGTTCATCATCTCAATAATTCTCGTATCCCGACTAACCCCACGGGTAAAGTGGGTTTTTTTGCGTCATAGGCGATAGCGCAAGCGCTGTTTCTTGGATGCCCGGAGGGCTTTTGTCAGTTCGCCTCTGGTGGGCGGGTATCGCCCCTTCGCCCTTTCCCCCAGAACTGTAATGAGCAGGCGATCGCGTAACATCAAGGCAGGCATTTGCTCATACAATGACAGCATGAACCAGTTACAGATTAAATCCATCTCTGCAATTAACGACTATATTCTCTACTTTTGAAGCTGCAAGAGAGGCTAGCATTAGTTGGGTTGGTGGTGGCGGGAAATAAGGAAAGCCAACCTCACAGGATTAATGCTATTTATATTGAGATTTGGGAATTGTTAAACCAATATAACCGCCCACTCCTACTTTAGCTAAATCCACAAAAGTAGAGCGGTAGTTTTCATCAATAATTGCCAGTATTAATGAACCTCCTACTAGGGTGATTACAACTAATGCTAAGACAATATCCTTTAGCTTGTTGTTGTTCATACAATACCTTATAACTCATTTATGTCTCTATTTAATTAGTGTTTGATTCTCATAAATATGTGACTTGTTTATCATTCATATTTAAAAACCTCCTAAGTCAATTTAGGAGGGGGATGGCTTTTTAGAAAGAGTATAGCTTGATTTTTATTGCGTGAGTAAAGAAACTAGTACTCATCTATATACTTTTTTCTCAACTCATCTATCGCCCTTTCTCCCCGTTTACGTGCAGTCGCAGTGTTGATTGTTTTACCTTCTTCTTGGCTTAACAACTCAGCAATTTGATTCCAGGAAAGATGCTGAAAAAATCTCCAAATTAAAATTTTTTGATTTCCCGGTGTTAACTGCTTAATTTTTTTATGAATTTCCTTTTTCTCATCAAATGGTGTATTCTGCTCTACTAGGCGATTAGCCAAGTATTCTATTTTGTCTGAATCAGTTAACTCAGAATTTTTCAACTTCTTGAACTGGTTGTTGATGTAGCGTTCGCTGACTACTTTAGCCCAAGCAACTGGATGGTAAACTGGCTTTTCTGATTGCAGCGTTTTCACTAAACAGAGAACCACATGATTAATGACATCTTCTTCAGATAGGGCATTGTTCATGTTATATACACGTAGCCGCAGCTTTATGTAATTTCTCAGTGTCTTTGATTGAAATACCTCGGCTATTTCTGGGCAGTCATCTCTGTAATTTGCGTTTGTCATCGTTTTGAGGTGATTTTTATCTCAGCAAAGGATTCGGTTTTAATTAGACTTGCTCGTTTAGTCGAGTATTTGACTACCAATTAAGTAGTATTTGTGCTTGATGGAGTGTGACTAAGCAGAATCTCGCTAGCTATCTCAGAGTTTTAATATCGTTTATTTCCCTTGATTACGAAAAAATAAAGGGAAAATCCCTATTTAGCTCCCGTTTATAAAGGGTTTCTAATGTAGTAGTATTTGTGCTTTATGGAATGTGACTAAGATTTTTTTTCTCTTGACACTCTAGTACCTGCCACAGACAGAACTTTTACTTACTCGCTAGTAACTAAAAATACCAATGCGATAAAAGTTACGTAATTTTTATTTCAGAAATCACCTTAATTTTTTGAATTTATTTTTTTATGATTCATGTCACATTTTGTCCAAATTCACTACTAGTTATCTGAGAGGGAAGAGTGTAGAGCGCTAGAAATAGAATGGCTAAGATACTTCAAGCCTTTTACCTTTGCTTTAACTCAAAGGTTACCATCTACCGTGGATTGTAGTTTGTTAGTCAATAGAACAACACCTAAGTAATTATGGATAGTCTAAACAAGCAAAAAAATGAAACCAGCTATATACGCCTCAATGATTGGTTGAATAAGCTGCTCTGTTTGAAATGGGAACCAATCCAAAATCATTTTGATATTCAGATAAATGATAATCTTAAGGAGATAGTGGAAGAATACCAAGCATTAATAACTATCGCTGAACCGTCTCCAGCAGAGCAAATACGCATTGAGGAAATTTTAGAATTAGCAGTCTATGACACTGTTCTCAGCAAATTAATTGACCGTGTTGAGCAAGATATTGCTAAGGAGATAGGGCTGTTTGATGACAATGTTTCTAATTCTCATAATTCAACTGATAAACCTATAACTTCAGAGGTTGAAAACAATAATTATCTTCAAAATGATGATGACAAGATAATTCGTTTCCCCTTGGTTCCAGTTTCTCATCCTATTCAAAAAAAGTATGTATGTAGACCGCAGATCAACATAGCATCAGCAATATTAGGAGGAGCAGTAGTTCTTGGAACCTGTTTACTTAACCCATTCAACTTATTTAATGAGAGTGAAGGCGAAAAAATAGATCAAGCATCAGTTCATTCACAATCAATACCACGAGATTTACGGATGGCGACAGCAGAAAGTTATTTAAACTTAGGAATAAATTACGGAATTAGAAATGAAGGATATATCTTACAGAACGCTACAACTAAAAATCTGCAACAAGTAGCAGAAGAAAAGCAAATTTGTTTTGAAAGTAAACAACTGGAAGCAGAGCGAGAGCAACAGTTTGCTGAGAAAAGACAATCTTTGAATGAGGCAAAAAAATTGAAAGAAGAAGCGCAATTTTATTTGGATATAGCAAGGTATTTCCACAAGGTTGCAAACGATTCTTCTCTACAAGCTGGTTTATCCAGCATAGCTAAAACTGGTTGTCCTTAAAATTACGATCAGTTTCTTAATTCTCTTGTAATTACAGGGGTGATGGGGCGTGATATCTGACGACAACCGACAACTCGCTCTTGCGTCTACCCCCCATTTCCCCCCTGTTTATGCACTTCCCAAAGCTCAAAAAATAAAAAATTGATTTTGAAGACTTGCCATCGCTCCTCATCATCCCTACAGGTGCATCATCTTAATCCCCTTTCTTTAATTAATCACTGTATAACAACTGGTACAAAGTTAGTAACTCTCTTGAAAGCGATCGCCCTACCTGATTCTTAGAGGAAAAGGAGCGATTGCGCGTAGCGCAGCGCCAAAGGCGAACTGACAAGTCAGCGCTTGCGCTATCGCAGCGCATAAACAATCTTGCCATCTTCCATTATTTATAGTACATTTGTACCTATAAGAGAAACCCTAAATCAACCTCACCTGATCCGTGGGGTTTTTGTTGTGTCTTGTGTATGAATCCCCGTTTTAGAGCGCGACTGCCAAAGGGTTTTACTCAAGTCAACGATGCTGACGAGTACACTGGTGATATGCCAAAACTTCCAGAATGCGATCGCTGTCTCCTATATGCCCATGACCCCCACCTCGTCTGTTCCGTACATCCAGATGGGGTAGACGGTGATAGTTGCCTAGATTTTCGAGAAGACCCCAACGCTGAAGTAGAAGAACTATGGCAACCCGCAGGGGCCAGCTATTATAACGGTGAGTTGATTTTGCAACCACAGCAACGTTGGACACCAGAGGAACAGCTAGAACTACTAGATGCCCATCCTATGTTTACTGGCAAATGCCCTCAATGCGGATATGAGTTTGAGCGCGATTACACAGCGCGTGTGCATTGGGATTGCCCTGAGTGTGGCTGGATGGATGATACTGTGTAGGGCAATTTCTGACTACTGATGAGCATTGGGAGTTTGGGTTGGCGAATGTGTAATTTCTCCTTCGCTGTAACCCAGGTCATACATACTCGCCGCTTGAGCATATTGTTCTGGTGGCACTTTGGGTTTTCCCGCCCAGGCATCTGATTTTCCTAAATTAAACCAATCTTCATCAGTCATCCCAGAGATGAATGTGTTCCCCTTTGTGTTTTTGATGTAGGCATCCCTACTTTTATTAAACTCGTTAGTTCCTTCCATGAGTTTTTTATATTATTTATTTTCATCACTTAAATTTTACTAAATGTTAATGCAATGCTTACATCTGTTTAACCTCTATTTATATAACCAGAGCTAGACTGCGATAGCTAAGTCCTACTTAATTTCTGTAAAAGTTGCAGAAAAAATTGTAGTTGGTGTCAACAAACAAAATAAATAGTAACAAATGAAAAAGTCTAAAATTTTTAGAACTATTCTACTTATTGCCATACCAGCAATATTTTTCATTCTGCTTAGTTATCTACAAAGTCCCTTAACTGCCCAAACCTCAAGTGTTCATTTAACGATGGGCAATCCCAGTAATGCTGGTGGTAGTTACAGTAATCGTTTATTAAGCAAATCTCAATATGCAGTTTCTTATAACTGCTATAGAGGAACTCCAAATTGGGTGAGTTGGCAATTAAACAATTCATGGTTAGGTAGCGCACCTCGCCAAGATGATTTTCGTGCAGATACCACAATCCCTTCAGCCTGCTATCGAGTCACTTCTTCTGATTACACTGGTAGTGGCTTTGACCGTGGTCATATGACCCCTTCAGCCGATAGAACAAACACAGTTGTCAATAATTCTTCCACTTTCTTGATGACAAATATCATCCCCCAAGCACCTGATAACAATCAGGGGCCTTGGGCTGCACTAGAAAACTATTCTAGAGACTTAGTAAATCAGGGGAAAGAACTCTATATTATTTCGGGTTCCTATGGTACTGGCGGCACAGGGTTGAATGGAACAAGAACCACAATTGCTAGTGGCAACGTTACTGTTCCGGCAAGAACATGGAAGGTGATTGTCGTATTAAATAGACCCAATAATGGAGCTAGTAGTGTTAACACTAACACCAGAGTAATTGCAGTGAATATGCCTAATACACAAGGTATTAGAAATAATAATTGGAAAAACTACAGAGTTAGTGTTGATTCTATCGAAGCTAGCACTGGTTACAATTTGCTTTCTAATGTTTCTTCGTCTATTCAAAGTGTAATTGAAGCTAGAGTTGACACTTTGTAAACATAGTTAGCTCACTAAAAAGTTAAAGCCTGTCTGTAAATTATAGACAGGCTAATGATTAATTAATCAGGTTTCTACAACTTTTGTGAAAATTCCGGCTAAATCACCGGATGGAGTTTTACCAACAATATAGACATCAATACTTATCGTACCTATGCGATAAACTTTGATATCAGTTAGGTTATCTTTGAGTGTTTTGACAAGTGATTTGAACTTTGGCACATTTTGTTTTTGTATTTCATCATGCCATTCTTTTTCTTCAGCACAATTGCGAAATACATAATCTAGTTCTACCTCTTCAACTGGTGTTTCTGGGGGATGTCCTGTTAATTGGAGAAGTTTTTGATTTGTCAACGGTTCTTGAGCTTCACCAGCCCATAAAAAAACTTCAAAAGGATATTCAGACTCACTCATCATTAGCAAACTATCAGAGGCTTGCTTGAGCTTTTTAGTAATTTCATTAGTCATAAAATTGTTTTATATACAATATTGGTAATTTAGCATTATTATCCGAAATTACCCAAGATGACTATGTAGTTTTTTTGGTAATTTAGGTCTTCTACCAAAGTCATGAGTGATATTGTCAAAGGAAATCGTGTATTTGCCTTTACGGGAGAATATCAAGGCAAAAGTGGTGAAGTGATTGGTTATCAAAATGTTGATTTTCAAACTCAGCAAGGATGCCTTGTTAAGTTAGATGAAAATGGCTCTACTGTATGTATCCCTGGACGGGATTTAAATGTGGAAAATTTAAGTCCACAGGAAATAGGTACCGAAATAACCAAGCTGAAAAAGCAGGTTGAGTCAATGGCTCACCAAATACCTCAAAAACTTCTCAAAGAAATACCTGAACATTTAACATATCTTCAGGCGGCTCTGAACTCTAAAAATCAAGCAGAATCCAGAAATGAATATCAATACATATCAGGCGAGTTGGCAAGAGCAATTAACCCCGATTTTGTATCCAACAATGTTAGCTTGAAAAAATTAAAATATCGCTGCTAAAAGTTGCTCGTGACACTACCCCAATAACTTAAGCGATACTATTCTGTTCGCATAAGCGGCATAGCTAACGCTTACTGCACGGAGCGCAGAAAGGAGGCGATGACCTACGCGGTCGGCGGTTACGCGATCGCAGAGTGGCTTTTCATTCAAAAATAGCTTGGGTAAGGGAACAATTGAAGAATATTTGGATATGTCGTCTGATGTGGCGAATGCTCTGGCAGAAAGTTAGCCAACTTTTGTAGTTTCCTTTTTTGAAAATTTAGATTTAAGGCTTGAAGCTACACCTAGAATAGCAAGAGCAAGGAAACTAAGAGTTGAAGATGTTTCTGGAACAGGTGTGGCTGTGAAAGATATTTGATAATTTCTTAGCGCCTGTAAAACACCACCAGGGTTTTGCCAGCTTGCTAAACTCCCTGAACCTATAAAATTTGGTCTAAATGGATCAAGAATTGGCTCTTCTGATTCGTTTAGAGCAACAGTTCCGTTAATTGCTAGATAAAAAATCTCATCCTTTACTCCGCTAAAGTTTAACTTACTAAAAGCTGTCGCTAAACCTTGTCCGTCTTGGTCAAAAAGGAATAAATTGAAGCTGGGTGTTAAAGTCTCAGTAATTGAAGGATTAGAGAAATCGATAATTTGTCCTACGTCAAAGCTTTCTACAGTGAGCTTGCCATCAAAGCCTAGTTGAAGTTCATATAAATTTATATCTCCGCTATTAAAGAGAGTCCCTTCAATTTTTTTGGTAGGAGGAATCCTTACCGAAGCTATTCCGGGAGGAAGGTTTCGAGGATTACCTATCGGAGGCAAGAAGAAGTCAGGATTTTCTATTGGATCGATGAAGATAATATCGCTTCCTCCTATAAAAGTCTGTGCTTTAGCTTCTATTCCGGGCATTAGAATTGCCCCTAAGATCGTCAGCATTGAGATAGTCCTAGCCAGTCCTAGAGATGTTAGATGATGTGCTTTGCTGCTCATTGTGTCAAAACATTTTGTGAACAGTTTATATATACCAAATTAAGTTTAAGAATTGATTATTCGTTATTGAAGGAAAATTAACAATTTGGACTAACACCAGGGCGATGGCTTTTCATTTACAATCAGTGTATTGCTATCAAAAATGATATCAAATGACTGACCACAAGACCCCTCCAAGCCAAATGATTCGTGTGCCTACTGCCTTAATTGAAGCAGTTCGCCAGTTATCCCAATTACATCGCCAGGGGCATACAATAGCCTTGCAGCAAGGCTTAGAAGAATTAATCTCTCAGTTTGATAGCGATATTGATATCAAGATTGCCCCCAGTAGTAAATCTGTATCACAGCTAGAACAGAGGCTGGAAAGGCTGGAATCTCATCTTGCTGGTCAAAGTGAAGATGTGAAAACCAAACTAGAGACTATTGCCCAGCACTTAGAAAAAATGGAACGAGCTATGGCCTCTGGGCGATATAGCAACAGCAATACCAGAGCGCGCAGACAAGTATATTCACACCAGCAACCGCAAGTTGAACTGCAACCCAGGACAAACACAAGTCTGGCCCAAAGACTGGGTGTTACCTCCCAAAGCCTGATAGCTGAAAGCGGAAAACTCAGCGCCAAAGAATTTTTGAGTTGGACTCGTAGCCGCGACCCCATGAGTACGGGATGGGAATTTTCTCAACAAGATGGTCTTTATCACCCAGTCAAATAGATATTAAATTTATGTTCAAGCGAAAATTTCACTCCTTTTTCTGGCGTTGCGTTCTGGTCATTGTTCTAGCGTTGACTTTTTGTGGATGGAGTGTGGAACAAGCCCAGGCGCTGCTGCGGCAACATCATGATTCCCCTGGCGTTTTGCGCTACCACTCCCAAGTATCTATCAAAGATAAACAAGGTTACGCTTGGCAGGTGCTACTGTTCAAACAAAATTACGAAAATCCAGTCAAGGACTTAAGGTTACGCGTGGTGGCGTTTCCTGGTGTAGTTGAAATTGCTCACCCCCAACCATTAGAAATCGAGACAGCATCAGGAAAATTGTTAAGTGCAGCAGATGTTTATGCTCTCACTGCACCAGCCCCTAATGTTGGTGAATATTCCTTAACTGATGTTTTACCCCAATTGCCAACCACCGATGCCCTCAAACTTTATGTGCCAGTTAAAAGCGATAAGCCATTAATTCTCAATATTCCTCAATCCGTAGTCACCGAGTGGCAATGGCTAGTAACTGAAATTGATTAACCCTCCCTGGCAACTAACAAAACTCTTGTGCTTGAAGCACCGTCATAAAAAATACCAAAACTTTGGCACTGGTTGACCCCAAATATGGGAGTCAGCAGTCCCCGCACATCCACTTAAGCCCTAGAATAAAATATAAGCTTCCTGAAACTGCACTTCCAGGAAGTTAGATGTTTGTGGTCGCGTAATTCTTATTTCCCCAATGGATGTTACCAATATCGAGGTTAGCTCTGTAGAAATTCTTCCTGTCAACCCTATTCAGGGTGTAGCGCCAAATACTTCACAGCAAGTAACCCCGGAATTAGTATCAGAGGTAATTCGCCAATATTATTACCGCACCCCTGCTGTGGCCAACGATGAGGAGTTAATCTTAGCTTGGGCAGGCAGTCAAAACCGTGAACAAACTAAGCGAAAATACTATCGGTTTGGTCAAAAATTACTCGATTGGGTACGCAATGAAGGCATCCCTGATTTAAGATTAATTCAGCAGCCAAAGTTACTCGAATTTATTGCTTCTTGGGGTGAGGTTTCCCCTTATACTAAATCAAACCAAGTGCTGATGTTGCGATCGCTCTGGAGTTACGGTAGTGGGGAGAATGTTGGTTACTTTTTGCGGAATATTGCAAGTACCATAAGCTACGATAATTTCAGTAATTTGCCGAAGGCGCAGCGGTATTTAGAAGATTGGGAAATGAAGAAACTAGCCCAAGCGGCCCAGCAGTTGGGGGGTAAGCACTGGCTAGTTTTTAGTTTGCTTTTTTATAGTGGGATGCGGGTTGGTGAAGTAGGACGTGTGACAGTTCCCGGTGATGAGCCGGGCCAGCCCAAAGAAGATTATCCGGGGTTATATTGGCGCGATTTTAAATGGCAATTTGACCCAGCGCCGGATGATAGGCAAAGGGGGTATTACACGATTAAGTTTCGGGGTAAGGGTGGGAAGTACCGCGAAATTGGCTTAGACCATCAAACTTCGCTGGTTTTTAAAAAGTATCGGGGTATGGCTAGTGACAGTGGGCCAGTATTCCCCAATATGTCACCCGACCCGAAAAAACGGGGGTTGCCATTGAGCGATCGCGCGATTAAAAGATTGATTCAGGATATTTCTGAGGTAGCTAAAGTCAAATTTTCTTGTCACTGGTTAAGGCATTCCCACGCATCGAGGGCGGTGGATAGTAAACCACTTTTTGAAGTGCAAGACCAGTTGGGGCATAGTAAGAGCGATACCACAAAGGCTTATGTCCGCACCAAAAAAGACGCAGGCACTGGTACAGTGCTGCCGAGGTTTTGATTGATATTTCAATTAAAGGCCGACTAATAGCAGCGCTTTGTATTTGTCGATCGCTACAGCCAACTCGCAGATCCCAAAAAAATGCCTTGACAGTAAAACTAAGCGAGGACAGATTAAATCCACCAGAAGGCAAGTCATTGATTAAAATGGGATCGCCTACTGCGTTTAAGTAGGGTATTAAACTAGTGCGATGCCGAAAATACCGAGATTTTAGCAGTGCGGCTGGATGATAGTGTGTGAAGTGCGATCGCATCTTCTATTGCAGTGGGAATCCTAAGAATGAAGGGATTGCTGAGATAACTGCATGGAATGGAAAGATTGGTCAAGCATTGCATTTACCCAACGGCGTTGTCTACCATCATGTTCGGGAATCTATGTGGTTGTAGATGCAAGTGATTGTGTTTGGTATGTTGGGCAAGCTGCTAATATTAAAGCTCGTTGGGCTGGCAAAACACATCATCGCTACCCACAATTAATTCGCTCCAATAAAAAACGCTCTTACAGAATCTATTGGCTAGAACTTTCAATTGATTTATTAACTCAAAAAGAGAAGTATTATATTGAATTGCTAAAGCCAGAACTCAATGGTTGTAAAGTCAAAAAATATCTGCCTAAACTGCCCAAAATAGAACAGGAAATAAAACGTTTATTAAAAGTATTAAATAGCCACACATTCTTGTTTCCCGTGCTTCGTTCCGTAGTTGCTGGTGAGTATGAAGATAATGGCGGTATTCGCTGCATTGTTATATTAATCAATGCCAATGATACAAGTTTATTATTTAAATCAATGCAAAAAAGACATTCTCCCCAAGTAAAGAATGCCTGGGGATTGTATAAATCATATTGCGGCAAAACCGAGCAACTTTATCAATTCAGTTCGGTAATAGCTTATAGTTTATTCAAATACAGATTTGAGTTTATTGAAGTACCAAATATCATATTTTACTTAGAAGAAAATTTAAGCATCTGCGAACGGTATGTGGGTGTTAGCGAACTGCTTGGGGTACAAGTGAAAGCCTTTAAATATTTAGATATTTTTAATGAATTACCAACAGAAGATGAATATATTTTTACTAACTCTGAAGGCAAGAAATGCTTGACAAATTTAGATTATTTAAAATATCGCCGCCGTGACATCAAGCGTTTACAGCAGGTTAACCTGTATAGAGTTTAAGGTTTATTTTCACACCAAAAAGTATTAATATTCTAATAATTTAGAGAACTTGAACTGACAATGACCTTCACCCATTCTCTGTACCCAGATAATTGGTCAGAAATTGCGATCGCTGTTAAACAAGAGGCTAAATGGCGTTGTCAAAAGTGCGGTTTACAGTGCATCCCCCCTGGTGAAAAAACATCACATTTAACACGTTCACAACGGAGAGTGTACACCCTACAAGTACACCATTGGGACAGAAACCCAGCCAATAACCACAGAGCCAACCTCATAGCTCTTTGCAGTGCGTGTCATCTATTATACCATCAAGGTGGTAAGTCGAATGTTTCGCCAGGGCAGTTATCGTTGTGGTAAGTGCGATTTGTTGAACTTCCCTGACCTATCCACTCACGCCCTATTTTCTGTGCGGCATAAATTGTGCATTGCTTTTACAGAAATTCTTCATTCAAGAGTGATAATTTGGCTCATCTCTACCAATACCTAATTCTTTGAACTTGGCTTTGACACTTGCCCACTCATCACCACAGTAGTAATACTTCTTATCTCGGATATTAGCTAAGTAATAGCCGGGTTTACCACCGTTGATTCGGAATAGCTCAACCAAAACTTTCATTTTAGTTAACCCGTTTCTTTCGAGGGTCGATTCTAAATCGGTAGAAATGCCATGAGCATTATAGAAAACTTTGCCTGGATGAAAAAACCAGCGCGTTCCTTCACGTTGGTAAATTTGCAGATAAAGGGGAGAATAAATTGACTGCATATAATCTAAGTTAAAATCGAGGAAAGCCCCTAGCGGCTAACTAGGAGCTAAGTTAATTCAGTTATCTAGACTCATTTGGACGAAGGCGGATTATCTTCCTCTTCGTCCTCATCATTCATCTGGTCAAGAATATCGTCTGTAGTTGTAGCGAACTGCAAACATAAACGTTTCAAACTGCAAACAAGGCAATTTTGAAACCACATTAACTGCAAATAAGAGGGGTCTCCAAACCACAATAATTGCAAATGAAACCACATTATTTGCAAACAAACCACAATAACTGCAAATGAAACCACATTAACTGCAAATAAGCCATAACCCTTATGCTAATTGAGTTACAGGCTTCATCGCCTCAAAAGTGTCCAAATTAAAC
>JAKOMP010000206.1 GCA_022241785.1 Cyanocohniella sp. LLY | reverse complement strand
TATAGCGGTTCTCAGTTGGGTGCAATATAGTAACAGCAGTGGGTAAACCATCCAATAATGTCTTTTTTAGTTACTGCATTCAGAGCATTTGTAATGGCCTCGTCTAACTGTTGATATGTTCTAGCAGCTTGCGATCGCAAAAACTCTTTCACCTTCGACCAACAGTTTTCAATCGGTGAAAAATCAGGAGAATAAGGAGATAAGTACACCAGCCTTGCCCCAACGGCTTCAATGGCTTCCTTGATACCTGCGACTTTGTGAGAACTGAAATTATCCATGACTACACAAGCGCCTGGCCAAAGATTCGGAACCAAAACCTGAGTGACATAAGTTTCAAATGCTGATGCATTAGTACCGCCAGTAAAAGTCATGGCAGCAATGATGCCTTCCGTTGACATCGCTCCAATCATCGTCACATTTTTTCCCCGACCGTCAGGACAATCACCATAAGCGCGACTACCTTGAGGCGAACGAGCGAAGCGTCTAGTCATCGCAATATTTACTCCCGCCTCATCGATAAATACTAAGTCTGCTAAGTTTACTTCTCCGATGATTGTCCAATACTCTGCCCTCAGTTTTTGCACCCGTTCTGTATACTTTTCGCTTGCGTGTAATGTTTTTTTTTGCGTGTCAGCTTCAGCTTTTGGGTGATTCTGCCCATTGAGGAACGACTTATTTTGACTTGAGTCTGTTCTTCTAAGCGATCGCACAATTCCACCAAAGTAGCATCATTATTTGACTCTACTAATAACCCTACCAATGCCAGTTGCTCATTGTTGAGCTTTGGTATTTGACCTCCACCATGAGGCTTTGGCTCAATTGTCCCACTACTACGATATCGTCTGAGTAAACTTTGAACAAAACTCAAGCTGACACTAAATCTTTTTGCCAGTTGTCGTTGAGAGCCTTCTGTGTTGTTATGTGCATTAATCACTTTCTGGCGCAGATCACAGGAGTAAGGTTTCATTCCACAGACACTTAGATGTTAATATACTCCATCATCCCATACTGTATTGTACTCAAGCAGGAACCGCTATATATATGACAGGACTTAGGTAACCAACCACGTATTTTCGTCATTGCGACCGTAGGGAAGCAATCTCAAAGCCTTGATTTTCGTAGCGAGTGTGTAAGTCCTATATGATTGTTACGCCGATTTAAGAAAAGAATGTTACAGATACGTAGGTTGGTGAGAACAAAGTGAAACCCAACAAAATCGGAGGTTTTGGCGTTGGACTGACGCGAACAACCCAACCTTGTATCTGAAAAGAAGTAGTACATATATATGATTGTTACGTTAGGCGATCGCGATCGCACTACATAATCATTATCTCTTAACGCTTCACTTCCCTTGTAAACAGGGCATTTCAGGGTTTTCTTTAGGGATAATAAAAAAAATTTTCTCAAAATACTTTACAAATCGCAACAAAGTCCGTAATATAAGTTCATAGGCAAACAGAAAACCGCCTAATTTATACTCAAATAACCGCAATTATCACATCATGACTACAACCTTACAACAGCGCCAAAGCGCCAACGGATGGGATCGCTTCTGCGATTGGATCACCAGCACCAATAACCGCTTATACATCGGTTGGTTCGGTGTATTAATGATCCCCACCCTGCTAGCTGCAACCACCTGCTTCATCATTGCTTTCATCGCCGCACCTCCAGTAGACATCGACGGTATCCGCGAACCAGTAGCTGGTTCATTACTCTACGGAAACAACATCATTTCCGGTGCAGTAGTTCCTTCTTCTAACGCTATCGGTTTACACTTCTACCCCATTTGGGAAGCTGCTTCCTTAGATGAGTGGTTGTACAACGGTGGCCCTTACCAATTGGTAATTTTCCACTTCTTAATTGGCGTATTCTGCTACTTAGGACGTGAATGGGAATTGTCTTACCGCTTGGGTATGCGTCCTTGGATTTGCCTAGCATTCTCCGCACCTGTAGCTGCTGCTACCGCAGTCTTCTTGATTTACCCCATCGGTCAAGGTTCCTTCTCTGATGGTATGCCTTTGGGTATCTCAGGTACATTTAACTTCATGATTGTGTTCCAAGCAGAACATAACATCTTGATGCACCCCTTCCATATGTTAGGTGTAGCTGGTGTCTTTGGTGGTAGCTTATTCTCCGCAATGCACGGTTCCTTGGTAACTTCCTCCTTGGTACGTGAAACCACAGAAAACGAATCACAAAACTACGGTTACAAGTTCGGACAAGAAGAAGAAACCTACAACATCGTTGCAGCACACGGTTACTTCGGTCGCTTAATCTTCCAATACGCTTCCTTCAACAACAGCCGTTCCTTGCACTTCTTCCTAGCTGCTTGGCCTGTAATCGGTATCTGGTTTACTGCACTGGGTGTTAGCACAATGGCTTTCAACTTAAACGGTTTCAACTTCAACCAATCAGTAATCGATTCTCAAGGTCGCGTCATCGCTACTTGGGCAGACGTCATCAACCGCGCTAACTT
>JAKOMP010000205.1 GCA_022241785.1 Cyanocohniella sp. LLY | reverse complement strand
GTCTGGGAGCATCCCACTTTTTTGAATGTCATTGCGAACGCAACGAAGTGGAGTGTTCGCGTAGCGTGCCGGAGGCTCTAGCAATCGCATGGTTTTATTCTTAGTGCGAGACTTTGCGATTGCTGAGTCGCAAAGCGACACGCTACGCGAACGTCGTTCCTCCTCGCAATGACATTTATTCTCTAGGTGCTAAATAAAAACTGGGATGCACCCCTTGAGTCTTGGCTACAAACAGATGAATCTCAACAAGTTGGACAAAAAGAAAAAGATGGCGATAGTGAGTCCATCGGTCATAAATCAGGACAACGTATCATACAATTGTTACAGAAGAAAGATAACTATACTGAAGATGAACTTTCACACATGAAGAAAGTGATCAGTTACGTTCATCGCCATACAGCACAAAAACCATCAGGTGATGTTGAACATACTCGTTGGCGCTACTCTTTAAAAAACTGGGGTCACGATCCCCTCAAATAAAGACATAGCCAACGCTTACCGCTTGCCGGACTTGGCAAATGTTCTCCATTTGAACGAAACCAACTTACCCAATCAGCCCCAAATGACGGTGAAATGCTTCCACAGCATTCGCTACACCATCTTCACTCCTAATCTTTTCGCCTAACTCTTGCGCTTTTGACAGCATCACCTCATCATCTAGCATTACCTTAATCCCTGCTGCTAAAGTATCTTCTGACACTTCCTTATATGGTATTGGCTTAGGACTCACCCCCAGCCGCATCAGCAACTCACCCCAAATTGGCTGATCTGCAAAAAAGGGTACTATCAATGAGGGTATCCCTGCACGCAACACCGCGGCCGTTGTACTCGCACCTCCATGATGAATTACTGCTGACACATGAGGAAACAACCAGTCATGGGGAACATCTTTAACTACACACACGCGCATCGAATCTTTAGCGTTGACTATCCTGCCCACATTTCCCCAGCCTGACAAGATAACGCCACCTTGATGTGCTTTCTTTAATGCTTGCACAATATAATATGTGAAATACTCTGGATTGGGCATTGTCATACTGCCAAATCCAATGCACAAAGGTTTTACCTTAAAGCCCAGGAAATCCAACAGTTCATCAGAAGCTTCTTCGTCATATTTTTCTGCCAAATCAATAAACCAGTAACCAGTTACGTATACCCATTGGGGCCAATCCTTTGGTCTGGGAATTACATGAGAACTGAATCCATATAGTGCTGGAATTCTTGCTACATTAGCCGGGGGTTTCTTACGGAAGCGTTTGCCCAGGTATGGCAACGGCGGCAATTGCAAAGTTTCACTTCTGAATTGGTTGATTAGTTTTCGGTATCTCTGCCAGTACAGAAACTCTGCGATGAAGTAGCTGGCATAGTTAATGACTTTTTTGAATGGATTGTTCGTTGTTCGGGCGAATCTCAAAAATGGGAACATCCCTGTTGGAGTCGCTGGCAGAACCGATGCGAAAAAACAAGGTATGCCTATTTTCTCGGCTATGTGATACCCCCAGTTCGTTAGCGGCGTGTAGATGATTACCTCAGTTCCTTGACTTGCTGCCCAAGCTGATTGCAATTGCTCAACAAATAACTCATCACTCACAAGCTGAACTTTTTCTCCCGCAATCATTCGCTGACCTTGTTGAGATTGCAATAGTTCTTGAAAATTAGGCGCAATCGCCACAAACTCCAAATCACACTGTCTCACGAATGACTCAAAGTTTTCGTTTGCTGCTATTGTTACCTGATGCCCCGCACGTTTCAAACCCATGCCCAATGCACAATAGGGCTGCACATCTCCTCTCGACCCTACTGTTAGGATCGTAATCTTTAGCGTTCGGCTTGGGGTAGTGGGTGTACTTCGGCTCAATTGCTTTTCCTAGTGGTCAGTGCGATTCTACTGACAAATTGTACTCAATTGCTCTGCTATGGATTTGAAAGGGGAGAAAATTTAGTAGTTAAGCGGAAAATTTATGCTGAAATTTTGCGAGATTCCACTCATACGCGAGACAAAACTGTCGACTATCACAATTCATCCCACAGCCAATCCATCCCCGTTTTCATTGCCGCAGCAGCACTATAGTACAACTTCTGTTCTCCGAAAATACCCCCAGTGCGGCTGATGATGCGAAACTGCCAACATTTCTCCGGCGTGTAAAAGACTATCAGGACGTTCCCCTTAATACAAATAACTTCCTCAATTTTTATCTGCGACATTTCTAACACCAGTTTGGCTTTAGCAAGCACAGTTGTACATCTTTTTGGACAGAATATCTATATTCTGCTTGAATAACAACTATTTGTAATCTATCAATTTGTTGTCAATCTTTTGTGATTTCTTAAAAAAAATTAGAACAAAAAATTTTTTAGTTTCCGATATTGATTTATTGATTTCTGCTTAAGAAATATTTTAAAAATAAATAAAAATTGGAAGATTTATTGATTAATATTGTGATTTGCATTGTATTTTTGAGTATTATTTGATAGCCTTTTAAAAGCCAAGTGAAATTGACTTAA
>JAKOMP010000204.1 GCA_022241785.1 Cyanocohniella sp. LLY | reverse complement strand
GCTTTTGCACTAAACTCTTCGACACGGAAAATATGTTAGCTACTTTCCTGATTGAGATGTTTTTCTGAACATGTGCTGCAACTATTTTTTCTCGAAGATCGATAGAATATGACTTCATTTAAAAATATTTATATTTTGATCTAGTGTACCTCATTACAGACGGAAGTGCTGTATTGGATTCCCCCCTCGTGAACTTGAGCTAAAGTCTGTTGGTACTTCACGTTTAAAACATACACCTGACTCGGTATTTAATTTTTCACCAGAAAAACGAGGTGTTAGATTTGCTGTTAAACATATTTGAAAAAAGCGATAGCGCAAGCGCTGACTTGTCAGTTCGCTCAATTGCCAAACAAATAAATCCATAAAAATATGCGTGCCAACATTGACACTCAGAAGTTAGAACGTCTGATGCAAGTCTTAGGTAGAGAAGCCCAGGGTTCAGGCTGCATATACTTTACAGGTGGAGCTAGTGCGCTACTAATTGGATGGCGCAACTCCACAGTTGATGTTGATCTTCGTCTAGACCCTGAACCACCGGGCATTTTTCAAGCCATCGCCAAGCTCAAACAAGAATTAAACATCAATATCGAATTGGCATCTCCGCAGGATTTCTTGCCACCTCTTCCAGGATGGCGTGATAGAAGCGTATTCATTGGCAAACGAGGTCAAATTTCGTTTTATCACTATGACTTCACAGCCCAAGCTCTTTCTAAACTATCTAGGGGATTTGACCGTGACATTAAAGATATTGAAGCCATGTACAAACAGAAATTATTCTCTTTGACTGATCTACAGAATTGCTTTGAAGCGATCACACCTGAACTAATCAAATTTCCCTCTCTAAACCCTGATATACTTAGAACCAGAATCGAGAAATTTATTGAACGTTGTGAAAATAACCTGGAGGAAAATCAATCATGAATCTCAATGAGTTGCCAGGTGCAGAAATAATATTACCTGGACTGAATGATCTTCACAGAGGGGAGTCCAAGACAATTGGGGCATTGTTAGTGGCGATCGCGTCAACACGCTTAACTGAAGCCGGTTTAGATATCCCTAAAAATCACCTAGCCCCAGAACCAGAGTTAACTTTATATGCTAATCTCCAAGATCAAAGAGACGATGCTTACGTTTATTATAATGCTTTACTTAATCAACTAAATAGCTTTTGCAATGCTCTTGAACTCAGTTATAAATATAAGCCGTCTAACTTCAGGGTTAAACATCTTTAAGAAGTGCGATCGCGCAAGCGCTGACTTGTCAGTTCGCTATTAAGTAGAGAATCTTAGCTTAGATTATCAAGAGATGGAAATAGGGTCACGTTAATATCGTTTAAGGTAATATGAGCGAATGATTCAATAAATTGATTAGTATTTCATCCTTGATCATTCATATTTTACAAGAACCTGCAACACCTACCCAAATCAACGAGATGCTTCAAGCTAATCGTTTTTATATTAAAACAGCCGTAGATATACGTCATCAAATTTTGGCAGGTGGAGGTGAAATGCACTCGGACTGCGAAACCATTTTACTTGATAATAGAAGTCAACAGCAGGATATTTGGGGCGCGAGTTGGAATCCTATTTCTCAAGAAATTTTCTATGAATCAATGGTAAATCTCCGTCCACGTCAAAATAGAGCGATGGAAATTTTAGATCCGACGATTCGTGAACAGGTCAAACAAATCATCCACAAGTTATTAGGAGGCGTATGAATAACTGGACTGTAGAACAAATTGCGTTTCGGTGCGAGCGTCTTTCTGTACGTCTTGAACGATTGGCACAGAACTTTCTGCAAATGGCATCTCTCAGTTTGGATGGGGTTAATGGGGAAGCGGTACTTGGAATTGTTAGAGAAAGTAAAGTATTTTTAGAACTGACAGCGATTGATTTAGATGTGGACAGTGCCTTTGAACTGGCTCAAATGCAACGTCAATTGTCTCGATGGCATATTCATTGGTTGTCAACTTGGGCAAATGATTTTAGTCGTCTGGAAATTTCCACCTTGTCTCAAACCTGGGCAAATCGAATTAGGGAGATGGCAGGAGTTCTGGTTTAAATTCCTATTTCTTAACCCTGATATGCTTAGAAGCAGAGTCGAGAAATTTATTGAACGTTGTGAAGATAACCTGGAGGATGATCAATCATGAACTTAGGTACAATTCAACAAGATATTGCGTCTCTTCCTCCCGATGCACAACTAATCATAGTGGAACTCGTAGAAGTCTTGAAACCCACATTCCGCACCCGCAACTGTCACACTCCAAAGAAACCGATATATTTAGTACATAAGAACTAATTGCTGGGAGAATTGGCTAGAATTTATTAGAACTAAATAAGAATTATTACTATTAATGTAGATATACAGTTAATAAACTTGGACTTTGTACAAAATTTTGGTTTTTAGGTAATTTTTATGGAAAACTTGGTTCAGAATCATTGAAAGCTTGCTCTTCAATGACTAGAAAAAGATAGAAAAAACCGTTTTGAATCAAGAGAAAAATG